>NZ_LQYA01000054.1:0-32554 GCF_001531445.1 Sporosarcina koreensis
TCAAGCATCACGATGCCATGGCGGTTCACTTTTATTAGTTAACTTGTGTTTTCATTTCTTTGAACTCTTTCTCGGAACAGAGCACGAAATGACCTGTTGTCACTTCGCGGAATTCCACTTTTTCATCCGGTGCGTAATTATGCATTTTCGGGTCATATGTTTGTCTAACCCGTGAGCGTTCATAAATCGGATCCGGAAGTGGAATTGCTGATAGCAATGATTTTGTATATGGGTGGAGCGGATTTTTGTATAATTCTTCCGCCGGGGCCATCTCGACGAGCTTACCGAAATACATGACACCGATTCGGTCTGAAATATATTTCACCATTGATAAGTCATGCGCGATGAATAAATAGGTTAACCCTTTTTCTTCCTGCAATTCTTTCAGTAGGTTGACGACTTGGGCTTGAATGGAAACGTCAAGTGCGGAAATCGGTTCATCAGCGATGATGAATTCAGGATTGACGGCAAGCGCACGCGCAATCCCTATCCGTTGGCGCTGACCTCCCGAAAACTCATGCGGATATCGATCAGCATGCTCCTTGTTCAAACCGACTGTTTCCAATAATTCGACGACCTTCTGCTTCCGTTCTTTCGGGTCTTTCGTTAGACCATGAACATCCAGCCCTTCAGCGATGATATCAAGGACCTTCATTCGTGGGTTCAATGATGCATAAGGGTCTTGAAAAATCATTTGCATCTTGCGGTTCAAAGCTTTTACTTCGGATTTGGATTTATTGGCATGTACACTTATACCGTCGTAAAGGACTTCTCCGTCAGTCGCGTCATAAAGTCGAATGATCGTCCTTCCTGTTGTCGACTTTCCGCAGCCCGATTCACCGACCAGTCCGAATGTCTCTCCACGATAAATATCAAAACTGATATCATCGATGGCGCGGACTTCGGATGGCTTGCCAGCATTGAAATACTGTTTTAAATTTTTCACTTCCAGCAATTTCTCTGCCATCATGCATCACCTCCATTCGCTTGTTCATAGTATCTGCTTCCACGGAATGTCTTCATCCGTTCAATGATCGTCTTTGGAGGATCAACTTGCGGTGCATTCGGATGCAGCAGCCAAGTTGCGGCATAATGCGTGTCGCTCACTTTGAACATCGGCGGCGCTTGCTCCATATCGATTTTCAAAGCATATTCACTTCTAAGTGCGAATGCGTCTCCAATAGGAGGGTTCAACAGGTCAGGCGGTGTGCCTGGGATTGCATACAGCTTTTCCTCAGCCAAATCCATAGACGGCATCGAGCTGAGAAGGCCCCATGTATATGGATGCTGCGGGTTATAGAAGATTTCATCAACAGTTCCCACTTCCACAATCCGCCCGCCATACATGACCGCTACTCGATCTGCAACGTTTGCAACGACGCCAAGGTCATGTGTAATGAAAATGATCGATGTATCGACTTTTTTCTGGATATCCTTCATCAGTTCAAGTATTTGCGCTTGAATCGTAACATCTAGAGCAGTCGTCGGTTCGTCGGCAATCAAGACTTTCGGATTACATGCAAGCGCTATCGCAATAACAATCCGTTGTCTTTGACCACCTGAAAATTGGTGAGGATACATTTTAAAGCGGTTTTCCGCGTTGGGTATCCCTACCATGCGCAGCAATTCGATACCAACTTCCTTAGCTTTCGTCTTGCTAACCTTTTGGTGCTTCAAAATCGGCTCCATCACTTGTTTGCCGATTGTCATTGTTGGATTCAATGATGTCATCGGATCCTGGAAAATCATTGAGATTTCTTTCCCTCTAATTTTTTGCATTTGTTTATCGGAAAGCTTTGTCAGGTCATTTCCGTTAAAGAGAATTTCTCCATTTTTAAATTCAGAACTCGACTCTGGCAATAAACGCATAATCGATTTCGTCGTAACCGATTTACCGGAACCCGACTCACCGACAATTGCCAATGTCTCCCCTTTGTTCAAATCAAAGCTGACTCCTCGGATTGCTTTCACTTCACCGGCAAACGTGTGGAAGGAAAGCTCCAAGTCTTTTACTTGCAATATTTTTTCCATCTTGGCTTTCCTCCAATCAATCTTTCATTTTCGGATCAAGCGCATCGCGCAGTCCGTCGCCGATCAAGTTAAATGCAATCATCAAGACACTGATGACCACAGCCGGGAACAATAGGAAATATGGCTGGTGTTCCATCACCTTGTAGCCATCATTGATCAACGTACCTAATGAAGCGGCAGGCGGCTGCAACCCAAGCCCGATAAAGCTTAAGAACGCCTCAAAGAAAATAGCAGTCGGAATCGTGAACATCGTATTGATGATGATGATCCCCATGATATTCGGCAATAAATGTTTACCGATGATTCGCTTGTCGCTCGCTCCTAATGTACGCGAAGCCAGCACGAATTCCTGCCCCCTATATTTCAAGATCTGAGCACGCACGATACGGGACATACCAATCCATCCCGTGAGTGAAATCGCAATGATTATTGCGGTTAACCCCGGCTCCATTATTAAGAGCATCAAGATTACTATAATTAATGTCGGAATACCGATCAAAATTTCGACAATCCGTTGCATGACATCATCGACTCGACCACCGAAATACCCAGATATGCCTCCATAAAGGACACCGATGACCACATCGATCGCCGCAGCAACAAATGCGATCAATAATGAAATTTGCGTACCTTCCCAAAGCCTAGTAAACAAGTCTCGTCCAAGTCCATCCGTTCCAAACCAATAATACTCATCCACTTTTTTAATTTCATACAGATTTACTTTCTCACCGCCTAATTGACCAGTACCATCGAATATCCCTAATTTTTCAATTCCGGGAATTTTTGGCGGCAAGTTAGCGTGACGTAAAATCTGTTCTTCTCCATCATGTCCATTGAGGTGCGGTCCTATTAACGCCATAATGATCAGCAAAACGAGGACGACCATGCTGACGATAGCCGCTTTGTTTTTACGCAGTCTTAGCCAGGCATCTTGCCAGAAACTTAAACTCGGTTTAGAAATGCGTTCAGCACTACTGCTGTCGATTGTAATACGCTCGAATTTTTCCGGCGGCAATTGTTGAAGTTCTTCTTTTCGCATTAACCTTTACCTCCAGACAAACGGATTCGCGGATCAATGATTCCGTAGAGAAGGTCTACAATGAAGATAATGAAAATCAACAATGCAGAGAAGAATAGTGTCGTACCCATAATCGTTGCAAAGTCATTTGTCATGATGGAAGATACGAACTGCTCCCCGATTCCCGGAATCGCAAAGATCTGTTCTACTACTAGGGAACCGGTTACAATACCGGCTGCTACCGGCCCTAATACTGTAACGAGAGGGATAAGCGCGTTTCGTAATGCATGTTTGAATGCGATTTCAAAACCGTTTGCACCTTTCGCTTTTGCTAATGTAATGTAATCTGAACTCAACACTTCGATCATTTCAGTACGGATGAAACGAGCTGAAAGTGCAAGCGGTCCCATAGCCAATGCAATGGAAGGCAGGATACTTGATTTCCATCCGTCATTCCAAAGACCGACCGGCAATAGATGCCATTGGGAAGCGACCCAATATTGCAATAATGAAGCGAATACGAAGGAAGGTATCGATACCCCTAGTATCGCAAAAAACGTACTGCCATAATCCCATATCGTATTCTGCTTCAAGGCGGCGAGCATCCCCAACAGAATGCCGATGATCGTCCCAAAGACCATCGCCTGCGCCCCTAATATGAATGAAGGTTTCACCCTGCTCGCCAAAAGGTCATTTACACTTTTCCCTTTGAAGACGAAAGATGTCCCCAAATCCCCTTTGGCCAAGTTTTTCATATAAATAGCGTATTGTACCGGTTTCGGTTTATCGATTCCATATTTCTTTTCTACAATCGCCCGTTGAGTCTCGTTCAATTTGTTGTATGAAGCAATCGGTGAACCTGGCAGCGTCTGCATTAAGAAAAACGTTGCAGTCGCGATCAGGAACATCGTAAGGAACATGTAAACGAGTCGTTTTCCAATATACTTAACCACGTTGCACCTCCAAAGTACGTGAGTTTGATTTATGTCAAATTGAATAATCAATTTCTTTTCAAAATGAAAACACTTACAAACTTTCACTTTATTCCCTTTTAGTAAAAAGAGAGTATATGGATTTTCCGCCATATACTCTCATCATAATTAAACTGCCGTTGCTTACTTACTCTTTACCAGAGATATAAGCCCATTTGTAGCTATAGTCAGCTCCGAATGGATGTACTCCAAGTCCTTTGAAGTACGGTTTTTCTAGTTGGATCAATCCACGTTGATAGATCGGTGCGATAGCAGCTTCATCCTCAAGAAGGATTTTTTCAGCTTTCGCAAACGCTTCGTAACGTGCTGCTGGATCTAGTGCAAGCTCGTCTTTTGTAGCTTCGATCAATTCATCGTACTCTTTGTTCGAGAAGGACATCAAGTTGTTTGGTCCATCTGTAACGAACAAGTCCATGAATGAAATAGGGTCTTGGAAGTCAGGGCCCCATCCAGAAACTTGGATATCATAATCTTGGTTTCCATCAAGCTCCAAACGTACTGCGAATGGTACTTCTTTCAACTTGATTGTCAAACCTTCTAGGTTGCCTTCAAGTTGTGCTTTGAAATACTCGTCCATTTTCTTGGAAAGCTCAGTGTCTCCACCTAGGATTTCAAGTTCAAGTTCAGTTACACCTAGTTCTTCCAAACCTTTTGCCCAGTATTCTTTTGCTTCTTCTGCATCGTATACTAGAAGGTCTCCGCTGATGTCACGGAAATCTTTTCCGCTTTCATCAAATGCGAAATCTTTAGGTACTAGGAAGTTAGCAGGCACAGAACCATTTGCTAGAACTACATCAGCCAAGTCTTCTTTTTGGAAAGACTTCGCAATTGCTTTACGGATATTCGCGTTCGCAAGTGGTGTTTTTTCGCCACCGCGTTCTTGGTTAAACTTAAAGTAGAAAACAGATGTTTCAGGTTGAAGAACCGCTTCTTCATGAGTACCATATTGAAGAGCCAAGTCTCCTGATACGCCTGCACGGTCTTTTTTCCCATCATTGTAAAGTTTAACTGCAGTTGCAGAATCCTTAACAACGTCTACATTGATAGTTTCAAGTTTTACATTTTCTGCATCCCAATAATGTTCGTTCTTTTTGTAAACCCAGCTATCTCCAGTGCCATCCCATTCTGTAAGAATGAAAGGACCATTGTATAGTAGGCTATCGGAGTTCGATGCATATGCATCACCTTTAGATGTTACGAACTCCTCTTTTTGAGGGTAGAAAGTTCCGAATGACATTAGAGATAGGAAGTAAGGTACTGGGCGTTCCAAAGATACGACCAAAGTTTTGTCGTCTTCGGCAACTACACCGAGTTCAGAAACTTCCATTTTCTCTTCACTGATTGCTGTTGCATTTTTGATAACTCCAGACATCATGAATGGACCATAAGGTGATCCAGTTGCAGGATCGATTGCACGTTGCCATGCAAATACGAAATCATGAGCTGTAACAGGTGTTCCGTCAGACCAGTTTGCATCACGAAGTTTGAATGTGTAAGTAAGACCATCCTCACTTACTTCCGCTTCCTCTGCTGCCATTGCTGGTTCAGCAACGTTTTCAAGATTCAAGCGGTACAACCCTTCATTTACGTTGTTCAATACATTAAATCCTACTGCGTCTTCCACGATTGCGGAGTCAACAGATGGAATTGCTGCAGATTCGATCAAGTTCAAAACTTGTTCTGCATCCGGCTCGCCGGCTTCTTCTGTCTTTTGTTCTGTTGCTTTATCATCTTCTTTATCAGGCGCAGCAGTTTTGTCATCGTCCTTGTCCTTGTTTCCACAAGCAGCAAGCACTAAGCTGAGCACTACTGATAAAGCGACAAGCAATAGCCATTTGTTTGTTTTCAAAGCATTGACCTCCTTTTGTAATTGTCTGAAGAATTATCACTTTTTATTATACATTCAAAATGTCTTAAGTCAAAGTGTTTTTTTATGTTTTTTTCTGAAAGAACATAATTATAAAAGAATCAAAAGTCTAATTATTCAACTTATACACCTTCAAAACCATATGGTGATTGACTTTCTCTCAAATTGCATTCATCCGCCAAATGATATAATATACATAAATAATAAAGAATATAAATAATAAAAAAGAGGTTAGAATATGAAGAAAATTGCATTGAATGTTATTGTAAACCAATTATTAATTTTGGTACTTGTTTTAATCTTGCATAGGAAACTGACAATTCTTGAGTATATTAACATTTCTTTTTATCTAGGAAGCTTATTTCTTGCTATCGGTATCCTGGTGTTAATTCTACAGTCGGGCTTTTTTGATTTCTTTTCAACAAGCATGAAAAAGGTGCTTTCCCGTAAACATGAACAAACTGAATTAACTTCTATGCGCCCTCCTTCTGAGGTCATTTCAATGAAAGCATCTTTCTTCTTCCGTTCTGGATTGCCCATCATCCTTTTCATGCTCGTCGCTTTATACTTCTATTCATACTGAGGTGTATGGTGTTTATAAGATTGAAAAGAGTGGTACCGATTAAGTAAGTGCAAAAGTATTGGAATGGAGTGAAAGCTGTATGGATATTCTCCTTTATAGTAGTGCGATCATTGCAGCCGTATCCTTATTACTGATTGCGATTTTCGTCATAGTCGCTTTACGGAATGCGAAAAAGATGATGAATGAAGTATCGGAAACGATGGCCAGAATGGAAAACAAGATTAGCGGCATCACAACAAAATCCGATCAATTGATGGAAAGGACTAATCGCTTGGCTGCCGATCTGGAAAGCAAGGTCCATCGGTTGGAAAGTGTTGCGCAATCAGCTCAGTATATCGGACAGTCTTCCGAAAATCTTAGCCGCTCCTTCCAGTCGATTTCTCACCAAATCGCCAGGCCTGAACCAAAACACCGTGAAGTGATGGAAAAACTGACGACGTTGACGGAAGCCTTCTCCCACATTTACTTTACAATTAAATCCGAGAAACAGAAACAAAATTCATATGGTCAGCAGAAATTGAAACAGCTCCCTTCACCGCATAGTGTGAAGGAAATCTAATACGGAGGTGATTGTTATGGATTGGCTTGGTATCGGGGTTTTGATCATCGGCATCGCTTTTGTTGCACTTACCGTCTTACTGATTATACCTTTACGGAAATTGACAGAGGCATTGGACGGAGTAAAACAGACAACTGACCGCCTGCCTCAAGTGGTTGATGACCTATATAAGCAAACATCTGAAGTGATGCAATCGAGCACTGCCACGATAGCAAATGTTAATGAACAAGTGAAAGAGGTCAGCCCTTTCTTCCACATTATTGGAGATACAGGCGAAGCGACACGGAAATTGACAGTCTCCGTCCTTGAAAAAACGAATGCAGTCCAAAATAAAACGGGTGATGCTTCCAAATTTACGAAACGTGAAAACTATGAAGGCATTTACGGCATTCTATCATTCATATTCTTTCTGTCCCAACAGAAAAACCAAATGAAAGAAGTGTCAGGCAGTAGAAAATAAATAAAGCGATGGAGGACTTGTTCCTCCATCGCTTTATTTGTCATTGCGAATGTACTTGCCTTCCCTTGCAGCCTCTTTCGCTTCCTCTTTCATCCTGTCGATATCAAATGCACGCTGTTTACCTGAAATATACATTGGAGAGGGACGCTTTAAAGATCCCTTTTTACGAGCCTCGCCATTCCAGATTGCATAAAATGCCAGTGCCGCTGATCCATATAATCCACCAATCCGTTTATTACGTGTTTCCTCATCGACAGAATCAGTCTTCTTTTTTACAGAACCTGCAAAATCATTGACGGATGATGCAAGTTTTCTCGTCGATTCACCGACATCTCCGACGATATGGAAAAGCGGTGTTAACGTGCCTAACTTTTCATTCACATCCGCTAATGTGTCATTGGAATTCTCGATCATCCGTCCGGTCTCATTCAATACATTGTCCAGTTGATTTGGCAACTGTTCTACAGTGCGGCCAACTCCTTCCAATATCAATGCTGTATTATTGAGCACCTTTGCAAGGTATATGGAAAGAATGAGAAATGCAATTCCTATTAACAATACGCCAATCCCAGTCATACTCATTATGAACACCCCTTCCTATTTTCCGGAAAACGCCTTTCCGCGCTTCCATGATTCCAGTAATTCTTTCGCAAATTCAGTCCCTTGAATAATGCGAATAAATGGTTTTGCACCTGGAGTATCTCCCGTGTTTGCATACCCTTCGGTTAAGTCTTTCAATTCCTCGCCGAATACTTTAGCGGCATCCCCGAATTGTTCTGCGGACAGAAATACACTGTTAAGCGCATTCAATTTGGATTCCATATCGGATATTGTCCCATTCGTTTCTTCCAATGTTCCCTCAAGCGCTTGAAGGGTCCCATCCAATTTAGTCTCCATCTCTCCTGTTGCGGTTTGAATAGCCGCTATACCGGTTGACGCACGAAGAAGCAATTTCGACAGAGCGACCGCAAAAATGGCAAAGGAGACTGCCATTATGAATACGCCGATTTGAACTAACATCATGTCATCCCTCCCTATCCGTCTATACCACTTTTTGTACGACGGTAAGCATCTTCTATTATAATAGATAAAACCCAATACCGATGATGAGATAAGCTGAGAGCAATGTCAATCCTTCAAACCAATTGGACTCGCCATCATTAGAGAGGTTGATCACAAGGAATGTGGCAGTAATCATTGCGACGAGCTCAGGTATTGTGAAGACGAGAGGCATCGATTCCGGCATCATGAGCGATAACAAAACAAGAATCGGTGCAACGAACATGGCGACTTGCAAGGTTGAGCCGACTGCAATTTCCACTGCGACATCCATCCGGTTCTTCATTGCCATCGTAATGGCGGAAAAGTGCTCAGCAGCATTACCGACTATCGCCACGATGATGACGCCAATAAACAACTCGGACCAGCCAAATTTCTCACCAAGTGCCTCAAATGTATGTACGAGCTGTTCGGAAACATAGGCAACTGCAACTGTTGATAGCAGCAATATGATGATTGACTTGTTCCTCGACCATTCGGGAATCCCCTCTTCCTCCTTGGTTGTATCCGCCGATGAAAAAACACCTCTGTGTGTGACAAGTTTGAAAAACAAGCCGGCGAGATATAAAGCGATCAATATGATGGAAATGCCAATGCTTAACGTGACTGTATCAGCCCGATCCATCGTTTGCGAAAATATTTCGGGTATGACAAATGCAACAATTACAGCAAAGATCAGTAAACCCGAATTGTATCTTGCATCATGGATACCGAACTTCTGCGTTTTAAATTTAATGCCTCCTGCAAAAAATGAAACGCCTAATACGAGCAAAAGATTCCCTAAAACCGAACCCGTTAAAGATGCTAATACAATCCCTATCAATCCGGCTTTTAATGTAAAAAATGAAATGATCAATTCGACAGCATTTCCAAATGTTGCGTTCAATAAGCCGCCAACCCTTGGGCCACTCACAATAGCAAGGCTTTCAGTTGCCCTGCCAATGAAACCTGCTAGCGCGATAATCGTGACACAACTGATAACAAATATCGGAATATCCGGCCAATTCATCACTGAACTGATGATAATTAGCGGCACGCCAATGAATACTAGCAAAGTAAAGACCCGATTCACCGGACTCACTTCCCTTCAATGGATTTCCTCCATATCTTTCCCTGTAAGCGAATGAAACAAACAGGTTCTTCCCTTGCATACTGGCTGGAATATTTTTTCATTGATACTTTCGGAATTAACGTGTACTATATATACATAAGCTGCATTGTACGTATTCACATTAAGTTTTAACCTTTAAGCTGTAAAAGGGAGTTTTATATTGAGGCCGGAATGGTATGCCTGATTCAATATCAATCAGGACGGACAGGATCGTCTCTGCGGACACCCACTTTGAGGAGTGGTGGTTTAAAACTTTCTATGATTCGATACGGCAAAGGCGGCTTTCCTAAAGCTTATTATATCAAGGTTTCTAAGCTAGCATCACTCAAATTGGGTGGTGCTTTTTTGTTATGCGACAATCGATTATGGACAACTTTCATATTTCGCTATCCTCCATAAAATAAACAAGGGGGGATTGGTAGGTAATGTACAATGAAAAGAATGATCAATTTAACCAAAACTCTGATTTACAAGAGATCTATACAGCCAAACTTGCATTGTTAGGCGCGGCGTTGTCTACTTTAGGTGATGGAATACAAACCATAGCTGCAGGACTTGCACTGCAACAATTAGCAAGTGCCAACAAGCAAGCTTCGCAAGAAAATGAAAAAATGTCAAAAGATATAGAACGTATGCAAAAACAAATCAATTTGTTAAATAAGCAAATCAGCAATATGTCTCGGTGATGGATGACCTGAGCATGAGCAAGGTCTGTAACATCCAACTTTAAATGTATTATTCGTAAGGGACAAATTTTGGACTCCTATCTTTTTTTGTGTATATAGGACAACTTATATACTCAGCAGATCACCACTGTAAAGGCTGATAGCTATACTATTACTCCAAATTCAGGAAAACGGATAATTTTTTAGCCAAGGGACATCATACATCTTGTAGGTGGATTCATTTCACTTAACAAAAAAATTTAAAGGAGATGTCTTACACATGCGGGAAAATCGACAAAATCGGGAGAATAACCCGAACAACCGTAACGACAAGAACAACAACAACAACAACAGGAACACAGAATTTGCCGATGATTTTTTCGGGCAGAACAATAACGACAGAAGAAATAATAACAATAACGACAAGAACAACCGTAATAACCGTAACGACAACCGCTAACAACAAAACAGACCCGTATCGCTATTATGAGCGACACGGGTCATTTTATTAAAACTTACACCATTTTCAACAATGCATCTTCTCCGATCATCCCGACATGAATCCCCATCGTCTCCGCTTCCAATGTAACTGATTCAAGCGGTGCTTTTAGCAATTGCTCAATCGTTTTTACTCCCACTGCCCGACCAGCCACAATTTTGCGATCTGCCAGAACATTGTTCAGCAGACCGACATCCAAAGCCCCACACATGATATATCCTTTTTCGTTGGAAACTGTCAGTAAAGTTGTTTTTGGCAAACGAACTGTTACGGCGGTATATGGGTGCCCTCCAATGAGAATAGGTGTCAATGTTACCAAGTAGCTCTCCCCTTTCCCCTCTATACATATGGACTTTTAAACATAATTGTGCCCCTATATGTCCGTCCCGATTCCCTGCTATAATGGTTGTATCCATACAACGAACGACCGGGGGATGTGATACAAAATGAGAGATGAGAATAATGAAGAACATATCCGGAATGAAATCGAAAACTTCGAGGATTTAACAGAGGATGAAATGCATGAACTTGTGTTGGAGGCACAACAGGAAGCATTGCAACAACAGGAAGAAACGACTCCTAAGAAAGAAATCCCGAAATGGTTCATCTGGCTTCTATCAACGATGCTGTTTCTAAGCACATTCGCAGGACTTTTTCAGATTTTTTCAATTCCCGCCATCGATTTTCTGATTGTCTCGGCATCACTGTCAAAACAAGAAGATATTGAGGCATATAAGAAATCTGTTGTCGTCATCGTAACGGAAGATGGAAAAGGAACAGGATTCTCCGTCTCAAGCGATGGAATCATCCTGACCAACTACCATGTTGTGGAAGAAAACCATTCCATATCGGTTGTTTTCCCAGATGCTGGCCGGTATGAGGCAACTGTTAAAGAAACATTTCCAACTATCGATATGGCAGTACTTGAGATTGATGGTGACGATCTTCCTTATCTTACTATTGATCATTCCAGTAAAATGACAAAAAGTGACCCCGTTACATTTATTGGTAATCCACTGAACTTCAAGGGAATCGCAAATGTTGGTTCCATATTAGCACCCATCAAGCTTTCCGGCTGGACAGACGAAGTGATGATGATTCAAGCGCCTGTTTATAGAGGAAATAGCGGCAGCCCTGTATTGAACGAAGACGGCAAAGTCATCGGCACCATATTCGCTACTCTAGATCATCAGGAACACGGGAAAATCGGTTTATTCATCCCGATATCATTGCTGAATGACTATAAGAACTAAATATTTTTTTGAAAGTTTCACTGCCCTATTTTCTTGTCATTTCATCCCTTCCTTTACTCAAATTCAGGAGCATCATTCGCGGAATTTGTGGGAACAATACAGCTACGGAGGTGATAGGATGACCCAGAAAATACTATGTGAAGTGAATAACTGCACATATTGGGGAGACGGCAATAAGTGTAACGCAGAAGTCATTTACGTCGTCAGCCAAACCGGCGATCAGGCAGTTGACAGTGAAGACACAGATTGTAAAACATTTAAACCGGAAGACTGATTCCCTGATGAAAAACGGAAAAATGCAGGGTCAAAACACCTGTATTTTTCCGTTTATTGCTTTCATGATTTTTTATTCATCATTCTCTCCACTCGACCTATTTATTTGACATCGAAATAATATATATTATACTTGTATAATTAAAGAACGTTGATATTGCTTATTGGAGGTTTACTGGAATGAAAAAGATTTTCTCAGCTTTAATTGCTCTAACGATCGTCATGTCACCAATTGGCAGCCTTGTACTTAATGACCATGCGGCTACGGTTGAAGCGAAAGGATATAAGTCCGGCAAAAAAAGCTTTAGCCCAAATCAGAATAACTTCTCAAAACCGAAAGCGGACAAGAAACAAGAAGAGAACAGTTCATTCACAAAGTCTACTAAAAATCCTTCTACGAAGGGCGGCTTCTTCTCCGGTGGTCTTATGCGCGGATTGTTTGTCGGAGGGATTGCGGGTCTTCTTTTTGGAAGTCTTTTCGCCAATATGGGAATGCTAGGTTCAGTTTTAGGATTTCTAATCAATATGTTGGCAATCATTTTCGTTATTAGTATTGTTCGAAGGATCTTTTCGCTTCTTAAAGCAAAAAAAGAGAGAGAAAATGCGAATCCATGGCAGAATTAATCATGTCTGAACAGGATATTGTAAATGCAATATGCATTGATCAATCGCAAAAACATAAAATGCCCCCTGAAGACATTGAAGTTGAGTTAGTTTACGACGATGAGGAAGGCTTTTCTGCGGAACTGGAGTTTCATGGTCAACAACAAGTTATCGGTTCTTTCGACATGATCCAATCGATTCGCTATTGGATCGAAGAAGTTCTGAAACAGGATCCTTATGCTGCAGGTATCAAACTATTATTGGATCGGGAAGAAGGTATAATAGCTGCAATCCAATAATAGAGACATATTTTAACGACAAGTAGCCAGATGGGCGTATACCCGCCTGGCTATTTCTGTGAACTCACATTACACTCACCAACCGCCTTTCCATCACCTCATATTTTACTTCTGAATTGTTTTGTAGTAATAATTCTTCTTGCACAATGTTTCCTGTTCGTTTATTGACAGTTCGCCTCCAAATCTCATTCCGTCTATAGGTTTTTCCGTCCTTCTTGTAAAATTGATGTTCCCTTTCTTCTAGATGATAACTATATTCCATTTCCTCACTTGAAAAAATCGCGCCTTTTAGATGACGATCTGTCACCCATACACGGATTTGAATAGCAAATTCTGCTGTGTTCTTGAAGCGAAGGTCAACGTAGTTATAAAAAACACTTGCCCCGCTGCCAAAAGGAAGAACCCTCCCTTCATCTGGAAAGGGGTCGAAGCTATGATGATAACGGTGTATGCAGCACCATCCAATAAAGAAGATTTGCAAGTTGGCAAATGCCCCCGCCTATACCCGTTTTCACTTCTCCCCTCGAAAGCTGCATTCCTTCAATATACCCCTTCTTCTTCGTAGCTCTACCTACCAATACCCAAAACGAAAAAATTTCACCTGGTTGAATAATGACCCCGTCAATGCGGCTTGCCGCAAGAGTGAGATTGACGATTTTATTTTCCTGGAGTATCGGGTCGCTATCCCCTAACCTTCTACGCAATAGCGATTGATGTTTTTTGCAAGTGTAAAGATAATTGGATTCAGCGTTTCGGTTTGCAAACTTCTTTCTATCTCTCCAATTCTTTATGGAACGGAAAAATCTTTGTTGTTCAATTCTCGCATGATAAAATAACGGATGAATCTCTGACAACCTCAATTTACTCTCCCCTTGTCCATGAGTTCAACATACACCTTTCACTACTTTATTCATTTTTCATTTGTCTCTTTCCTTCATGTTCAGGAAAAATATTTTTAGCACTTCCATCCCGTTTCAATTATTTCAAACTAAAAAACACACGAAGATTTGCTCTCGTGTGTTCATATTCTAGCTACTAGTATTCTTTCCCTGTATCAAATCGTTCATATAATCTACTGATACTATTTCCTTCCCGAAAAATGTATATATTTCTTCTAACTGTACGTTTATTTCTTCCAAATCAACTGCTTCATTAAACAGATATTCATAATAGATTGATTCCTGATCTGATTGAATAACAATCCTTAACATTTGAAGAGGTTGTCTGCCAGCAGTATCCTCATCTGATAAAATAAGCTCCTCTAAATTATGATTAGCCTGGTTCACATATATTTTCCCTTTAACCATTTTATCCATCATCTTCTTTGCAAAATCCTTCAGTTCATGTAAATTTGCTGTATGCTTCAAGATCATGCCTCCTTTAATTTCCTCACTCTCTACTCCATTCCCTTTCCTTCGCATTCTATTCATAGTTCAGTTTACCCTAATCTCTCCACAATCCTTCTTTTTCGATAAAGCATTTTTCCTGCCTCGGCTATATCGTTCACAGCTGATCGGTTGATGAAAGCACCAAATACGAGACCTGCAATAGGGATCATTTGAAATATCTTTTTCCAACCGATTTGATCCCGATACGA
Organism: Sporosarcina koreensis; assembly: GCF_001531445.1. Lineage (GTDB taxonomy): Bacteria > Bacillota > Bacilli > Bacillales_A > Planococcaceae > Sporosarcina > Sporosarcina koreensis_C. The sequence continues at coordinate 14,870 of NZ_LQYA01000054.1, forward strand.
GAATACGACTTCACGCCAACCTTGCAGTTCCGACATCACTTCCCGTTTTGAAGCATCATTAGGAGCATCAAATTGAGACAACTGAGCAAGAATGGCTTCTTTTCCTACTATATCTGAAGAAACAAATTGGAGACATTTCACTACAAATAATCGTTCTTCTTTGTCATTCGGATCATAGCCATAACAAATCGCAATGTCTTGTAATGTCTTTAATTGCAAACTTAGCAACAATGGAATATCAATCGTTAATGTAAACAGTCCACCAATTCCGGTACTAGCCCCCTGTACTGTCGCCATTCTTTTTCTGTTATTCGTTATTTTCTCAACAGCAGCATCCATTGTTGAAATTTGCAGTTCTTTTACATTATCCAATGTTTCTATATCCATATGAGGATAATAATTTGTGATACTGGAAACTGAGCTCAAATAACGTCCACCTGTTTGGATATATTGACCAAGCTCATCCAGAAGGATCCCAATTCTATTCTGAATGAAAGCAGGCGTCCATTTATCGATCAACTTAAATGGCAATCTACCGAGTTTTTCAAAAAACCACAAATCACTTTGGCCTTTCTCCCACTCCTCTACTTTTTTCAATTCATTCAATAACCATTCTTTTGAATCAGTCATTATTGTTACCCCCGCTTTCTTAGCATTATAAGTTTTAAAGATTCCTCAAAGCTCATGTCCTATATGAGGGAATCCAGTCTTTTTTATATAGCCATGCAATCATATTTAATAAGGAGACAGGAATTTTTTTAGGGAAAAACCGTTTACAATAAAACTGTCTGAATGCTCTTTTCAAGTGTTCCCATTGATGACAATGTTTCTTCTGTCTGAAACGAGCCACGTCAATCAACTTGATATTCCCATTATCAGTAATAAAAATATTGCGCAAGTGAATATCGGATGGGTTGAGCCCCCTAGCAATTGCCAACGATAAAGCATGATCGATTTCTGTTATATGGCTAGACGTAATCACTTTCCTATTCACCATGCAGTCAAAAAGTGTGAGACCTTCTATATAGTCCATGACCACAAAATTCGACCCTGACGCATAGACAGTAGGATAATAAACAATACCCTGAAGTTTTTTATAAATTTCCGCCTCCTCCATCGCAACTCGTGTGAAGGCAGGAAAATAAACTTTCATAGCTGTCATCGTCGATTTAATTCTAAACACGAAAGCACTTCTCCCTGTCCCTACAAGTATTAATGCATCATCATAGGCTACCAAACGGTTTTTATTAGTAATCCGAACTGTACTGGCAAGCTCTTCATAAATACTCAAAATTCCACCTCCATGAAAAAGAAAAATAAAAAAGCGATATAACCAATTATTGGTCATATCGCCTCGAAAAAAGACCTCACCAAATAATCGGTAAGGTCTCGCAAACAACGGTTGTTGTCAACAAAGCCGGGGATCTTGGAAGAACCCGTATTGACGACTTTGCTGTATAGCTACTCCCCTTAGTGGAAGTTGAATATAATTTTATAGTTTCAGTATAAGTATAATCAGGTTAAGAGTCAATTCATGCGAATTCCGTTGGTACATTATTATGTGACGAAAGGAATACAAGCAGCCAAGCAAGGGTAATGAAATACATATACAGAAATTGGTATGAGTATTTTTCGGTAAATGAAAACTTTTTTCATCCTATGACGTCTATATGTAGTGGAAATATCCCTTGCTCATCAGGCCGTTAGGTGATATGATACGCGTGCTATCCAATCTCATTATAGATTTTTATAATTAGGCGGTGAACTGAATGAATAGAATAGATATACGGAAAAAGAAAAAAAAGAAAAGAATCGGCATTGTACTCGGTATTATCTTAGTCTTGCTCGGATTAGGAATTTATTACTGGTTTGATCAATATAATCAAGGTAAATCACTATCAGAAGATGGTTCATTGAAGGAGCAAAATGAGGATTTCGGTATTTTTGACGGACCTGAACCAAAATTCGGCGAAATCAATATTATGTTGCTTGGATCCGATGCACGGAAAGATGAAGACGGCCGTTCGGACACATTAATGATTGCTAATTATAATCAAGAAACCGAAAAGGTCAAACTAATATCAATCATGCGTGACACATATGTCGAGATTCCCGGATATGGGATGCAAAAAATGAATTCTGCATATAGTCTTGGTGGGCCCGAGCTTGTACGCCAGACAATTAAGGAAAACTTCAATTTGGATGTTCATTACTATGCGATGGTCGATTTCAATGGGTTTCCTAAAATTGTAGATATTATTGCTCCAGATGGGATTGAAGTCGACATTCCTTATACGATGTCGCACGGTATTTACATGACTCTCCATCCCGGAGTCCAAAGACTGCACGGTGATGAGCTGTTAGGTTATGTCCGTTTCCGCCACGATAGCAAAAACGACTTCGGTCGGGTCGCACGCCAGCAAGAAGTGCTTTCCAAATTGAAGGATGAAGCGGTAAGTGTACACAGCTTAATGAATTTACCGAAGCTATTAGGCGCTGCCGACGCCTATATCGATACAAATCTAGATAAGATGACAATGCTTTCCATAGGAAAAGGAATTTTGGACAATAAGTCTGAAAAAATCGATACACTAAGGATTCCGGTGGACAACTCTTACAAAGACAGTGACGTCAGAGCTGGTAGAGTGTTAGAAATTGATTTTGAAAAAAACATTGAGGAATTAAATAAATTTCTGGAAGGCACGACAGAAATAGTCGATACAAATGAAGATGGAACAAAATGAAAACAAGGTATCCCGCTTTGAAGGGATACCTTGTTTTATGTTGTGGGACGTTCCGGGAGATCGCCTTCCCGCCTGAAAAAGCCAAAAATCCCAACCGTTTGGACAATATTTGTGAATGCTTGTGGATCTACTTCATTAATGATCTTTTCCAGGTCATACAATTCATACCTTGTAATTACCAAATAGAGCATGCTTTTTTCTTCATTCGAATAGGCACCTTTCGCTGGAACAATCGTAATGCCTCGAACCATCTTTTGATGAATTGCTTTTTGAAGCTCTTCGGCCTTAAGTGTAATAATCATAGCAGTCACTTTTTCGTGTCGAGTATGAATCATGTCGATGACTGATGTCGTGACATAAAGCGCAACCATCGTATAAAGTGCATTCTCTGGCTCATATAATACTCCTGCTAGAACAATGATAACACCATTCAACAGCAAGAAATAAGTTCCGATCGGTTTATCCTGCAAACGCGACAATACCATAGCTACAATATCCATACCGCCTGTTGATGCACCGAGCTTTAACGATAGACCGATGCCGACACCTGCAATCACCCCTCCGAAAACCGCATTCAGGATAATGTCATTTGACAGGGAAAGAACCGGCAAGACTTCAAGGAAAATTGTAGCGAACACAACCGATATAATGCTGTAAATCGTAAATCCCCTGCCAACCTTGAACCATCCTAAAATGATAACCGGTATATTGAAGAGGAACAAAAGGATACCGGTGCTGACCGAAATGCCCAATTGATCATCCAAGATGCTCGAGACGAGCTGGGCAGCCCCTGAAAAGCCACTTGCATAGACATTGGCATTGATCAGGAAAAAGTTCAAGGAAACTGCCACCAATAACGAACCGAATATGACGACTATAATTCGTTTTGCTTCAATAAAAAACATAAGTACCTCCTCATACAGATCACAATAGCTATTTGATTATACTTCATTGACCTCAAAATTTCCTCCATGGACCATTATAAAAACACCAGCGGGGCTGGTGTTTATGAGCTGATCATCTGTTTTTTATATTCCGTATAGAAGAAAGAAGTAATTCCAAATAAAAAGATGAGTGAAATGAGTCCAATCAATGCCCCTTCCAGATCAAATCCTTTGAAAATCGATATTGCTGAAATGCTCAAAACAGAACCTGCCAACATTGCCAATATGATAATGCGAAGCATGAACTTCATCCCCTCTATCTTTACAATGATTGAGAAGTATTCTCAAATACATCTTACTTCAAATGATAAAATTTATCAATTATAAATGAGTTCCAAAATTTATACGAATTGTCTTGTATTTCGCATAACGAAGTATATAATTCAGATTAGCAGGTTGTTCAAAAGAATAGAAATGTGGAGAGATTATGCGTACATATAATGAGAAGATAAGTATTTATCACGGAATGGCTTCGACCATTGCATTAAATTTTTCAAACAACTTCTTTCCGATTTTCGCGATTACGATGTTAAGCGCGACCAATTACCAAGTCGGCCTGATCAGTTCATTACCGCCACTCATGGCATTGCTTATGACGATTCCAGCTGCGATATTGTTGAATCAGTCGCAAACACAGAAAAAGCTTGTGGCATTGTCAGTCTTACTTGCGCGACTCATGTTCCTGCTAATCATCAGTATTGTATATTTGCCATCCCCATCGACTCATGCATGGATTTTTTTAGTCGTCATCGCGATAATGAGTTTGCCAAATACGGTTGCAAATATTGGATGGCAGACATTCATTAGCGGACTTGTAGAGGAATCAAGGCGCGGTGCATTTTTCAGTGATCGAAACAGATTATTGACGATAGTAGGATTAATTTCCACGTTAGTCATAGGATTTTTAATGAAAGATGCTTCCTCTAGCGTGGCAGCCTATCAATTATTGTTTGGATTCGCTTTTTGTTTTGGTATGGTCGAAGTGTTCTTGTTGATGAAGCATGAAGAAGAACCGATAAAAAATGATGAATTGCTAATTAAGAAGAAAACGATGGATTGGTCAATTTTCAAATATAAAAATTATGTGTCCTTCCTGATTGCGGCCCTTTTCTTCAATTTTGCTTGGCAGATGGCTTGGGGGATTTTCAATATCTATCATGTCCGATTCGTCGGAGTAACCATATTCTGGGTCAGTATGTTCGCTGTCGGGAGCATGTTGGCGCAATTCCTGTCCTTCCCTCTTTGGAAGAGATGGGCGGAAAAAAAGTCGAATACACTAGTTTTTGTGTGGGCTGCTGTCGGAATGGCCACGACTCCGTTTTTAACAGTCCTCTCGACAAATATCTATTATATCGCACTAGTTCAGACATCTTCAGGATTCTTCTTGGCGGGTATCGTTTTATTATTATTCAATTTGTTGTTGGAACAGTCCCCTGATCATGTCAGGACATATTGCATCACAACCTATAATGTTCTATTGTCGATCGTCGCATTTGCAGCTCCACAAATCGGCATTTGGCTGTTGGAACAATGGGGCGTTGAAATGGCTATGTATATTAATTCTGCACTGCGGTTGTTAAGCGCTGGATTGTTTTTTATTGTATATGTCAGATTTACTAGAAAGCCAAAAGGAATTATTTAGCTTTATAACTAATGAAAAGAGCCCTTTACCCCGGCTCTTCTCATTAGTAGATTACATTACTTTGAACGCAGTTCCGGCGATTGGCAGCCATAGGAATATGCAAGGCAGAGGAAACCGTGCTTTTCCAATATCGGTCGGCTCATCGGACTTGCGTCAACTGTCAGGAATCGATACCCCTTTTCGACGGCTTTCATAGCCCTGATTGATAAGAGAGACGTATAATAGCCTTTGCCACGATATTCAGGTAAAGTTGACCCGCCCCATAGGCTTGCGAATGAAGAATTCTTTTCAAAGTAGATCCACGCCGCACTGACTAGCTGATCTTTGTCATATATCCCATACAGATAAAGAGAATCCGGGTCATTTTGCTTGTCTCTCCATAACCGGTCCCCTAGCTCCGCATGCGATTCTTCCCAAATGATATCTATCAAAGATATCATCTCTCTAATTCCTTTCTCATCAATTATTTCCTTTGTCATTGCATGCTCATCCACGCGAAGTGCAGGTTGTATGGCGTCAATGTCCATAACCATAAGAGCTTCCCGCGGTTCAATCGCAAAGTCCTGCTGTTCAAGCAGATTCTTTAATTGATCCGGCTTGTCGTAGCTATATACTTTCCATTCGAACCCTACACCAAGTCGGCTGAAGTAGTTCAGTTCTTCCTGAATAATCGTGCTTGCATTCTCCTCATTCACATCAGAATGAATGATAAAACCTCTTTCACCGTGCATGGAAACATGTCTGACAACATGTTCTGTTTCCTCACGCCGATAACCGGGTGAATGCAAACCTCTTCGAAGCTCTGTATCGTATAGCGATAATAAATCCTGTTTATCCAAAACGCCACCACCCATCCATATTAATTTACCTTCTGTCCATACTTTACCATTTGAATGTTCATTATGGAAAGTGCTCAAGCATGGTATATAATAAATACAGTAGAAAGGGGTTATGTACATGGCAGAACATCATTTTCATCTGAAAGCGAACTGGCCAGGTCTGCGTAATGATATCGGGAATATCGAGACGCTAAACTTGAAGACTGAAGTATCCATTCCAATTGAAATGAATGGACCCGGAATCGGGACGAATCCGGATGAAATGCTGCTCGGCGCAGCTGCGACATGCTATATCATCACGCTCGCCGCGATGCTAGAACGAAGCGGAGTGGAAAAGGAACGTTTAGCGATGGAATCAATCGGAGTAGTGGATTACACTAACGGAATCGTTACGTATAAAAAGATAATACATAAGCCTGAAATCATTTTGGCTGAAGGTATGGCTGATAAGCAAAGTATTGTAGAAAGACTAGTTTTGAAAGCGGAAGCTTCATGCATGATCAGCAGGGCTTTACAAGGAAATGTTGAAGTGACAGTGGAATCGATCATTAACTAACAAAAAATCTCTTGTCCGAATTAACCGGCAAGAGACTTTTTGTTATTCATTACATCCTTCCAACAGCTTCATTTATTCTGCTTCAAATTAACGTGATCAGTAGTCCCATCATTCTTCATGATAAATTGAAGTTCAAAACCCTCAACTTTATAGATATAATTTGTTTCATTTGTTGATGTAATTTCTCTTTTTTCAACGGGCTCTCCTAGTAGATCTATCAAATCCTTCGTCCTAATTCCACCAAGATTCGTCTGGCGTTCTACATTTGTTCCGAAATAACGTGCTTCTGTAAGGATTCCTTTTTCGTCATATGCTAAATCGAAGGACGGATTTCCCATTGAACCGTGGTATTGATCGAACGTATCCTTTTCCTCCGGTTCTCCGATTAATTCAATGACTTCTTGACGAGTTGTTACTCCAATATAAATACCATTTGATAATCGATAAACCTGACCGGTTTTAGCATCTTCAACTATTCCGGCTAACGTATCGATCGCCATTTCTTTTTGCAGCTCCTCATCGGTTGTAGTTTCACTCTCACTCAGTTTATCTTCTTCAATGATTTCATCCGAATCATCAATTGATTTTTCTACATTCTCGATTGGCGTTTCAATATCTTTTTCAACTTCATCTGCATTCTTTATTGTTGTGCATGCGGTCAGTAAACCAATGAGAAGAAGAGGTAGCAGGAAATTTAGAATTTTACCCATAGTTATCACCTTCAATATAAAAATTGAACACGTACTTCTTTCCCCTCTTTTTCTCTTCACAAAACTTCACACAATAACAAGAACATGTTTATTCCCTTTCAAATTACCTTAAATGCTTTACTAGGAACCCGCCGTTGAACGTCGTCGGTTCGTAGGAGATGATGAACGCTTTCGGTGTAATGTCCAAGATGGTGTTTCGAAGCTTCTGTTCATCTTTTCGCTTGGCAAGAACTTTCATGACAAGGCGTTTGCCGTCCTTACCATCCGCAAACCAAGACGTTACACCATAGTTTTTCTCCCGTAATTGCCTGCAAATATCCATGTCTGTGTCATTGACGACGACTTCGAAAACCGTATAGCCGAGCGCCAGCTTTTTCTCAATTCGGCTTCCTACGTATACACCGAGACCCCAACCGAAACAGTACGCTGCAATATTGATAGGCTTATCAAGGTTGTCAAGCACCAATGTCAACCCCATTAAATAGATGAACACCTCTGCCATTGAAACGACAGATGCGATGACACGAAGGCCTTTGAACGTAAATAGGACGCGCAATGTGAATAACGACACATACGCCAAGTTGATGGTGATGATGGTAAGAATCATGGATAGCATACACGTTTCCCCTATTATATATTTTTGATGGCGCACAAAAAACATAGGGTGGAAAGAGACTAGGTACAGTCACTTTCCAGACCTATGAATATTTTATACAAACTTCCTTGGGATTGAAGTTTCCCATGTTCGATTGAAGACTTCTTCTTCCCCTTCATATGCAATTAAACGGTTCATCAAATAGAAGTTCTGATCATCCGCTGTCATCGTACTCGTCGTTTCTAGACTCGTCTGCCATTCATCCCTACCAACCGACAATGTCCAATCACATTGTACTTTCGCAGTCAACGGCTCCCCTTCTTTGACTGTGTACATATTGTGATTTGTACTTCCGTATTCAATCCCATTGACATGCAGTTTTCTCGCTCCTTCATCCGAGAAATCATCGAGCGTCCATACATTTGATACAACGTCATGGGAAATGATGCGGGTCCTTTCGGCTTCACGCAATATATCCTTTTCCAACACTGCAGCTGTTTCCGGTTGTTGGAATGGCTTAAGCTCTAGATCAATCGTCTTTGGTTCCCTGACAGGTAATGACAGGAATGTCTTCTCTGATGGATAGACTGTCAACGTCGCTTCTTCGGGAGATGGCCAAGCATGCGGCCAATACGTAGGCGATATCGCCAATTGCCAACGATGCCCTTTTTCCAGCTTATGGCCGATCGCATTCATGTCAACCGTAATGCAATATTTTTCTCCAGGTACTAGATGTTCAGGAAACTCATGGCTGTTCCGATGCGTAAGGTTCAGTAGTCCCCATGTCACACGTGTGGATGAACCATCGGGTGCTACATCATTCAACCGAACTGAGAGTAAAGCATTTGGTTTGTCGGAAGAAAGTTCAACAGTGAATGACGGGTGCCCTAAAATATGGACAGGCTCTTCTACCGGAACTGAGTCGAATACGACGGCATAGCCATTTTCATTCCTTTGATCGCCAGGCAAGTCGCCCGGTTGACCAAACGGACAGAATACGCCTGCATGGAGACCGTGCTGCTGGACGCTTCCGACTTTAATTTCTTTTTCATCAGCTATATCTGTTTTCAATTTCGGGTGGTCCAAATAGTAACGTTTATTCATGGGATTTGCAGGCGGCCATTGCTCTTCCGCCACCCAGTGGCCCGGTCGCACAAAGTAATCAGTTTGAGGCGGGACACTGTCTTGAATCCATGCTCTTAGCATCGGTTCCTCCATGATGCCGGTATCGACCCCTTTCAACCAGTGGTCCCACCATCTTAGGCACTCTTGAAGGAAGCCTATTTGTGGTCCAGGAACTGCCATTTCGGGGTATTCATGTGCCCATGGGCCGATTAATCCTTTACGGGGGCCTTTCAACCCTTCCAATAGACGCGGAATGGCATTCGTATAGCCATCCGCCCATCCACCAACTGCATATACAGGAATATCAATGTCATCGTAGTTTTCACAAACTGAACCATGTTTCCAATACTCGTCTCGATGTTGGTGTCTAACCCACTCTTCAACAAAAGGAGGCGTTTTCTCCATCCGTTCCAGCCAATTGTCACGCCATGCATCCCCCACTACAGCCGGATCTGCAGGACGCGCATTATAGGCAAGCATCGTGGAGGCCCACCAAAGCATATCCGAAGCAAGCATCGCACCCCCTTTGTAATGAACGTCATCTGCATAACGATCGTCCGTTGAACAAAGTGTGATAATCGCTTTTAAAGATGGATGTCTTCTTGCTGCCACTTGCAGACCATTGAAACCACCCCATGATTTTCCTATCATACCGATGCCGCCAGTAAACCATGGCTGTTCGGAAATCCAAGAGAGCACTTCCAATGCGTCATCCTGCTCCTGCTTCAAATATTCATCGTACATAATCCCATCGGAATCGCCCGATCCCCGTAAATCGACACGTATGCTTGCATAGCCATGACCTGCAAAATACGGATGTCGCAATGAATCTCTTAAAGCTGTAAAGTCATCTTTTCGATACGGTATATACTCAAGGATTGCAGGGACCGGATTGTTCACAGCATCTTCCGGAAGCCAAATCTTCGCGGAAAGCCGGGTACCATCCGACATCGGAATCCATATATTATTCACTTCTTTAACTTTTCTCGGAAAATCAGTTTGAACGACTCGATTCGTTTCACGTACGTTGAAAACCATTATAAAAACCTCCTAAATGATCAACTGTATTATGCTTTTGGAAAGTCCTGCTTCAGCCATCTTAAGAGAGAGACGACAAGTAGAAGATAAAAGATATAAATCGGCACCGATACGACAACTGCAGACGTTTGGATGACACGTAGTCCGCCGATTAGCAACAGCGAGATAGATATCGTTGCCAAAATTGCTCCCCATATCATCCGATGCCATCTTGCAGGCTCTTGCCCTTCCCCTAATTCCTTCGTTGCAGTGGCCGAGAGGATATACGTTGCCGAGTCCATTGACGTTGAAAGGAAAATAACAGCCAGTAGGACGAAGAACGGCAATACAACAGAACTTAATGGCAATGATTTCAATATGGCAACGATGGAAGCTGGCCCTCCGCTTTCCGCTAAAATATCCTTGACCGGAAGGAGATCTTGCAATTGCAAGTTCATCGTATAACCGCCGAAAACCATAAAGTAAATCCAACCACCGATAGAACCCCATAGCAGCATATGGGTGATTAATTGACGGATCGTTCTACCTTTCGAAATTCTAGCGACGAATAGACCCATGAATGGAGCTGTCGCTGCGAACCAAGCCCAATAGAAGACTGTCCAGCCTTGCGGAAAGCCGCCTTGACTGATGGGATCTGTATAAAAACTCATCATGGCGAAATTCTGAATCATCATTCCAAAGCTATTCGTGAAGTATGTCAAAATGAATAACGTCGGTCCAGCGATGAAAACGAAAATGGCAAGAGCCAATGCCAGGTATACATTAATGTCGCTCAATCTTCGGATACCTTTATGGATACCTAAATATGCGCTCGCCGAGTAAATAATTGTAATACAAATAACAATAATGGCATCGAGTGTAAGAGTCTGTTCAATGCCTAAAATATCTCCTACAACTGCAGACACCATTGGAACTCCTAATCCAAGCGATGTCCCTAAACCTCCAACCAAACTCCAAATGACAAGAATATCAATCAACTTGCCTAACCAGCCATCTGCATATTTACCGAGGGCACCACTGAGGGCGACACTCATTTTCAAAGATGGGCGTTTTTTGATGAAATAAGAATAAGCAATGACTACTGTCGGAAACGCATAGAGTGACCATGCAGAAACGCCCCAATGAAACAGGCCGTACGTCAAAGCCCATTCGGCAGCCTCTTTACTTTCCCCTTCAATACCGAACGGGGGGCCAGTAAAATAGAAAATCGGTTCAAGCATTGACCAATACATGATGCTAGTCCCCATGCCTGCCGTGAAAAGCATTGTCCCCCAGCTAAACGTTGAAAACTCTGGCTTGCCTTCGCCTAATGAAATCTTTCCATAGCGGCTGAATGCCAACCAGATCAAAAGGATAAACAAACCGATTGTCAAGAACTGAAAAGCCCAATCCATTTTATACGTGATAGCAGTCATCATATCGTCTAAATACGGCTCCGCAGTTGAACGATTGACAACTAGCAAAATAGTTGCCGCTATAATGACTGCTATTGATGCCCAAAAGATAAATGGATCAATTCGTACTTTATTCATTTTCCCCACCCCTATTTATTTTCTCTTACAAGATTGTGACGCCATTCCTCCTTTTGACAGCGCTTTCAGCGATACGATTGAAATGAAACACATTGCTTGGTTGATAGTAATCCAGAAGATTGGATTGAAACTAGAATCGTAATCAGATAAAATATACTAATCATGATTATTTACTAATATTGATTATTCTACCACAAGGGAAATGATAGAACAATGTACTATTGTGATTTACTATTATGCAAATAATGTATAATTAAAATATGTTGCTGCCGGAAAAATAATTTTGTGGGAAGGAGTGATAAGTTTGAGCAATAAAAAAATCCAAATGAGCCGTATGTGGAAATATTTTATCGATGCGACTGTGGAAATAATAAATGAGGACGGCATCGACCAGGTGACAATCAGGAAAGTTGCTGATCGTGCGGGGTACAATAGTGCGACGATCTACAATTATTTTGGAGAAGTTTCACATCTGATTTTCTTTGCATCGATGAAATTGCTGAAAGAGTATACTGAGGAAGTCACTGTTATTATGGAGAAAGGCCAAACGTATTTGGAGAAATATATGCTCGCATGGGAATGCTTCTGTAGACACTCATTCCAGAAGCCCGCCATTTTCCATGCAGTTTTCATTATGGATCTTGGTGACCATCCGGAAAAAATGATTGAACGATACTATGAGATATACCCTTCTGAGTTGATCAATATCCCGGAAGAATTGAAACCGATTTTGTTTGAACGGAGTATGACGAAACGCGGCAAATCGCTTTTGCAACTAGCTGCAAAAGAAGGGCTTGTCGATGAACTCCAAGTGGATTCCCTTAATGAAATGACTAATCTTTTATGGCAAGGCATGATGACAAATATATTGAATAATCGAATGGATCATAGTTTGGAAGAAGCGGAACTAAAAACGCTGAAATATATTAGTCAAATGGTGGACAATGCTTTGATGAGGGAGATTCATAAATAAAAACCGATGGATCAATCCATCGGTTTTTCAGGTTATACATTTTGCCACTTCTGAATGAAAAAAGAGGCTGTGCTTTGCAATTTAGGATAGCGCTTGGACTTTTTCAATGCAAAATACAATGTCTTCATGAATTGAAGTATGTTTGTACGAGCATGATAAAACGTTTGGGAATATCCTTCTTCCGGTATCTCCCTATCCAACTTATCAAAGACTTGCTCGATCCACTCTACCACAATATCTTCTGGATACTCTGTGTTCGCCAAGGATAAGATAATAGCTACTAAACGTTCATCCTCATCATCGACATAGACGCCACCTTTCCAAAAGCAAGCAGATACACCTTCCAAAATAACTGGAATCAATCTCTTCTCCACTTCAGGATGACTTGCGATAACTGCCGCCAGGTCCGCACCATGGGCAATGCTATGCGCCCATCCTTTTCCTTCTACAAATCCACGCGTATCTTGTTCTAGCGAGAGATAAGATGCACTTGCCTCCATCGCTTTACGTCGTAATTCCTGATCCATAAAAGGATGTTCTTGATCCAACCAAAATAATCCAGTGAGCCAAAGCGTTGAGAATGAACGGATAAACACATCATCCGAATCCTTTTCACCAATCGATGCGAATAAATATTGATCCGTAAGTAGCTCCTTGCAAGCACCGATTAATTGAATGATATTCAAGTGTTGCCCTGTAAGTAATTTAACGAGCAATCTGTAGATTGTTTCATCGCGCAGCTCGCCATCCGACGATCCAAGATTTTCCAGCATGAACTGAAAAAGCTCTTCACCATGCAATTTCATATGGTTTTGACACTGCATATCATCCATTTCAAGTACCATTTTCATCTGCTGTTTCATGACGGACCTCTTTTCCATGGTTTCATTCATTAAATTCAGACTCAAGCCGTTTCTTGAATTCTTCTGCAGCACTATACCCTTGCTGCTGTAAATACCAGTTATTCGCTGCCGCCTCGATCAAGCCGGCTACATCTCTTCCCGGCTGCAATTGAATTTGGATATGCGGAATAGGAACATCCATATATGACTTGAATTTCGTATCGAGTTCAAGTTCATTATTCAATGCATTATCCTTCCATTCGGTCAATTCAATATCGAGCGCAATCCGGCTCTCTTCCTGAAATGCCGCCCGTCCATAAAGTCTTACTACATTTAGCAGGCCGATGCTACGCAACGCGAGGAATTCCCTATTCTTTTCGTCATGGGTTCCAAGAAGCGTTTGCGGGCTAAGTTTTTTAAGTACGACGATATCGTCTGCAATCAATCTATGCCCCCGGCCGATCAACGTATGTGCCGTTTCACTCTTCCCCACCCCTGACTTGCCGCGAAGAAGGATTCCGATCCCGGCTACATTTACGCACACCCCATGGACCGCAATTTCAGGAGCCATTTCTTTCGTGACGTATGCATCCAGCTTCGCGCTCATTTCACTCGTCGAATCTGGCGTCCGCAAGACGGGTATATGTTCTTCAGTGCAATATTGCCGTAATCCAAGCGGCTCTGCCTGATTGGATGTAATGATGATGCAAGGTGGATCGTATTGGACAATATTTGCAATGCGAAGCTTGCATTCGTCATCTGACAGCGTATGTAAATAGTTGATTTCATTCTTCCCAAGGATTTGGACATGCTCTGTTGCAATAAAGTCGAATTTATCCATGAATTCCAAGCCTGGTCTTCTGACTTTCGTCTTTTTCAAGGTTTTATCCAACATATGATGTCCAACAAGAACTTCCAATGAGAATCGCTTTACGATATGTTCGATGGTAACAGTTTTCATATCCAAGCTCACCTCCTGTTTCGAATCGGTTTGGTCAACAGTATCATTTCGATTTAGTATAACATGTTGGACTGCTTATGCATTCATGAAACGATATTTCAATACTTTCATCATCATTTTTTATATTCGGGAAAGAATATGGTTGAAAGGAGATGAGTGGATGGGACGCAATAATCGTATTTTAGTTCCTGAGGCACGGAAACAATTGAATCAACTGAAAGTGGATGTCATGAAAGCAAAAGGATTTACAGTCGATGACGAACGGCCTGACGCGGTGAAATTCGAAATTGCGAAGGAGTTAGGCATCCCCCTTTCGGAAGAGTACAATGGCAAACTGACATCAGAACAAGCAGGGAAAATCGGTGGACCGATTGGTGGAAATATGGTGAAAGAAATGGTCCGATTAGCACAAGAGCAATTGATAAATGAAAAAAGTTGAAGGCAAAAAAATAAAAAACATAAAAAAAGATGTTTATCCTATAAAGGAGAGGGGTATTTGTAGATTACAAGGCAGAACGAAAGTGGAAGAAATTGAATGATGGTCGATTCCACGAAGATTTGCACAGCCTTGGCGGAAAATTTGCTTTACTGGCAAGTGTTCACTCGTCCGGAGAAAAAGGATATTGCTCCGGCCACTTTAGTACGGTAATAGGTAGGTTTTTTGTGGAAGTGCAACTTGAAGCTGACACCCCATACAGCCGATCACAATAAGGGCTAAATTTTGTAAAGTTAGGGGTCAGTACCATCAAACTGCACTGACGGGCGTTTATAGTTTGTCAGGAAGAACAGTTTGAAGCAGGTGAACAAACAATCAAATTTTCCGGTGCGGAAAGAAGAGCATGGTCCTATTTGGGGATCATGCTCTTTCCATTTGTACATATATGTAACATTATCCATCTATGACCCGTCTATTTCGTAAAGGAGATGACAATATGAGGAAACTTCTGGTGCTTTTATGCGGCATATTCATCATAGCAGGTTGTTCGAATGGGCAGTTTTTGCAAGGTTTTGGGCAGTCACGACTAACACAGTCGGTAATTGATTGGGTCGATATCATTCAATGGAATGATTCTGATTATGTAAATAATTATGAAGTGAATCAGTTAAAAGAAGAGTGGCCTGTAGGTACCGAACTAGGAGAAGTGACTTTTAAGATGGACGGTCATGCAGGTGCCAATTACCAATTGAAAAACGGAGATGCTGCCTACTTGGATGTAGGAACAAAACTTTATGAAATGGAAGGCTATGATCCGGCATTCAGAATAGTGGCCGATGGAAAAGTCTACGAGGTTTCTCATCCGGAAAATGCTGAAACTATTGGTGACTTTTTGGATATTGACGGCAAAGTCGAAAGGATTGTCCTCCAAAGCACATATGACCTATCGATTGTCGGTGAATTCTCGCAGGAGCGGATAGATGAATTTGTTGATGAGCTACTTGCCCTGCCCTATGATCCGGCGGTATTTGACGAGAGGGGCTCGGGGCCGAGGGTATTTTTCGGAATGGAACTGGAAGACGGAACAATGACAAGAACCGTTTATTATCCGGAAAGTAGAGTTATCAATTATGGTGCAGTTGTCTCGGATCGATTAGCGGAAATATTGGAACAAGAGACTGCGGATTACGATTATTAACGGTTAAAGAGCCGTCCATGAAGTCGTCTGGACAGCTCTATTTCTCTAAAAAAGACGTAGCGCATTCAAAGCTAGTCGTCTTACGGGAGAACGAGAACTTATTAGCGAGGAATGAGAAGTCTAAGTGCGTGAACAAGAACTTATCGTCGATGGACGAGTAGTCTAAAAGTGTAAACGAGAACTCATCATCTATGAATGAGAACTCCGAGCGTGTAAATGGGAACATTTGCGCTCGAAGTAAGGCGCCTTCTCGATCCATTCTTTCAGGACACTCCCTTACTATTCAAAGAATCACGCCAGCGAAACTGCCTGTCAATACTTCTTTCCCATTTTGATTCATGCACATGAAAGATGCCTTGATAGATGTCCGATTATTTTCCTGTTTTTCAAAAACATCTATCGTCACATTGCAAATAATCGTATCTCCTGTGAAAACCGGTCGCAAAAACTCGAAATTCATAGTCCGAGCAAGCACATTTTGTTCTCCTCCGATCTTAGTCGGTAATGTGGCAGTCAACAAACCTTGAATGACTAGCCTCCCTTGTTCGTCCGGCGTTACATGGTGGGTTCCTTCATCCCAAGATACTTTCGTAAATAATTCCACATCTTCTTCAGTGAAAGTCCGTTCGAATGAAATGACATCTCCTACTTTTAAGTTCATACTTAATCCCCTTATTTCTTTATGAAATACTTGCGACCCACTTTTTCAACTAGGCCTGGTGCAATCCCGTACAGTTTGCTTGTGAGCCCCATAATGCCCGGCAGATTGATTTCGCGAACAGGTTTTTCGATCGTTTGAACGATCGCATCTGCAACAGTGCCGACTTGCAACAGCTGCTTGCCGAGCGAAGAACGATAGTTTCCCGTTCTGTCCGCCCCGTCTATGAATGGCGTGTCAATCGGACCTGGATGAACTATGGAAACATGAATGCCGAAAGGGGCGACTTCCATGCGCAGCGCGTTCGTATAACCGATTAATGCATGCTTTGATGCTGCATATACCGAAGCTTTTGGTGTTGCTACTTTTCCTGCTTGAGAACCAATGTAAATGAGATGCCCTTTCCGTTGTTCCAACATTTGTGGAAGGACGTGTTTCGTCAGTTCAACCGGTGCAATGAAATTTGTATCTATCATTGATCGGATCGCGTTCTCGGAAAGTAGATGTGCAGCTTCAAAATACCCCACTCCAGCTGAAAAAATAACGATATCCAAGGAGCCCGTCTGCTCCAATAGATTTTCCGTCTCGTCCTTATTCGTAATATCCGCTGGAATGGCAACAGCCCCTTCATTTTGCAATTCCCAAAGTTTGTCTGGTGCTCTTCCTGTTGCATAAACCATGTACCGGTCGGTATTGGATAATAGTCGCATCGCCGTTGCATAGCCGACACCACTCGTTGCCCCTGTCACTAAAACTGTCTTACGATTGTTCATAATTCAAAATTCCACCTTCTCCAACCGTTTCTCGTACAAGTCCTTTTGATACTAAATAATCCGTTTGTCCGATTGTCTCAGAAAGTGTCAGACCAAGTTCTTTTTCATAGGCGGTTGGG
>NZ_LQYA01000054.1:32626-47633 GCF_001531445.1 Sporosarcina koreensis
CAGGTCTAATAGCCGTGTCAATGAAGCATTGTATTGCAACAATGATTTCGGGCGAGCGGCTTCACGGTCTGCGGGTGGTTCGATTAAAGGATTTGAAGAAACTTTTTCCAGCACGAGATCTCCCCCAATCATTTCCCCCGTCTTTTCATTGAACAGGGCAATATGGCTTTGCGCATGTCCTAGCGTTTCCATGACAATCCAGCCCGTATGTCCGTCCCATTCGTCGCCTTCCCCGATAATCCTGTCGAGTGTTC
Source organism: Sporosarcina koreensis (assembly GCF_001531445.1). Lineage (GTDB taxonomy): Bacteria > Bacillota > Bacilli > Bacillales_A > Planococcaceae > Sporosarcina > Sporosarcina koreensis_C. The sequence continues at coordinate 32,881 of NZ_LQYA01000054.1, forward strand.
GGTCACCCATCAATCGGATTGGGCGTTTCATCTTTTCTACCCAATTGAAATAGTGCTCAGGTACTCCTTCTTCTTTCAGGCATTGCAAATAAAAACGGTCATGGTATTCCATGAACGACTCGTCTCTTTTAAGCCAAAGGTCGTTGTACGGGTGACCGATCACTTCCGCGTTATCAAATGCATCCATCCAGCCGGCGTGATCGGGATGATGATGAGTTAAAACAACTTGCTCTATATCATTGATTGTATAGCCGACTTCCTTAAGGCCACGTTTCAATGCTTCATATGCCTCTGGTGTCTTAGGGCCAGCGTCAACAAGTGATAGTGCATCACCTTTTACGACGAATGCGTTGACATCGCCGACAGCAAAAGGCGTCGGAATTTCAATTTTATGGATCATATAAGTATACTCCTTCGAATTTCATCAGATTTAGTATTTATGAATGGCTATTCAGACCATTGTACATCTTTTCTAAAGTTCCGTCACCCTTGAAAAACCTACATTCTTGAAACCTTTATTCGAATTATCCGTAGTATGCTATAATGACGATAACTTTTTTACTAGGAGGATCGATATGGGGATTTTCAATTTTTTCAAAAGCCAATTTATCGAAGTCATAGAATGGACGGACCAAAGCTCCAATACAATGGTGTATCGTTTTCCGGTACAAAACCACGAGATCAAGATGGGTGCCAGTTTGATCGTCCGTGAATCGCAAGTTGCGGTATTCGTGAACGAAGGCGAAATCGCCGATGTGTTCACGCCTGGCCATCACGTCCTATATACGCAAAACATGCCTATTTTAACGAAGCTGAAGTCCTGGAAAACTGGATTCAACTCCCCTTTTAAGGCGGAAGTATATTTTGTGAATACAAAGCAGTTCATTAATCAAAAATGGGGAACTTCCAATCCGATCATGATGCGCGATGCTGATTTTGGGATGATCCGATTGCGCGGCTATGGTATTTACTCTTACAAAGTTGCTGATGCTGCCCGTTTCTTAAAGGAACTATTCGGTACAAGCAGTTCATATGATACGAGTAGTATCGAAAACCATTTGAAGAAAATGATTCTTTCCGGCTTGACGGACCTATTTGCCGAATCGCAAATACCTGCACTTGACCTTGCGATGCATTATGACGAACTAAGTACACAAGGTAGAGAGAAGATGAAAGAGCGCTTTGCTGAATTTGGCTTCGACATCACTTCCCTCTATATTGAAAACTTGTCCCTTCCAAAAGAAGTAGAACAGGCAATGGATAAGCGGACAACGATGGGCGTACTCGGCAATATGAATACGTATACACAATACCAGGCAGCGGAAGCAATCCGTGATGCAGCCAAAAATGAAGGCGGTGGAATGGCCGCGACAGGTGCCGGCATCGGAGTCGGAGCTGCAATCGGAAATGCGATGGCAGGAGCCTTCACTTCAAATCAGCAACAGCCAGCTCCTCCAACTGAACCGGCAAAAATGGCATGTCCGCACTGCCAAGCGCAAATTCGGACAACGGCAAAGTTCTGCCCAGAATGTGGTATGTCAGTTCAAGAGAAGAAGGTTCCATGTGTCAATTGCCAAACAGAAATAAAAGAAGGGTCAAAATTCTGTGGGGAATGTGGCGCCAAACAAGTGACGGAGAAAAAATGTGCGGGATGCGGTGCAAAAAATGGACCATACGCTAAGTTTTGTGGAGATTGTGGAGAGGGCCTAGACGGCTGACCGTAATGGGGTGATGGGATGACGAATGTGGACAAAGAAGTACTAGATGATGGAACGATTGAAGAAACGGAAGTGAACCAATGTGGTTCGTGCGGTGGAAATACAGTCTATGACCCTGTGACACGAGGATTGAAATGCCCTTTTTGCGGGACGGAAGTGGAAATTGAAGCAACCCGAGAAAATACGACAGAACACGATTATTTAGATGCATTAGATCATGCTGATCATAGTTGGAGCAACGAGAAACGTGTTTTCAAATGTGATAACTGTGGAGCCGAAACCCTATTAGACAACGATAAGGTCGCCGATTTCTGCACCTTCTGCGGTTCTTCCCATATCACCGTCACTGAACATGACGCCGGCATCAAGCCCGCATTGGTCCTTCCTTTTCAAATCTCAAAGGAACAGGCCGTTGAGAAGTTTAAGACGTGGATATCCAAACGGTATTTTGCGCCATCCAGGTTAAAGAAGGATTATGAGTTGCAAAAAATAAGCGGCACGTATATCCCCTATTGGACGTTCGACTCTCATACAAAATCTTCCTATACAGTCAGGATAGGTACATATTATTATGTCACGGAGACTAGAACTGTTCATCGCGATGGAAAGATGGAACAGGTTACGGAACAAGTTAGGAAAATCAGATGGCGCACCGAATATGGAAGATATAACAAATTTTTCGATGATATATTAGTCAAGGCATCACGTAATGTCGCCTCTGGTTTGATTGATAAGGTGGAGCCTTTTCAACTTGGCGGCTTACTAGACTATAGGACGGAGTATTTATCGGGCTTTCTCGCTGAGCGCTATTCGATTCCGTTAAAAGAGGGCTGGTCCTCAGCCCGTGGGATTATCGACCAACGGATACGGAGTGGAATCCTTCGCAAGGAAACAGGTGATGAAGTGAGAATAGTGAAGGTGGATACGTCATATGACGGAATAACATTTAAGCATATTTTATTGCCGCTTTGGATATCTTCCTTTACCTTCAATAATACTGTGTACCGGTTCCTCGTAAATGGCCAAACCGGAAAAGTGAGTGGCAAGGCTCCAATCAGTGTGTGGAAAGTTCTATTTACTGTCCTGACCATAGTATTTGTCGTCGGTGTTATTTATCTCTTCCAAGAAGGTCTATAACCATTGACTTTTATCTGACAACGTGCAATAATCACTATAATTTACAATACTCGAGCGTTGAAGAAGACGAGTAAGGGCAGTGAAGGATACAGGAAACGCGGTCACCGACTGAGAGCCGCCTTCCCTCTCCTGCCCCGAACCTGCTTCCGAGCTGCCATGGAAACACGGCCGTCCCTTTCACGTTACGAAAGCTAGTAAGTTGTGCCGGATTGCATCGGCAAATTTAGGTGGTATCGCGGAAACATGCGTTTTCGTCCTGATCATATCGGGATGGAAACGCTTTTTTATTTACATGAAAGGACTGATGAAGATGGGAACGATTGTTTTTGTAGGAGCCGGTTCCATGGCAGAAGCGATTATCGCTGGTATACTGAATAATGAAGTCATGCAAGCCAACGATATTTATGTGATGAATAAATCCGACGATGAGAGACTTTCCTTCATACAGAAATCATATGGGGTTTCTATCGTCGATAGTGAGCGAAATGCTTTGCGAAAAGCAGAGCTCATCGTTTTGGCGACGAAACCGAAAGATATCCAACAAGCGATGAACGATATCTCCGATTATGTAAAAGATGAAACTGCTGTTTTATCCGTTATCGCAGGTGTGTCGATTGAAACGATCGAAAAAGGACTTGGCAATCGCCCTGTCGCACGTTCCATGCCAAATACGTCTGCAACTATCGGTAAATCCGCAAGCGGTGTTTCGATGAATGCGTTAGTGGATTCAAAGATAAGGAAACAGATTTTGGATCTTCTGTCATCGATCGGGGTTGTGAAAGAAGTGGACGAGGATGAGTTGCATACAGTAACAGCTTTATCCGGCAGCGGTCCTGCATATGTCTATTATATGGTGGAGGCATTGGAAGAAGCTGCAATTGCAAAGGGACTTTCAAATGAAGTCGCACGCGAGCTGATTCTTCAGACATTCGAAGGTGCCGCCGCAATGTTGCGCCAAACCGGCGAAGAGCCTAGTCTGTTAAGGCGGAATGTAACAAGTCCAGGGGGCACTACGGAAGCTGGCATAAAAGCGCTTGAAAGTCGTTTATTCAAAGAAACGATCTTTGAATGCATCAATAGTGCAGAAAGGCGTTCTCGGGATTTGGGAGCACCTTCTTCATAAATGAGGGGGAATTGAAGTGGCAAAGTTATTTGAACCATATACAATTCGTGGAGTGGAATTGAAAAATAGAATTGTAATGGCACCGATGTGCATGTACTCAAGCCATAACTTGGATGGAAAAGTCGAGGATTGGCATAAAATCCACTATGCCACTCGTGCTGTCGGGCAAGCCGGATTGATTATCGTGGAGGCGACCGCCGTATTGCCGGAGGGCAGAATCTCATATCGTGATCTTGGCATTTGGAGCGATGATCATGTGGAAGGACTTTCTGAAGTTGTTCGTCTTATGAAACAGCATGGAGCAAAGACCGGCATCCAGTTAGCACATGCAGGCAGAAAGGCAACGGTGGATGGCGATATTTACGCGCCAAGTGCCATTCGCTTCAATGATCAGTACAAAACACCAGTTGAAATGTCCCTAGCGGAAATCAGGGAGACAGTGGATGCTTTCAAAGATGCTGCTGTCCGTGCGAAAGAAGCAGACTTTGATGTGATTGAACTGCATGCCGCTCACGGTTATTTGATCAATGAATTCCTATCGCCATTGGCAAATAAAAGGGATGATGAATATGGAGGCCCTTCAGAAAATCGCTATCGCATTTTACGTGAAATTATCGATTCTGTCCGTACCGTCTGGGACGGCCCTCTATTCGTACGGATATCGGCGGAGGATTACGTGGATGGCGGCATGACAACTTCTCAATACACCGAAATGGTAAATTGGATGAAAACGCAAGATGTTGATTTGATAGACGTGAGTTCTGGAGCTGTCGTTCCCGCGAAGATTGATGTATTTCCAGGCTATCAAGTGCCGTTTGCTGAGCAAATACGAAAAGAAACAGGTATAGCGACTGGAGCTGTTGGGCTCATTACAACGGGGTTGCAGGCAGAGGAAGTATTGAAGAATGGCCGCGCAGATGTTGTACTGTTAGCCAGGGAGTTGCTGCGGAATCCGTATTGGGCTTATTCAGCAGCGAAGGAATTGGGCGTTGCAATCGAGCCGCCTACACAATATGATCGAGGGTGGACTTTTTAATAAGTAACGCTGCCGCTTGTCAAGATTGACCGCGGCAGCTTTATTTTTTGGTTAACTGCTCATTTTTCCATTCAAAATGGCTGAAGTCTTCTGCAACATATACGTTCGGAAATATATCGCTTCCTTGTTCCTTTAAATTAGCTATATCCGCATGGGTGAACCGCGCACTAATATGATTTGCGATAAGTGCCTTCACATTTGCCTCTTTCGCTGTTTTTGCCGCGTCACCTATTGTCGAATGGCCATACTCTTTCGCAAGGTCACCTGTTTCATTGTCAAATGTCGCTTCATGGATGAGGATGTCTGCCTCTTCCGCCAATTGAACAGCAGCAGAACAGTATTTTGTATCCCCGAGAACAGCAACCGTAAAACCTTTTTGAGCCTCTCCCGTAACGTCTTTGCTGTAAACGATTCGTCCATCGGCCAGTTTTACGTCTTCCCCATCTTTCAACTTTTTCAATAAAGGGCCTTTCGGCACACCCGATTCGAATGCTTTTTCTACAAAAAGCTTGCCGGGCAATGGCTGCTGCTCGATTCTAAAACCGAAACATTGGATGACGTGCTCCAGTTCTTGTGTAGTTACCTTGAATTGATCATCCACAAAGATGATTCCTTCTTCGATTTCTTTGATTTTCAATGGATACGTCAAATGTGTTTTCGTTAGACGGAGTGATGTCAAAATCCATTCCTTTATTCCCACTGGTCCGTATATGATCAATTCTTCTTCTCCGCCTAAAAACGAGCGAGATCCCAGGAATCCTGGCAATCCGAAAATATGATCACCATGCAGATGTGTGATGAAAATCTTATTTATTTTTCTCGGTTTGATCGATGTTCTAAGCAATTGATGCTGTGTGGCCTCCCCGCAATCGAACATCCAATAGCCCGCTTGCTCCGCAGATAGGTTGAGAATCAAAGATGATGTATTGCGTTGCTTCGACGGCATGCCGGCGCCGGTTCCTAAGAAAACTATTTCCATTACGAGCGCCTACCTTTCTCCCATCCCCCGTTTAACGGAGTTTGGACCGAATTTTTTCTCGAGCTCCGTTACGAGCTCGTCCATTTTTGCTTCTTTGGCGTATTTCTCGAAGCTGTCGAATGATAATTGTTCATGTAAGTCATGTATCGGAATCACATTGGAAACCGTAATTCCCAGCAGCCTGATCGGCTCCTTGTTCCAATGACGTTTGAAAAGTTCAGACGCTTCTTTGTATAAATCCTCCGCTTTATAGAGCGGATTGAGCACTGTCCGGCTTCTGGTTGCGTTTCGCCAATCTGACGTCCGGATTTGTATCATGACGACAGTCCCCGCCAACTGTCTCTTGTCCAATCGCTGAGCGACTTTCACGGACAATCGCCTGAACACTTCAAGACATGCAGAAAGTTCCGTTTCGTCAATCGGCAATGTCGTCGAGCTTCCCACACTTTTTCTTTCATCCGCCGCATCCGGATCGACCGGTCGATGATCAACGCCATTCGCCCGGTTTCGCAATCTTATGCCGTTTTTACCCATTGTACTTTTAATCAATGTTTCCTCAGCTTTCGCCAAATCCCCGATGGTGGAAATACCTATTTCATTCAACCGTTTTTCTGTACTTTTCCCAACCCCGTGCATTTCTATGACGGGAAGTGGCCATAAAATATCCGGCATTTGCCTTTTCCGTAAAATCGTGATGCCCATGGGCTTTTTCATATCTGAAGCAGTCTTCGCCAAAAACTTGTTCGGGGCAATTCCGATTGAACAAGGAAGGTCCAATTCATGAAGGATTCGCTGTTGCATATGTTCGGCAATTTGCACGGCTCTTGTCAACCCACCGATATTCGTTATGTCGATGTACGCTTCGTCGATCGAGACGGGCTCGACTAGATCGGTATAGGATCTTAAGATCGTAAAGACAGCGTCGGAGGCAATCTTGTATTTTTCATGGTCAGGCGGCACGATGACAAGGTTTGGACAAATCCGTTTCGCCTCGCCGACAGGCATCGTCGTGTATATGCCAAGCGCTCTCGCCTCGTATGAGCATGTGACAAGGATCCCCCGCCGCTCTTTAGGATTTCCGGCAACTGCCATTGGTATCCCTTTCAATTTCGGATCATGGGCCTGCTCAACGGAAGCGAAAAAACTGTTCATATCAAGATGAAGGATGACTCTTGCCTGTGGTTCCCGGTCATTTGCCATTTACTTCACCTCCATTGGTTCATTGAAAAACCGGATGGATGCATCCATCCGGTTCTCTTTCATTTTTCTTGAATACGCTGTGACTGTACATATTCTCCTATTTCATCCATACCCGGCAACGTCTGTGACAGGATTTCAGCATCGACAACGGTGATCATCCGCTCTTCGAGATTGGCGACCGTTTTGAAATAAGGCGTTCTTGAATAGGCCATCAAGCCGGATGAGGTCAATTTGCTTTCCGGAATATCCAGAATCTCCTTCGCATCAAGAACTAGCAACCCGATAAACAGATTTTCGGTTTGCACGACAACGATTCTTGCATTCGGATCATCTTTAGCCGATTTACCGTAAAGGATTTGCTGAAAATCCAGAATCGGAACTAATTCTCCTCTGATTTTCATCAAGCCAAGCATATAATCCGGCAAGTGCGGGATCGGGTTCACCCGTTCCAGTTTTTCAATCGAGACGACTGTATCGACTGGTAAAGCGTATTCTTCTTGTCCGCATTGAACAATAACCGCCTTTACGTCACTCATCGCTTAAACCCCCTTACTCGCCGCAACGCGAACAATTTCTATCAATAATTCAGTGAGCTTATTTAATTCTTCCACAGGCATCCGTTCATTTTTCGTATGGATCTCCTCATAGCCGACCGACAATGTCACCGTTGGAACTCCAATCCCATTGAATACGTTGCCGTCGCTTCCACCGCCGCTTGTCATGAGTTCAGGTTCTCTGCCGACATTACGGATCGCTTCCATTGCCGTTTGCACAACTTCCGCATCTTCATCGAAGCTGAATCCCGGATACATAAGCTTCACTTCTGTTTCCGCTTTTCCGCCCATGGCAGCAGCCGTCTTTTCGAACGTTTCCACCATATGGGCAGTCTGTTTCTCAAGCTTAGCGGAAATGATGGAACGTGCTTCCGATAAAATATGGACTTCATCACAGACGATATTCGTTGCCTGTCCGCCCTCGAAACGGCCAATGTTTGCCGTTGTCTCCGAATCAATGCGACCAAGCGTCATCGCAGCAATCGATTTAGCAGCGATATTGATGGCTGAAACACCTTTTTCGGGAGCAACTCCGGCATGGGCAGTCTTGCCATGAATTGTCGTCCAAAGTTTTGCCTGATAAGGGGCAGCAGTAACAATACCGCCCACTTTCCCGTCACTGTCAACTGCATAGCCGTATTTCGCCATCAGCAATGATGGATCCATCGCCTTTGCCCCAACAAGTCCGCTTTCTTCTCCAGCTGTAATAATGAATTGGATATCCCCATGCCGGTTGACGTCTTCTTTCAATACCCTTGCCATTTCAAATAAAGCGGCAATCCCCGCCTTATCGTCCGCACCTAGAATTGTCGTGCCATCCGAATAAATGTAACCGTCCTCACGCAATTCCGGCTTGATCCCTTTCCCGGGAACGACCGTATCCATATGACATGTAAAGTAAATCGGATCAGCGCCTTCCACTGTGCCCTTCAAAGTTGCAATCAGGTTTCCGGCACCGTGTCCAGTCACTCCTTTTGTGTTGTCTTCAACAACAGTAAAACCAAGGCTTTCCATTTTCTCTTTCAATACAGAGACAATTCCTTCTTCATGTTTCGTTTCAGAATCAATTTGTACAAGTTCAAAAAACTCATCCAATAGCCGTTGTGCATTCACTATGCATCTCTCCTTCGTGTTCGATCATTACAATGGGATGTTGCCATGTTTCTTTCTCGGGCGCGTCTCTTGCTTATCCCTCATCATTTCAAGCGCTTGCAATAATTTGATGCGCGTCTCCCTTGGATCGATGACATCGTCGACCATTCCGTGGGAAGCAGCGACATATGGGTTTGCAAACTTCGCTCGGTACTCTTCGATTTTTTCATCTCTCGTCGAATCCGGGTTGTCACTATTTGCGATTTCTCGAGCAAAAATGATATTCGCTGCGCCTTCCGCTCCCATTACGGCTATTTCTGCATTCGGCCATGCATAGACAACGTCCGCACCAATCGCTTTCGAGTTCAACGCAACGTAAGCCCCGCCGAATGCTTTTCGTAAGATGACTGTAATTTTAGGAACTGTCGCTTCCGAATAGGCATAAAGGATTTTTGCACCGTGGCGGATGATCCCCCCATGCTCCTGTTTTACTCCCGGGAAGAAGCCTGTAACGTCCTCGAATGTAATAAGCGGAATATTGAACGAATCACATGTTCTGATGAAGCGGGCAATCTTATCCGACGAATTAATATCCAATCCTCCAGCCATCACTTTCGGTTGGTTGCATATCAAACCAACCGACTCGCCCTTCATCCGAGCAAAACCGACAACCGCGTTCTTTGCGAATTCTGCCTGCACTTCGAGAAATGAATTTTCATCGACGACTTGTTCAATGACTTTACGGACATCGTAAGGGCGTATCGTTTCAAAAGGAACGATATCCGCCAAATCGTTTCGGTAGTCTTCTTCCGACTCCACAGCAAGAATAGGAGTTTTTTGGTCATTGTTTTGCGGAAGGTAGGACAGAAGATTCCGTACTTGTTCCAGAACCGTCTTTTCGTCTTTTCCACGGAAGTGGGCGTTCCCGCTTATAGAATTATGTACTTTCGATCCACCCAAATCTTCGGATGAAATTTTTTCACCAGTCACCGTTTCAATGACTTTCGGTCCGGTAATAAACATTTGGCTCGTTTCATCCGTCATGAATACAAAATCAGTAATAGCTGGGGAATAAACCGCCCCACCCGCACATGGCCCTAAAATGACAGAAATTTGAGGGATGACCCCCGAATAAATCGCATTACGATAGAAAATTTCACCGTAACCATCAAGTGATACGACTCCCTCTTGTATACGTGCGCCGCCGGAATCGTTCAAACCGATGAAAGGGGCGCCATTCTTCGCAGCCAAATCCATGACATTCGCAATCTTCATAGCATGCATTTCACCAAGCGCGCCACCGAAAACGGTAAAATCCTGTGAGAATAAATAAACTGGACGGCCATCGATCTTTCCGTATCCTGTCACGACACCGTCACCCGGTCCTATCTGCTTGTCCATTCCAAAATCACGTGTCCTATGTATGACGAAAGGATTCAACTCGACAAACGACCCTTCATCGAGCAAAAGTTCGATCCGTTCCCGGGCAGTCAATTTCCCTTTTTCGTGCTGCTTTGCGATCCGTTCGTCTCCTCCACCAAGTTCTATTTCCCGTTTCCTATCGTATAATTCATTAATTTTATCATAAATGTCCATTTGGCTTATCCCCTTTGTCACATAGTTCGTACAACACCCCAAAAGACGATTTCGGATGCATGAAGGCCACTTCAGCACTGCCTGCTCCCAGCTTAGGCTCATCTTGCAGTAGTTGAACGCCCTTTTCCTTGAGCTCCTCCATACGTGTTCGAATATCAGTCACACCGAAAGCGATATGATGAATACCTTCCCCGCGCTTTTCAAGGAATTTCGCAATCGCCCCGTCTTCTCCGATCGGTTCCAAAAGCTCGAGCTTGCAATTTCCTGCATCGATGAATGCAACCTTCACTTTTTGACTCTCCACCTCTTCAATTCCAAGCAGCTTCAATCCTAATGTTTCTATGTAATATGGCAGCGCATTCTTCAAATCTTTAATGGCAATTCCGATATGATCCACTTTTTTCATTTGAACGCCTCCTTCAATCCATTGTAACGTTTTCTAATTAAATCCGCTACATCTTGAGAATTTTAAGGAATCTGTTAAAATGGAAGTATCTATAATGCGAGGAGATTTGTCCGATGAGCAATAAGAAAGTGCAAAAAATTGTTGTCTATCTAATGATTGCGGCTATGGTCGCTTCGACTGTCCTTATAGGTTTGAGCGTACTTTTATAAGAACAAAAAAACAGTCCCACGGGACTGTTTTTTATATTTCCTCGCAATGCTCTTCGAATTGGCTTTGTAGATTCGTTACGACGGACATCGGATCATGTCCTTCAATCTCGTACCGTCCGACTTCCGCAACGAGCTTTCCGTCTTTCAATAATGCAAATGATGGGGATGAAGGCAGATGGTCTTCACCGAAGATCATGCGTGCGTATGCTGTCGCTTCCTTGTCTTGACCAGCAAATACAGTGACAAGATGATCAGGGCGTTTATCATAATGGACTGCGTGGGCTGCAGCGGGACGAGCAATTCCACCTGCGCATCCACAAACGGAGTTCACCATGACAAGCGTCGTTCCTGGGCGTTTAAATGCCTCTTCTACTTCTTCAGGTGTTGTCAATTGTTCATAGCCGCTTGCTTCCATTTCTGATCGTGCTGTCTTCGTAATATCTTCCATATAAAAGTTAAAATCCATTGTCATTCGGATCTGCCCCTTTCAAAATATATTTTCATCATAGCAGTTGGTTGTTATACTTGCAAAAAAGTGGATTTCAAAGAGTTGGTTAAACAAGGAAGACTATAGTCATTCCATAGGAAGAATGCAATCCACGGCGCTGGCAACTGTCATTTCACCGGTCAGCAACTGTTTTTCAAGATCCGCGACAAGCTCTTTTTTGCCTTGCTGTGAAAAGAAACTATCGATCAATCGATCCCTGATCATCGAATGGAACCAATCTTTCGTCTGGGATTGCCTCCGTTCATTCCAAACACCGCTTTCCACCATGTGCTCCTGGAACGATTTGATCGTTTCCCACACCGTTTCAAAACCGGTGAGTTCTAACGATGAGACAGGAAGGGCAGACGTCGTCCAGCCGGGGGTCGCCGGTTGAAGGAAATGGAGAAGTTGTCGATACTCCCTAACCGTCTTCTTCGCGAGCTTCAAATTATCACCGTCCGCTTTATGGACGATCATACAATCCGCCAGCTCCATGATCCCTTTTTTCATGCCTTGCAGCTCATCGCCCGCTCCTGTCAAAACGAGCAGCATGAAGAAATCGACCATCCCTCTTACAACGGTTTCACTTTGACCGACACCTACCGTTTCAATGAGGATGATGTCATATCCAGCTGCTTCACAAAGCAACATCGTTTCACGCGTCTTTTTATGGACACCTCCAAGGGTGCCAGAAGACGGCGATGGACGGATGAAGGCATTCGGATGTTTTGCCAACGCCTCCATTCTCGTCTTATCGCCCAAAATGCTCCCGCCTGTCACCGTCGAACTTGGGTCGATGGCGAGCACAGCCACCTTATGGCCAATTTTCGCCAATTGAAGTCCAAACCCTTCTATGAATGTGCTCTTTCCCGCTCCGGGGACCCCAGTAATGCCGATCCGAATGCTTTTTCCTGTTTTCGGAAGCAGCTTACGAAGCAACTCCTGCCCTGCCTTCTGGTCCTGTTCCGCACGGCTCTCCAACAGCGTGATCGCTTTGGAAAGATGCAGCCTCGATCCTTTGCCGATTTCTTCATAGAGTCCATCGACGTTGATATCTTTCTCTTTTTTCACAAATCGTTTGCGTTTCGGGGCAACCATGCCATCATGCCTTGACTCAATGCCGTTCATTACATGCATTGCACTGTCATCCTGTAAACGTTCTTTTTTGTTCACTCCGTCACTTCCTCGTAACCGAGAGAACGGTATATGTCTTCGATCACTTTCTGTGCAGCGACAGGTATGACCGTCCCCGGTCCGAAAATGGCTGTCGCGCCGTTTTTACGTAGGAAGTCGTAATCTTGTGCAGGAATGACCCCGCCAACAACGATTAGAATGTCTTCCCTTCCAATTTTCGAGAGCTCATTACGCAATTCTGGAACAAGTGTTTTATGTCCCGCGGCGAGAGAACTGACTCCGATTACATGAACGTCATTTTCCGCAGCCTGTAATGCAGTCTCTTCTGGTGTCTGGAATAAAGGACCGATGTCCACGTCGAACCCTAAATCCGCAAATGAAGAGGCAATCACTTTTGCACCGCGGTCATGGCCATCCTGACCCATCTTCGCAATGAGAATGCGGGGGCGCCGTCCTTCATTTTCCAAAAACTCAACAGACATCGCTTTCACTTCTTCGATTTCTTCCGCATTTGAGAAATTCGAACTGTAGACGCCGCTTACAGACCGGATGACCGCTTTATGCCTGCCGGACACTTTCTCGATTGCATCGGATATTTCTCCGATTGTCGCCCTTGCACGCGCTGCATTTACCGATAGTGCCAGAAGGTTTCCGCTTCCATCGCGTGCTGCCTCTGTTAAGGCATGCAAAGCAGAATTCACTTCAGCTTCAACACGTTTTTCTTTCATAAGGTTGATTCGATCAATCTGCTTTTGGCGTACGACCGTGTTGTCGATTTCCAATATGTCGATAGGCTCTTCCTTTTCAAGTCGATATTTATTTACACCAACAATCGTTTCAGTACGGGAGTCTATTTTTGCTTGACGTTTGGCAGCAGCTTCTTCGATTTTCATCTTCGGCAATCCGGTTTCAATCGCCTTTGCCATTCCACCCAAGTCTTCGATTTCCTCGATAAGCTCCCATGCTTTCTCCATTAGATCAGCAGTCAGCCTTTCAACATAATAGGAGCCACCCCATGGATCGATCGTTTTCGTCATATTCGTTTCCTCTTGAAGGAACAATTGCGTGTTCCGTGCAATCCTCGCCGAGAAATCCGTCGGTAACGCAATCGCTTCATCGAGCGCATTCGTATGCAATGACTGCGTATGCCCCATTGCCGCAGCATTCGCCTCCACCAATGTGCGCGTCACATTGTTGAAAGGATCCTGCTCGGTCAAACTCCACCCGGATGTCTGGGAATGTGTTCGCAAAGCGAGGGATTTAGGATTGGACGGATTGAAAGACTGCATCATTTGTGCCCAAATTTTGCGTGCTGCCCGCATTTTCGCGATTTCCATGAAATAATTCATGCCAATCGCCCAAAAGAACGATAGGCGAGGCGCGAATGAATCGATGTCGATGCCCGCCTTCAAACCGGTCCGAACATATTCAAGCCCATCCGCCAATGTATAAGCAAGCTCGATATCCGCCGTTGCCCCCGCTTCTTGCATATGGTAGCCCGAAATTGATATCGAGTTGAATTTCGGCATGTTTTTGGATGTGTATTCAAAAATGTCAGCAATGATTCGCATCGACATTTCAGGTGGAAAGATGTATGTGTTCCTCACCATATATTCTTTTAATATATCGTTTTGAATCGTGCCCGCAAGTTTTTCCGGGGATACACCTTGCTCTTCCGCCGCAACGATATAAAAGGCCATGATTGGCAATACGGCCCCATTCATCGTCATCGAAACGGACATCTGATCAAGCGGAATTCCGTCAAAAAGAATTTTCATGTCTTCTACAGAATCGATCGCGACACCCGCTTTTCCGACATCACCTGTCACACGAGGATGATCTGAATCATAGCCGCGGTGAGTTGCCAAATCGAAAGCGACCGATAAGCCTTTTTGTCCCATTGCCAAGTTTCTTCTATAAAACGCATTACTTTCTTCGGCAGTAGAGAACCCCGCATACTGGCGGACAGTCCAAGGGCGTGCGACGTACATCGTCGGATATGGTCCTCGCGTGTTTGGGGCGATGCCCGGCAAGTCCTGCAAATGGGGGAGTCCTTCGATATCTTCACTTATGTAGCTCGTC
>NZ_LQYA01000055.1:0-7471 GCF_001531445.1 Sporosarcina koreensis
ATCGTAATGCGATCGGGATGGATGGCTCCAGGTATTTTTGTAAGTTCATTGATGATAGAACTGACTCCGCCTGCTTTGAAAATATCATCCATGGAAATATCGGATGCCGGCATGATTTTCGCTAAATATGGAACCCGTTCGGCAACTTTGTTAATATCCTGGACGCTATATTCGATTTCCGCTTCATGTGCAATCGCCAATGTATGTAGAACCGTATTGGTCGATCCGCCCATTGCCATATCGAGTGCAAATGCATCATCGATCGCTTCCTTCGTGACGATATCACGCGGTTTGACTCCCTCTTTCACCATGCGAACCAAGTGCTTCGCCGCATCTTTGATGAGCTTATGACGCTCATCGGAAGTGGCGACTATCGTTCCATTGCCTGGCAATGCCAAACCTAGCATTTCCATCAGGCAATTCATAGAGTTCGCCGTAAACATTCCCGAGCACGATCCGCATGTCGGACATGCATTGTTTTCAATGTCGAGAAGCTCTTCCGCCGTCATTTTGCCAGATTTGTATGCGCCGACACCTTCGAATACAGATGTGAGGGAGAGTGGTGAACCTGATGAGGAAACACCCGCTTCCATCGGTCCTCCTGATACGAAGACGGAAGGGACATTCGTCCGAACCGCCGCCATCAGCATGCCAGGCGTGATCTTATCACAGTTCGGAATGTAGAACACACCATCGAACCAGTGTGCATTGATGACTGTTTCAGCAGAATCCGCAATCAGTTCGCGGCTCGGCAGCGAGTAACGCATTCCGATATGCCCCATCGCGATTCCGTCATCTACACCGATCGTGTTGAATTCGAATGGCACCCCGCCTGCTTCCCAGATTGCCTCTTTGACGATTTCAGCAAATTTATTCAAATGTTTATGGCCTGGAATAATATCAATATATGAATTACAGACGCCGATGAAAGGCTTCTCCAAATCTTTCGTTTTGACGCCCGTTGCATACAATAGACTCCTATGAGGCGCACGGTCGATCCCTTTTTTAATCATGTCACTTCTCATTGCAATCTCTCCTAATCAAATCATCCAAGAGCTTTTAAACTAATTAAATTGCGTGAAATGAATCACATATCTAAATAGATTGTTGCTATCATATATCGGATTCGCGCTCTCGTCAACCGTCTTTTTATAATTATTGTTCAATTATGAATTATGATTAATTTTGTATCCGCTTACATTAGTGATATATTGCATATCGATGGAAATATGACAATTAAAAAATATTTTTATTTTATTTTTGATAGGGAAATTTGAAAACGCTTTTGCTGGAATGCGCGTAAAAAAATGAATAGACGCGCATAAATTTGTCTAGAAACGCATAAATCACAACAAACACGCATAAATTTTTTTGCGCATCTGGAACGATTTATGCGTCATTATTTGGATTTATGCGTTTTTCTTTCGTTCATATTGGATAATTTGAGCCCTTCGCTGCTATTCATTGAATTTATCGATCCGCCAACCGGATTTCTTCACGTATTCGTAGCTTACGATAATCGTTTCAGCGGTCCGGGTGTCGCCGATCGGGACCGTGAGTTCGAATGTCATCTTGCTCTTTTGCGTTTTTAACACTTTTGCTGTTGCGATCTCCCATTGGAGCAGCGAACCCGATGCCGCTTCTGCTTCTGGCGATGCCAGCTTCCCTTTATGCTTCAGGATTCCGTTTTCCTTCATAAACCGTTTCGCTTTCTTCTTCGTCACGAATTTCTGCAGTTCCGCTTTCATTTTCTTCTTGGAATCCAAGTGGGCGGCCATATAGCGGTATTCCAATCCTTTATAGGCGAATGTCTTGTACTCGCCTTCCTTGTACAATCCGCCTGCCTGGATAATTGCTGCCGTTCCGGTCCATGCGGTGGCCAGCTCGACAGCGTCCTTCGGTGTAAGGGCGGCCGGCGGGTTCCCTCCGCAAGCCGCCATCGTTAGCAGTAGTAAAATGACAGCCATGACGTTCAGTGCCCTCTTTTTCAACGCGCAACCCCCTGACTAGCTAATACTTAAACGTATGAATGATCAAGGGGCCGCATACGCCATCATGTCGAATTCATTCACTGATAACAATAGAATCTTGCTCGTGTATTTTGAATTTATTTTCAAACAGGCTTGCGACGAGCGCTCCGACTGTCAGGTTGACGACCATATTGGCGACAGCCGGTACTGCAGCGAGGGAGCTGACATGCTCCATCGCAAGAGTCGCGGCGAGGGCGGTGTTGCAGATGCCTGTATGGAACAGAATGGCGCGGGCATTCTGTTCAGCCACCTTCAGCAGCTTCGCAATGAAATAACCGCCTGTCATCGGGATGCACACTTGAAGGAAGACTGCTGCGAAAATGAGCGGCAGCACTGATAAATTCTGCTCCAATGATTGTTGAGCACTCGAGATGACGGACAGGATGACGATGAAAAGCGCAAGCTGGGAGAGGACGGATGTATACGGCCTGATCGCTTCCACCCTTTTCGTCCACTTCCATTGGATGAACAATCCCGCCAACAACGGAATGAAGACAATGTAAATTATATTCAGGAACAGCGGCCAAAACGCAATCGGGATCAATTTTCCTGCAAACACTTGCACGAGCGTCGGCGTCAATACAGGCGAAATGAATGTATCCATTGTCGCCATCGTAATGCTCAATGCCACTTCGCCGCCTGCGATGAACGTGTAAATATTGGCGGATGTGCCGCTTGGAACAGCCCCCGCCAAAATGACGCCTGTCGCAATTTCCGCTTCGTCCTTGAAGAACAGATAAGCAATAGCTATCGATACGCCTACTGTCATCGTCCATTTCAGTAAGACACCGATAAACGCAAATTTCGGGTTTTTGATGACTGCCATCAGTTTATCCGTCGACAACGACAATCCCATTAGCAGGAAGATCGTTCCAAGCCCCGCGCCAGTCAAACTTCGTATTGGGATGAAAAAATTGGGCGCCAAGTACGCGATTACGGATAGAAGGACAATCCATATCGGCAAATATTTCGAAACAATTCCTGTCGCAGTTTGCAATGCTTTCAACGGATTTCCTCCTTTACAAAAAGACCTGCGCTTGGAATCATTACTGATTCCAAGCACAAGTCGTCATAATTTTGTATACAAATAAGCGCCATCCTCCATTTTGTCCAAAGCGACCTTATCGCCAATCTGCACCGGACCATCCATCCTGGCGGTCACTTTCACATCTGCCTCGTCAAGCTGGATTAGCGCGATCGTGTAGGGGGCGATGTCCGCAAACTCGGCTGGAGCGATATGGATATCCGTAAAGCTGAAAACCGTTCCTTCCGGAGACACTTCCTGCGCTTCGAGTTTGCCGGACCTGCATTTTGGGCATGTGTATTTTGATGAAACACTTGCGTAATCGCATGAATTGCATTTGAAAATCTTCATGTCATCACACCCTCTCCAAAATGTGCACGGTCGAATACGAACCAGTGCCGCCTAAGTTTTGCGCCAATGCCAGCCTTGCCCCGTCCACTTGGTTCGGCGCTGTGCCTCGCAGCTGCCGGACAAGATGATAAATCTGGGCGATCCCTGTCGCTCCGATCGGATGGCCGCGCGACAGCAAGCCGCCGCTCGTATTGACCGGTTTATCCCCTGTCGATTTCGTCCGCCCCTCTTCGACCGCCTTCCAACCTTCGCGCTTTTTGAAGAAGCCTAATTCCTCTATGGCCAGAACTTCCGTCATCGAGAAGCAGTCATGGATTTCGACGACATCAATATCTTCTGGTCCCACTCCCGCTTTTTCATAAGCGAGGCGGCCAGATTCACGGATTGCCGGAATCGACAATAGATCTTCCGCGTCCTGCATCTGAGTCGGTCCCGAACTTTGGGCGGATGAAAGGATATGCACGCCGGAGTTCCGCTTCGAAATGATAAGCGCAGCCGCCCCATCCGTCATCGGCGAACAATCGAACAGACCTAATGGATTTGTAATCATCCGGGCATTCATGATTTCATCAAGTGTCGCGGGCTTTTGGAATTGCGCGAGCGGATTATTCAAAGCATGTTCGCGGTTCTTCAAAGCGACCATCGCCAAATGTTTTTTCGAGGCGCCTGTTTCATGAAAATAACGGTTTGCCAAGACGCCGAAAAAACCCGGGAACGTCAATCCCGCCTGCTTCTCATTCGAATCATTGTCCATCGCCGCGTTGATCGCCTGGGTCACGTCGGATGTGGATGCATGCTTCATCTTCTCCACGCCCGCCACGAGGACCGTTTCATATTCACCGCTCAAAATCCCCATAATCCCTTGGCGCAATGCAATTCCGCCTGAAGCACAAGCCCCTTCGACCTTCGCCGTCGGAATGAAGCCAAGACCGAGTTCATTTGCGACAATTGCGCCGAGAATTTCTTGATTATAAATAGCGCCCCCCATGAAATTGCCGACAAAAACAGCATCGACTTTCGGGTTACCGGCATCCTCCAACGCTTGAATACACGCTTCCAAAAGCAGTTCCTTCATTGATTTGTCGACAAACGTCCCGAATTGCGTCATTCCGATTCCGTGGACATATACATTCGTCATGCCTTGACCTCCTCATGTTTGTTACGGAGTTCCCGTTTCAAGATTTTTCCGTACGAGCTCTTTGGCAATTCATCCACGATATGAATCTCTTTCGGCTTTTTAAAGCTTGCCATATTTTCGATGCATAAGGCGATAAGTTCATCTTCTGTCACTTCTGCAGTTCCATTCAAGACGACGTAAGCAACGACATTTTCGCCCCACTTTTCATCGGGAACGCCGATTACACAAGTTTCCTTCACACCTGTGTGTAAATTGAGCACTTCCTCCACTTCACGCGGATAAATATTGACGCCTCCTGAAATGATGACATCCTTTTTCCGGTCGACGATATGAAGATATCCTTCTGCACTCTTCCAACCGAGATCCCCTGTATGAAGCCAGCCTTCCTTCAACGTCTCTTCCGTCGCCTTCTCGTTATTCCAATATCCTTTCATGACGAGTGAGCCTTTGCAGATGATTTCGCCGACTTCCCCGTCAATGACTTCTTTTCCTTCATCATCGACGATTTTCACATCGACGAAAAGGCCTGTGCGTCCGCATGACTCAAGCCTATTCTCCATTTCCTTCTTCGGCATCATCGTAATGCACATCGGCGCTTCGACTTGCCCATAAGTTTGGGCAAAAATCGGACCAGCAAGCGATAATGCCTGTTCAAGCTTACTTGCAGCAATCGCCGAGCCTGCCATATTGATCGTTTTCAATGTCGACAGCTTTGCCGGGTCGAAATTCGGATGCTGAATCATTAAGTTCACCATCGTCGGCACGAGGAAAATTGTCGATACTCGTTCTCGCGCCAAGTCATTGACAAACTCATCGGGCTCGAATTTATCGAACACGACTTGTGTTAAGCCATACAGCCAGGAGACATGTGATAGGAAGTTGCTGCCGTGCGTCAATGGAGCAACATGCCCAATTATGTCGTCGTAGTTCGTATCACAAGCGACTGCTAGCGATAAAGCGCCGGATATCATATTACGGTGAGATAGCATGACGCCTTTCGGATTGCCTGTCGTTCCCGATGTATACATGATCGCAAACAGATCGTCTTCCCCGACTTCCTCCAAATGACGTTTTCCGATATGAGCATCGACCGCTTTTTCGTAATTGTCTCCGATTGTCAAGACAGCAACATCCGTCCCAATCGGTTCAATTAATCCTTTATCGCCGATAATGAGACTTACATCAGCATCCTTCAGCATATATTCATGCTCCTTCGGATGAAGACGATAATTCAATGGGACTTTGATAACGCCCGCCAGCGCTGTTGCAACGTCAAGTTCGATATGCTCGATACGATTCGCCATTAAAATTCCGACCCGGTCTCCTTTGTGCAAACCCAGCTCATGGAAATATGACGTCAGGGCAAAAACCCGTTCCTTCATTTCCCGGTATGTAAATGCCCGGTCTTTATCTTTCATTGCCACCTTGTCCGGATAGGCGGCGGCTGACTTCATTGCCAACTTCCCCAATGTTTCCATGCCCCTCACTCCTTCTCCTTAAATTGAAATACAGGAATGCCGTAAATCTCATCCAATCCCCGTTGCATACGGATGCCGTTCAA
Source organism: Sporosarcina koreensis (assembly GCF_001531445.1). Classification (GTDB taxonomy): domain Bacteria; phylum Bacillota; class Bacilli; order Bacillales_A; family Planococcaceae; genus Sporosarcina; species Sporosarcina koreensis_C. The sequence goes on from NZ_LQYA01000055.1 coordinate 6,105, forward strand.
TGGAAAGAGTACGAACTCGATCGTGACAGCGACCGGATTTTTTCCGTCAATAAAATGTCCGCCATTTAAACTCTTATTGCAATCGACAAACATGCCGTGAAAATGGACTTCCATTTCCCCTTCCATATCAAGGCCTACAAACCCTGTTCCCGATAACAATTCAACCGGTGTATCGGTTACGACTTCCGATGAGTATCGCAAACTTCCGTCTTCATTTTGATCCAATTGGACATAAGTCGCGTGCTGGAGAGATCCGAGGCATTGAAACTGAGCAGCTTCCACGCCGAACTCCTTGCAAGCACCTATAATGCCTTCAAATAGATCGATTCCTTTCATTAAGCGCCCGGCAATCCGATCAGATGTCTTATCGTATACAGCCTGAATCCGCTTATCCAAAGCTATAGCCCCCATCCACCTTCAAAACTTGTCCGGTCGTGTAGCCGGATTCCGGCAATGCGAAGTAAAGGACCGCTTCCGCGATATCTGCAGGCGTACCCATCCGTTTGATCACTTGCTGGCTGACATCATAAGGAACACCCGAAGTAATCCCCGTCTCAGTTGCCCCCGGTGCCACTGAGTTACATGTAATATTGAGAGGACCTAATTCTTTTGCAGCCCATTTCGTCAAGGCAATTACTGCCCCTTTTGATGCAGCATAAGCTGGTCCGGATCGGCCATTCGCGCCATTCCCCGAAGTGACACCGCCGTTTATCCCGGAAACAGAACTGATATTGACGATTCTTCCATATTGCTGTTCAACCATATGCGGATATACGACCGCCTGGATGAACAGCAATGCGGCTTTGACATTCGTATCCATATCACGGTCCCAAATATCGAGTGTCATCGTGTCGATGCCAAGTCTCCCGCAAGTTCCCGCATTGTTCACTAAAATATGAAGTTCTCCGAATGAATCCGAAGCACGCGCGACAGCCGCTTTAACGAACTCCGGGTCACGGATATCTCCTAGACATTCCAAAACTTTCGAATCTGGGTTTTCCGATTGGATGGAATTGATCGTTTTACTACAAGGATTCAAATCGATCAGGATGATATTTGCGCCTTCTCTTGCAAGACGGATGGCGGATTCGGCACCGATGCCGCTCGCCGCTCCCGTAATGATTGCTGTCTGCCCCTTAAGTTTCATGCCAAACTCCCCCTATTTGACGTTTAACAGATCTGGTAAAAATGTCGATATTTGCGGTATAAACGTAATGAGCATTAGAATGATGAGCGAAGCGACGATAAAAGGAAGTACCCCTATCGACAACCTTCCGATCGATGTACCCGATATACCTGCCGCGACGAACAGATTCAACCCTACTGGCGGTGTGAATAAACCGATCGCCAAGTTGACAGTCATGAAT
>NZ_LQYA01000055.1:7481-14484 GCF_001531445.1 Sporosarcina koreensis
CGGTTGGATCGACGTTCAAGAGGAGCATAATCGGCAATAAAATCGGAACGAAAATATAGTAGGCCGAAATCGCATCGATGAACATCCCTGCAATCAACAGCAAGACGTTGACAAGCAACAGAATGATGATCGGATTTTCCGAAATACTAAGCATCGCATCGGATATTTGCCTCGCAATCTGCTCCGTCGTAATGATATATGCATAGACGGACGCAGCACTGACGATGAACATAACTGTCGCGGTCTGAACGGAGGCCGCGACTAAAATGTCATAAAGCTTTTTCAAATTCAGTTCGCGATAGATGACGAAACCGACGAATAGGCCGTAAAACACTGCAACGACCGCAGCTTCTGTCGGTGTGAAGTAGCCACCATAAATTCCACCTAAAATGATGACAGGAATTAATAATCCCCAAAGCGCATCGACAAACGCTTTTACTCGCTCTTTGCCTGTAGCTTTCTTATTATGGACAATTCCTTGAATAGGTCCTTCTTTGCGCTCTTGTTTCCATCTGACATACATCGCAGCAAGGATGAAAGCACCGCCAAGCAATAACCCCGGGATGATACCAGCGATAAATAGGCGTCCGATCGATACCGGAATCTGATCTCCTGCAACGACCGCGAACACGATGAATGCGATACTCGGAGGTATAATGATGCCGATTGCCCCCGAACTTGCGATAAGGCCCCCCGCAGTTTCCTTTTTATAACCGTTCTTCACCATTGCAGGAATTAAGATTCCCCCGATTGCCGCGACTGTCGCCGGACCTGATCCAGAAATCGCTGCAAAGAAGATTGCCGTCATAACAGTAACGAAGACGATTCCGCTTTTCCGATGCCCTACTAATGCCTGCGCAAAGTCAATCAGTCTTTTTGAAATGCCTGCATGCTCCATAATAACTCCCGCTAAAATGAAAAACGGAATAGCAAGCAACGTAAACTTGGACACGCTTGAATACATAATATCCGCGACCAATTCAAGGCCGAACATGCCGCTTCCCGTGAACAGCACGGCAATGGAAGAAATGGCAAGCGCAACAGCAATTGGCAGTCGAAGCATCACAAGCAAGAAAAACAGACCAAATAAGATTAAAGCCATCATAACGCCTGCTCCCCTTTCCCATTTTGCTCACGATATTCCTTGATTGTCGCTTGCACTGTCCTGAATAAGCACAAAGCCGCCCCGATCGGCATCGCCATCGAGAACACCCATTGCGGCCATCCGAGCGCCGGCGTTTTCTGTCCCATTTCAATTTGGAACAAAAGCATTTGGATTCCAAAGTAAATAAGAATGACAAATAAAAGCGACATCAACACGCCAACAAGAATCGTAATGATATTTTTAACAACGACATTCGCCAGGTCATAAATGAGCGTAAAGCCAAGGTGTGCGTATTGACGCACACCAATAGCTGTCCCAACGAAAGTGAGTGCTACAAACAAGTTCACTGTAACTTCCTCAGCAAAGGAGAACGAGTGGCCTAAAAGACCCCTCGAAACGATGTTGACAAAGGCGATGGTGGACATAATGGACAAAACGATTACAACAATCCACTCTTCTAATCTGCTAATCACTCTTTCCATTTATGTTCTCCCCCAATTAATTAATAATCTTGGAACGCCTTTAGCAAATCCTCGCCCCAAATGTCTGTGTATTTTTCGTAAAGTGGCTGAACAGCTGCCTTGAATTCTTCCATTTCAGCTTCTGTAGGCTGATAGAATTGCATGCCGGCTGCTTTCAGTTCTTCAATTTGCTTCGCTTCTTTTTCACGAGCGAGCTCAACTTGGTATGCTGCAGCTTCTTTTCCTAGCTTTTTGAACAGTTCCTGGTCTTCCTTGCTCATTGAGTCGAAAAGCTTTTTATTAATACCAAACACTAATGGGTCATAGGAGTAGTTCCACTCCGTCAAATAATCTTGTACTTCATTCAACTTGGATGAATGGATAACGTCAATCGGATTTTCTTGTCCATTGATTGTTCCTTGCTGCAATGATGTGAATACTTCTGAGAATGCCATGGTCGTCGGGTCGGCACCTAATGCGCGATACAAATCGGTGTACATGTTAATGCCCGGAATCCGAATTTTCATCCCTTTCATATCAGCAGGGGATTTTATTTCATGCTTGCTGTTCGTCACTTGGCGGAAGCCGTTCTCTCCGAAACCAAGCAGTTCAACACCTTTTTCATTCAAAATGTCCCCGATCATTTCTCCGCCTTTTCCGCTGAACACTTTATCCGCTTGTGCATGTTCGCTGAACAGGAATGGCGCACTTGGCACTCCGAATCGATCATCCAAAATGGAATAAATGATTGTGGAGTGGACGCTTAAATCTGTCTGCCCTTTCGCGAGCAACTCGACGCCTTTCCCTTGGTCACCGCCTGATAGTTGCTCATTCGGGAATACATCGATATTGATCCTGCCGTCCGTCTCGTCCCTCAAGTCATTGGCGAGCTTCTCTGCGGCTTGGTACCATGTTGAAGAGTCATTTACTGTTACAGACATTTTCAAATTGTATTTTTTATCACTTGCTGCGCTGCCCGTATCATCTTTTGAACAAGCACCGAGCATGAGCATTGCCGTTAGACCGATTGCCCCTAAAATTCTACCTTTTTTCAACTTCATTTCATTTCCCTCCATTGGATCCCATTATTTTTTCGTGAATAAAATCGACAACATGCATGGCGCGAGCGGTTCCGGACAAACCTTCCCTTTCGACGCCGACTTTCATTTGCAGCAAACATCCTGGATTCGTCGTAATGATTGTCGTTGCCTGAACCCGTTTCACCTCTTCCATTTTCGAACCGAGAATCCGCGAAGCCATTTCTGGTTGAAGTAAATTATATACACCGGCGGAACCGCAACATAAATGCGCACCGGGCATTTCTACAAATAAACTACCTTTAGCTGCTTTCAGCATTTCCCTTGGCTCATCCTTCACTCCATTGACATTCCGCAAATGGCAGGAATCCTGATAGGTGACAATTCCAGTCGCTTCAGTCGCCGGCTGCTTCATCAGTTCGTCGACTATCCCTAGCTTCACGAGCAACGAAGAAATATCTATCTGTTTTTCTACGAATCGATTTGCCAACGCGAGTAGTTCCGGTTCATTTCCAAACAGCCGGTCATATTCGGACAGAAATGCTCCGCACCCGCCGGCATTGTTGACAATATAGTCAATGTCATTGAAGTCGAATGCTTCGAGATTTGCTTTTGCGTTCCTTCTCGCCCGATCCATTTCCCCGCTATGTCCTTGCAACGCGCCACAGCATTGCTGGTTTTTCGGAATGACAACTTCGCAACCGAGACGTTCCAATAGATCGATTGTATTCCGGTTCGTCTCCTTGAACATCGTATCCATGAGACATCCGGCAAAGAAAGCGACTTTCGTTTTCTTTTCGGCAGGCGCCGCCTGTTCCCTGCGCTTCCTAGGCGGGTCGGGCAGCGATCTCTCCATCTCTTTCATGAATGGCGGGAAGAGCTCCATGAAACCAACTTTCCGCACGACTTTCTGCAAGCCTGATTTTTGATAGAATGTCACCAGCTTCACGGCAGTCTTCATCTTCCGCTGGTCGGCAAAAAGATGGTCGAACGCCCCTTTCCGGATCGCTTTCTCCTTCCAGGACGGTGATTTAACGGAAAGAACCGCCTCGCGAGTCTCCTCGATGAGCGTTCCGTATTGGACACCTGCGGGACATGCGGGTTCGCACGCCCTGCAGCCTAGGCACAAGTCGAAAGCCTCTTCAATGGAGCCATCCCATTCGACATTGCCGTCCCGGACCGCTTTCATAAGGGCGATCCTGCCGCGCGGCGACTGGGTTTCATCATAATCGGAATGGATGTATGTAGGGCAGGCTGGTAGACAAAACCCACAGCGCATACAGTCCATCAGCCTGTTCTCATCGACGTGTGTAACAAATGAATGACGGATCAGCTCAGCCTGAGCTCTACTCATGCTGCACCACTACCCTTTTCTTTGCCGACTTGGCAAATATTTTCCCCGGGTTCATAATATTCAGCGGGTCGATCGCCTGCTTGATGCTTTTCATCGTGTCAATTCCTGCCTTGCCGATTTTCCATTCCAAATAAGGCGCTTTCATTTCTCCGACTCCGTGTTCACCTGTAATCGTGCCTCCAAGTTTGATCGCATGGTCGAAAATTTCCGCGAACGCCATTTCTACCCTTGCCATTTCCGCATCATCCCGCACATCCGTCAAAATGGTCGGATGCAAGTTGCCGTCCCCGGCATGCCCGAATGTACAGATGAGCAAATCGTATTTCACTGCGATTTCCTGAACGGCTTTCACCATCTTCGCAATTTCGGAGCGCGGAACGGTCGCATCTTCAAGGATTGTTGTCGGCCTTTTCCTCGCAAGCGCGGACAAAGCGACCCGGCGTGCGATGCTCAACTGCGCGGCCTCTTCCGCCGTTTGCGCCAACTGCATCGAAGTTGCACCGTGCTCCATGCACAGTTTATGGACGAGTTCCATGTCCCTTTCGACGATCATCGGATCGCCATCCTGTTCAATGAGCAACATCGCCTCGCAATTCGTCGGCAATCCGATTTTCATGAACTCTTCGACCGCTTCGATTGTTCCCTGATCCATGAATTCAAGTGTTGCCGGCACGATTTTTGCTGCAATGATTGATGACACCGTCTGCGCCGCCTTTTCGAGCGTGTCGTAATAGACTACTAGCGTTTTCTTCGTCTCAGGCGCCGGAATCAGACCTAATGTGATTTCCACAATGATTCCGAGCGTTCCCTCAGAACCAACGAACAAACTTGTCAGATCATATCCGGCTACATCTTTCGCGAGCTTCCCACCCGTCGTCAGCAGTTCCCCGCTCGGCAGAACTATTTTCAACGCTTTCACATAATCTCGAGTGACGCCATATTTCAAACCGCGTAACCCTCCGGAATTCTCACTCACATTGCCACCGATTGTCGAAATACTCATCGAACTCGGATCGGGGGGATAAAACAACCCTTTTTCCGCGACCCGTTCATTAATGGCTTGCGTAATGACGCCCGGCTGAACCGTCAGCGTCAAATTCTCTTCATCCAGCTCCAAGATCCGGTTCATCCGATTGAATAAAATGACAACTCCTCCAGACGTCGGTGTTGTCCCTGCTGCAAGATTCGTCCCGGATCCGCGGGAAACAATCGGAACTCCGTACTCCGTACAAACTTTCACAATTTCTTGGATTTCCTCAATGGAAGCAGGAGAAAGGACTAAGTCTGGAAGCGCCTGAAAATTGGCAGTCGCATCATAGGAATACGCCAATCTCTGCGCTGTCGATGCCCTTGCATGAGCACTACCCGTGATGGCAATCAAACATTCTTTTACTTGCACATCCATATAGCAGCCCCCTTTACATTTCTAATTCTTTGTTTAATTTTAATAGCGTGACGATTGAGATGATATAGGTAAAAACACAATATTTCAGCTGTATTTCGTTCTTTTTTTGTATCAATATACAAAAAATGCGAACTTAATAGAATATTCTACGGGTAAATGAAGTTTTTATGGACAGTAGTCTCAGGAATAAGAAATCTTGAAGGGGAAATGAGAACTTTTATTAAAAGAATGAGAACTCCTGGCGGAGAAAAGAGAACAGAAGAAAAGCACCCATTGAATTCTTGATTCAACGGATGCTCGTTTCATGCATTTCATCCAATAGAAGGATGCCAAGGTAAAGGATCAGAACATCGTGGACATTTGAAACAGATAGTCCGGTGAGCTGCTCTACCTTCTGCAAACGATAGGATAGCGTGTTTTTATGAACATGTAATTTTTTCGCTGTGTTTTGCATGGACTGATTTTCATTGAACCAAACTTGTAAATTGTGCAAGAGTTCCTGGTCGTCGAGCAACGGTGCGACCGTCCGCTCGATAAATTCCTTGCGGGTGGATTCTTCGATGCTTTGCAGAATCAGCTCAAAGCGCAGCTCGTGTTCGAACAGAATCCGCTTCAGCTTTTTGGAAGCATTTGCCGCCCGTTCCGCTTGTATGAACGACTTCGACAAGTCGGAATAGCCCGTTTTTCCGCCAATTCCCGCTGCAACAATAATCTTTTTTCTCCTTTTGATGGATAAAAGGAAGTATTCCAGTTCACTCTTCAATATCTCCTGATTCATGTCGGGCAACAGCATGAGAATCTTATCTTGTCCCCATCGAATCATTTTCAGATCAGGGTGGATGTTCTGATTGGAAATGAAGCTATCCACTTCATCAATTGTAAACTGATCTTCTGTGTTCATTACCTCAATGACGACGACTTGGGTATATAAGCTCACCTCGATGCCGAGCACCGCACCCCTTTCATGAAAGCGGTCATCTTTCTTTGTTGCAGTGAGCCAGTCGAACACAAAAAATTCGAGGTCGCGCACTTTTTCCTCTTTCTGTTTCCGTTTCATCGCATCTTGGATGAACAGCTCTGCCACCCTCAGGATAAGCTGTGCCTGCGGATGGATATGCTGCGGATCGCCCGTTATTCCGAGTACGGCAATCGGCTCTCCTTCAATGACAATCGGCAGAACAACCCCTTTTCGAACACCGCGCAAAAGGTCTAGCTCTTTTTCCGTCATATGGAGAATCTTTTTTTCCCGCAGGCTGAGCAGCGCACCTTCATGGAATTGATTGATCCTTTCCGGATCCGTGCTCGCTTGGATGAACCCCCTGCGGTCTGTGAGGATTACTTGTTCTTGTATCAAATTGGAGAGCTCTTCCACAATTTCCTGGCCAAGCGTATCAAATTGAAACACTTTTCCTCCCCCCATCGTTTTTTATCTAATATTATGGGAATTCAGCTAAATGTTCAATAACAATTCTTATTAAACTGTGCTTTCCGAAAAACCTTTCGACAAATTTCGCGGTTTTCTTTAATTGTGGATAACTTTGTCCACGTTATCCACCTTACACCCCTTGAATTAAATAACTTACAAACAAGTTAACCACAACTTATCCACGGTTAACTGTGGATATTGGAACGGTTGTTCTG
>NZ_LQYA01000055.1:14515-23100 GCF_001531445.1 Sporosarcina koreensis
TTCAAGATATGCAACCGGAAACGATTTGATGACAAGGAGGAGACCCAAATTGTTGAGTATACCGGATGATTTTCTAATGGATTCGTATAAAAAAGCGATTGCGCTAAATCTTTGCCCACAATTCATCACACTTTTAGAAAAAGAGATTAAACGGCGTTCCATCCATTCCTCAAAGCGTGGAACAGATTCCCCCATTAATGAAAATGAGAGCCCATCCATTCATTAACGGACAAGCTCTCACTCTTTTTTATCTAACTGTGACATCTAGATAGATCCCATGCTTCATGCCATTTCCCAGCTTATCTTTCCAAGCCGGATGAATGATCAACATATATTTTTTCCCGGATTGCAACGGGTACTCGGGAATCACTTCGATTGTCTTGCCATCTTTCACTTCTATGCGGATACTGCTCTCTTTTCCACCGATTTCTATCAATTGGACTGCATTTTTTCCAAGTTGACGCCAATCCATATCCTTCGTCATGCTGACTGTAAATGTCTTCGTCGTCTTTACCTTTTCTAATGTAGGGAATGCCTTGTAGCCTTTTAATGTCATAACTAGCTGATCGTAATGCGCAGTCGTCAATTCTTCGTTTACCAGCGTTTTTACGTCGGGGGATACGCCGACTTTATCGACAGCTATGCCTTTCGGTGAATAAAAACGGGCCGTTGTCATTTTCAATACGCTGCCGTTGTTGAAGGCGTACATCGATTGCATTGTCCCTTTTCCATACGTGTTCTTCCCATACAGCGTTGCCGCTTTCTGCTCTTTCAAGTTGACCGCTACCATTTCAGATGCACTTGCACTATATTCATTGACGAGCAGTGATACCGGACCATCGATTTTCTGTTTTTGATACACAGAAGGATAAATTTCCGGTTTCTTATTTTTCTCACGCAGTTGGAAAGCTTGCTCCACTCCAGGAAAAAATCCGGCAATTTCCTGCGCGGCGGTAATATAGCCGCCTCCATTATTACGGATATCGACAATGAAACCTCCAGCGCCCGCAAGCGACTGTATTGCTTTCTCCATTTCCTTGCCTGAATCAGTTGAGAAACTGTTTAACCGGATATAGCCGATATTGCCGCCAAGCATTTCAGACTCAACTGTCGGCAAATGGATTTCAGCCCGGCGAATCGACATGTTAATCGGTTTTTCCGTCTTTTCTCGTAAGACTGTAAGAGAGACGTACGTGTTTTCTTTTCCGCTTATCAAAGGAACTGCCACTTGTACGGACTTTCCTTTCAAAGATGTGTCGCCAACATGCGTAATGATATCGCCAGGAACAATACCGGCTTTAAAGGCGGGACCATCTTTAATGACGGAAATCACTTTTATACCGTTTTCACTTTCCTCCAATACGACCCCAATTCCGACGATGCGCTGCTCGATCCCATTAATAAACGCTTCGTATTCCTGCTTGGTCATGTATTCGGAATGCGGATCGAGTCCGTTGATGATTTCTTTTCCAGTGTTTCTTAATAATACCGAGTCGGGAACATCATCAATATAATGATCCTTAATTAGTTGCCGAATCTCGTCAATCGGTTCAGCTGCAGTGACATTCGTAAGTGGCAGCATGACGAAAACAATGGCAAACAGCATAATGATTCGTTGCATTTGAGTTCTTAACAAGTCGAGTTCCCCGTTTCTGAATTGAGTTCCTACTATTATACTATTCGCAGCTGGAATCCGTAAGTAGTAATCGTGAACCTTCGCTAAGCAAAACACACCCACGTTCAACCATAGCTGAAAGTGGGCGTGTTTTATCCATTCCTTATTCTGTTTGCAACAAGGCTTGCTCTTCTTTTTTGTTTTTCATAAAGTTCAAGGCAAACATAGCTCCAACGATGACGATTCCGACGATATCCGTAATTGTTTCGGGGATGATCATCATAAGCGCCCCGGCAGCAAGCACAATACGCCAAAGAGGGTTCAAGTTGGTTTTGAAATACCCTTCAATCGCGGCACTTAAGCCGATAATGCCAATGATTGCAGTTATTGTAATTATCGCGATATCCATCGTTGCCGCAACCGGGAATTCCCGTGCGTTCATAACTACGTCTGTCGTATCAATCATTAACATCGCAGGATTATAAACGAACATGTACGGGATGAGGAATCCGGCCGCAGATAGTTTAAGCGCTGTAAAGCCGGTTCTCATCGGATCGCCGCCCGATATGCCCGCTCCCGCGAATGCGGCAAGCGCTACAGGCGGTGTAATGTTCGCGAAAATGCCGAAATAGAACACGAACATATGCGCTACAAGTATCGGTACGTCAAACGCTGCCAAAGCTGGTGCAGCCATTGTCGCTGTAATGATATACGCCGGAATCGAAGGCAGTCCCATCCCAAGGATCATGGATGCAAGCATCGTAAAAAACAACGTTAATAATAATGAACCTGCTCCAAGGCTAGCAATCGAAGACGTCATGACATTCCCGAAGCTCGTCAAACTAACGACCCCGATAATAACGCCGACGACTGCACACGCAACCATAACAGAAAGGGATTGGCGCGCTCCGCTATCGAGCGCAGCGACGATATCTTTAAGAGACATTCGTGTGGTTTTTCTGAGTGCTGCCACGATGACCGTTGCAACAATTGTATAAAATGCGGCATGGCCGATTGGAACGTTACGATAAAGAAGGAAAATTAGATAAACTATTGGAATCAACAGATGCCCACGTTCCTTCATGACTTCTTTGACACGTGGAAGATCCGGTTTTGGTATCCCTTTCAAATTTTCCTTACCCGCACGGAAATGCACTTGCATGATGACCGCAAGGAAGTAAAGTACGGCTGGAATAAGGGCAGCTAATGCGATTGTTCCATATTTCACGCCTGTCGTTTCTGCCATGATGAAAGCACTTGCGCCCATGATCGGCGGCAAAATTTGTCCACCGATCGAAGCACTCGCTTCAACCGCACCGGCAAAGTTCTTTGAATAACCGACGCGTTTCATCATCGGAATCGTGAATGCACCTGTACCGACAACGTTTGCAACGGCGGCACCGTTAATACTTCCCATGAAACCGCTGGAAATGACCGCGACTTTTGCTGGCCCCCCTTGCTTATGCCCCGCAAGTGCAAGAGCCAAGTCATTGAAAAATTGACCCATCCCTGATTTTGCTAAAAAGGCGCCGAAGAGGATGAAAAGAAAGATGAAGGATACAGAAGCGCCGATCGCTGTGGAATACAGACCTTCCGTTTTTAAATACATTTGACCGAAAATATCGCCTAAATCATACTGACGTGTCGCCATTTTTGTCGGCACCCAACTCATATGGCTGAAAAACGGATAAGACAGAAAGATAAGTGCCAGCACCGGAAGAATCCACCCTGTCACCCTGCGGGCAGCTTCCAAAATAAGGACGACCGTCAAAATAGCCATTATGACATCCATCGTATTAGGAATACCGCCACGAGTTGTCACGATAGCCGTGTATTCCTTTATTAAATAACCTGCGGTCGCCAAACTTAATACGAATAGCAACCAATCGTATACCGCTACTTTGCTTCGGTTCTGCTTACTATAGGTCGGGTAAATAAGATAGACAAGCGCAATCCCAACGGCAACATGAACCGCCCGCTGTTGTAGTGCAGGCATTGGATAGAATGTAATGTATAAATGGAAAAGCGAATAGAAGACAGCAATGATTGACACGAAATATGCAATTTTCTTTCCTGAGAACTTTCTTACTTTTGATTCCGTATCAAACTTCTCCAGGAGTTCGGCCTGTTGCTCTTCTGTCAGCACTTCTGTTTGATCCAAAATTGGCGGCTTGTTTGCTTGTTTAGTCAATTTTTTCACCTCTTAATAAATTCCATAATGATGCTTTTACGACTTGGATGACAATCGTGTCATAATCGTCAACTCGTTCATATAAAGGGATTTCACTATTTTCCGTGTACAAAGTGGTCTGGGCATTTTTCGAAACGGCCAGCCGGATTCCGTCCATTTTTTCGTTCACAACCATATGGACAAAACCGTCTTCCGCTTCGATCACTTCCTTCGTTGAGGGAACTCCAGCACCGAATGTTTTGAATTTCGTAGTCGTCAAATAAAGATCGAAACCCTGTCGTTCGTATGTTTCGAACCAAGGCTCTTTTTCGACCGAATGGACCCAGCCAAGTTCAAACGTGTTGTCGATTAAATAAAAACTACCATCCATATACGAAAGTTGAATGGTAGGAATTCTGATAAAAAAAAGAGAAAGAAGGAGCATGATTACGAACATGCCCCCACTTAGATAAAGCTTACTTCTGCTCATCGTAGTACTTTTGAGCTCCAGGATGAACAGGTGCTACCATCCCTTTTTGTGCACTTTCAAGAGTAATTTCTGTTGCAGCTTGATGGGAGTTGCCTAGAGTGTCCAAGCTTTCAAAAAATTTCTTTGTCAATTTGTAAACATCATCTTCGCTCAACTCACTGCTCACGACCAATGCATTCATAATTGCCGCCGTCGGGATTGCTTCAGTGTTTCCGTATGTGTCAGCCGGTATGTCCATTGCAACGAAATATGGTTGATCTTTTGCAATTTCTTCAATTTTCGCCGGGTCCACTGCTACAAGCGCAAGATCAATGCTCGCTGCCAGCTCCATCACTGAAGAGTTTGGAAGACCGCTTGTAAGGAATGCCGCATCGACACTGCCGGATTTAAGACCGTCAGCAGCCTCCGCATAACCAAGGTAATCGACTTTCAGGTCATCATATGTAATGCCGAAACCATTGAGCAAATTGCGTGCATTCACTTCAACACCTGAGTTTTGGTCACCGACAGCAACACGTTTGCCTTTCAAATCTTCGATCGTCTTGATGCCTGAGTCGGCAGTCGTTACGATTTGTACATAGTTCGGATATAGAGCTGCGATTTGCTGAACTTCATCCACTTTCTCGGGGAAGTTTCCAATCCCTTCGGCTGCTTCAGTCAAAACATCACTCATGACGAATGCCATTTCAACTTTACCTTCTTTGATCAGATTGATGTTTTCAACAGATGCTCCTGTTGATTGTGGTTTTGAATTCACACCGAATTCATTCGAGTACTCATTCGCCAAAGTAGTTCCAATAATGTTATACGGGCCTGAAGATCCACCCGTTGCAATCGTCACGATTCTTGTATCAAGTCCGTCAGCGCTCCCCTTACTTTCTTCTCCATCTTTGTCTGAATCGCCGCAGGCTGCAAATATGGATGCACTTAATAAAGCGCTTCCAAATAATAGTCCGTACTTCCTTACCTTCATATGTATCACCCTTCCCCACTAATTATCTAATAACTTTCACAATAATACAGTAGATTATTTCAAAGTGCAAGTTAATTTCTATTATTCTATCAATAACTTCATTGTTCCATTTTGAAATCTATCTAACAACTAGCCCCTTTTAACCGATATAAAATTGGGCATGAATCCTTTGTGAATAACGCCACCTATTTGCAAAGTCCCTCCATGTTCATCAGCAAAGCGGGAAATGAAAGGGAGTAAGACATTTGAAAAGAGTATTATGGTTGGCGCTTCTATTCGCCTTGGCGTTTCCACTGATGCCCGAAGCGGGAAGCATCCCAACCGTCAACATCACAGAAAATACACCTGTTTATAACCAATCGCAGAAAGTCGCTGTATTCATGAAAGGCACATCCACTTCGATCATCAAGGAGTCGGACCGCTATTATCATACGGTCATCGGCGGGGATGAAGTGATGTTTTCGAAGAAGCGGGCAAAGGCCGTGGCAGACAGCTATGGCTCGGTGAAAGGCGCCTATCCGGTCCGGGCAATGACAAAGAAGCATGTCCCGATCCTGAATGCGCCAAAGAAGAACGCAAAATCGATTGGTCAGCTGCAACCAAATTTGACGATCCAACTTCAACGGGCGCAAGGCGATTACTATCCGATCAATTTCGGTGGAAAGACGGCCTATGTCAATAAGAATGACATTGTCATTGATGCAGGCATCCCCGTTCTTATGTATCACGATTTGACAGAGGTCAAACTGAGCGATAATGTTTCTGTTCTTGAGGTAAAGAATTTCGAGGAGCAGATGGCCTATTTGAAAAAGAACAATTGGACAACGATTACCCCGAGGCAATTGGAATTATGGGTGCAAGGCAAGCTCAATCTCCCTGAGAAATCCGTTCTCATTACATTTGATGATGGATATGAGTCGACAATCGAACTGGGTTATCCGATCTTGAAGCGAAATGGGTTCAAGGCGACGTCCTTCTTGATTACGAGCAGAATCGGTAAGCCGGGAATGGTTTCCGAATATGATTTGCAATCGACGACAGATGTGTATTCCTATCAAAACCATACACATGCATTCCATATGTTCAATTCGCTTACAGGCATGAGCTATTTACAGTCGGAATCGCGCAATGCCATCCGAAGCGACTTGCAAGAGGCGAATGAAACAATCGAAGAAATTATAAGTGGCCATCAAGTGAAGGCGCTTGCCTATCCATACGGCAAGAGCAGCCCGCAAGCCATTCTTGCAATGAAGGACGCGGGCATCTCCATCGCTTTTACGATCGAGGAGGGCAATGTCCACCGCGGCGATCCGATTTATGCGTTGAATCGTCAACGTGTCCATTCGCATATGAATTTGAAAGACTTTGCGGATAAATTGAAGGGTATGTGAGGATTGAGTGGAATGGTTATGCGTGATATTTGGCATTTATGCATTTTTGTGAGCATTTATGCGTGAGAATATTCGTTTATACGCGTTTTACAGGATTTATGCGTTTTTGAAGACTTTTATGCGTGATTTATCCAGTATATGCGTATTTAGGGTTAAAGGAGCCCCTTCTTCAGTCGAAGAAGGGGTTATCTTATTATATTGTCGAGTGCATTCCGGAACGTAGTGTATGTTTCAACACTTTTCCTGATGCGTTCCTTGGCAGCTCATCCAGAAATTCGATTTCTGCTGGTATTTTATATTTCGCCAAATTGCTTGAGCAATGACTGATCACGTCAGCTTCAGTGAGGGTTGCCCCTTCTTTCACAACGATATACGCTTTTGGCACTTCTCCCAACACCTCATGTGGAATACCGATGACTGCCGCTTCAAATAATCCTGGGATTTGATACAGCACTTCTTCCACTTCCACCGGGTAGACGTTTTCTCCGCCGCGGATGATCATATCTTTCTTGCGATCAACGATATAGAGAAGGCCGTCATTATCCATTCGGCCAAGATCACCCGTATAGAGCCAGCCGTTTTTAATTGCCCGTCTTGTCTCCTCTTCATCTTTCAAATAGCCCTTCATCACTTGCGGTCCGCGCATGACAATTTCACCAACTAGACCGGTCGGAAGCGGATCCCCAAATTCATCGACGACCCGAACTTCGGTCTGCGGCAATGCCTCTCCGACCGAGCCGATTTTATCGAGTGCCAGATGATCTTTCAGCGTGGAAGCTGCCGGTGAATTTTCCGTCTGTCCGTACAAATTTTGCACTTTTACCTTTGGGAATGTCTCTTTCAGCTTTTTCAATATTTCATATGGCATCGGTGCAGCCCCATATCCGAATAGACGAAGGGTTGGCAGTTCGAGATCCCGGATTTCTGGCAGGTTCAAGATAATGGTATACATCGCCGGAACACCGAAAAACATGGTCGGTAATGTTTTTTGCAATAAATCCAATGTTCCCTTTGGAGAAAATGCCTCCTCGATAATGACCGTCCCGCCTTTATAGGTGACAGGAATCATGAAAACATGGCAGGCGGCACAATGGAATAAAGGAGTGGAAATGAGCATCCGATCTGCATCTGTAATCGACATTGCCTCTGACCAGATTTCCGCGGTCGAGATGATATTCTGATGCGTCAACATGACCCCTTTCGGCTTGCCCGTCGTCCCTGATGTATACATGACGACTGCCGTATCTTCCCCGTCCAATTCCACAGGCTCGAACTCCTCCGCTTCACCTGCAAGCAACCTTTCAATATCTTCTTGTATCGACAGCTTCTCCTTGAAAGGATGCTTCGACTGTTGGACGATGTCTTCCAATCTTTTATCATAAATAAGCGCTTTTGCTTCTGAATGATTGTAAATGTACTCCACTTCCGGAGGGGCTAGTTTTGTATTGACAGGCATGACGGTGAACCCACCCAATTGAACACCGAAATAGCTGATGAGGAATTGATCGGAATTCAACGAATAAAGTGCAATGATATCCCCTTTTTCATACCCTTCCGCTTGGAAATGCCCCGCGATCTTTTTCGCTTTTTCGTAAAACTCGCCATACGTCCACTCTCTGCCGTTATAGGAAGTGAAAACTTTGTCCGGCTGATTTTTTGCATATTCCCCCAACACTTCTGTCATGAACATGGTCAATCTCCCCTTCGAACCGTTTTATCATCTACTCATATATTAACAACCGATATTTCAGATTACAAGTTATATAATTAATATTCAGATAACGTGTTGTGTGTGTCTAATTCTTTAATTCTTCGCGTAAACTGCTAGTATGTATCATTTTAATCTAAATGAGTGGCGGGATCGAACAATGGCGGAAGCTTGGGATAAATCGTATAAGAAGGTGTTGTTGTGGGCGGGAGGAATTACTTGCTTCCTAGTGATCGGC
>NZ_LQYA01000009.1 GCF_001531445.1 Sporosarcina koreensis
CAGGGGGAAGCCCCCTACTACCATCGGCGCTGAAGAGCTTAACTTCCGTGTTCGGTATGGGAACGGGTGTGACCTCTTCGCCTTCATCACCAGACAATTGAACGATGCTTGTTCGTTCAAAACCGGATAAAACCAACATTGTTGCTGAACTCAAGTCCAACCGTACTGTTTTAACTATAAGGTTAAGTCCTCGATCGATTAGTATCCGTCAGCTGCACGTGTCGCCACGCTTCCACCCCGGACCTATCCACCTCATCA
>NZ_LQYA01000056.1 GCF_001531445.1 Sporosarcina koreensis
CCTCGAAAACTTCTTGGCTAATTAAATAATCACTGTCTTTTGCAGAGTACTTCGCAATCTCATAAACTTTATCATCTCGACCATTGCGAACTTTCCGCACGTCAACTTGTGTAATGAATGGGTTTTTCGTGACCTCTTGCCACAGTTCGAGCCAGCGATCCCGAGAAATATAATAATCTTTATCAGTAAAATAACTTTTATTAACTGCAATCAACACATGAAAGTGTGGGTGGTAATCATCACGATCTTCGTTATATGTGACTTCTAACTTTCTAGCATAACCCTTTGCAATCTTCTTAACTTCCTTACGTTCCATCAACTTTTTGAACGAATGATTATAGTCCTTAATTTCA
>NZ_LQYA01000057.1 GCF_001531445.1 Sporosarcina koreensis
TCTATCCCCTGCAATATTTCCCCGAGCGGATCGGCGGGGATTTTGTCAATGTCAAGTCCATCTATCCGGCGGGAGCAGATGAGCATTCTTTTGACCCGACACAAAAAGACATGATTGCCCTATCTGATTCGGATCTGTTCTTTTATATCGGTCTCGGACTAGAAGGGTTTGTGGAAAGTGCTCAAAAGACGTTGAAGAATGAACGTGTCAAATTGGTGGCAACTGCGGAGTCCTTATCAGAAGAACAGCTTGACGAGGGACATCATGAAGACGAAGAAGAAGGGCATGAGGAACATGACCATGAACACGGCAAGTTCGATCCCCATGTTTGGATTTCCCCGGTCCTAAGCATTGAACTCGCCACATCCATCAAAGAAGCGCTCATCTCAACAATGCCCGACCAAAAAGAGGAGTTTGAAAAGAATTTCGACCTACTCGAAGACGACTTGATGGAATTGGATGAGCGGTTCAAGGAAATGGCCGTCAAAGCTGAAATGAAAACCTATTTTGTCTCACATGCAGCATTTGGTTACATTGCCAATGAATACGGTTTGCATCAAGTGGCAATCGCGGGGTTGAATTCACAAAGTGAGCCTTCGCAAAAACAACTCGCGAAAATCGTTGAGCAAGCCAAGAAGGAAAATGTTCAATTTATTTTATTCGAACAAAATGTTTCATCCAAGCTGACAGAAGTCGTCCGAAAGGAAATCGGTGCCGAATCCTTAATGCTTCATAATTTAGGGGTGCTAACTCAAGAGGATATTGACAACAATGAAACATACTTCACACTGATGGAACGCAACTTACATGTTTTCGAACAGGCATTAGGAGTGAAAAAATAAAAGTGGAGAGTGCCTCGATGGCTCTCTCTACTTTTTATTTCCCCCAGAAACTGCCCATTCCTTCAGTTCGCGTCGAAGGAGTTTATTGGATGCATTTCGCGGCAGCTCATCCACAAAATAAAACATTTTCGGAATCTTATATCCCGCGAGCTGTTGTTTACAATATCGTTCTAAATCCGATACTGTAAGATTTTCCTCGCCTACGATAAAAGCGGCGGGCACGCTTCCCCATTCGGGATGATCTACTCCGCATACACCTGCCTCTTTTACATGCGGATGCGAAATAAGCACATTTTCGATTTCAGCTGGATAAATATTTTCGCCTCCGGAAATAATCAGGTCGGACCTTCTATCGACAATGAATAAATAGCCCTCCTCGTCGATATAGCCGATATCCCCCGTCGGCAGCCAGCCGTCCTCGAGCGGATCCCTATCCGATGCATGACCGATATATCCCGGTGTTACATGAGGCCCCATGACAAGCACCTCTCCAAAATCTCCAGACTGTTCCACATCTCTGATTTTAATCTGATTGAAGAATAAAGGCTTGCCTGCAGAGCCGGACTTTCGTAAAGCATCTTCGGATGAAAGCGTTGCGGTCTGTGAACTCGTTTCCGTCATTCCGTATGTCTGCAGGACAGGCAGCCGATAGGACCGAGCTCTTCGTAAGTAATCATCCGGCACAGGACCGCCGCCAGCCAACATCGTCTGGAACGAAGGATGTGCGACTGATCTATTTTCTTCAAATTGGTCAAGTATCCGATGCAATCCCGTCGCAACAACGGATATTCTCGTCACTGTCCCATTCTGAATTTCTTCCACAATCGATTCCACATCAAATTTTTCATACAGCCGGACCCCCATCCCATAAATGACGGACCTTGCAAGTATGGAGAACCCGCTAATATGGAATAACGGCATCGTACAAAGCCAAATGTCATTTTCCGCCAATCCTAAATTCAATACGGAGGATAACGCACTCGATGTATGATTGCCTGCAGTCTGCCTGACGCCTTTAGGAAAACCTGTCGTTCCTGATGTATACATGATTGTTATCGTCCTTGACGGATCCCAGATTTTTGTAAACGTACAATGCAGTGCATCACTCGATTCGATTGCAGAAAATGTAAGCTTCGGAGTACTTACCTCATTGATCCGATTAAGAAATTCATCATCTGCTAGTATGGTCGATGCACCGCAATCGTTCAACTGCCAAGAAATCTCTTTGGAGGATAGCCTGCTGTTCAACATGACGATTTCAAGACCCGCCAAGAGACAGCCATGAATGACAAACACCATCTCAGGTGTCGAGCGGCCCAATAAGGCAATTCGATCACCTTCGTTCAGGCCATTCCACCTTAATTTCCGCGCAATACGAGCCGCTTCTTCAGATAGCTGTCTGAACGTCCATTGCTCATCCCTAAAGGAAAGGGCCATACGATCAGGTGTTAAATACGCTCTCTGTAGTAACCAATTAGGAATCATATACTCACCTTCCCTCGAATAGAAAAGCTGCCTACTTGACCAGGCAGCTTGGATGATTTACTATACGGAACACTATTAAGGGAAACGCGGGAATTGGCCAAAGTCAGGTTTGCGCTTCTCCTTGAATGCATCGCGTCCCTCTTTCGCCTCTTCTGTTGTGTAATAAAGCAAAGTTGCGTCTCCAGCCATTTGTTGAAGACCGGCTAGTCCGTCTGTATCAGCATTCATTGCCGCTTTGAGGAAGCGGAGAGCAGTCGGGCTCATGGAGAGCATCTCTTCACACCATTGGACCGTTTCGTCTTCCAATTGTTCATAAGGGACAACTGTATTGACGAGGCCCATATCCAATGCTTGCTGTGCATCGTATTGACGGCATAAGTACCAAATTTCCCTGGCTTTTTTATGGCCGACGATGCGAGCCAAGTAACCCGAGCCATATCCAGCGTCAAATGAACCGACTTTCGGTCCAGTTTGTCCGAAACGTGCATTGTCCGCTGCAATCGTCAAGTCACAGACAACATGCAATACATGCCCACCGCCGATTGCGTATCCGGCAACCATTGCGACGACAGGCTTTGGAATGACACGGATCAATCGTTGCAAGTCAAGAACGTTCAAACGCGGGATTTCGTCATCCCCGACATAACCTCCATGTCCACGGACAGATTGGTCGCCTCCAGAGCAAAAGGCCTTTTCACCTTCACCTGTCAGTATGATGACTCCGATGCTGCTATCATCCCGTGCTCGAGAAAACGCATCGATCAGCTCCATTACAGTTTTTGGACGGAATGCATTGCGCACTTCCGGACGATTGATCGTCACTTTTGCAATGCCGTTATACTTCTCATATTTGATATCTTCATATGTACGGATTGTTTCCCATTGACGTGTCATTTTCTTCCTCCTCTAATTAAAGTTCTTTCAAATACTCCATAATCATTGTAGCAAACAATCGCGGTTTTTCCACGTGAATTGCATGTCCCGCCCCTGAAACGACAGCATGTCGCCATGTAGGAGAAAGGTCATTCATTTCCCGGGCAATTGCTACAAATTTCGCATCCAGCTCACCTGTAATGAGCATAACAGGATTTGGCATCTTATGAAGGGCGTCCCAATAGGATTGCTGGCTGCCCGTACCGATTCCTATGAGGCTGTTTGCGAGTCCGATTTCACTCTGTTGAAGTCTTTCCAGTCTAATTGTATTCCTTTTTTCTGCAGAAAGGCTTTTTTGCGATTCAAACAAAGGGATATTTTCCCATTTATCGACAAAAGAAGTAATTCCGTCAGCAATGATCTTGCTAGCCAGCAATTTATCAGCTTCTTTCCGCGCCTCTCTGTCTCGTGCATCCGACAGGCCAGGAGATGAACTTTCAAGAATCAAAGCCTTTACCCGCTTTGGATAATTGATTGTGTACGCCAATGAGATGCGTCCTCCCATCGAGTAGCCTATCAAATAAAAGGAATCCAATTTCAGCTGCTCGAAAAGGTCCTCCAAATCTTCAATCTGCTCCTCCATCGAATAACGCTCCGACTTATCGGGTACTCCTGATTTACCGTGACCAATCAAATCGATGGCAATCGTCCGATACTTTCCTTTGAAGCCATCCCGGACTTCATTCCAAGTGGCAGTAGAACCTGTAAATCCATGAAGAAAGACGATCGCGGGCAAATGGGGGTCACCCTCCATCTCGACATGAATTGAAAGCCCGCGAATTGGAATTTGAAAATCATTCATTGCCATCCAGCCCCTTTATGACATCTGCCCAGTACGCGCGGTGAGCTTTTACATTCACAGGTCTGCTTGTAAACACTTCAATGATCCGGACATCCTTCGTCTTTTCCTTTTGAAGTTCAGCTTGGAATTCCTCAACGGTGCTAATAGCAGCATATTGGGCATCATACATGGCGCCAATATGTTCGAACGTCAATCCTGTTGGTGTTCCGAACAGCTCCTCGAAATGGTTTTCTACAGTCGATTGGGGAAGATAGGAGAAAATCCCGCCGCCGTCATTATTTACAATAACAATCGTCAAATTCGTTTTATGGAAACGCGAGACAATCAATCCATTAACATCATGTAAAAAGGATAAATCGCCAATGAGCAAATACGTCGGTCTTTTTCGTGCCGCTTCGATGCCGAACGCTGTGGATACGACACCGTCAATGCCGTTCGTTCCCCTATTGGAAAATATGGTAATATCCTTCCCTGTCTTGCAGAAAAATGTGTCGACATCACGGATCGGCATGCTGCTTCCACTGATTAGATCACTACCTTCTGGAAGCATATCGAATAATGTTTTTGCGATGACCCCTTCATCACCTGCTAAGCCCTCATAACGCAAAGTCTCTGTTTCAGCAAACTGATCGGCCGAGGACCACATGTCAGTGTAGGAAGTCGGTTTTCGCTGTTCTGGAACTTCATATACAGACGCGGGCGAGGACTGCAGGTGGTGTGTGACAACACCGAGTGAATCCCTGAACTCCGGTGACTCATCCAAGGCGATGAACACTTCCGGCCGGCATTTCTTCAAAAATAACGTTAGCGGCTTCGATACGGGCTGTGCTCCGAACCGGATCACTGTATCAGGCACTGCCGTCGCTTTGAATGTTTCGCTTTTTAAGATCGCATCATAATGAGCGATGCATAACGCTTTACAGTCCTCAGGCACTTGTGCTCTTAAATTGGATAAAGGATCACATAGCACAGGCCATTGCAATCGTCTTGCAAATTCCCAGAAAGCGTCTTTATCAAATCCAACCGGCAATTCCCCCGCAATAATCATGCCACTTTTCGCATTCGAAAAGAGAGTTGCAAGTGCTTGTTTTTGGATAGTCGATAGTTCGATCTCGCCATGAATACTTTTAACGAAGCTCGATGCCCGTGCTTTTCTATCAAAATCTATCAGCAAAGGCTCTCGAAGTGGAATATTCAAATGGATCGGCCCCATCGGTTTTGTCATTGCAACGGATACGGCACGGTTGACATGCCTTTCTAAAAAACGATCGAGTTCTTCATTGTCTTCAGCCAATGGGAGGTCCACACTGAACTTCACATGCTTTCCGTACATATTCAATTGGTCAATCGCCTGTGGTGCGCCTACACCCCTTAATTCATGCGGGCGGTCAGCTGTCAGGACAATCAACGGAATGCGGGCATAGAACGCCTCAGTAATTGCAGGATGATAGTTGGATGCCGCTGTCCCCGATGTACATAGCAGTACAACAGGTCTGCCTGATGCCTTCGCTAAGCCTAGCGCAAAATACGCTGCCGACCTTTCATCGACTTGCATGTATGTCTGCAGTTTCTCTGATGAAGCAAACGCA
This sequence comes from Sporosarcina koreensis, assembly GCF_001531445.1. GTDB lineage: Bacteria > Bacillota > Bacilli > Bacillales_A > Planococcaceae > Sporosarcina > Sporosarcina koreensis_C. The sequence goes on from NZ_LQYA01000057.1 coordinate 5,652, forward strand.
TATGCAAGAGGGGTTGAACGGGATCCCGGACTAATGACCGCCTCCTTGACACCCGCCCGCAGCAATGTGTCTGTCATTCGCAATACGTGGTCCGTCAAGATTCGTTGTTCATCCATTCAACTTTCCTCCAAGCGCCCGCAATACCGGTCTGAATTTCACCCATGTCTCGTCATATTCCAGTTCAGGAACGGAATCCGCAACGATTCCTCCCCCCGCGTACAAATAGGCCCGGTCCGACATTAAGAGAGCGGAGCGGATGGCCACTGCAAATTCACCATTGCCTGAAGCATCTGTCCAGCCGATAGGACCGGCATAATATCCTCTATCCATGCCTTCCTCTTGCCGAATGATTTCCAGGGCGACATCCGTTGGAACTCCTCCCAATGCAGGTGTCGGGTGCAATGCCTGTACAAATGAGAAGATGTCGTTTTCCTTTCCAAGCGTTCCTTCTACAGATGTGTAGAGATGCTGAATATCCCTAATTTTCATCAGTTTCGGTGCTTTCGGAATCAGTACTTCGCTGCAATATTTATGAAAAATATTCGAGATCATGCTAACAACATGCTGATGCTCTTCGCGGTTTTTCCGATCTCCTAATAGTTCTTCACCGAGCGCCCGATCTTCCTGTGCTGATTTCCCGCGCCGGATTGATCCGGCTACACACGCGGAATAGGCTTTCCCATTTTTAATTTCAATCAGACGTTCAGGTGTTGCACCAAAGAACAGCGAATCCCCTATTTGAAGTCCGAATTGATAGCTCTCCTGCTGTTCATTCGTAATCGCATGCAACGCTTTGACGCTGTTCACGTCATGTTCAAATTGCAGCTCAATCGCCCTGGCGATGACGACTTTGTCCGCCTTTCCTTTTCGTATTGAATCGGTGGCATTTTCGACTGCCTTCAAATACTTCTTTTTGCCACGTTCTATCGTTGCGATGATTTGATTTTGATTCGCAAAATCAAACTCCTCCACCTGAGCGATATGAATCAGTTTGTCGCGTTCTTCCCGAAGCCTTTCAAAATCCGCAGCAGCTTCCTTGCGATTCGTTATCATATTGATGGATACCAGCGTCTTCCCTTCCTCAATTTTCAATTGGAAAGACGGCACAACGAAATAGCCGGATGGGAATCCATCCCACTCCGACACCTTCCTATTATCCTCGTCAAAAGAAAATCCTCCAAATAGTACGGGATCGATATCCTTTTCTTCTTTAATTAAAATGGAACATAGCTGTTTCCATTGATCCGATATGTCTTCGAAACGTCCGTCAGTTTTCCCGTTTGCCAATATATAGGCATGTCCTATTCCGACAAGCGTCAATGTCTTATCGGCATTTTGCCAATAGAACCGTTTGTCTTTGTATTGAGAAGCCCCCGCTTCAAAAAAAGACAAAGGCGATATCCTCCCCACTTCGACAGTTTCCGTGAAGAAGCGTGTACTGGGAGATATTATCACTCTTTGCATATCACGAACATCCGTCATCTTGTGACCCATCATTTTCTCTCCTTCATCTTCAATCCATCGTCTTGCAATGATACACTTCATATTTTTTTGTAGAAGAATGAATTTCTTAGTTCCATTATACCGGAATATCGTCATTCTCGCATAGATTATGCAAAACAAGGATACCTCTTTCAGCCGATTTGGAGTACAATGGATAACGGAAACATGATGATAGGAGAGAATACATTGCAACATACTATTAAAGCTGATTCCGGTTGGCGAATATGGTGGCAGCTTACAAGACCACATACTCTGACTGCGGCGTTCGCACCGGTTTTTTTAGGGACAATGATTGCTTTAACTCACGGGAAATTGCATTTTCCGTTATTTTTCGCCATGCTAATTGCCAGCCTTTTCATTCAAATGGCCACGAACATGTTCAATGAGTATTACGATTTCAAACGTGGATTGGATAATGAAAACTCTGTTGGAATCGGAGGGACAATTGTTAGAAATGGCGTCAAGCCGAAAACGGTTTTAACTATTGCACTTGCGTTGTATGGATTGTCCGTGTTGATTGGAATTTATATTTGCATGGAAACTTCTTGGATGCTTGCACTTGTCGGAGCCATCTCGATGCTGATCGGTTATTTGTATACCGGCGGACCACTTCCGATTGCTTACACGCCTTTTGGAGAACTTGTATCAGGTGTAGTCATGGGAATGTTGCTGATCCTTATCGCCTTTTATATACAGACAGGCGAAGTAACGACAGACGCTGTACTTATTTCCATTCCAAGCATGCTTCTCGTCGCTGCCATCATGTTGGCCAACAACATCCGCGACTTGGAAGGTGATAAAGAAGGCGGCCGGAAGACATTAGCCATCCTAGTGGGAAGATCGAATGCGATTACAATCCTTGCTTCATTCTTTATCGTCTCTTATTGTTGGATAATCATACTTATTGTTTTAGGATATCTAACGCCTTGGGCATTGCTCGTATTTGTTAGCATCCGAAAACCGATAAATGCCATTGCCACCTTCCGCACTCATCTGCTTCCATTGCAGATGATGCCTGCCATGAAGAACACGGCTGTAACAAATACGTTATTCGGTTTATTACTGGGTATTGGCATACTGATCGGACATTTTCTATAATCACTTCAATGGACTTGCACATTAATGCGAGTCCATTTTTTTCGTCTGTATTTGTCTTCCATGTTTAGTTTAGCGTTTCAAAAGGAATTGAGATGGTATTAATACTTTCATTATGAAGTCATCGGACGATGAGCATACTAACGCAACTAACATAAAAGGAGTGCTGATCATGTTAACTGAGCACCAGAAAACAATACTTAAGGAAAGTTTACTGGAAATGAAATCACAATTGCAAAAAACGGAAAGTGAGACCGATATTAGAGACTCTGCACGGGAAGAAATCGGAGAACTATCAACTTACGACAATCACCCCGGCGACATGGGAACAGAGCTTTTTGAAAGGGAAAAGGACTTAGCCCTGAATGTGCATGCAAGCGATGAATCCGGTAAAGTGGAGCATGCCTTAGAAAGTTTGAAGAACGGAACATACGGATTTTGTGAGAAATGCAACACTGAGATACCATTCGAAAGGCTCGAAGCGCTTCCTTACACGACATACTGCATTGACCACACCCCTGATAGGGATGTACCGGACGATCGGCCATCGGAAGAGGATAGATTGATCATGGCCAATCCGAATTCATACGCAGACAGACGAGAAGGCATTTATAGGGACAGCCAGGACAGCTTTCAGGAAATAGCTAAATCAGGTACATCAGAGACGCCATCCGATTTTACAGGAGATCATGATGACTATAATACTCTTTATGATGATGAACTAATGGACGGTGCGGCGGAGGAAGTGGAAGAATTCATTAGTACCGACATCACAGGGGGAAAGCGAGGATTTGTAAGATCTGAAATATCGGAGGAGTATGAAGGGAAATTGGACGATGAAGGGTTGGAATCTCCCCTGGGAGATATTCCTTATCATCGCAGGGACAGCTACACTGGCGGCAAATAAGAATACAGGGACTGTTGTAGAAGGTTAGCGTTTTTCAACTTTCCGCTACAGTCCTTTATTATGGAACTTTCCGGCAGGACGGGTGTTTCCATCTGAAGCAGCAGTAAATACGCATAAACGTTGAAGTTTGCGCATAACTTCGATTAGATAAGCATAAATCGAGAAAACTACGCATAAATCATTTTTGATTACTTCTATGAAGGTATGCCTAGCTTGCAGCGGTTATATTCGTCTAGCAACGTTTAATGCGTTTATGCGCTTCTGGCGGGCATTATGCGTCGTTTAATGCGTTTATACGCATTTAGCATCGTTTATGCGTCATTCACTGCACTTGTTCACTTTTAGGAGTCATTATGCGTCGTTCCCCTACGTTTTTAAGCTTTTCACTTACTTCTTACGATGACCCCATAGCAATTGAGTTCCAATCAATCTTCAAAGTCATAAGATAGAATAAATCTTTTTAGCAGCGGACAGCATTCGCAACCTTTTTCCGAATCAAAAGAAAAAAGAAAGAGTAGAAAAGAAATTTTCTTTTCTACTCTTTCTTTCAGTATGACCCCTACGGGATTCGAACCCGTGTTACCGCCGTGAAAGGGCGGTGTCTTAACCGCTTGACCAAGGGGCCAATAAATATGGCGGAGAAGGAGGGATTCGAACCCTCGCACCGCTTTCGCGACCTACGCCCTTAGCAGGGGCGCCTCTTGAGCCTCTTGAGTACTTCCCCGTATAAAATTGGCTCCGCAGGTAGGACTCGAACCTACGACCGATCGGTTAACAGCCGATTGCTCTACCACTGAGCTACTGCGGAATATGGTGGGCCTAAGTGGACTCGAACCACCGACCTCACGCTTATCAGGCGTGCGCTCTAACCAGCTGAGCTATAGGCCCATGGAGCGGGTGAAGGGAATCGAACCCTCATCATCAGCTTGGAAGGCTGAGGTTTTACCACTAAACTACACCCGCAAGGAATGGTGGCTCAGGACGGAATCGAACCGCCGACACAAGGATTTTCAGTCCTTTGCTCTACCGACTGAGCTACTGAGCCACATCGACTTGGAAAATTGATAATTTCTATAGAGTCGCTTAGAAATATGCAATCATCAAATCGTAATTACTATGTACTAAAAGTAAATGGCGGTCCCGACCGGGATCGAACCGGCGATCTCCTGCGTGACAGGCAGGCATGTTAACCGCTACACCACGGGACCATTTTGGTTGCGGGGACAGGATTTGAACCTGCGACCTTCGGGTTATGAGCCCGACGAGCTACCACTGCTCCACCCCGCGATAATGATATTCTCTACATGTACTTGTAGAAGTTTGTGTAATTCCTTGAAGTTACAAATCCTGAAACCACTATTGCTGTTTTAAAGATATATGGCGGAGGAAGAGGGATTCGAACCCCCGCGGGCTTTAACACCCCTGTCGGTTTTCAAGACCGATCCCTTCAGCCAGGCTTGGGTATTCCTCCGTAATGACTATTCAAATAGTGGTGGACCTTGCAGGACTCGAACCTGCGACCGGACGGTTATGAGCCGTCTGCTCTAACCAACTGAGCTAAAGGTCCTTTAGGATGGCGGCAGAGGGGATCGAACCCCCGACCTTACGGGTATGAACCGTACGCTCTAGCCAGCTGAGCTACGCCGCCAGGAAAGATATTAAAATAATTTTGGTGGAGCCTAGCGGGATCGAACCGCTGACCTCCTGCGTGCAAGGCAGGCGCTCTCCCAGCTGAGCTAAGGCCCCATTAGTAAGAAGTGGTCGGGAAGACAGGATTCGAACCTGCGACCCCTTGGTCCCAAACCAAGTGCTCTACCAAGCTGAGCTACTTCCCGTCATTCGTAAATTAATGGCGCGCCCGGAAGAATTCGAATCCACAACCTTCTGATCCGTAGTCAGACGCTCTATCCAATTGAGCTACGGGCGCATATATAATAAGTGTATTGGTGCCGAGAACCGGAATCGAACCGGTACGGTAGTCACCTACCGCAGGATTTTAAGTCCTGTGCGTCTGCCAGTTCCGCCACCCCGGCAATTCATATGGAGCGGAAGACGGGATTCGAACCCGCGACCCCGACCTTGGCAAGGTCGTATTCTACCACTGAACTACTTCCGCATTGAGAGTGCGGGTGAAGGGAGTCGAACCCCCACGCCTTACGGCACTAGATCCTAAGTCTAGCGTGTCTGCCAGTTCCACCACACCCGCATATTCATATCAAGACAGAGAGTCAAGAAATGGTGAGCCATGCAGGATTCGAACCTGCGACCCTCTGATTAAAAGTCAGATGCTCTACCGACTGAGCTAATGGCTCAAAAAGTGGTGCCGGCGATAGGAGTCGAACCCACGACCTACTGATTACAAGTCAGTTGCTCTACCAACTGAGCTACACCGGCGAATCATTAATTTTAAAGAATTATGGTGGAGGATGACGGGTTCGAACCGCCGACCCCCTGCTTGTAAGGCAGGTGCTCTCCCAGCTGAGCTAATCCTCCATGTTAAAATCGCGATAAGCTTCTCATTACTGCGTCAGCTTCATTCGATCAGTCAGTCACGTACGCTTGTACGCTCCTTCCTTCTCTCAATCGCTTCCTTATCCTGCTCGCTTCTCCCAATTTTAACGGGATTTGCAATAAACTTTTCATTACTTCATTTAGCTTCACACGTTCAGTTATGTACGCTTGTACAATCCTTTTCGTCTTCGACTAGCTTATGTAATGAATTGGTTTGCCCGGCGACGTCCTACTCTCACAGGGGGAAGCCCCCTACTACCATCGGCGCTGAAGAGCTTAACTTCCGTGTTCGGTATGGGAACGGGTGTGACCTCTTCGCCATCGTCACCAGACCATATCGTCTTTCACTAAGGACAATATTGATTATACCAATTCTGATGAAATTTACAAGCCTTTTTTTAAAAAAACTTGTTTGAACGATGTTTGTTCGTTCAAAACCGGATAAAACCAACATTGTCGCTGAACTCAAGTTCAACCGTACTTTTTTAACTGTAAGGTTAAGTCCTCGATCGATTAGTATCCGTCAGCTACACGTGTCGCCACGCTTCCACCCCGGACCTATCCACCTCATCATCTTT
>NZ_LQYA01000058.1 GCF_001531445.1 Sporosarcina koreensis
TTCATAATCTGATTCATCCTACGCTAAGGATTTCCCGATTTAACACTATGGGGCAAGGTAATGTAATATGCGAAGGTAACATATTAACAACTAATATTGTTATTAAAGATTTCATTACTATTAACCTCAATTGTACAATAGGTCACGATACAGTCATTTCTTCATACTGTACTTTATTGCCTAATTCTTCTGTTTCAGGGAATGTACTCTTCGAAGAAAGAGTTGATTTTGGTACGAATGCAACTATCATACAAGGAATCACAGTAGGATCTGGCACAATCGTGGGCGCAGCTGCAGTCGTGGTAAAAGATCTACCGGCAAATTGTACAGCAGTCGGCATGCCGGCGAAACCTATTAAATTTCATGAGGTGTGATTAATGAAATCACGGATATTATTATCTTCCCCTCACATGAGTGGGAACGAACAGAAATACATAAATGAAGCATTCGAAACGAACTGGATTGCACCACTTGGTCCTAACGTAAATGCGTTTGAAAAGGAACTCGCGGATTATGTCGGGACAGCTGGTGCTGCGGCTACTTCGTCCGGTACAGCAGCGATCCATTTGGCGCTAGAGCTTCTCGGCGTAGGCTATGGTGATACTGTCTTCTGTTCTAGTTTGACGTTTGTGGCTAGTGCGAACCCTATCTTGTATGCGGGGGCAGAGCCTGTATTTATTGATTCGGAAGAAGAGACATGGAATATGTCACCTGTCGCATTGGCTCGCGCCTTTGAAGATGCACAAGAAAGACGAGAGTTGCCTAAAGCGGTCATTGTCGTAAACTTGTATGGGCAAAGTGCAAAGATGGATGAATTGATGTCTATCTGTGAACGGTATGAAGTTCCTCTCATTGAGGATGCGGCTGAGTCGCTTGGTTCACTCTATAAAGGGAAAAAGAGTGGGTCATTCGGCCATTTTGGCATCTATTCCTTCAATGGAAACAAGATCATCACGACTTCAGGTGGCGGCATGCTTGTCTCCAATGACCTTGTCGCATTGGACCAATCACGCTTCTTAGCGACACAGGCACGTGATGCAGCGAAACATTATCAACATAGTACCTTGGGTTATAACTACCGTATGAGTAATATCCTTGCAGGTGTTGGCCGTGCTCAGCTAGAAGTGCTAGATGAACGTGTACAAGCCAGAAGAGATGTGTTTGACCGATACGTGCAAGCGTTAGGGGATATTGAAGGCGTTCGTTTCATGCCGGAGTTGGAAGGGACTTATTCGAATCGTTGGCTTACTGCTTTGACGTTGGATTCCGAAGTTATAAAGATTACCCCTTATGAACTGATTGATCTGCTGGAGAAAGAGAATATTGAAGCGCGTCCGGTATGGAAGCCGCTTCACATGCAGCCGTTGTTTGAAGGGTGTAAGTTTTATCCACATGCTGAAGGTGATGTGGTGGGTGAGCGGTTATTTGCCGAAGGGCTTTGTTTGCCGTCAGGGTCGAATATGACGGTAGAGGAGCAGGAGAGAGTGATCGGCGTTTTGAGGAAACATGTTTACCGGGTAGCTGTTTGAATAGTGATGGACCTTTTGAGAGGGCTTAACAAATAACCAGATACCTAAACTGTGTGAAGCTATTTAGTGAGATGTAATTCTCCTAGATGGCTTTTTTTGCAATAAGGAAAATCGAGCCCCCTAGCTGATAGCAATCTGGCTAGGGGGAGATAAACTATCTTTTAAAAATCTATCCCAATCGCCGCTCCATTACGGCTCGAGTCGGCAACTCCTTTGAAAATGCCTTCTTTCTGGTCAATCCAGATACTTTGGACATTCCCGATGACTGTCGACTTTTCTCCGAATTGATGGCCTCTCATTCGCAATTGTTCCATTGCTTCTTCAGTAATGCCTTCTTCATAGCGGTAGGAAGAGGTGTTGTTCGTATAGATTCTCGGCTCCTCGACTGCCGCTTTTAGTTCCATGTCGTAGGCAATGGAGTGGATAATCGTTTGGAGCACCGATGTGATGATTGTCGGGCCGCCCGGTGATCCAACAGTCATGACTGGCTTGCCGTTTTCATACACGATTGTTGGTGTCATACTGCTAAGTGGCCGCTTATTCGGTTCGACTTGGTTCGCACCGCCAGGCACAGCGTCAAAATCGGTTAGTTCATTGTTAAGCATGATGCCATAGCCCGGCACCATGATGCCTGTACCGAAGAGTTGCTCGATAGTTGTTGTATAGGAAACGACATTGCCCCATTGGTCTGCAACGGAGAAGTGAGTCGTCTCTCCCGGATTTTTATCACCTGGTTGTTCAACAATAACGGATTCCTGAGCTGCACTCTCATATGCCCATGGGTCTCCGGCTGTTGGTCTTTCAATCATCGAGTCAAGATTGATCAAGTTTAATCGCTCTTGAATGTAGTCAGGGTGCAACAACCCTTCTAATGGAACATCGATGAACTCTGGATCTCCTGCATAAGCGGCACGGTCTGCATAGGCGAGATGCATTGCTTCTGCAAGCAAATGATACTTCTCCCACGACTTCACATCATATTGAGACAAGTCCACTCCATCCAGGATGCCAAGCATCTGAAGCAAGAACACTCCGCCTGAACTCGGTGGCGGCATGCTTGCAATCTGGTAGCCTTTGTATTCTCCCCAAATTGGCTTGTCCAACGTTACATCGTAAGCCGCCAAGTCTTCTGTAGTCATAGAGCCGCCGTATTGTTGGACCACGCCCGCAATCGCTTCGGCAATTTCACCTTTATAAAATACATCCGTTCCTTCAGTTTTAATGAGCTCAAATGCTTTCGCCAAATCCTTCTGGATGAGTAGGTCCCCTTCACGCAATGGTTGTCCGTCCGGGATGAACACATCGCCTGCTGCTGTCTTGTAGAGCATTGCTTTGTTTTCCTCAATTGCCGCCGCTAACACGGAATCAATCGGAAAACCATCTTGTGCAAGTTGAATAGAAGGGGAGATCAATTCCTCCAAGGACATCGTTCCCCAGCGTTCAAGTGCGGCTTCAAGACCTTTCAACGTCCCTGGAACACCGACAGCTTTCCCGCCAGAGGCTCTTTCCGCAAAAGGAATGGGTTCTCCATTTTCGCTCAGGAACATATCCGGTGTAGCTCCAGCAGGCGCACGCTCTCGGCTGTTTAAGATAAGTGTCTCATCTGCTTCAGCATCGTAATACATAAGGAATCCTCCGCCACCGATGCCCGACATCATCGGTTCAGTGACATTTAATGCAAACTGGATGGCGACCGCTGCATCAATCGCATTTCCTCCGTTTTTGAGAACTTCCGCACCGATTTGGCTCGCAAGTGGATGTGCGGTCGTCACCATGCCATCCATGCCAGTCGCCACTTGGCGGTAATTCTCGTAATTCATATCCCACTCTTTAGCCATCCCCACAGGCAACATACTGAATACGAGTACCAAACTCAACGGAACTGCAAACAGCCACTTCAATCGCTTCTTCATCATCCCACCCCTTTAAAATGTAGTTGTGAACTGTCTAACTTCTCAAAAGAAGCCTCCCTTCCCTTTATTGTGGAGAATTGCAGTGAATAGACTACAATAATATGATTATATTGAATAACTAGATAAATTGCTAACTATTTACTTCGGAAATGGAAGTATTAAATTAAAAGAAGAAGTTAGGTAGTGCAATCCTTTTTTATGGGGAGGTCAATAGAATTTTTGAACTTGATGTTCTTAATCTGTTGTATTCGTTATGAGGGAAGTTCACCAATGAATTTAAAAAACGCAGAATCCAAAAGCTATGGACTTCTGCGTTTTTATTGTTGTTTGCGGTTGGCGAAGGTGATCTGGATGAATCGATAGCCGATTAAGAATGTACACGCTCCTGCCATATCCAATAGAACGTCTTGAGAAGACTGGGTCCGGCCATCGGTGAGCGACTGGTGAAACTCATCTCCGATTGCTAGGGCAAGCGTGATGAACAGCGCGACAAGCGTTCGGTAACGAATATTCGGTAGAACGCTGTATATGGCGATTGCCAGCAATCCGAACATAAAGAAATGGGCTGCCTTTCTTATTAGGAACTCGACGAAAGGGAAATAGCCACCCGTGCCCTGAGTAGTTTGTTGGTGTCTGCACCCCTATTTACAAAGGAATTTCTCTATTCCTCAAATTCACAGTTACATCCCGCTCACAGAAATCGATCAGTTCCATAAGATTTTCCAAAAACTTTTTATGATATTGTTCACCGATTGAACTCGAGGCACCCATGGCGTCCCCCATGATTCCTATGCCTTTTGTGTCTTCGCGATAACTGTTGACGTCACTCGATGATAAGACACGGTCACCTTCGATGAAGGGATCATGTTGTAGGAAACGGTGTTTTTCCGGGATGTTGATGGCTACTTCTGCAGGCTCACAAAGTTCGGGATATAAATGAAACATATGGGAACTTTCCATTTCCTCTGCATGGCCGATTCCGCCAGGCTCAGATCGCCGTAATGCTTTGCCTATTTCGGAGTTGAAATAGAATGGATCTACAATTGGGAGGAAAGCGCCAGTTTTATTTCTGAGCCTTGTAGCGGCAATTTTGATGGGCGGTAGATTAGCTTCCCTATGCCCGTTGATCAGAATGATCTTTTCAAAGCCATGATAAATTAAGCTTTGACAAATATCTTCTACAACAGCTGTCAAAGTCTCCGGTCGTAATGTGACAGTTCCTGGATAAGCCATATGATGAGGGGCCCATCCGAACCAGGATTGGGGAGCGACCAACGTATTTGTGAGACGTCCCGCATCTTCTGCAACTTTCTTGGCGACAAATGAATCTGTTCCAAGTGGTAAATGTTTGGAATGTTGTTCCACACTTCCAAAAGGAACAATTATAGTTTTCTTCTTTTCTAAATAAGCTTCAATATCTTCCCATTTGTTTTCATGCAACCATATAGTTTTCATCCTCGTAACCTCCATTAACTTCAATTCTTAAATATCGCCAGTCATTTCCTTCATGTCTTCTTCACCTAAATACACCCAACGTTTGTGAGCGTATAAGAAATACCAGATGGTCAATAGTACAACCCAGGAGAAGCCGATGATTAAGGCGATGGGTTGGATAAATGTCAATATCCACAAGCTTCCTGCTGTAGCGACGATAGCTAGGACAGGTATGTTTTTAATGTTTAATGGAAAACGGAACTTCGCTTTCAATTCCGGCCGTGTCACCCTGACGACAATCAGAGCAATATTCATAATTGCCATCATGAACCAATTTGCAAAAACAGCTGCACTAACAAGGACACCGATTGCCGCTGCATAGCCCATGGAAGCTGTGAATGTAGCAGCAAGTGCAATAACGCCTGTAAAGATGATGGCGAGATTTGGCGTACCTGTTCTCTTATTCACTTTCCCGAAAATAGGAGGTGCTGCATGTTCTCTAGCCGCAGCATACAGCATTCTTGATGATCCCAAAATACATCCGATTGTGGAAGTGCCTGTTGCCGTTAGTGCAGCAATTGCAATCAGTACGGCACCTATGCCGGGTAAGACGTTATCCATAGCCAATGATAATGGCGCTGTGGAATTGGCCAAGTCTATGGGTGATGCAGAAGATACGACGCCATACCCGGTGATGATGTATAAGATGACGACCGTAACTAAAGCAGAGATTTGGGCCAATGGCAGATTTCGACGGGGGTTTTTAGCTTCTTCCCCTAGCGTAAGGACAGCCTCAACCTGCATCTGTCCAAAAGCAATCAAAGCGGTAGCGGCGAAAACTCCTTGCCAGCCATTCGGCAGGAACTCCGGGTATTGGAAAGGTCCTGCGGGATTGGAGAATAATGCAATACCTGCAATCGCGAATAATGAAACTACTTGGATGATCGAAAAGAATGTATTTATTTTCCCTGTCGCTTGTATGCCGATTAACAGCAACAATGTAATGAGTACGGATATGACCGGAGCGGCAATCACCGGAGAGATATTCGGAAATATGAAGTTGAAATAGCCTGCAAATCCTAAATTCACTGCACCGGCAGCAAAAGCGAATGAAAGGAAATATAAACCGGCACACCATAGTGCTATCAGTTTACCGAGTGTTTTGGAGATGGGGGCAAATGCAAACTTAGCATAGGCGTAAGACGCTCCTTGATAAGGCCAGATCGAAGCCATTTCTGCATAACTCATTGTAGATAGCAAGGCCACCAGACCGGCGATGATGAAAGCGATAAATAGAGCAGGTCCTGCTTGTGCGACGGCCGGACCAATTACGGTAAATATCCCTCCCCCTATTAAAGCACCGACCCCCACACTCCAAAGATCTACAAAACCAAGTCCTCTTTTTAATCCTGATGCGTTTGTAGGAGCTCCATCATTGTTTAATAGAAGATTATCATTCATTCTTTTACCTCCATTCCATATAGTGGATTTCAAATTCCATTATAACATGAAAAGCTGTCAAGTAAACTAACAATTCCAATTAAAAATAAAAAAAGGAATCTTAGAGTAGATCCCTTTTCAAACGTCTTTCTTATTAAGCTTATTCGCAATGCTCTCTGCTGCTGATTGTAATAAGTCTATATAATTCTCATAATCTTGTTCAAAATCTTGTTCCATTCCAACAATGCTTAAAGAAGCAATTACTTCATCTGTGATTGGATTAAATATAGGAACAGCGAGAGCAGTTGTGCCTTCGAATAACTCTCCTTTACTTATGCTGAAACCATCTCTTCTAATTTCATTCAATATGTTGTGGATAGTTTCATGGTCAATTGGGGTGGAATCGGTGAACTTCTTGAATTCAAACTTCTTTAACAGTATCGCTTGTTCTTCATTATCCATATAAGCCAATAAAACTCTCGGGCAAGCAGCGGCATACAGAGGGGCCCGTCTTCCTATATTCGGATAGATCCGGATCGGCCGCCAGGATTCAAACTGTTCTATATAAACAGCTTCCGCATGATCTCTGATTGCCAACTGAACCGTAAGATTTGTTTCCTCTCGAATTCTAAGCATTTCGCTCTTAGCCAACTCCCGAATACCCAAATTGGATTTTACCAGCTGGCCTTTTTCCAAAAATGCAAACCCCAATGAATAGGATGATTTTCCTTCTAAAATGACTTTCTTGATATAGCCATATTCTTCAAGTTGCACCAGAGTTCTAAAAACAGTTGTTTTCGGTATGTTCACTTTCATGACAATATCCTCCAAGAAAAGAGAGGGGTGCTTTGTTGTGAAGCAATTGATGATATCCAACGCTTTTTGAATACTTGTAGACGGTGATAGGTTGTTTGCCATAATTCCTCCTTAATAACTGAACCTTCTTATAAATGCTCTCTCATGTAGTATAGCAGAGATAGACGTATCTTTAATATGCATGTTCCAACTACCATGAATGCAATCACTCCATTTTGTTTAGCTAAAGTACGTGTACTACTGGCACCCAAACTTAACGTTTTCAAGATAAGTTTGAGGGAATATGAGGTATGGTGTTTAGGCTGTGAATGCGTGGGATAAGGGAACATTCATCTGAATGGGTTTTATTGGAGATATGGAATCACTGAAGAAATGGAGGTGGAAATTCCGATTCCCCGCATGTGGTGTCTGAACTGCAAGGTTACTATCTAAGTCCTTCCAGTCTTTCTGCTCCCAGACTTTCAACATACAATTCATACGATATTGGCGCGCATACTAAAACACCTTCAACAAAAGAGGAAATCGAATGGCAGCCAGCAGCTATAAATGTTCCATGTCTTCTACTTTATTAAACGGATCAATTGGATACATACTTTTTTTTCAGCATGGGAGATGGCGGTTTAATTTCTGAAAATAAAAAAAAGAGGCAAAAATATTTTAAGATGATCCCGGATTTTGGTTAAGCACCCTTCCTAAGAAGGAGCTGGGTTTTGAGATAAATACAAGTTCTCCTTTCTATGTCTTGCGATATATTCATAGCATGTATGTTGAGGTGGGGAAATATTCATAGACTGGCGAACTATCATTAACAATTAGCCGCCATTACGAAAGGGAAATACCGATAAAAAGGCGGATGGTGTGAGCGAAAACTATAGTTTGTAGTGAGCCTGCGGGCAGAATTGATTTGATGAAAACCGCGTGAGTCCTAAATAATGGACTTGCGCGGTTTTTGTTTTCGCCAAAGCTTGGCTAATCCGAGCTGGATGAGACGGAACGAGATTAAAAATGTAATTGCTCCAGCCATATCCAATAGAACGTCTTGAGAAGATTGGGTCCGTCCGTCGGTGAGCGACTGGTGATACTCATCTCCGATTGCTAGAGCAAGCGTGATGAACAGCGCGATAAGTGCTTGGTAACGGATCTTTGGTAGAACGCTGTATATGGCGATTGCCAACAATCCGAACATGAAGAAATGAGTTGCCTTTCTTATTAGGAACTCGACGAAATGGTAATAGCCTCGTTCTTCGACAGAAACGATTATCCCCCAGTAGGGGATTTGTAGTTTCGACAATTGGCTCTCGAACGGCTTGCCAGGGAGTTTGTCCTCTAGCAACGGCATGATGGACTGCTGTTCGTCCGTCTGGCCGGATGAATAGAATAATACGCCGACAATGAGTAGTAAGATTAGGAGTTTTTTCATGTAGCGACCGTATCATACCGAAGTGGGTGCTGTCTAGAATGGGGAGGTTTCTTTGTGCAGTTGAAAGAAAACACAGAGTTGCTAGAAGGCTTTTAGAGGCTTATCCAGCTGCCGGAAAAGAGCTTGTAAATAGTTTTGAAGATAAGGAAAGGAATGGGCCTTTTCTAAAAAGATTTGCTGAAAAATAAGTCCGTTAATCATATAGGAAGAATGGCAAGCTTTAATATACCTAGTGTCTAAGAGAGGACACTTAAGCTAGGAGGAAGGGGTGGACTGCTTTGCGTTTGGGCACAAATAGCATTATGTTTGTCTGTTCACAGATCTTTTCAACCGGGAAATTATCGGCTACAGTTCCGGCCCGAATAAAGATGCACAACTGGTCTATAAAGCATTGTCGCGAATCGACCGTCCGCTCGATACGATCCAGTCATACCGACCGCGGGAGCGAATTTGATAACCGGTTGATCGAAGAAGTATTAGTCACATTTAACATCAAGCGGTCGCTAAGTATGAAGGGATGTCCCTATGGTAATGCCGTTGCCGAAGCAATGTTCAACGTAGTCAAAATGGAATTAATCAAGCAAATGCGCTTTGAAGATCAGCAACAACTAGATTTAGAACTTGATGATTACGTTAACTGGTACAACAAAATTCGAATACATGTCACCCTCAATTACCTAACGCCGATAGAATACCGCATGGCTGCCATTTGGAGCAGATATCGCGCAAGGGGCATTGCGACTTTACAGTGAGGGGCGGGCATGATAGCCTTGGCGAGAAAAGCCAGTTACTGTTAACTGGCATTCTGGCTCGGAAGTCATGCCCGCAGAGGATCGGTGTCAAGTCGCAACTTCAAAGGGGAACAGACCTTAAAATTTTTGTGCAGTTTAGTGTTGACAATCCAATGTAGAATTTGATGAAAGAAAGGTTGAGTTGCTAATACACTTTACAAGAGTCATATTAAGTTACGTTTATACGATACCGGAGCAACTAAAGGAAATTAAAGGTGAAATGGATATGGAAGTTGAATCAAAATAAAAGGTTGCAGTAGATTTTGTGTTGGATGTCAGGTACACATCCATCTTAAAATATGCTTCTTCACTGTGGCTTGAATCAGATGAATAAAGACACAAGAAAATACCACTTGTGCCGTATTTTTGAGCCACTTCATACAAAACTTTTGGCCATATAAGAAATGTAGATAACCATCTACTATTAAGTGAGAAAACTAAGTGGTATCGACGAAGAAAGCCGAGGATCTCCTGTGTTAAGGAAATCCTCGGCTTCTTTTAGGTAACTTGTCTATATTATTGTTAAATTAATCCTATTCGATTGGAAAAGTAATATTACACTGGGTTCCTAGTTGAAGTTTACTATTTATTTCAATATCTCCGCCATGAGCTATAATGATTTGCTTTGCAATTGCCATTCCTAATCCTGTTCCAGAATTATTAGAAGTTGCACTCGTCCCCCGGAAGTACCGGTCGAATAAGTTTTCAATAGTTTCTTGATCCATACCGATTCCATCATCTTCAATTATTACACGAATTTGCCTTGGATGAGACAGGTCTTCATGAAGTATGATCTTGATTTTAGTTGCAGGAGGATTATGTTTAATACTATTTGCAATTAAGTTTTCTAATGCTCGTTTTAAATATTTCGTATCTATATTAAGAAATATTGGCTCCCTATTCGTTTCAAATGAAAACTGCTTATTTTTTGATTCCGGTAATGTTTTCAGTTGTTCCAAAATATCTTTAATCACAATTACAAGGTCTTTTTGTTCAAGTTGTATCGGAAAAGCATCATTTTTTAATTGAAAAGTTAAGTTGAAGTCTTCTATTAGTTGCTCCATATATTCCACACGATCTTCCATGGTTTTAGCAAAGTGACGTACTTTTTCTTGTTCCCAATCATATTCTTGTGCAGATAATAAGACAGTATATCCTTTAATAACAGATAGAGGAGTTTTTAAATCATGAGAAACACCTGCCATCCATTCTTCCCTAGTTTTTTCCAATAACCTCCTTTCTTCCTCGTTTTTCTTAAGTGTTGATGTAAGCCCTGAAAGAGCCTGAGTTAATTCTTGATACGTTTTATACTCTGCTTTATTCCGTCGGCTTTTTTTTGAATGAAACTTCAAATAATAAGAGGGTTCTTCATACATACCTTTAGATAGATTGTCAATCCAAAATACAATATACAGTAAAGGAGCACCTAATTGTTTTCCAAAAAATAAAGCAATTAAAATTCCAATTATTATAATGGAAAGAATCCATAGATTATTCATCCAATAAAAAAATGGATTATTATCAGCCATTGGTTTCCCTAACACCCATGTTAGAGCCTGATTGTCTATGGTTTTATACCATGTAGATAACTGATAACCCTTTTTAGCAGGGTACAGGTAATCAGACACTAGTTCCCCAGGAATATAATGGTCCGGCACATTTTTTGGTTTTTTAAAGGAAAAAACTTCATCACCTTGTTCATTCAATACTTGCATCCACATTTTATTTTTTACTAAATCCTCTTTTGTTTCGGAACTTACTGAAAGGTTATGATCAACAACAACCGTATCTTCAACAATTTTGCTAATCGATAATTGTGGAGTTTCTGTTTTGTTATGTCCAAGAAAGAAACTGAATAGAACGATGCTGATTCCAATGAGTAAACCCCAAATAAGCATTAACCAGAAAAGTCGTGATACAAAGTAAAATGCGACACGATTTTTTAATTTCACAACAAGTCCTCATTTGTTGTTACTTCAAATATATACCCTAATCCCCGAACCGTTTTAATCCATTTAGGTCTACTAGGATCTTTCTCTATTTTTTCACGTATACGTCGTACATGTACCATCACCGTACTATCTCCACCATAAAATTCCCCCCATACATCTTTATATATTTGATGTTTACTCAAAATCTGGTTAGGATGTTCGCAAAAATATAGTAAAAGTTTCATTTCCTGAGTAGGACATTCTATCCTTACACCATCAACAATAAGTCTTCCAGTATTGGGATCTATTTTAAAATAGCCATAATCGTATACCATTTTACGTAAATGTGGTGATGGAATTTGAGTAGAACGCCTTAATTGGGCTTTCACACGAGCTACTACTTCTAAAGGATTGAAAGGCTTTGTAATATAGTCATCTCCTCCAAAACTAAATCCCTGCAATTTATCTAAATCTGTAGTTTTAGCCGTTAAAAACAATATAGGTACATCTGTATCTGAACGAATTTTGCTACATAAAGTAAACCCATCAATATCCGGTAACATAACATCTAACAGTATTATGTGAGGATTTTCATGTATAGTTTTTAACAGAGTTTCGGCTCCTGTATTGGCTTTTAAGATATTTTGAAATCCTTCCTTTTCAAAGACGACTTTTAATAAATCTAGAATATGCTGATCGTCATCAACAATCAGAATTTTATGATCTTCGAGTTTGAAAGTCACACATGTTCCTCCCTTCTATCTTAGTATTATTTTACATTAAACATAAGTTGAAGTTGTTGTTATGGGAAAGAATTTATATTCTGTTCAGAATTCATAATAGCCAAATTATTTTGTAGCCCTTGATACTATACGGATGTGGCATAAATAGAAATTAATTTTCGGGGAAAATCGTTAAGTAAATGTTTAGAAAGAGTTTCGTTCATATTAAAAAAGTTTCGTTTACGATAGAAATGAGGTGAGGAACAGATGAATGATCAAATATTAATGACAAATGAGCTAACCAAAAAGTATAAGAAGCATACTTCTGTGGACGGGTTGAACTTAAGGATTGAACGTGGACAAATTTATGGCTTTCTTGGACCTAATGGCGCTGGAAAAACAACAACGATTAGAATGTTGCTAGGATTAATTAAGCCAACTAAGGGGAGTGTCGAAATTTTCGGTCATAACCTGAACAAAAACCGGCTACAAATTTTACAAAGAATCGGATCGTTAGTAGAGTCTCCAACTTACTATGGAAACTTAACTGGTCGTGAAAATTTAGAGGCTGTTCGTAGATTACGAGATCTTCCGGAAAAACGGGTTAGCGAAGTGTTGGAAATTGTAAGATTAACCAAAGTGGCAAACCGACTAACAAAAGAATATTCGCTTGGAATGAAGCAACGTCTCGGTATTGCTGTTGCCCTACTTAGTAATCCAGATTTATTAATACTAGACGAGCCGACTAACGGTTTAGATCCGTCCGGTATTCAAGAAATCAGAGAGTTGATTAAGGAGTTGCCGGAGGCTGGAATGAGTGTTCTTGTATCCAGCCACTTGTTAAGTGAAATAGATCAAATGGCTACACAGGTAGGGATCATTAATAATGGTAAAATGATTTTCCAAGATTCGATTGAACGCTTAAGACAAAAACGAAAACCTCTATTAAAAGTTGGAGTTAATGACGTAATGAAAGCAAATGCAATATTAAAAGAACGGGAATTAAAGGCTGATTTACAAGACGATTTTTTGTGGTTATCTCAAACAGATCCGGCATATGTTTCAGAAATTAACTCTATTCTAGTTCATTCGGGTGTATCTGTATATCGACTTGAAGAAGTGAAAAGAACACTTGAAGATATCTTCTTGGAATTAATCGGTACAGAGGGAAGCTTATGAAAAATATATTATGGGCAGATCAATTAAAATTAAAACGTTCGTCGTTATTGATAATTGTTTTATTAGTTCCGCTACTTATCTTGGCATATGAGTTGGTGAATCTCACCTATCGTTCCGGGTTTGTGGAAAAACAAGTTGAGATGTTCGGTGCAGGTTCTATGTGGATGTATTTATTGTATGACAATAGTTTGTTATTTGGTTTAGGTTTCCCATTGGCCGTCACACTTGCAGCATCAGTGATAGCAAATATTGAACATCAGGCAAATGGATGGAAACAAACCCTTTCAATGCCTATATCAAGAGGGAAAATTTATTTAAGTAAATTTATTTGGCTAACAATTAGTCTATTCCTTTCCACTACTATTTTTCTGATTGGCATGGTTTTTTTAGGGAAAGTGTTAGGATTTGAAGGGGATGTTCCTTGGGGGGTATTGATAGGCGACTGTTACGGTATGTTGATAACAGTATTACCAATAATGGCCTTTCAATTTTGGTTATCTATGACGATTAAAAATCAAGCGTTCTCGATTCTTATTGGATCAGTTTCATCTATTGTCGGTCTATTTTTAGCTGCTGCTCAAACGACTAGGTGGTTCCCTTTAGCTTATCCAATCCAATCATCAACGGTTATATTGCTATATGAGGGTATAGGGTATAACCCAGATTTTTCAGCCTTCCTAGTCATCAATTTGATATTAGGTATAATCCTTATGTTTATAGGTTCTAAGCATTTTGCTAAACAGAATGTCCAGTAAGGAGAGATTATTTTGAAAAATGTCTTATATGTTGAACGATTAAAATTAAAACGCTCTAAGGTGTGGTTACTTTACTTCATGGGTCCCCTTTTAGGCGTATTCCTAGCTTATATAAATTTCTTTAAAAACTATGATCTTTTTATGCAACCAGGAGATAATGAATGGATTGAAGTATGGACACAAGTAGCGTTATTTATGGGTCCTTTTGTATTACCAATCATAGTTGGGATATACGCAGCCCTTGTTTGTAGGAGTGAACATATCGGAGGTGGCTGGAAACAACTATTAGCCTTACCAATCAAACACTCAGAGATCTTTTTGGGGAAATTTCTAACAGTGGTAAAAATGGTTGTTATTACAATGCTAATCTTATTAATCTTTTTTATAGGATTTGGTTATATAAAAGGAGTAGAAGGCAGTCTTCCGATATTTACAATACTTGGATTCATGATTAGAGGCATTTTAGCGTGCTTGCCATTGATTCTACTACAACTAATTATTTCCATAAGGGCAAAAACATTTGGTATACCATTAGCTGTTAGTATTGTTTTTACTCTTCCAGCCATTATTGTTGCTAGCACACCTTTAGGGCAGATTTACCCTTGGACACAACCTATGCTGGCAATGTCACCTGAAGATGAATCACCTATTCAATCTTATTTCTTATTTTATACACTTGTTATCGGAGCCTTTATAGTTTTCCTGATATATGGTTTGCGAAGTTTTACTAAACGAGATACCAATTAATTATATCTAAAAAGATATTCAAAAGTTTGGTAATTTACTAGTTCAAAGTGCAAATAAACTCAATTAAAATTCTTGGTGTTGTAAATTTGCACATGGGGTACAGTCCCGAAAATGCGGATTTACAACGTTAGTTGGTTTACAACGATAGGGATTTCGAGACAAGTCATGTGGGAGACTGATAAGCTTTATTTCACGTATTATTTACCCTATCTCAATAGATTAGACACTATTGATACAAGGTTAATAACCTTTGATATAACTAGACTTGCACTTTTACCGTTGTAAATCCGCAAAATCCTGACTCCTCTTCTAGTCCATGTGGGGGCGCAACGCTCGAAATCCATTCTCGTATAATAAGAACGGAAAAAGAAGGAAATCGGCGAAACATAGAGAATATATACTCTAATGAAAATATTATTAGATCTATTTGTTGTTTCCATTTAACAAGGCATTCAAAAAAATGGACGTAATGGAGGAGTTTTTTAATGAACAGTCAATTGATGAGAAGGTTTTTAGCTATTTTCTTATGTTTATTGATTTTTTCGCCATATGGTCTGTCTTCAGAAGTATCAGCCGGAAAGCTGAAGCCCCCGGGTGAAACCTTCACTCCTGGCGAATGGTTCCTCGGTGATCGTCCACCGAATTACGATTCATCGAAACCACCGATTGTCTTTGTCCAAGGGAAGAATGGAAGCTCAACAAGCTGGTATGGGGAGACGACTTATCACGGCGTTAATGATATGTATACGATGGCTTACGATGCTGGATATCAGACCGTTTTCGTCCAGTTGTATGACGCGGCCGGCAATGGTTCTGAAAATCAATACACGAATGGGCGCATGCTTGCCTCCATGCTTGGAGAGATATCACGGCACTTCAATGGACAGAAAGTGAATATTATCGCCCACAGCAAGGGAGGTCCTGATACTCAGGCAGCCCTTATCCACTACGGGGCCCATTCATATGTCGGCAAGGTCATCACATTAGGATCGCCTCATCACGGATCCGAACTAGCAGACCTATCATACAGTTGGTATGCGGGATGGCTCGGGGAACTGCTCGGGCAGAATGACGCCGGCACCTATTCCTTGCAGGTTGGGGAAATGGCCAAATTCCGCTCAGCAACTGACAGTCATTCCAACCGCAGCAAGAATGAATACTATACGGTAGCAGGAACGAACAAAGGACCGGCCTTCTCTGCCCTAGCCCTCGGCGGAGCCTATTTATCTTTCTACGGGGCAAATGACGGCCTCGTCACGGCGACTAGCACAAAGCTGCCATATGGCACACATTTATTTACCGACAGCACAAGTGATCATGATAATATCCGCCAAGGATCCAAAGTCTTTTCCCGGATTGAACCTTATTTACGCAGTGCCACTGTAAGCCAATTGTCGGCTAATACCGAAGCATCAAATCAAACGGACACCGTCATCCACAGTGAATCCTCCAACTATATCACCGGAGGCAAACTGTCAGATAGTGAATTTACCAAGAAAGAAATCTATCTCCCTGCCAAAACAAGCGGCACTATCTCCGTCTACACAGCCAGCAATGATACAACTGTCGAGCTGGTTGCACCGGACGGAACGATTATGAAAGCCTCAGGACCAATAAACGATGATACGATTCTCTCTGGCGCAAGTCTCTATTCATTCCAGCCAGACGAGCTCGTTGAAGGTTCCTGGACCGTACAAATGAAGGCAGCGAATGCAAAGGATGCCTATCTGCTTGTCTCCTCCTTTGATGAATCCGGGAAGCTTGAGCTCAAAATGGCTGGAAAGGGCAGTGCTGACCAAACATCCTTCACCTTGAAAACACCGAAGCAAGCCGGAACAACAAGCCTTTCCTTCAAATTGAAGGATCCGGATGGAAATGAACTTACACAAACGATCATTCCTAAGACAACAAACGGAGCTGAGTTCACATCCAAGCTGCCGAAAGTTTCAAAGCCCGGCGTTTACAATATGACTGTTGACATGACGACGAAGCACCCGAATGGCAAGGAATCGGTCAGGACTTTGGTTCGGTCAGTTTATATAGAATAGACCTAAGCGTCAAATAGCGCCCACCTGTTTTTCAGGGGGCGCTATTGTTATTGCTATCTATGTAGTTTTTTTAGGTGCGTGGCAGTAATGATGTGAAATAAAGTAGATATCGTTGAAGTTAATCTCCTTTTTTAAATGGCTTTGTCTACGTTGTATGTAAGAAGGATTATAGTCTTTCTTGTCGAATTAGAAGAATGGATGATAGAGAAAAAGTATGTTTGAGGGAGGGGATTGAGATGCCGATTGAGGTGGGGATTTGGAAAGTGAAGGGATCAGAGGCCAATCGGATCTTTTTTTCGCCTTTGGATTCTGAGCTGAAGTTGGAATCCATATTGGCAAATGACATTTCCATTATTTCTGATGACGTTCTTGTCATCGGCAGGCAAGTTGCTACAGATCATGGAAAATTCATTGATATTTTGGGGATGACGGCGGAAGGTGATCTTGTCATTTATGAGTTGAAGAAACATCAGACGCCTAGAGATGTTGCGGCGCAGGTCATCGACTATGCCAGCTGGGTGCAGAATTTGTCGTACGATGATTTCGTCGAACGCTACGAACATCTTCACCACCATTCGTTGGAGGAGGCATTTGCAAATAAGTTCAATACGGAATTGCCTGACGAACTGAATAACGCCCATCAGATGGTCATCGTTTGCGCGGAGCTTGATCTAGGAACTGAACGGATCGTCAATTATTTATCGACAAACTACAACGTGCCGATTAATGCCGTATATTTCCGCTATTTCAAAGAAGGTGAGAATGAATTTCTAACGAGGACGTGGCTCATTGATCCTGCTATAGCGGAAGTGAAGGCAGCTACGACGCAATCGGACAAGAAGAAGGAAACGTGGAACCAGCGTGACTTTGTCGTGAACTTTGAGGATGGACCCATTCGAAGTTGGCGGGATGCCATGAAATATGGTTTTGTCTCTGCAGGGAATGGCAGCTGGTTTAGCCAGAAATTGCGCCATTTGTTCGTGGGGGCGCGTGTGTTTTGTATGATTCCGGGCGGCAAGGGATATGTAGGGGTCGGTACTGTTACCCGCAAAGCTGTCCCGTTAAAAGACGCAATTATTTTTCATGACGGTAAAGAACACAGATTGCTCGATTGTCCACTCGAAGATAACAATTTCAAGCATGACCTGGAGGATATGGAACTATGTGAATATGTTGTGGCTATTGATTGGATCAAGGCACTGCCCATTGAACAAGCCTATTGGACAAAGGGGCTTCGGGCCAATCAAAACACAGCGTATAAATTGCGCAATCAATTTACAATTGAAAAGCTTGAGGAGTTTTTTGAGATAAATTGAGTGGTGTGGGAGTAAACCATATTCCAAGCAATCACTACACAAGAAATATAGATTGCAACGAAACGTAATACCTTCGCTGCACAACGAAAGAACCTCGCAACAAAAACAACTCATACAATTTACAGCCACAATGGACTGTGCGAACTCCTGAGTCATTCATTCCGGACAATAAAATCCCCAGGTAAGTTACGGATCAACTTCTTTTTCGTTGCCATCACAGTGATCATAAGCGCTCGATAGGCAAGGTCTTCGAAAACATGCTTGTCCTCTTTATAGATTTCATACTTCAACATGCGTCAGAAACGGCCCGGTGAATTCCGAAGAATTCACGGGCTAGTTTGGTGTCACCGATTGTTATGGCGAGCAGTTCTTTCATTCGACTGGATAGACTTGCGGATAACTTTTGCGATTCTTGTGAAGACGTGTAGTTAAGATCTTTAGATTTTAATAAGGATTTAGAAAGAAGAGCTCGTCTGCTGAAAGTTGTTCATTTGCCTCGTCCTGATGCGGTTTTTTGTCATCGTCCCGGCCGTTCATTTTCCTGTGGTCATCGAAGGGTAAAATGATGTAGATATTAGCGCCAAGTCCGCTCATGACGGGGCGGATGTAATGAACCTTTTCGATGATTACGAGTTTGACAAGTTTACGGATGGCGCGTCTTATCGTTACATTTGATTTCCCCGTAGCTTCTTCAATTGTACCGTGTTTCAGATGGGCTGCGCCATATTTCACCGAATAACGGCGGATGACGTCGAGCACTTGGCGATCCGATTTCGTTAACTCATCCCAGTGAAGTGAAAGATGTTGTTCAGCAGCCGCGTCCATTTCTGCGATTGCGGCAAAGCGTGCGTAGTCTTTCAGGTATGTTGTCATTTTTATTTTTCCCCCTTTACCTTCTATATAGATAGGTGGGGTCAAAAGGGATACTGAGAGTAGAAAATAATTTTGGAATCCCAAAACAACCACCCATTCCACGGAACAATCGTAGGAATGAGTGGTTGTTTTTCAAGATCATTTCAATTG
The DNA here is from genome assembly GCF_001531445.1 of Sporosarcina koreensis. Lineage (GTDB taxonomy): Bacteria > Bacillota > Bacilli > Bacillales_A > Planococcaceae > Sporosarcina > Sporosarcina koreensis_C. Next base: position 19,065 of record NZ_LQYA01000058.1, read on the forward strand.
TTGCATGGCTAGATCTGGTGCCATTCCAAATAAGGGATGACTGGCTATGTATGCGCGTTTTGATTGTTGGGCATGGCTTAGCAGCGTGTGCATACGGAATTTCTGTTGCTTTACGGTATAGAGTGATATGGGGACTTCGATGACTGTTTCGTTGTGGAATGTAATTTTAGTTTTCTCTTTTTCTATTGCTTCTGTTTTAAAAAAATGGCTGAAGATCCAAATGCAGTCCGGATGTATTGAAGACTTTGTCGGAAACACCGCTATATCTTCTGAAATGAGGAATGGCGGCTTTTGATGAAAATTCAGCAGTTTCCGGGCTGCCTCTTGGCGTCCTTCCTTGGAAGAATGATGACGGAGACATGCTTTGTTAAGTAACTCGACAGGACTTGTTTTTGAATAATAGATTCCATGTGTTGTAATAATTTCGGACAAGTACTTACCGGTGGTGACCGATTTTAGCGCCAATGCCCGATAGTCAAGCAGTAAACTTTCGTCTTTCATACTTAGCCCTCCTTAAAAATTATTAATCTATTTCTATTTTACCATATCCTTCCGTATAAATAGTATAAAAATACATATTTATTTAAAAATTAGTTCAATTAAACGATTCATTTCACCTATATAAACGTCAAGAATACTAATGCAAACGTTATGAATGCCGATTGGTCTTCTACATGCATACCTCCTAATATGAAGGTACCCGGGAATAAAATGCATCGTGCACGATCGAAAGGTCAGCCATGTGTTGAATTTTGAAGACGTGTTAGCTCAGTATGAACCGATGATATCTGCAAACATTCGCCAATTGAATATTTACCGTGAACATGAGCAGTACAGGCAGGCGGGCAGGGTGGCATTATGGCTGGCGTGGACGAGGTTTGATGATGAAAAAGGCGATTTTACGCCATTTGCGTACCGCAGTATTCGCGGGGCGATGTTGGATGAGTTGAAACGGGAAAGCCGTTTTGAAGAAAACGTCATGCCGACTACAGATGATGTGCTTGTTTACTTTATAGGTGGTGCGGCTGGGGATGATGGATTTGAATGTCTCCATGACGCGATTGAACAGCTTGATTCTTCCGAAAAAGTGTTTATCCAATGGGTTTACCTTGAAGGTTGCAGTATGGCCGAATGTGCTGAACGTTTCGGCATTTCGGTTGCCGGCGTGAAGAAAAGGCGGGAGAGGATGATGAAGAAGTTGAGGGGGTTGATGGGTGTATAGATAGGAGTGCATGGATGATGTTGACAAGAACCTTCTGCGTATGCGGAAGGTTTTTTGGGATGGTAGTAGTTGCCGCAACGCAATGAAACCTGTTTGTAACACAACAAAATTGGTACGCAACGCAATGAAAACAGTGTGCAACAGGTGATGTTTATAGCTCTTTATCCTAAATGACAGATCGAGACTTGCTTCAGTAGTTAACCCGACTTATAAAGCAGTCTCGATTTTCTTTTGTGAAGAATTAAGTCGAGGGAAATAGTACTTAATCATTCATGATTTTCAAGAAATCATTTAACTTCATTCTTGCTTCTGGACTAAGCATTTTAACGGTGTTGATTAGTTGGATTAGATCTTCAGGCATGTCCTGAAATTCATCAGCGAAGAAAGCAGCCAAGCTTGAATCCAAGACTGTCAATATTCGATCTAACATATCGATGTCTGGAATAGCACGGTTGTTTTCAAATCGACTTATATAGGATTGTGAAATGCTTACTTTGTCAGCAAGTTCTTGTGTGGTTAGATTTTTAGCTTTTCGCAGCGCTCTTAATTGCCCGCCAATATTACGTTTGTTCATATAAAGCTCCTTATATTAATTTCTTATATCAAGTCTAACTTGAATACTTTTAAGGTGCTGAAAAAACACATGTTTAGAACTAATATTCATAAAAGTGTTGATGATTATGCATAAATGGTCTAATATTTAAGTTATTAAGAACAATTACTTCTATTTCATGGCTAGAAAGGATGATGTTTGAGTAGCGCAATTAGACCTTTAAAGTTGATAGTCACTTTGCATTTATGATTTTTATCTGTTCGATACAGAGATTGGTGGAATTGATATCAGCAATATTTTTTGGGGGAGGATTCAAACATGAAAAGCTTCAAAGGGTGGTCGTTAGTAGCATTTACGCTAACAATCTTATTGATTGTCTCTGGCTGTAGTGATTCTGCTTCCGGCGATAGTACGAGGGAGATGGGCGATAAGAGCGGGCGAGGAAGCGGCAATGGAAAGGATAAGTTGGTAATTGGGCTGGATGATGATCCGCCGCAGTTGGATCCGCATTTGTCCAGTACAGCGGTTGACCGGCAAGTGTTGCATTCGTTGTTTGATAAGTTAGTTGATATTGATGAGGATATGAATATCGTCCCGAAGTTGGCGAAGGACTGGGACATTTCGGATGATAACCAAACGTATACATTTTACCTGCAGGAAGGGGTTGTCTTCCATGATGGCACTCCGTTCAATGCGGAGGCTGTGAAGTTCAATTTTGACCGGATGCTCGATCCTGCGATGGGGTCGCCGCGATATGGGGAAGTGGAGCAGGTGGAGCAAGTCAATGTCATTGATGAACTCACGGTCGAAGTTCAACTCAAGACACCGTTTTCTCCATTTTTAGGGGATTTGACGGATCGTGCGGGTATGATGCTGTCACCGACTGCAGTAAAGGAATCAGGTGAGGATTTTTCACGGCATCCAGTCGGAACGGGACCATATCAATTTGTTGAACGGGAACTCCAGAGCCATATTAAAGTTTCGCGTTTTGATGAGTATTGGGGAGAACCTGCCATCATCAAAGATGTACTTTACAAACCGTATACAGATGAGAATATCCGATTGACGAATCTGATTTCCGGTGATGTCGATATGATAACGGTCGTTGGTTTCAAGGATATCAAGAAAATCGAAGGGAATTCCGCTGTTAAGCTGTCAGCCAAAGAGGGGCGAGGATTTTTAGGATTGCATTTAAATCCTGCGAAAGCTCCATTCAATAATAAGGATTTCAGGGAAGCGATCAATATTGCAATTGATCGTCAAGCGATTACGAATGTCGTCTACCATGGGGCAGCGTTGCCCGCTGTTAGTGCATTCCCGCCGGCAAGTTGGGCACATAATCCTTCGCTGGAAGTGCCAAAAGGAGATTTGACGAAAGCAAAGTCGCTTCTCGAAAAGTCCGGCATCAAAGATCCTTCCTTTACGATCAAAGTGAAACCGGTAGAAACGGACAAGCAGATGGCGGAAATGGTGCAATCGATGCTGCAGGAGATTGGTGTAACCGTAAATGTTGAAATGCAGGAAATCGGTTCGCTTTTGAGCAGCGCTATCGCGGGTGACTATGAAGCGCTTTACTTAGGATGGGATGGCCGTACTGATCCGGACGGAAGTGTAAGCAGATTCTTCATGTCCAACGGTTATAACAATTATGCAAAGGTGAATAATCCGGAGATTGATAAGCTGTTGACGGATGCCCGTGTGTCATTGGATCAAGAAGAGCGGAAGAAAATTTATCAACGCTTTTCTGAAGTCGTGTTTGATGAGGCGAATTACATTTTCCTCGTACACATTGATGAAAATAAAGCGATGAAGACAAATGTAAACGGTTTCATTCATTATCCTGACGGAATGATTCGCCCGGATCGAATTTATTTTGACTAGACGATAGTGGTCGGAAGAGTCGGTGTATGTACGGGGATTGTATAGATGGGAGGAGTAGCATGTTTTATTTCTTACTTCGTCGTTTCAGCCTCATGGTCGTTGTTCTGTTGCTAGTAAGCATTATTATCTTCTCGCTGCTGAATATATTGCCCGGAGACCCGGCGATGCTCATTCTTGGACAAGAGAGCTCTCCTGAGGCATTGGAAGCATTGCGGGAAAAGATGGGCTTGAATGATCCTTTGCCTGTTCAATATTTGCATTGGTTGACAGATAGTTTGCAAGGAGATTTCGGTAAATCGCTGCGGGATAACAATGATGTCACTGCGATTTTATTGAAGAAAGTGCCGATTACAATTCAATTGGCATTCATGTCTTTTGCGATTGCGGTATTGATCGCGGTGCCGGCAGCCATTATTAGTGCTACGAGAAAAGGGACGTCTTTAGACTATCTGAGCACGTTCTTTTCATTGTCAGGTGTGTCCTTTCCACCTTTCTGGCTTGGCATCTTGCTCATCCTTATTTTCTCGGTCGGATTAGGGTGGCTTCCGCCTTCTGGTTTTGTATCGTTGGCGGAAAATCCGGTGCGAAGTGTGTTGCTAATGCTTATGCCAGCATTGGCGCTTGGCATCCGACTGGCTGCTGAGCTGACCCGCATGCTGCGATCCAGTTTGCTGGAAGTATTGCAGTCGGATTATATCCGGACAGGCTATGCTAAAGGGTTGATGGAGAGAGCGGTTGTCTTCAAGCATGCGCTTCGAAACTCGCTTATTCCGGTCATTACAATCAGCGGACTGCAATTCGCGACGTTAATTGGCGGGGTGGTCATTATTGAGACAATCTTTTCAATCCCAGGCATCGGACAACTTGTGTACAGTGCCATATTGGCAAGGGATTTTCCAGTCGTCCAAGGGGCGGTTATGATGATGGCGTTCAGCGTGGTTATCATTAACTTTATGGTCGATATCACGTACTCGATTTTGGATCCGAGGATTAAGGTGGGAGGCGAAAGATGATGGAACAAGTCCAAAAAGGTGAAATCACTTCTGTGAAAACTGAGTATCCAAGAATACGGTTGATGAAAGAGATGCTTCAACGCCTTTTGGAGAATAAGTTGGCGGTTGTCGGAGGCGTGTTCACCATTCTGCTCATCTTTCTGGCTCTCTTCCCGGGCGTAGTTGCCACACATAGTCATACCGAACAAGATTATTCTGCGGTTTTAGTCCCTCCTAGTGCTGCGCATTGGTTCGGGACGGATGAATTGGGAAGGGATTTATTCAGCAGAGTGATTTACGGGGCAACGACCTCTTTGAAAGCCGGGTTAATCTCAGTAGGGATTGCTTTAGGCATCGGATTGCCGATCGGGATGCTATCAGGCTATTTCAGGGGAGTGTGGGATGAATTCCTGATTATGCGCATAACCGATGCGATGCTCTCCTTTCCGCCGCTTGTATTGGCGTTGACCTTAGTCGCAGTTTTCGGTGCGGGATTGGAGAACGCCATGATTGCCATTGGCCTTGTCCTCACGCCAAGTTTCATGCGTCTGATCAGGGGTGAAGTGCTAGCGCATCGGGAGAAGGAGTACGTAGAAGCGGCGCGGGCGTCGGGATTGCCGAGCTGGAGAATCCTTTTCATCCATATCCTTCCGAATACGATAGCGCCAATCATCGTTCAGGCTACATTAGCGATTGCAGCTGCCATCATTACGGAAGCATCACTTAGTTATCTGGGATTAGGGACACAACCGCCTACGCCAAGCTGGGGTTCCATGCTGTCGACAGGACAAGGATATTTGGAACAGGCTCCATGGCTTGGATTATTTCCTGGGCTATTTATATTTATTACCGTATTGTCCATCAATCTGTTCGGAGATGGCATACGGGATATGTTCGATTCGAAATTGAAATGACGGCGAATGACTAATGAAAGAAGGCGGGAGATATGGGTACTGAACTTTTGACTGTAAAGGAGTTAAACGTCGGCTTCGTGAATAAAGGTCAAACGATTCCCGTGTTAAGTGATGTAGAATTTACCGTAAAAAAGGGAGAAACACTCTGCATCGTCGGTGAATCGGGTTGCGGGAAGAGTTTGACTTCATTAGCCATTATGGGGTTGATTCCGAAAAATGGTGAGATTATGAAAGGTGAAATCCTGTTTAAAGGGGAAGATCTCGTCAAGAAGACGAAAAAAGAAATCAGTCAAATCCGCGGGAAACAAATTTCAATGATCTTTCAAGAACCGATGACTTCACTGAATCCGGTTCATACCGTCGGCAAGCAAATTGCAGAATCTGTTCGTCTGCATGAAGGAGTAGGGAAGAAGCAAGCGATGGAAAAAGCGGTGGAGATGCTGCGACTTGTTGGTATTCCGTCTCCTGAGAAGCGTGTCCATGACTACCCATTTGAAATGAGTGGGGGAATGCGCCAACGGGTCATGATTGCTATGGCCCTTGTCTGCAATCCCAATCTATTAATTGCCGACGAGCCGACAACTGCATTGGATGTAACGACACAAGCCCAGATTCTCGGATTGATGGGCCGATTGAAAAAGGAGCTGGATATGTCGATCGTCATGATTACACATGATTTAGGTGTCGTTTCACAAATTGCAGATCGCGTCATTGTCATGTATGCGGGCAAAGTGATTGAGGTAAGTGAGACGATGGATTTAATTGAGAATCCGAAGCATCCCTACACGCGGGGGTTGATCGAATCGATTCCGAAGCTTCACGAGGAACAAGACGATCTACCGACAATTAAAGGATCGGTTCCCGGGTTGAATGAAATGCCGAAAGGATGTCGATTTTCAACAAGATGTCTTTATGCGCGACAGACATGTCATGAAGTTGAACCGACTTTAACGGGAGAAGGTCAGCATAAGGTGAGCTGTTGGCTGCATTCACCGAAATGGGAGAATTTGGAATAGGGGAGGGGGACAGGTCATATGAGTATAAAGCATGAAAAGGAACCGGAGATTTTATTGGAAGTGAGAGACTTGCAGAAACACTTCAAGAAAGGTGGAAATGCAATCAAGGCTGTGGACGGCATTTCTTTTCAGGTGAAGAGAGGAGAAACGTTAGGAATCGTCGGTGAATCGGGTTGCGGGAAATCGACGATGGGGAGAGTCATTTTACAATTGTTGAAACCCACTGAAGGCGAGGTGTGGTTCGAAGGGAATGATATCAGCAAATTCTCGAATACGCAGTTACGAAAATTGCGTAAGGACATCCAAATCATTTTTCAAGATCCATTCGGCTCGCTCAATCAACGGATGACAGTCGGTGCGATGTTACGGGAAATCGTCCGTTTCCATAGCATCGTCCCAAAGGCAGAGGAATTGCGGTTCATCCAGGATCTTTTGCGAAAAGTGGGGCTTAACGCAAATCATTATTGGAGTTATCCGCATAAATTCAGCGGCGGTCAACGGCAACGGATCAGCATCGCAAGAGCACTTGCCGTTGAGCCGAAATTGATCATTTGTGATGAAGCCGTGTCTGCGCTGGATGTGTCTGTACAAGCTCAAATATTGAATTTGCTAAAGAAGTTGAAAAGGGAATTCGGATTGACTTACATTTTCATATCGCATGATCTGTCGGTCGTAAAGCATATTAGCGACCGGGTTGGTGTGATGTATTTAGGGAAAATGGTTGAACTTGCCGGTAAAAAAGAAATCTACAACAACCCGCTGCATCCTTACACGAAAGCTTTGTTTTCTGCCATTCCAGATATCTCGGGCAAGGAGAAAGCGACAATACAAGTCTTGAAAGGGGATATACCAAGCCCACTCAATATACCAAGCGGCTGCCACTTTCATACGAGATGTCCGAATGCCATTGCTGAATGTAAGGTCAACGTTCCCAAGTTTCGGGATATGAGTGATAACCATTATGTGTCTTGTGATGTAGTAAGGAATGACAATCTTGTATTGGAGGGGTCGAGATGATCGTGAATGAAATGGATTTACAAGAGATCAGAAGTAAAGTGATGCTGGAAATGAATCAACGAGAGAATGAAGTGGTTGATATCTGTTCTGCGCTATTGAAAATACCTACCGAAAACCCACCTTCTGACACACGTGAAATCGCATTGCTCATTGGAGAGATGGTAAAAAAGGTCGGCGCGGAAGTTTTCTATCCGACAATGGAAGAGCCGATCGTCAATGTTGTTGCAAAGATTAAAGGGAATGGACCTGGAAAAAGCCTTATCTTTAATGGACATTTGGATACTTTTCCGGCAGGTAACCATGCAGATTGGTCTGTGGATCCTTTTGCAGCTGTGCAGAAAGATGGCCGACTATACGGCAGGGGAGCCTCTGATATGAAAGGCGGCGTGGCAAGTTCGATTTTCGCATTTCTATTGCTCGCGGAATTCCGAGACTACTGGTCCGGCGAAATCGTATTGGTTCTAGTTGGGGATGAAGAAAGCGGCGGTAAAAGAGGTACTGAATTTATCCTAGAGACAATTCCAGATGCAATAGGAGACGTCATGATCAAGGGAGACGCCGGCTCTCCGATGGTTCTCAGATTCGGAGAAAAAGGACCCTTTTGGATAGAATTAGTCGCCGAAGGAGTAGCTGCTCATGGGGCGCATTTATATAGAGGAGACAATGCGATTGAAAAATTGATTGTCGGGATGATGAAGTTGAAAGAGCGTATTGATATGATTCCAGTGGAAACTCCAGAATCGATTTTGCAGGCGATTGTAAACGCAGGGGGCGTGTCCGAACAATATTCAGGCAAAGGGGAAACAGAGGCTATCCAAAAAATAACCGTCAACTTCGGCGTCATCGAAGGTGGAATCGCGCCGAATCTAGTCCCAGCCCTTGCCAAAGCAAAAGTGGACATCCGGCTACCTGTCGGTGTCACCTCTTCAGAAGTGGAACAAGTGGTTAAAGAGGTCGTCGATTCAATAGATGGACTGTCCTACAGTGTGTTACAAAAATACGAAGCGAATTGTTCAGATGTCAATCATGAGATCTTTCCTTTAATCTCCGCTAGTGGATTTGATGTAATGGGCGAAACTCCTGTTCTGACAATCCGCGTCGGCGCCTCCGATGCACGCATGTATCGGGAAAGAGGAATTCCTGCCGTCAACTGTGGTTTGACTCCATATAATATGGGTGGACCGGATGAGTATATTGAGGTGGCAGAGTTG
>NZ_LQYA01000059.1 GCF_001531445.1 Sporosarcina koreensis
CATCTGCTCCCGCCGGATAGATGGACTTGACATTGACAAAATCCCCGCCGATCCGCTCGGTGAAATATTGCAGGGGATAGACAGTCGTGTAGACGGCTAATTTCCCTTCATCGTCAGTTGCAGCATTGTCTTTATCATTCTTGTTCCCGCAGGCGCTAATGAGCAATGTCATGATAAGTGCCAGGAAAACGAGTGATTTCTTCTTCATAACTAAATCCTCCGCCTTCTTAATAGTAATGATTACGATTTAATACTTTCTTATAATACATGTTACCAACAGTTTTCGCAACATAAAAGAAAAAAACCGGCAAAATGCCGGTGAAAAAATCTATTTTTTTTTGTCAATCTTGTCCGGCACCGGGTCAAAACCGCCTTCATGGAACGGATGGCATTTTAAGATTCGGCGGACCGTCAGCCATGATCCTTTGAAAGCACCATGCTTCTGGAGCGCCTCCACCCCGTAATGGGAGCAAGTAGGATAGAAACGGCATGACGGCGGTGTGAGCGGAGAAATGATTTTTTGATATGTTTTTATAATACCGATCAAAATTGTTTTCAATGTTGAACACCTTGCTTTCTCATGTATGTTTATTTTATTTGTTCTAGTGGTAAATTAACAGGGAGATGCATTAAAAGAAAAACGAAGAGGGGTTTTTTTATGTCTAAGGAATTAATGGAAGAGCTAAATGTACAAGTTTCGACATGGTCGGTTATGTATGCCAAGTTGCATAATTATCATTGGTATGTAAAAGGGAAGCAATTTTTCACCTTGCATGCAAAATTTGAGGAGCTTTACAATGAGGCGACCGCCCATATGGATGAAATCGCCGAAAGAGTATTGACACTCGGTGGAAATCCGACAGCGACATTACAGGAGCATTTGGAGCAGTCCGTCGTAAAAGAGGCGAAAGGCGATGAGCAGGCAGAGGATATGGTGAAAACCATCGCTGACGATTTCGATAAAATCATGAAATCCTTGAAAAAAGGGATGGAGATTGCTGCGAAAGACGGCGACGATATGACAGAGGATTTATTGAATGCGACCTATCAAAGCATTGAGAAGCATCAATGGATGTTGAATGCGTTCCTCGGTGAAGACAATAAATGATCATTAGGTCTTGAATCATCGATTTATTCTCCGATAATAGCATTGTAAAGGAGGAATGGTTTATGAACATGAACTCCATCATGGCGAGCCAATTGAGAAGTTTGCAATCTACTGTCCAATTGAGCGTCATGAATAAGGCTTTATCGGTGAATGCAACTGCAGTGACAGATATGCTGCAAAGTATGCAGGACCAACCAGCTGCCCATCCTTATAAAGGTTCAGCAGTCGATACGAAAGCATGAAAAAGAGAGCGCGGATTTCCTGTTAATCTAGGAAGTTCGCGCTTTATTTTTGTTGGAGCCACTTATTATGTGTAAAATGGGGTACGAGTAGTTAAGAGGATCATTTAGGAGGCGACATTATGTCACATATCCAATTCATAAGGAACCTAATTATTGAAACCCCATCGAAACCGGGCAACTTCGCGAAAGTTGCAACAGCAATCGGTGTACTGAAGGGGGATATTGGAGATATTCAAACAATAAAAGTAGGTACATTATCGACAATAAGAGATGTTTCCATTCAGTGTACGAGTGAGGCGCAGTTGGAGGAAATTGTCTCGGCTATTAATGCAATCGGTGAAGGTATTCATGTGCATGCAGTGACAGATGATGTATTGCATGCGCACGAAGGCGGCAAGATTGCGATGAAGAGCCGTACGCCAGTCCGCTCATTGGGTGATCTACGGAGAATTTACACGCCTGGAGTCGCTAATGTTTGTAAAGTGATTCAAAATGATCCAGTGCAGGCCGATTATTTTACAGGCATTTCAAACACTGTCGCTATCGTGACGGATGGCACGGCAATTTTAGGGCTCGGCAATATCGGTCCAGTCGCAGGCATGCCGGTCATGGAAGGGAAGGCGGTCCTGTTCGATCAATTCGCGGGGATAAGCGGGATTCCGATATTGCTCAACACGAGCGATCCCGATGAGGTTGTGGAAACGGTCAAGCATATTCACCAAAGCTTCGGGGGAATTTTATTGGAAGATATCGGGTCTCCGCATTGCTTTGAAATCGAAGAGCGGTTGAAAGCGGAACTGAATATACCTGTCATGCATGATGACCAACACGGGACCGCGGTCGTCACGCTTGCTTCAGCTCTTTCCGCATGCCGGCAATCGGGTGTGGAATTGTCTGAATCAGTCGTCGGTCAAATCGGACTGGGCGCTGCAGGTCTTGCCATCAGCAGGATGTTCATGGCATATGGCGTGAAGGAAATGCGTGGGGTCGATCCGAATCCTGAAGCGATTGAAAGACTGAAGCATCATGGCGGAACGGCTTTGAAATCGGTCGAAGAGATTATGCAAACTTGTGATATTGTTATCGCAACGACCGGGGTGCAAGGTTTGATCAAACCGGAAATGGTCCGTAAAGGCCAAATCATTTTGGCGTTGTCCAATCCGAATGCAGAAATTGATCCGGAAGCTGCACTGGATGCGGGAGCCGCATTTGCCGCGGATGGCAGACAAGTGAATAATATACTTGGTTTCCCTGGAATCTTTCGAGGTGCTTTGAATGCGCATGCAAAAGACATCACCTATCCAATGCTCATTGCCGCTGCACTCGCCATTCTGGATAGCACGAAACCAGGGGATCTTGTTCCGCATCCATTGGATCCAGCCGTGCATGAGAATGTGGCGAATGCCGTTGAACGCGTCGCGAATGAAGAGGCGAATTCCATCTGAATAATGTATCGTTGGTCCAAAGTGATCCATACTACGACAAAAAAGGATGGGTCACATGGAAAACGACAAAGTCAGAATGTACGTATCAATCGCCAATCAACAAATATATGCACATAAGCATGATTCCCCGTGGGAGTACGAAGTGGAGATGAGTCGAGAGTTCCTGCCTGTCTTCAATAATCTGTTTTCCCAAATAGGGCGTCTGGAATTCAGTAATTTCCTTATAGGACATACGCGGCCTTATTTTCAATATCACTATGACCGGGATAACCATGAAATTGATCGGAGAACAATGAAATTATATGCATTAATCCATGAGTTCACTGATGATGAGACGAAGAGGTTCATTGAACAGCTGCCGTATTTTACAAAGGGCAGGCCTATGATAACATCAGCACCCGTTCAACCATTCAATTGATTGTGAAAGGACGTGAAGTCAAATAACAACGACATTTAACGATTTACAAGGAGCGCATGTTGAGCTGACATTCGGTGAGAATCGCTTTGGCATAGAAGCGAGACATGTGCTTGTCGTATTGAAGCACGAAGGGAAATGGCTTGTCACACGCCACTCCATACGCGGCATTGAATTTCCCGGAGGCAAGGCGGAAGACGGTGAATCGATCACTGAAGCTGCGATTCGTGAAACGATAGAAGAAACAGGTGTGACCATTACGGATCTCGTCAATTTTGCTGAATACGTTGTCATGAGCAATGTGACATTTTGCAAAGCGGTATTCACAGGGAAAGTGTCCAGCATTGAAGAAAATCCCCAGCTATTTGAAACGGAAGGCGCATTATGGATGACGGATGAAGAATTGGCCAACTGCGATGAATTGAGCTTCCATATGAAAGATGCAGGAATGGTGGAAATTCGAAAGTGGGTGGACGCATATGTTGCCTAACGGGGCGATTTTGCACCGAAGAGATTATCCATCACCTAATCCAAACATCCATCTCGAGGAAATAACGTATTGGTCAGATAGGCTGAAGGTGAAGGGGTTGCTTGCTGAACCGGTAAGCGGAGGGAACTATGAAGGGATCATCTACTTGCGAGGAGGCATCCAGCATGTCGGCATGGTACGTCCTGCTCGTATTGCCCAGTTCGCTTCGCAAGGCTTTGTCGTTTTTGCGCCTTATTATCGTGGCAATAGAGGTGGCGAAGGGCGTGACGAGTTCGCAGGAGACGATCGCCAGGATGCGGTCAATGCTGTTGAAGTCCTGAAGCAGAGTTCAATGTTGAACAAGGACCGGATTCATTTGTATGCATTCTCCCGAGGTGGTATCATGGCGCTTTGGACAGCGATTTTACGGGAGGATATCTCTTCTGTAGTGACGTGGGCAGGTGTTTCGGATGTCATCTTTACATATAATGAACGCGAAGATATGCGCCGGATGATGAAGCGTGTCATTGGCGGCACACCGAATAGCATGCCTGATGCGTATAGGGAACGGACGGCATTATTCAAGGTGGATGAAATCGATGCCCCTATTTTGATTATCCACGGCATGAAGGATGAGAATGTATCTTTCGAACAGGCGATTTTGCTCGAGGACGCTCTGCGGGATAAGGATAAACAGTACGAGACTTGGTATTTTCCCGAGTATACCCATTATTTCCCTACAGCGCATAATGCACAGATTGTCCGCGATTTATGTGATTGGATGAGGCGGCAGGGAAATGAATAAAAATAGCTCCAAGTGCACAATTGCACCTGGAGCTTTATTATCATTACGCGATTGGTCCGCCTTTTTGAGTGATTTCTTCAGAAACATGACCGAATTTCTTGAAGTTCTCACGGAATAGATCTGCCAATTCTTTTGCTTTCTGATCATATGCAGCTGGATCGCTCCACGCGTTACGAGGGTTCAGCACTTCAGTCGGTACGCCGTCAATTGCTTTAGGCATAGCAAGACCGAAAATTGCATTCTCTTCGTATTCTACATCGTTCAATTTACCAGCAATTGCTGCCCGGACCATTGTGCGTGTATGTTTCAAAGACATACGCTGACCTACGCCGTACACTCCGCCAGTCCATCCTGTGTTGACAAGGAAAACTTGTGCATCATGCTCGTCGATTTTCTTCCCTAACATTTCTGCGTAGACCGTTGCAGGCAATGGAAGGAAAGGGGCGCCAAAGCAAGTAGAGAATGTTGCTTCCGGTGAAGTAACACCGCGCTCAGTTCCCGCAAGCTTCGAAGTGAAGCCGCTCAGGAAGTGATACATCGCTTGCTCCTTTGTCAATTTTGAAATCGGAGGCAATACGCCGAATGCATCCGCAGTCAAGAAGACAATCGCTTTCGGATGTCCTGCAACAGATGGCGTCACAATGTTTTCGATATTGTGGATCGGATACGCTGCACGTGTATTTTCTGTTAATGAATTATCATCGTAATCCGGCTTACGTGTCTTTTCATCCAAGACGACGTTTTCCAAAACTGAACCGAAACGGATCGCTCCGTAAATTTCAGGTTCTTTCTCTTGTGAGAGATTGATCGTTTTCGCATAGCAGCCGCCTTCGATATTGAATACACCGTTTTCGGACCAGCCGTGCTCATCATCACCGATCAGCTTACGATTAGCATCTGCAGAAAGAGTCGTTTTTCCTGTGCCGGAAAGTCCGAAGAACAAAGCGACGTCCCCATCTTCACCAACGTTTGCAGAGCAGTGCATCGGAAGAATTCCGCGCTCAGGCAGCAAGTAGTTCATGACGGAGAAAATGGATTTTTTCATTTCTCCCGCATATTCCGTACCGCCAATCAACACAATACGCTTTTCAAGTGATACAATGATGAAGGTTTCGGTTTTCGTTCCGTCCACCGCAGGATCCGCTTTGAACGTCGGAGCAGCAATCACCGTGAATTGCGCTTCATGTGTTTTCAACTCTTCTTGGGTAGGGCGGATGAATAGATTGTTGACGAAAAGATTTTGCCATGCGAATTCATTGATGACTTGGATGGATAGCTGAGAGTCCTTATCAGCTCCTGCAAAGCCCTTGAATACGAATAGCTCATCTTTCACTTTAAGATGGTTAAGAACTTTCTTATATAATGAATCAAAGATTTCAGATGAGATTGGGCGGTTCACTTTGCCCCAGTCGATTTTGTCTTTTGAAGAGTCTTCTTCGACAATATACTTATCTCCAGGAGAACGGCCCGTATACTTTCCTGTCTCGGCAGTGAGGGCGCCGTCTGCGGAAAGTTTCGCTTCTCCACGGGATGTCGCTTTTTCAATCAGTTCTGCCACTGAAGGCTGTATGTTTACGTTGGTGCCTGAAAGTAACTCGTGTAATCCGTTTTCAATTTTCGCTGAAATCATGTTTGGTACCGTCCTTTGCATGTAATCCCATTCGATGGGTTTCATCACATTTCGTAAATAGTATAACACATTTAGAATAATAATCTATACTAATGAAAAACTCAAGTACATATGTCTAAAAATGTTTGACAAAGTGCAAACTTTTTCGTAGGATTGTTTATTGAACGGATACTCTTATCCCGAGCTGGCGGAGGGACAGGCCCTATGAAGCCCGGCAACCTGCGTGGACCATTATGGCCGCGAGAAGGTGCCAAACCTGGAGCAAGGTTGAATTCCTTGGACGATAAGAGTGAAAGGTGCTGCTTTTGAAATTATGCCTTTCCTCATGTGTATTTACGTGAGCGAAGGGCTTTTTATATTCATTTAGCTTAAAGTCAATTATCTTAAATGAAGAGATGATTGTAATGTTATCTCTTTCTTTAGCGGGTGTTAAAAATGCTCGCTAAATGAATACAAGCCTCCGGCGGATGTCACAAATTTTGAAGTGAATTAAAGAGGGCAACCTAAGTTCGCCGCGTCCTGAAGGTGCCTTAATTTCTGCTAAAAGCGCAGAAATACGGCAAATCGAACCCTTCGCCGTTCGATTGGCAACGGTTGCATGACCAACATCCTGTTGGCCTCAAGCGCAATTCAAAATTTGGACGCAATTACGCCGAGGCGTAATTGATTTTAATCTATAAGGCCCTTAATCCTTGTGTATGTTGACGTCGACTCTCTAGGCGCTGAACTTACTGGGACAATTAGAGTACCGTATCAATATTTGCAAGCTGTTAAGGAGGAAACTATAATGACAAATCGCCGATTATTCACTTCAGAATCGGTAACAGAAGGACATCCGGACAAAATGTGCGATCAGATTTCTGATGCCATCCTGGATGCCATTTTAGAGGAAGACCCGAATGCACGTGTAGCGTGTGAAACGACAATCACGACTGGACTCGTGCTCGTTATCGGAGAAATTACGACTTCAACATATGTAGACATCCCGAAAGTTGTGAGGGATACAGTGAAGGATATCGGCTATACACGCGCGAAATTCGGATTCGACTGGGAGACTTCATCCGTATTGACTTCCATTGACGAACAATCTCCTGATATCGCGGCGAGTGTCGATCAGGCACTGGAAGCGCGCGAAGGGACAATGAGTGACGAAGAGCTTGAAGCGATCGGAGCAGGAGACCAAGGGCTGATGTTCGGTTATGCATGTAATGAAACGCCGGAACTTATGCCAATGCCGATCAGTTTATCCCATAAGCTTGCACGCAGGCTTGCACAAGTAAGGAAAGATGACACTCTTGATTACTTGCGCCCTGATGGCAAAACGCAAGTGACAGTGGAATACGATGAGGATAACAACCCGGTACGGATTGACACGATCGTCATTTCCACTCAACATCATCCTGATACTACTTTGGAACAAATTCAAAATGACATTAAGGAACATGTCATCAACCCTGTTGTGCCAGTAGAATTATTGGATGAGGAGACAAAATACTTCATCAACCCATCAGGTCGCTTCGTCATCGGCGGACCACAAGGGGATGCAGGTTTGACAGGACGTAAGATCATCGTTGACACGTACGGCGGCTATGCGCGTCATGGTGGTGGTGCATTTTCCGGTAAAGATGCGACGAAAGTGGACCGTTCCGCATCCTATGCGGCACGGTACGTAGCGAAGAATATCGTCGCTGCGGGACTTGCGGATCGTTGTGAAGTTCAATTAGCCTACGCAATCGGTGTTGCGAAACCGGTTTCGATTTCAATCGATACATTCGGAACAGGTAAAGTCGCGGAGAGCAAGCTCGTGGAAATCGTGCGTGAGTTGTTCGATTTACGTCCGGCAGGCATTATTAAAATGCTTGACCTCCGCCGTCCAATCTATAAGCAGACAGCGGCATACGGCCATTTCGGTCGCACTGACGTAGAACTCCCTTGGGAGCAGACGGACAAAGCGGCTGATTTGATTGAGAAAGCTGGCTTGACTGTTCAATAATTGACAATGTGGAAGCAATGGAGACATCCTTGCTTCCTTTTTTCCGTGTAAATAATTTTCATGCCCGGGTTGCGAGCCCACAGCTCATGAATGTTTTATTGTGTAAAGAGAAGTTATTGGTAGAAAAAGAGAACTCTTTTACGAGAAACGAGAAGTTACTCGGGAAGAACGAGAAGTCTTTAACGAAGAACGAGAAGTTACCCGTGGAAAACGAGAACTCTTTCACCGAGAACGAGAAGTTACTCGGGAGAAACGAGAACTCTGCATTGGCGAACTTAGTAGGGAACCTAAGCAGATTCATAGCGTTTATTATAATACTAGAAAAGTGGGGCAGGCGATTCTATAATGGCGTTCAGCGTTTTAGTATTACTCGGACTTGTCGGCTTAGTTGCGTGTGTCGTCGTAGCGGGAATCATCATTTTGTTAGTCTCCAACAAATAACAGGTGCAGCCTAAATGTGCAGCACCTGCAAGTTTTTTATGATTGCATTTCCTTGTACATTTTTCCTTTTTCAACATAGCTGTTCAAGACGCGTTCCATTTCCGCCCGGTCGTCGTCGTTCAACTCACGGACGACTTTTGCGGGCGAGCCTAGAGCGAGGCAGCCTGGCGGTATTTTTTTACCGGGTGGGACGAGGCTTCCTGCACCGATGAACGCACCTTCGCCAATTTCTGCGCCATCCAAAATGATGGAGCCCATTCCGATTAGTGCGCCTTTGCGGACGACACAACTATGTAAAAGGGCTTTGTGGCCGACTGTTACATCATCCTCAATCAATAATGTCTTGCCAGGACTTTGATGTAGACAGCTTAAATCTTGGATGCTGACCCGTTCACCGATAATTGTCGGGGCGACATCTCCTCTGATAACCGTATTGAACCAGATTGAACTGTTTGCCCCGATTGAGACGTCGCCAGTAATTGTGACATAATCCGCAACATAGACGGAAGGGTCGATTTGGGGTGTCTTTCCATTGTATGAATAAATCATGAAGTGCCTCCTCTTTTCTAAAAATCATGTATAATTTATCCTAACACAAAACTTTCATTCACATATAGGGGAGGATGAGTGCCATGTGGAAATGGGAAGCGGAAGGACAACCGAAAGCGGTTGTTGTAATTGTCCATAATGCGTATGAACATCATCGGCGGTATGCGTGGCTCATTCAAAAGCTGCGAAACGGCGGATTCCATGTCGTTACAAGCGATTTGCCCGGGCATGGCGCCGATAGCGGAAGAAGAACACATGATGAACCGTTCGAGTCGTATGTGGACCATGTGAAAAAAATGATTGATATTGCGCTGCAAGATAATTTGCCGTTATTCGTGCTTGGCCACGGACTTGGCGCCACGATTGTCATGCATATTCTGCAACGTGAAAAGATTGAATGCGCAGGCTTCGTATTCAGTTCCCCTTGGCTCTCTATGAAGCACCAGCCATCCAAGTTTTCAGGGGTGCTGACGAAACTTACAAGTTCCATGAAATTGAATCATGACATTCAAATCGAATTATTGACACGGAACTACGATATGTACATAGAGTTCCAAAATGATCGGGATTATAGCTCGGCAATTGTTGCGTCTTGGTATCGTGAACTGCATGCGATGATGAAATCCATCATGAGTCATGAAGAAAGCATTTATGACACACCGATCCTCCTACACACAGGGGAGCATGATAAAATTATCGATGTTTCATTTGCAAAAAGATGGCTATTGAACCAACAGCTTTCCGAATTTCAATACAAAGAATGGAAAAGGCTGTACCATGATCTTTATCAAGAGCCTGAGCGCGAGGAAGTCTATTTGTATATTGAATCGTTCATGAACAATGTGCTTCGCTCGCTCGGTTATATTGTATAAAAAATTAACGCATAAGGGGGAGTGGTTATTTTGACGATTATCGGGTTTGTCAGGCATGGTGTGACCGCATGGAATAAGGAAGGAAGAGCCCAAGGCAGTTCGGATATCCCTTTGGATGATGAAGGGATTGAAATGGCGGAACGCGTCGCCGGTCGATTGTCCAAGGAACAGTGGGATGTCATTTATACGAGCCATCTACTTAGGGCTAAGAAGACTGCTGAAATCATTGCAGAACAAATGCCGGGCATTGAGCTCGTCAAAGATTCACGGTTGCGCGAGGTTGGCGGCGGAATGGTTGAAGGGACGACCGAGGCGGAGCGCATCGAGAAGTGGGGGAAGGATTGGAGACAGCTGGACATGGGATTCGAATCGCAAGAAGCCGTCATTTCCCGTGGAATGGAATCCATTGAGGACATCCATCAGAAGCATACAGGCAAAAGGGTGCTTGTTGTCAGCCATGGCAGCTTTATTAAGCGGATGCTGAACGAGCTTGTAACTGAAACCGTCTATGAGGAAAACTTGGATAACACATCACTGACAATCGTCGAACTTGGTGACGATAAAAACCTTTGCGAGCTTTTCAATTGCACCGCGCATTTGCAGCAGGTTCTTGAAGAATAAAACCATTCATACCATAACTAGGCTATACTATATAGTATACAAATTGTAAGATCGGGGGCTTTCAAATGAAAAAAGAAACAACTTCTGAAATTTTGTCATGGATCAAAGCTATTGTAGTCGCTTGCGTTCTCGTATTTGCGATCAGGCACTTCCTATTTTCACCTGTCATCGTATCCGGTCAATCGATGGAACCGACATTTGAATCGGAAAACCGTGTCATCATTTCTAAAATCCATAAGCTTGATCATTTTGACTTGGTCGTCTTCCATGCACCAGGTTCCAAGGAAGATTATATTAAACGAGTAATCGGTCTGCCAGGAGACACTGTTGTCATGAAGGATGACAAGCTCTTCATTAACGGGAAAGAATATGAAGAAGAGTATATCCAAGCGAATAAGGAACAGCTTTTCAAGGATCAAAAATTGACGGAGGACTTCGAAGTGACCGTGCCGGAAGGACAGCTTTTCGTACTCGGAGATAACCGCAGGAACAGCACCGATAGCCGTGCCATCGGTTGTATCGATGAGGAGTCTGTCGTAGGGAAGGTCGGTTTCAGATTTTATCCACTCAATTCAATCGGCATTCCTAAGTAAATGATGATTAACTATTCTCCTTTCGGGTATTCCTATACAGACTACCAAAGAAGGAGCGATGGCATTGTCTAAAGAACATAAAAGCAAAGAGGGAAACAGCACAAAAGACAATACGAACAGAGCCCAATTGGCGGGAACTGAGTATACCGACGAACAACGGCATACGAACGAAGTCGCCTCCACTGCTTATAAGGGCAGCAAGAAAGAAAAAGCGGACATCCAAAACGATAGACTCGAATCAGGCGGCTTTTAGTCAACAACCTCTGCGCAACAAGCAGAGGTTGTTTCTTTTTCACGGACGCAAACACGTTCGTATGGTAAATTAAGTACAACGCAAGAAGAAGGAGCACCTATGCAATGACCGATTTTTTTACAAGGAAAAAGAATGAATTACAAATCAAATTGAACGAGGTACAGCAAAATGCCGTTATGCAAACGGATGGGCCTTTGCTGTTATTAGCATGTCCGGGATCGGGAAAAACAACAACGATGATTATGAGGATCGGCTATTTGATCGAAGAGAAACATGTGAATCCGAAACGCATTAAAGCGATCACGTTCAGCCGTGCATCAGCACGCGATATGACAGAACGTTTTAAACGATTTTTCCCACGACATCCCCCCGTCGATTTTTCAACCATACATAGCCTCGCATTTACAATTACACGCACCTACTTGCAAAAGACGGGAGACGCGTTCGAATTGATTGAAGGTGGTGGGAAAGGGAAGCAAGCCATCACGAAATCGATGCTATTGAAACGCTTTTACAAAGAAACGCTTCGTGATGATTGTACGGAAGATGAATTGGCATCATTATCGACATTTGTCAGCAATGTGAAAAACCGGATGATCCCCTTCAACGAGTGGGAGAAAGTGCCGGCACCCTTCGACAAAGCGGGCAGTATTGCATTGAAATATGAACAATTCAAATCGAAGACGAAAGGGCATCTACTTCTCGACTTTGACGATATGCTGTCCATTGCGGAACAGGCTTTGCGCGTTGATGAACAGTTGGCCGAGCAGTACCGTACCCGCTATGATTATATTCTGACAGATGAAAGCCAGGATACATCGCTTGTTCAACACCGCATTGTCGAGCATCTCGTA
>NZ_LQYA01000060.1 GCF_001531445.1 Sporosarcina koreensis
GAAAAATATAGAGAAATAGAAGTGGAATTATCTACGCAAATTGATTTATTAAGAGAAGGGGTAATTGAATAATTTTGTTCATGTGAATTTAAATTTCAGCAAACGGACCATTATGTATTAAGAGAAAAGGAGAATGATTAGCTATGAAAAAGAAATACCTAGCTATAGTTGCCGTAATGGCATCTTCATTATTTTATTTTGGGAACGATTATATTTCTTCTGCTTCGCCAAATGAAGATGAGA
>NZ_LQYA01000010.1 GCF_001531445.1 Sporosarcina koreensis
TAGCCAAGCGGTAAGGCACGGGTCTGCAACACCCTTACCACCGGTTCGATTCCGGTTGCCGCCTCCATATTTCATGTATGCTGTAAGTAAATTGTTATTATGCCCGAGTGGTGGAATGGCAGACACGTCGCACTCAAAATGCGATGCCGCGAGGCGTGCCGGTTCAAGTCCGGCCTCGGGTATCCACTTCGAAAAGATGCAACCATGGTTGCATCTTTTCTTTTTTCCAAATTCGCTCAAACGTAAAACGCTCCTTCCGCTTTCACGGATAGGAGCGTTTTCTATGGATTGACATCGTATTACTTACTCTTATAACTTGTATGGATCTACGCTGTTCAATAAAAGGGAAGCGTCTTCTCTATCAACCACATAGCAAGAAGCCTCTCCGCCGCTTATAGACGTGAACATATTACCGCATGCTGTTGTCAGTTGTAGAGCTTCATCCCTGCCCATTGAAGGGCGGATGAAAAGGACATGCAGCGCATCCTTTGTCTCTTCAGTGACAGCCGTTCTAATGGAGTCCACAAATGGGCTGCCGAAAGGACTGTACTCATCTTTTAATTGAAGAATATTGCGCAGCGAATTGAAACGGCCGTTCAATCCTTCATACCCATCTTCCTCCTCTCCTAAGGTCAATTGAATGTCTCCGACCGTTTTAGCTAAGTCATAAATGCCTGCCGGAATTTCATACTGGAGCGAAAAAAAGGTGTTGAGGTCAACCGCTGTATGGGCGGTAGGCAAGAAATTCTGCTTCTTAATCCTTCGGTAAAGAGCTTCCACAGAAGGCCGGTATCGATTTGGATCTGCACCAAAAGCTTTCCATGTCTCTCTCCATTCCTTAATGCCTGGAAAGTCGTTGAAAGGTTTGGTGTCCAATTCGAAATAGAGCTGTTCCTGAAATAATTGGAGTCTCCCTTTTAGCATTTGAGGAGATTCCGACACAGTAATTTTGGTATAATGGATAATGCCCAATTTCAAGTCGGGCATCCGTTGAAAGAGATTTTCATCTATATGTAATTTCATGATAATCACCTTTTCATCTTTTTATCAATCCTACCATAAAGGAGGCGGAACGTTGTGAATGTCGCTCAGCTACAGTCAGCCATAAAAGAATATGCAGCTACTATCGGCATCGATAAAATCGGCTTTACGACCGCAGCCCCTTTTCTTGAATTAAAAAACCGTTTACGGCGTCAACAGGAATTGGGCTATCAATCCGGTTTCGAGGAAAGTGATGTTGAAAAGCGGACGGAACCGATATTGTTGCTTGATCGAGCGGAGAGCATCATTTCCATAGCCATCGCATATCCTTCCAAAATGACAGATGCACCAAAAGGAAAGAAAGGGGAACGGCGCGGCATTTTCGCGAGAGCGTCCTGGGGGATGGATTATCATCACGTCCTCCGCGAAAAGTTGCAACTCCTTGAAACATACATTTCCGAAAAGATGCCGAATGCCACAATGCGGTCGATGGTGGATACAGGAGAGCTTGTCGACAGGGCAGTGGCCGAACGAGCGGGAATCGGCTGGTCTGGTAAGAATTGTTCAGTCATCACCCCTGAATTTGGCTCGTATGTCTATTTGGGCGAGATGATTACGAATATCCCGTTTGAGCCTGATGTTCCGATGGAAGATCAATGCGGAGATTGCACACTTTGTTTGGATGCATGTCCTACCGGGGCTTTGATTCAAGGAGGGCAGCTCAATGCTCAGCGGTGCATCGCCTTTTTGACACAGACAAAAAAGCCGGTTCCTGAGGAATTCCGAGCAAAAATCGGGAACAGGGTATATGGCTGCGATACATGCCAAACAATTTGCCCGAAAAATAAAGGGAAGTACAATCTTCATCAGCCGGCATTCCAGCCGGAGCCTGAATTGGCGAAGCCACTGCTATTGCCGATGCTTAGTTTGTCGAACCGTGAATTCAAGGAGACTTATGGGCATATGTCAGGTTCTTGGAGAGGCAAGAATCCGATACAGCGGAATGCCATCCTTGCACTTGCACACTTCAAGGATGAGACGGCCGTGCCGACATTGGCGGAACTGCTTGTAAACGATCAACGACCTGTCATTCGCGGCACAGCTGCATGGGCACTCGGACAGATCGGAACGAGCGAAGGTATAGAGGCAATTGAATTGGCAATACAGAAGGAAGAGGATCCCGACGTACGGTTCGAGATGGAAAAAGTATTAGATACTATTTAAAGGAAGTGCTGAAATGGCTATACATGTCGCATTATTTGAGCCGCTGATTCCAGCGAATACCGGGAACATCGCCCGTACATGTGCTGGGACGGGAACGAAGCTTCATTTGATTAAACCGCTCGGATTTTCCACTGATGATAAAATGCTTAAGCGTGCAGGTCTGGATTATTGGCAATATGTCGATATCACATATCATGAGGGGATCCAAGAGTTTTTTGACGCCTATCCGGGAGCGGAGTTTTTCTTCATTACAAAATTTGGGGAAAAGACCTACTCGGACTTTGACTTTTCGGATCAATCTAAGGATATTTTTTTCGTTTTCGGAAAAGAGACGACAGGGTTGCCTGAAAAAGTGATTGAACAGAACAAAGAGCAATGCCTGCGCATCCCGATGAATGATCACATCAGATCGCTGAATTTATCCAACACAGCTGCAATCCTCATTTATGAAGCGTTGCGGCAACAGTCATTTTTAGAATTAAAATAAAAAAACGGGACAGCCATCTTGTGGCATGTCCCGTTTTTATGATTTCTTATTTTTTCACTTTACCTGGTTTATCTTCGTATCCACCTGTAAGAATCGCCGATAGGAATGCAAAGCAAACACCCATGATAAGGATAAGATTCATCAAATGTACCTCCTGTAAAATCAATAGTCCTGCATATAGTATACCCCAAACCAAATTAAATTGAAATGACTGGATCTAAAAATTGTGTCAATCCGATTAACAATGAAAACCGCCTATTCGTCAAAGTTGCAGATAACAGGTACAATGAACATAAAACCAGCAAGGAGGAATGCAGGATGAATTATTTCGACGGCAAGGTGACATTATCAAACGGGGTGGAAATGCCCCAGCTTGGCTTAGGCATTTACAAGATGACTGATTCCGTGGAGACAATACAAGCGATTCTCTATGCATTGAAGGTTGGTTACAAGGCTATTGACACAGCGGCAATCTATGAAAATGAGAAAGAGACGGGCGAGGCAATCCGGCAATCGGGCATTCCGAGGGAGCAGTTGTTCATCACTTCTAAAGTGTGGAACACCGACCAAGGGTATGACGCGACACTAAAAGCGTTCGAAGCCTCTTTGGAACGGCTTGGAATGGATTATTTGGATCTTTATTTGACCCACTGGCCGGTTGCAGAAACATTTGTGGATACATATCGTGCAATCGAGCGCCTCTATGATGAAAAACTGATCAGAGCTACAGGCGTATCCAATCATCATATCCACCATCTGGAGAAGGTTTTCAACGTTGCCAACGTGAAGCCCATGGTGAATCAAATCGAATTGCATCCTCGGCTCACACAGGAGCCTTTGCGAAACTTCTGCAATGAACACGGCATCATCGTCACTTCCTGGTCGCCACTAGCAAGAGGAGGGCTCATGGACGAGCCGACTTTAGAGCAAATCGGGTTGAAGTACGGAAAGACGCCAGCTCAAGTCATTATCAGATGGCATCTTCAACATGGATTGGTTGTCATTCCGAAATCGGTTACCCCGGCACGGATCCAGTCTAACATTGATGTAAAAGACTTCGAGTTGGCCCCGGAGGATATGATGAAGATTGACGCATTGAATCGCGATGAGCGGACGGGAACCAATCCAGAGAAATTCGATGAAGTATGAAAGGTCCTTTCGACCCCATGACGTTCTTCCTGGTAATTACGAAAATATGCTATAATGTGAATAGAGCGAGTGGGGAGGAATGACCTTGTTTAAACGGAAAAGAAAAGTTGTTAACGATGAGCAATTCCAATCGGAAATGGAAAGAATGAAATTGGAATATGCCGATAAAGAAGAGGAAGAAAAGCAGCGTCTGCTTGATTTGCGTGAAGAATTAGCAGCAGCGGTTCAACAACATGAAAAGGTGAATTCACAGCACAATATACTTGGTGAAGCGGTCAGTCAAATAGAGAAGAAGTTTGATAATGTCGGAGAGTTAAGTGACAGGACATCGGGAAAATCGAATGATCTTTTCGAAAAGGGCAGATCGTTGGAAACAAAAGCGTTACGAATGGTCGATGAGGCATCGGAAGGAACGAAGGAAGTACATGGTACTGCGGAAGTGATCAAAGAATTAGGTGTGCAGATCCAAGCTTCGGAGAAGAATATGTCCAATCTGAGTGAGCGGTCTGTTGAAATTCAGTCGATTGTAGGTGTCATCGAGGATATTGCCGCACAGACGAATTTATTGGCACTCAATGCTTCGATCGAAGCTGCCCGTGCTGGGGATTCCGGTAAAGGGTTTGCTGTGGTCGCACAGGAAGTGAGAAAGTTGGCTGAGAGCACTTCAGATAGCACAGCCAATATCCAAACATTGACGAGCGCACTGCGTGAGGAGATTGAACAAGCTTTGGCGTCGACTAAGAAAAGTGCTGCACTCGTTGAGAAAGGCATTTCCGTCAGTATGGAAACGGCAGCAAAAATTGAGCGGATTCTTGGAACGGTCGAAGAAAGCCAAGGAGACATCACTTCAATTCAGGAAATGATTGAAGAGCAAAAGAAGCTCTCCGAAGAAGTGAAGCGGGAATTATCCGATGCGACTACATTATTTGCGGAAGCACACGCACTGATCCTCGAACATATTGAAGACGCGAAAGAAGTGGACTTGCGTCTTGAAAACGGCATCTATCAATTATCAAATTAAGTAAAACCGCGGAAAACTCCGCGGTTTTTTAGTTGGCTTCAATTGTTGTCTGTTCTTCAGTAAATGGGTGGATAAAGGAAACCTTCTTTGCAACTAAACGATAGTCGCCATCCGCGGTTTCACTCCCGCCATAAAGTGTATCGCCCTTGACGGGATGCCCGATATGAGAAAAATGAACGCGGATCTGATGGGTTCTGCCCGTTTCAAGACTGGCTTCCACAAGCGTCGCTTCATCGTCCCGTTCAATGACTCGGTAACGGGTGACGGCATCTTGCCCACCTGGGGAGACACGGCGTCTCGTCGGATGGTGGCGGTCCCGTCCGATCGGATATTGAAGCGTTCCTCTCATCCGCTTTACACGTCCATCAACTTCCGCGTGATAGATGCGCGTGATGGCACGTTCTTCGATCATCCTATCAAAAACCGCTTTTGCAATCGGATGCTTCGCAACAAGGACAATGCCGGCAGTACCTTTGTCCAGGCGATGGATATGCTCTGCATAGGCTCCACCGGCCTTTGAGACATGCGCCATGATGGCATTCATGAAAGTCCCGCCTTCATCATGCTCATCTGGATGGGTGGCGATCCCAGCCGGTTTCAAAGCGGCAATGATATGTTCATCCTCAAATAGGACGGAAACTGTACGATTCTCGTCCGGCTTATACGACGATCCGGCGTCCTTGAAATGAAAGACCAATTCCGTCCCTGCTTTCATTGGGGACCGCCACTCGACGGGTTGTCCGGCTGTATCGGTGACCGCCTTTTCCATCCTCATTTGATGGACAGTCTTTTTGCCGGCATTCCATTTATTCCGAAGGATGTCCTCGATCGTCAGGTCGTCTTGGATAACTTGATAGCGGAACGTAGTTACTTGTCCCGTCATTGCTTATCGTACTCATCGAAGAAAGCACGGATATCTTCCTCGGGATTTACCGGTAAACCGACGGAGCGGTTAACTTCTTTTCCGTCCTCATAATGGATTAATGTCGGCCATGATGTGATGCCGTATGGCTGCGATTCGTTGCCGAATTCCATCATATTGTATTGGTATACATGAATCCCTTTTTCTTTCGCAATCGGCATGAGGATCGGCGTCATCTGCATGCAATACGGGCAGTCTGGAGAAAAGAAGTACGCCGTGACTGACTCTCCCGAAGAGATTTTTTCATAAAGTTCGTCCGGCATGACGATATTGCTGTAATTTTCATTACCAAGCAAGTCGATCGTTGCCTGTTTAAGTTTCTTTGTTCCGTATGGATTGTCCTTCAACTTTTCTTTGTTGGCTTGATTATTCAAGACAATGATTAAAGCGAAGATGGCGACGATGACACCGCCGATAATTAGTAATTTTTTCAATTTAGTTAGACTCCTTCTGCCATTTTAATAAAAAGATACTTGCGATGAGGATCAGTACAAATGCCGTCAAAGCCATGAACGGTATTGTAATGAATCCAAGATAGTTCACATACTGGCCTGTACAGGAAACATTTCCACAAGCCGGAGCACTGTCTTGCAAAAAGCTCAGTTTCTGGATTCCATAGTGATATACTGAGATGGAACCGCCGACAATTGCAAAAACAGCTGTCGTCAATGCGGTTTTTGCATTTTTCTGGAATAAAGCGACACCCGTCATCAAAACGATCGGATACATAAGGATTCGTTGATACCAGCATAGAGTGCAAGGTTCATAACCCTTCACGATAGAAAAATACAAAGATCCGAATGTTGCGATGAGGGATATGGTGAAAATGAAAACAAGACCGTTTTCCAACCGTTTGTGCATAATGTCAACTCCTGTTTCTAAGACTCCACTTTGATTATACGGTGTGGGTGTATTCATGTAAAATAATCGGAATCACATGACTTTTCCTAGTCAATTATGGGTACATATTATGTAGAAAGGATGAACTATGGATGAGTGAAGAAATTGATTTATCATCATTTGAAATGAGCATGATCATCCGAGAGATGAAAGAGGATGACATCGAAAAAATATTGGATATGCAGGAGGTCTGTTTTCCCGGCATGGAGCCGTGGGAGGAGGAGCAACTGAAAAGCCATCTGGCTATCTTTCCGGAAGGACAATTCGTCGCTGAGCTAGATGGGGAAATTATCGGTTCTTGTTCAAGCTTGATCATCAATTTTGATGAATACGATGACCGGCATTCCTGGGACGATATTTCCGCGAAAGGCTATATTACGAACCACAATCCAGAGGGCTATAATCTATACGGAATCGAAGTGATGGTCCATCCTGAATACAGAAGGATGAAAGTTGGACAGCGTCTGTATGAAGCGAGAAAAGAGCTTGTTCAACGATTGAATTTGAAATCGATCATCATCGGCGGCAGGATTCCGAATTATCACCGGTATGCTGACGAAATGACGGCGCGCGAATATGTAGAGGCTGTGACTCGGCATAAAATCTATGACCCTGTCCTCACATTTCAGCTATTGAATGATTTTTCGCTTATGCGGATCAATCCGAACTACTTGCCCGACGACAAAGCGTCCAAAAGATATGCAACGTTGATGGAATGGAATAATGTCGATTATAAGGCGACGACGAAGCGGCATTATAAGACGAGCTACCCAGTCCGGATATGCGTCGTCCAGTATTTGATGAGGAAAATATCATCGTTCGAGGAAATGGCCAATCAATGTGAATACTTTGTGGACGTCGCGTCTGATGCAAGTTCGGATTTCGTCGTCTTTCCTGAAATATTTACGACGCAACTTATGTCCTTCTTGGACGAGCCTTCGCCGAGCAGGGCAGTGCGGAAGATGGCAGAGTATACACCGCAGTACATTGAAATGTTCACGAACCTTGCCGTGCGCTACAATGTGAATATTATAGGAGGCTCCCATTTCGTCGAGGAAGAGGATGAAGAGATATACAATATCGCTTATCTATTCAGACGGGACGGTTCAATCGAGAAGCAATACAAAATCCATATTACTCCGAATGAACGGAAGTGGTGGGGAATCAGCCAGGGCGATGAAGTCCAAGTATTCGACACCGACTGTGGAAAAATCGCCATCCAGGTCTGTTATGACATCGAATTCCCGGAGCTTGCACGAATCGCAACGGACAAAGGGGCAAATATCATCTTCACTCCGTTCTGTACGGAAGATCGCCAAGGCTATTTGCGCGTCCGGTATTGTGCACAGGCCCGTGCGATTGAAAATCAGATTTACACAGTCATTTCCGGAACGGTCGGTAATTTGCCGCAGACGGAAAACATGGATATCCAATATGCGCAGTCAGCCATCTTTTCTCCGTCCGATTTCGAATTTGCAAGGGATGGCATTGTTGGAGAAACGAATGCGAATTTGGAGACGGTGTTGATTGGTGATGTGGATCTTGAAATTTTGCGAAGACAGCGCCAAGATGGGACAGTAAAACAGTTGAAAGACCGTAGGCATGATGTGTACCGTGTGGAGTACAAGAAAGGCTAATATGCACAAAACGGCATCCCCTTTGAAAGGGGGATGCCGTTTACTCATATCTATACGATTACGCCTCAATCTGCAAGTCAGCAGAGTCGTCTGTTTTTTCATTTTTCATGACTTCCAAGTAAAGGATATGATGGCCTTCAACGTCTTTCACGGTGAATTCATAGCCTTGTTCAATAATTTTTTCACCAGGAACTGCTTCGAAGCGTTCGGACATGAACCATCCGCCGATTGTATCGATATCCTCTTCATCGATATCAATATCAAGTACATCGTTAACACTTTCGATTAACATTTTGGCATCCAAAATATAATGATGATCATTGATTTTCTGTACTTCAGGCACTTCATCCATATCGAACTCGTCTTGGATTTCTCCAACGATCTCTTCTAATATATCTTCGATTGTCACCAGTCCGGAAGTTCCGCCGTATTCATCCATAAGAATGGCCATATGGATCCGTTCACGTTGGATTTTAAGCAATAGATCACCAATTGCCATCGATTCGATGACCCGGATGATCGGTTGCATATATTCACTGACAGGCTGATCTCCTGTTGTAGGATCTTTAATATACGCTGTCAATAGATTTTTCATATTCACCAAGCCGATGACATGGTCTTTATCACCGTCTGTGACGGGGTATCTTGTGAATTGCTCGACGCCCATCATTTCAAACATTTCCCTCAATGTGACGTCTTTCTCAATCGTCATCATTTCAGTACGAGGCACCATGATTTCTTTGGCAAGGCGATCATCGAACTCAAATATCTTGTTGACAAACTTATATTCCGACTGGTTGATTTCGCCACCTTTGAGGCTGTCAGATAAAATCATCCTCAATTCATCCTCGGAATGGACCATTTCTGATTCTTTAGCCGGTTTGAAACCGAAAAGGCGGATAATCGCACGTGCCGATCCGTTCATCCCTTTAATGACAGGGTACATGATCACGTAAAAAAATACGAGCGGTTTCGCAGTTGCGAGCGTAATGGCTTCCGCCCGCTGGATGGCGATCGTTTTAGGAGCCAATTCACCTACTACCACATGTAAAAATGTTACGACGGTAAATGCGATGATGAAAGAAAGGATGGTCGCAGCATTCGGGGCAATGTCAAATTGGGCAAATACCGGCTTCATAAGCAGTTTGACGGTCGGTTCGCCTAGCATACCGAGTCCTAAAGCAGTTATCGTGATTCCCAATTGACAAGCTGATAAATACTCATCGAGATTGCTGATGATTTTTTTTGCCGTAATCGCCCGGCGGTTCCCTTCCGCAACAAGCTGGTTGATCCGTGTTGTTCGTACTTTCACTATTGCAAATTCACTCGCAACAAAAAATGCGGTGAGTGCGATCAAGGCAGCAAAGGCTGCCAATCGTATGGCAATTTCCAAATAAGTTTACTTTGTTCCGCACCCGAATGAGGGGTAGAACAAAGTGCACACCTCCTGTAATGTTAAAATGGGTAATTAAGATAATGATAAATTATTTACAAGAAAAAAACAAATGGTTTTGTCTATGTCATATATAATAGATAAAGTATGTTCGGAGGTGTAGTTATGAGGAAGCGGAAAAGTGCATTTGAAATTTTGCGCACATCATTGCTGCTTGGGCTGACTTCCTTTGGAGGTCCCGCAGCACATATCGGTTATTTCCGAGATGAATATGTGAAGAAAAAGAAATGGCTCGACGATAAAATGTATGCGGATATCGTGGCGTTATGTCAGTTCCTGCCGGGTCCTGCAAGCTCGCAAGTCGGAATTGCAATCGGATTAATGAGAGGCGGTATACTCGGAGGGATTCTTTCCTGGATCGGTTTCACATTGCCGTCCGTGTTGTTGTTAATGGCATTTGCCTGGCTTATTTCGTCGACAGCCACGTTCGACATTGGATGGATCAAAGGGTTGAAGATTGTTGCGGTCGCTGTCGTCGCGCATGCATTGGTTGGGATGAGCAAGTCGTTGACGCCTGATCGGCCGAGAATAATACTTGCTCTTGCTGCGGCTGTCCTGACATTATTGGTTCCGACAGCGATAGGCCAAATCGCTATTATCATAGGGGCAGGATTTATCGGTTATGCGTTATATCGAAAGGAAAAGGCGCCGAAGCCCGAAACAATCGATCTTTCATTCGGAAAGAAAACGGGATTGGCGGCATGGGCGGTTTTTATCTTGCTGCTTATCATCGTTCCAGCGATCAGAACTTTCATTGAAAATACGTTCCTAGCGATATTTGATATTTTCTATCGGGTCGGTTCAATCGTTTTCGGCGGAGGGCATGTCGTCTTGCCGATGCTTGAACGGGAAGTCGTGCCAGCGGGCTGGATGGATGCCGAGACATTCATCGCAGGATACGGGGCGGCACAAGCCGTACCGGGGCCGCTCTTCACATTGTCCGGCTATTTGGGGCAGCTGATGAATGGACCGTCGGGGGCTGCGGTTGCGGTAATTGCGATGTTCCTGCCATCCTTTCTTCTAGTCATCGGCACATTGCCATTTTGGTCCGCAATCCGTTCAAAGCCTGGCATTCAAGCGGCGTTGAAAGGAGTAAATGCAGCAGTTGTCGGAATCTTGCTAGCGGCACTGTATGATCCCGTGTTTACTAGCTCGATCGGTTCTTCCGTAGATTTTGGAATCGCCATCATCGCTTTCGGCCTATTGATGTATTACAAAATGGCCCCATGGCTTGTTGTATTGATCACAGCGGCATTAGGTGCGCTCTCCTATCTACTGGTTGGGTAATACATACGTGATACGTAGTGTGCATACAATGAAAAATGCCAGGAAACCTGCTCCTGGCATGCCCGTTTCTATATATACTTTGCCGTGGGGTTCAGTTGATGAACTTTGCCGAACATCACATGCAACCGATAGTAGACCACATCATTTCTACTTTGAAGTGGTATGTTGTTCATTACCCGATTGCAGTGTAATAAAACAAACAATGTAAATTGTGCAGAAATGTATTGACAAATGGAAATTATCAGTGGTATTGTTGAATTATTCGAAAATCGAAATAGTGAGGAAGGTGCGGAAAATGAAAAAAGTCCTTGTTATCAAAAAACAATCAAATATGAATCCCGTGCTGACCTGCTCTTTCTCTATTCTATGAAATGCACCAGGGCGGCATGACTTAGTCGTCCCTTTTTTTGAGCACACGCTTATGTTAAAAGGCGTGTGCTTTTTTGTCTTTAGAAAGAATATTTGGTGTTTCCACGTTACTGTGTGAAATATAAAAAACGAAGGAAAGGAGTGCTGATTATGAAAATTGTCAATCAGCAACGGAAACTATTAAAGAAGGAATCTCTCGAAAGTGGATAGTTTACAGAATTGAAGGAAGAAGGTTGAAAGTATGTTTTCGGTTTTATTTAAACTAAAGTGGTTTTTCAAGGAAAACCGCAAAAGGTATACGGTGGCTCTAATCCTCTTAATGGTGGCGAATGTACTCGTCATTTTACCGCCATGGTTGATCGGTCAGGCGATTGATGCTATTTATACGAGGACGATGACGACACATCTGCTTGCACTTTTTATTGGAGCAATGTTTCTCATCATGCTTGTCGCGTATGTTGGCAACTTCGTTTGGCAATACCAGCTCTTCGGTGGGGCATATGTCATTGAACGGCAATTAAGAACGCGGCTCATACGCCATTTCCTGAAGATGACGCCGACGTTTTACGAGAAAAATAAAACGGGCGATCTGATGGCGCGTTCGACGAATGATCTCCGCGCCATTTCAGAGACGGCCGGTTTTGGAATCATGACGCTCGTCGACTCGACTGCGTATTTAGGGACGCTCATCATTACGATGGGATTCGTCGTTTCATGGAAACTGACGCTAGCGGCAATCTTGCCGTTGCCGATTTTGGCTTTCATTTTGCAAGTGCTCGGAAAGAAAATCCATGAACGGTATATG
The DNA here is from genome assembly GCF_001531445.1 of Sporosarcina koreensis. Taxonomy (GTDB): domain Bacteria; phylum Bacillota; class Bacilli; order Bacillales_A; family Planococcaceae; genus Sporosarcina; species Sporosarcina koreensis_C. The sequence continues at coordinate 12,236 of NZ_LQYA01000010.1, forward strand.
ACGGCACAAGAGGCGTTCGGAGATTTGAATGATAATGTGCTTGAGGCGGTGGCGGGTGTCCGCGTCGTCCGCGCTTATGTACAGGAACGTGCTTCGGAACAACGGTTTGCAGATATGACGGAAGATGTATATAAGAAGAACATGCACGTAGAAAAGATCGATGCGCTGTTCATGCCGTTTTCGAAAGTGTTGACGGCATTGACATATATGATTGGGCTCGGGTACGGGGCGTTTTTAGTTTCAACCGGTGAAATTACGTTAGGGAATCTCGTTACATTCAATGTCTATTTGGGAATGATCGTCTGGCCGATGTTTGCAATCGGCGAGTTGATCAACGTGTTGCAACGCGGGAATGCTTCCTTGGATCGCGTCATGGAGACGCTTAATTACGAGGAAGATGTAAAAGATCCAGATGTACCGGCAGATATCGATCAGCCTGAAAGCGTCGGCTTCAATGATGTCAGCTTCACATATCCGATGTCGCACGCGGTCAATTTGGATCATATCGAACTCCAATTGGACCGGGGGCAGACGCTCGGCATCGTCGGGAAGACGGGAAGTGGGAAAACGACGTTCGTTAAGCAGCTGCTACGTGAATATCCAGCTGGTGACGGGGAAATCGTCTTTTCGGATATTGCCCTCCATTCCTTGAAGAAGGATCAAGTCCGCGATTGGATTGGATACGTGCCTCAAGATCACGTGCTCTTTTCGCGTTCCGTCCGAGATAACATCCTGTTCGGGCGTCCGGAAGCGACAGAAGAGGATATTGCGGAATCAATCCGTTTATCCTATTTTGAAAAGGATTTGCAAATGCTGCCAGCTGGACTTGATACACTTGTCGGTGAAAAAGGTGTAGCGTTATCTGGAGGTCAGAAGCAGCGGATCTCCATTGCTCGGGCACTAGTGAAAAATCCTGAAATCCTTATTCTGGATGACTCGTTGTCCGCAGTCGATGCGAAGACGGAAGCGAAGATCATCGAGAATATACAATCGGAACGTTCTGGGAAAACGACGATTATTACGACGCACCGCCTATCCGCCATTCAACATGCGGATTGGATCATCGTGCTTGATGACGGTCGTGTCATTGAAGAAGGAAGACATGAAGACTTGCTTGCGAAAAACGGATGGTATAAAGAGCAATTCGACCGCCAGCAGATTGGGGAGGTTGAATAATATGAGTACTGGAAAACGTTTAGTGCAGTATGCGCTTGATTATAAGAAGCTATTGATTACAGGAATTATCCTTCTCGCTTTCGCTGTGGCAGCGGACTTGATGGGACCGATGATTGCGAAGAAAATCATTGACGATCATATTGCGACTTCGCTTGATAAGTCGATCAATTTTACACCGATCGCCAAGTTGCTCGCTGTATTTTTCGGGCTAGCGGTAGTGACAGCAATTTTGAGGTATTTCCAATATTTGTTGCTGCAAAATGCGGCCAATCGGATAATCCAGAAGATGAGGAACGAATTGTATGGACATATCCAGACATTGCCGATCCGCTATTTCGATAATCTGCCTGCAGGGAAGGTCGTCGCGCGGATTACGAATGATACGGAAGCGATCCGGAATTTGTATGTGACGGTCGTTTCACAGTTTGCGATCAGCGGCATGTATATGCTGGGGATTTTCATCGCACTCTTTTATTTGGATCCGAAAATGGGGGCGATCACGCTTTTCGTCTTGCCAGTTCTATATATTTGGATGAAGTTATATAGAAGATTCGCCGCAAAAGTGAATCACATCATCCGGAGCAAAAACAGTGAAATGAATGCGATGATTAATGAATCGATCAACGGGATGACGATTATCCAGGCGTTTCGCAGGGAAAAGCAGATGGATGGCGAATTCAATGAATTGAATGATGAGCATTATAAGTACCAAAGCAAATTATTGAAAGTCGAAGCAGCGACGTCCCATAATCTCGTCGACATTATCCGTTCGTTGGCTTTCGTCTTTCTGATCTGGTATTTCGGCGGCGCTTCGTTGTCAGCTGAGAGCGTCATTTCTGTCGGGATGCTTTACGCATTCGTCGATTATATTACACGGCTATTCAACCCGATTACAGGGGTCGTCAACCAGTTCGCACGACTCGAGCATTCCCTCGTAGCAGCGGAACGCGTCTTCAGCTTGATGGACCGCCAAGGGGAGCCGGTCAGTGATGAGAAAATCGCTCGTTACCGCGGAAATGTCCGTTTTGAAGATGTGTGGTTTGCTTATAAAGATGAAGAGTACGTGTTAAAGGATATTTCATTTGAAGCGAAGCAAGGGGAGACCGTGGCGCTTGTCGGCCATACAGGCTCCGGGAAGAGTTCCATCATGAACTTGCTGTTCCGTTTCTATGACGTATCGAAAGGGAAAATCACGATTGATGGAATGAATATCGGGAACATGTCGCGCCAGACGATACGCGATCATATGGGAATCGTTTTGCAGGATCCGTATTTGTTCAGCGGAACGGTAGAATCGAATATCAGCCTAGGCGACGCCCGTATTTCACGTGAAAAAGTTCAAGACGCGCTCGATGCGGTCGGCGGCGACCGGGTGCTGAAGCATTTGCCGGGCGGGATTGACGAGCCGGTCGTAGAGAAGGGAAGTACGCTTTCATCGGGCCAGCGTCAGCTTATTTCATTCGCACGCGCGCTTGCTTTCGACCCGGCCATCTTGATATTGGATGAAGCGACTTCTAATATCGATACGGAAACCGAGGAAATCATCCAGCACGCTATGGATGTGTTGAAGAAAGGTCGGACGACGTTCATTATCGCCCACCGTCTGTCGACGATTAAGAATGCAGACCGCATTTTAGTGCTAGATCGCGGTGAAATCGTCGAGCAAGGCAATCATGATGAATTGCTCGCGCTTGGCGGACAATATGCACAGATGTATAAATTACAGGCGGGGAACGGATCAAGCGTTGGCTAATATATAAATTGGGGCTGTCACGGAAAGTCGAGAAAATGACTTTCTGTGACAGTTTTTTTGTCGTGTGGAGCGTCAGCGTCTAAAGTGAGTGGCCGCTCGCCCGTCCAAAGCGATCCGTCTCGCGCTGATAATGATCTGTTCCGCCAAGTTTGCTGAAACTTTCATGATGTCGAACCATAAATGAAATAAGGAACAGTAGCTCAGGGAAAAGAAAAGGGGTGAATGCAGTGAGAAAATTTATTGTGAAGGAATGTCCGAAATGTGGCAGCCATGAGATTGGGAGAGGTAAGCAATCGGGCTATGCAGGGGTGACGCCTTACGAGAAAATGGGATTTAACCATAGTCTGGTGCATATAATTTGCACGGATTGCGGATGGGTCATCGGAAGTTATGTAGAAAATCCGGCGGCTTTCAAGAAGACTGTAAGTGAATACAACCGTGGCATTTAGCGGAATGAAAGCACAGATTAAAATGAAAATTCCATTGCGAAATATTTCGTTAACACGTATATTTAGAGTGTCGAAGTATTTTGTCATGGAAAGTTGGAAATGTGAATGAGATGGATTAGGGAATGGGGACGCAAATTTACCTCTTTTAATAGGAATGTTAGGCTTTTTATTATCGGGAATGCGCTAATCCAAATCGGGATGGGCGTTTTCATGGTCATGTACAATTTATACATACGAGAGCTCGGGATGCCGGAAACAGTGAATGGGAAAGTCATTTCCATGACCGCAATGGCTTCTGCAATCATGCTTGTCCCTGCAGGCTTTTTGAGCGATCGATTCGGTCGGAAATGGATGATCGTAGGCGGGGCCGTATTGACGGTGACGACGCTGTTCTATCGTGGGATTGCAGTTTCGGAGACGCCGATCATTGCAGCGGCATTTTTGACGGGTTTATTCATGGCATTCGTCCAAGTTTCAGGTATCCCATTTCTTGCAGAAAATTCTTCTCCATCCGAAAGGGTCAAGCTTTTCAGCGTCAACTTTGCTATTGTAACAATCGCCAACGTTATTGGGAGTTTAGCAGGTGGAATTATTGCAGATGCATTGGAAACTGTATTGAAAATCAGTACTGCTGAGGCGATACGGTATGCTTTGCTTTTAGGTGCAGTCATTTTTACAGTTGGTTTACTTCCTTTATTCAAACTACAGGAGAAACCAAAGGAACCCGTCAAAGTGAAAACGGAACGCAGTACAACGGTCGATGATGATAGCTTCAAACGGAATCTCATCGTCATATTCCATTTTTCATTCGCAAGCTTATTGATTGGTTTCGGCTCTGGTTTAGTCATTCCATATTTAAATTTGTATTTTGCGAATCGTTTTGACGCTTCCAATTCCTATATCGGACTTGTTTTATCATTAGGATCAGCTATGACTGCGGTCGCAGCTATGATCGGTCCCGCGCTGTCACGGAAAGTTGGCAAGGTGAGGGCGATTATCTTATTCCAAGCGTTGTCGATCCCTTTCCTGCTATTGACGGCATATACGACCTCGTTATGGTTAGCTTCACTAGGATTCTTGCTTAGACAGGCGCTTATGAACGCTGGCAACCCGATCCAAAGTGCTGTCGCGATGGAAGTTGTGTCCGACAAATACAAAGGACTTGCCAATTCAATGAATCAGATGGTATTCAATCTTGGGTGGGCAACGATGGGTTCAGTCGCGACAGGTTTAGTCGTAGCACACGGATCCTATTGGGGCTATGCGTACGCCTTTACAATTACGGCAGGACTGTATATTGTATCGTCATTCTATTATTATTTCATTTTTGGTAGAAGAAAATTAGCTGGCGAATAAAAAAGGGCAGATCCCAATACTGGAATCGCCCTTTTCTTATTCGCCTCGTCTGTACTGAGTTTCTTTCCAAGCGTTTTGCTCATTTGGTACCCGGCTTTTATCCTCAAAGACGTTTTCAGTTTTCTGGTTTTGCACTTCCAACTGTTCTTTTTCTTTCTGCAATTGTTCAGGGGTTTTTTCCTTATCCATATCCATCGCCTCCTTATCGTGGGATAGTATGGACGGAAATCATTCTGTCATTCATAAACGTGGAATGTCATCAGCTCGTGGATCATTTTTTTGACGTTTTCTTCGTCTGTTGGCGTTTCGCCAGTCCATTCAATAGTGCCATCTGGTTTATAGTCTCCAGTGAAACGTTCGTTTTTATAAAAGAATGAAAACGTCCAACCAGGCAAACTGCCACCCGCAAACATCGGTTTATAGCTAAAATGCTGAAGCAATTGAATCGCTCCTTTCATAGACAAGCGCCCGTCCGCATAAAGTGTACAAAATACGCGAAAGGGTGCTGACGTGTTTGTCGATAAATTAAAGCAAGCCATAGAGGATGAATACAAGGACTACTATTTTTACAAGTCCATGTATGAGAAAACAGACGATCCGCTTTGGCGGGACTTCATCCAACATGCATATGAGGATGAAAAAAGCCATTATGAAATGTTTCAACAACTCTATTATATTATGACGGGGACATTTGTTCAAAATCCGAAGAAGCCGATTCCGTGCTACAACTTCAAACAGTGTGTCAAACAGGCGCTCGTCGATGAGCTGGATGCGGTGGAGACGTATAAGGAAATGCTATTGACCGTTCCCATTCAGCAAGCATACAATCCAATATTCATTGCCATGCATGATGAAATGGAGCATGCGATCCGGATGTCGACGATCTATAATTCATTAAGGTAAATAAAAACACGAGACCATCTTTACGATGCTCCCGTGTTTTTTGTTATATCGTTAGATACTGGTGGAAATAGCGGGCGGCCTCTACCATCCTCGGCCCGTACCAGAACATTTCCCCATCGACGAGGACCGGTTCAGTTTCCGGCATCATGTCCAAAAACTCTTTAAAATGTTTTTCCTTAAACGGAAAGGGCTCTGATGCGAGCAAAACGTAATCCAATTCCGCTTTTTGAAAATCGTCGGCTGTAACGGCGGGATACCTGCCATCCGATTCGGTAAATGGATTGACGAATCCCATCTTTTCTAATAACGAATTGATGTATGTATCTTTCCCGACGGCCATATACGGTTTTCTCCAAATGACGTAGCCGATACGCTTACCAGCTGCTTTTGGCAAGGAGGTGAATTGGTGTTGGATAGAGTTAATTAACTGTGCGGCAGCATCATCCCGATCCGTCAGGGCTCCCATCTCCTCGATCATCTTGTATGCCTCATCTACCGATTGGACTTCGGCGACATACACGGGGAAGAATTTCTCCAGTTCCTCTACGATTTCTTTCGTGTTTTCCTCTTTTTCAACGATGATGAGATCTGGCTGAACGTCCCGTATCGCATCTAGCTTGATGTCCTTTGTTCCTGCCACGGCAGGTATCTGTTCCACCTTGCCTTTCGGGAAGATGCAAAATCGGGTCCGCCCGACGATGTTCTCTTCTAGGTCAAGAGCAAATAATGTATCCGTTATACCCGGACATAATGAAACGATTCGTTTTGGCGGGAAGCTAAAAGTGATGTTTCGCCCGACCCGATCTACAACAGTTTTATTCAAAACTTTGCTTCATTCCTTTCATACGAAGAACTTTGCTGCTACCTTGGCTACATCTTCAGGAGCTTTCAATGACAAAGGTTCTCCATGCAAGTGATTGAAAACATTCATATCGCTTGTCTCAAGCATCCCGATTGTCATCCGGGGAATCAAACGGAAATGGACTTTCTCGCACGTCTGCTTGTTCACTGGAATGAGAAGCGCAGCATTGAAGCTTTCCAATCCGTTTTCCTTGAAATAGCTGAAGAAACGGAGAAGGCTTTTCGCAAGATCATCATAGCTTTCAGTAGCCAGTTCATTGAAAGAATCCGCTTCAAAAACGCCGATGAAGTCGCAATGGCCCTTAGGAGCATAAGCGTGCATCCAGTTTATGTTGCCTTCTTTTCCGATCCAGCGTTCGTTCAGCTTGCTTTCTTCAGAAATAAGTGAAGTAAAGTAGTTCCTTCCTTCATTTTCATAATAAGCATGACTGTTTGACGTGATGGTTGCTTGATAATTCGTCGGTTGCTCGGATGCCAACACATGGATATGCGGATGAAGGATACTTCCTCCTGATGGCGGCAAGTAGTTCCAATTGACGGAGACATACTCGGTTTTTTCATCAAACTCCAGCACATTTTGGATATACTGATGAGCGGCTTTAAAAGCATCTGCAATAAGCGCTTCCGTAAATTCCTCGAGCTTCACATAATGTTGGTTGGACATGCGGACAACTGCATTATGCTTGCTGTAGGGGAATAAATTCGGGAAAACGACCGCTTCCTTGCCGACAAATCGTCCGCCCTCTACAAGTTCATCAGGGAAACGGGGTGTGATTTTAGATACGTTTTCAGCGCAGAAAGGGCATTTTTCGCCTTCCGTCGCCTTGGCAAGCTCGGAATAATTCTTCGGCACGAATGGAGCGCCTGGATCGAAAATGATTCGGGACGTTTCACCAGTTAACGGATCGAATCTGATTTCTGTTTTTCTGTCAATCAACTTCCCGTCTTGCATTGGATCATGGAATGTGAAAAACTCTTCATATTTGTGAAATGAAATTGGCATCGCCATACTCCCCCTTAAAAACATCTTTCTTCCATTCTATCCTTAACTGACAGAAAAGTCAGCTTGTTGATTAGCGAAATGTAGTTAGTATGCGGCCTTTTCCTTTTTCGACAATCACATGACCGTGTGCCCCATTTACAAATGTTATTTGCGGTGGAACATGTCCAACATCAGCGTCGTAAATAACTGGCAATCCAGTCAACTCTTTTATTCTTTCCATTGAATCCAATACAGTAAATCCGCCGACTTCTTGACCAGCAGGGGAACGGCCGAAGATGATTCCAGCTGCATTTTCAAACCATCCTGCATAGACAAACTGAAGCATTGATCTATGGAAATCAGCAGCGTTCAATTCGCAGTTCTCGAAATACCACAAAATCGGTTCATCATTCAGGAATTTTTTCTGGAATGAAGCAATATTGCCATAAGGAGTTCCAACGAGATGGCGAATCGTATCAACACAGCCGCCTAACAATCGGCCTTCCAATTCGATGTTCGTTGAACCAACCACTTTCCATTCAGTTGGCGAATCCAATTTATATACATAAGGATCATTCGGGGCCTCGTGCTGCCATTTGGATTGGAACTGTTCAGATGAATGCTGTTCAATACTTGATCCTTCGTGAGCTTTTAGTACATTCAAGAACTGACTTGCTACAGGCTCCCATTCATCGCTCCGCAATTCAACGAAGTTTGGGCCATGCGCGGTCGCAATGCCGGTTTTGACTGTCATCGCAAATAGGAAGGTGCTCAAATCCGAATAGCCTAAAATCCACTTCGGATTAATTTCTTCCCAATCGATCAGCGGCAGTATTTCCATCAAGATTTCCCCGCCCCATGGAGGAATAATTGCACTGATTTCTGGATTATGGAACATGGCCATCAGCTCCGTAGCTCGGATTTCTTTCGCTGCTGAAGCGGCTTTATTTTGCGTCCACACAGTTTCACCGACGTCTACCTTGAACCCCCTTTTTTCAAATTGTTGTTTCGCATCATGGACAAGATGGTGAAGGACTTTATCAACACCAGACGACGGGGCTGTCACGCCAATCGTATCTCCTTGTTGCAATGGTTTTGGATAGCGGATCATAAGAATCACTCCATTTTCTTTCATAATATATGGTAAGATTGTTGTATAGTAGTTTATCAAGAATTCTCTAAATTGTCCCGAACTATTTCTAGAGGAGGGAAGAGGGCTTGTTGAAATATAAAAAGATGTTTGCGTTGAGTGTCATCCTTGCAGTTGTTTCCGCATTTATCCTGCCGCGAACTGAATATGGATTCGGATGGCCGTTTGTATGGATGGAATACTATGGACACGCTCCGATTACATTTGCAGCTGAACTATTTCATCCAAACCATTTCGGAGATGTATTCTTCCACTTATGGAATCTGCTCTTAGGGGCATTGCTTATTTATGCTGTACTGTTATTGATGTACAAAGGTTTGAGTAAATTAAATAAAGATGCAGAGATAGGGGAAAAGTGAAGATGATCAAGTCTGCTACATTATATTCAAATAACATAAAAGCATTACGACGTTTTTACGGAAATGTCTTGGAATTAGATATGACGGAGTCGACACTAGAACAGTTCACAATTAGAATCGGCGAATCACATCTTACATTCAAACAGACAGACAAACCGGCCTTTTATCATTTCGCTATCAATATCCCGGGCAATCAATTTTCCATGATGAAATATTGGATAACGGACCGTATCACGCTAAACCGTGAAGAAGGACGGGATGAAGTGTACTTTCCGAGCTTTGACGCGGATTCAATGTATTTTGAAGACCCAGCCGGCAATATTGTCGAATTGATTGGACGACGAAAACGTGATCTTTTTGGAGACCTGACAAAGGAATCGTTCCTGAACATTAGCGAGATCGGCATAGCGACTCCGCATGTCGTCGAAGTGGGCGACGAACTGCAAGATCTCGGGATCCCTCTGCGCAACGGAACCGAAGTGGAGCCGGATGAGCTGAATTTCCTTGGACGTGGAGATAACTTCATCGTTCTTGTTCCGCCAGGCCGCCGCTGGTATTTTTCAAAAAAAGTATCGGAAGTATATCGGCTTGAACTGACTTGGAATGATACGCATATCAAATTGGATGACGAAGGAAAGTTATCTTCTGAATAAATACAATCAAGCCGATTGCAAATTCCAGCAATCGGCTTGATTTGTGATATGCGCGAGTTCGAAAGCGATTTTATAATCACTTGCTGTGGTTAATAATCAGTCGACAAGCTTTATGATCACAACTGTACGTTTTAATGAACGCGGAAAGCTTTTCGTTCAAAAAAGTTCATCATCGTGCTTAATGATTTTGACAAGTTATGATTATATTTATAAAGTGAATCTTATGTTACGTAAAGGGCTCTCTAAAATATATAGCCGTTTTACGGGCACCTTTCATTTGGAGACCGGATTTTTGTAATAACCGTTTTGAAACGTGACGGTCTTCAATGCAGCCAAATGACTGGAAATTGCTATTTGTAATTTTTTTATCTATTAGGTAGAACCATTCATCAATTGATTGTTCATGGCAGTCCGCGGCACGGAAGTTGCACACAGTACAAGTCCATCTTCTCTTTTTCCACTTCATTCCACGACGTTCGCATTTCGGGCAAATGACACCTGGCAAGATATCGTGTTTATGTATGTTCATCTTTGGTGCCAGCGGAAATGGATTGTACTCCTGGTGTCTCTTATCAATTCATCTGCAATTTTACTGATTTCTGTTTTCCCGAATTTCTCACTTTCGGGAGAACATCTGTATAGCAGAATCGGGATTTCATGATTGAAAACTATTGTTGTACATGTTTCTTCCTCGATGTACAGTTCGTTTGTGAATGCCAGACCAACCATCGTTCTTATCGGTAAAGCGATTCCCCGTTCCTTCAGCCATCTATTGAGGAATATTTTCTTTCGATCAAGCTCTGTAATCGGATTTTGAATTACTTTTCGTTGGCTATTGTTTTCCTGAATAAACTGTGTAGGATTGGCCTTAACTATAATTTTGCCAGCTAGATTTTTGATTTCAAAAATGATGATATTTGCAGGAGTGATCAAGAGCGAATCCATTTGAAAGAAGATGCCATCCTGTTTGAGGCAGACATCGTGCAGCAAACCATATGGATAAGTGGGTCGAAACTCATTAATATGTCTGTCGAAATTTTCCTCGCCTGCAAATCCTGCTTCTCTTTTTCGTAAATCTTCTACGATTCTGGTGTAATGTTGATGATTGTTCGGTAACCTTTTCAATAAGGATTGCAAACCGAGGATCGCCAATGGTTTATTCCGTTTTTTAAACAGCATTGTATCACCTCTCTTAGAGAGTACCATATATGGCATATGTGAATAATTTTCAAAACGCGTGATAACTCGTTTTTTGGAGGGAATTGGGGGCTGAAATTTAATTATGAACGCATTTCCAGGACTGAAAATTTATTTCTTGTTTTAAAGTTTTTTGCATGCTCGCAGGCGATTGAAATGTATTTGAATATGTAATTTGTGAGAAATGCTTTTGCACATTATAAAAACGAGATGTGATATAAGCATGCTTCATGATTTATGATCACTCGCAAGGTTATATGATCACTTGTCATGACTTATGATCACTCGCAAGGTTATATGATCACTTGTCATGATTTATGATCACTCGCAAGGTTATATGATCACTTGTCGAGATTTATGATCACTCGCAAGGTTATATGATCACTTGTCGAGATTTATGATCACTCGTGAGGTTATATGATCACTTGTCATGATTTATGATCACTCGCAAGGTTATATGATCACTTGTCGAGATTTATGATCACTCGCAAGGTTATATGATCACTTGTCGA
>NZ_LQYA01000061.1 GCF_001531445.1 Sporosarcina koreensis
GTAAGTTATTCTGAACTTTTGTTTATACTAGAATTTAAGAAAGCTGAACGTGTCAAGGATTGCGGTGTTATTTTGCAGTTTAAAGCAAACGATACAGGTCACTTGAAATTATATAAAGCGTGGTTTTGTAAATCCAAACTTTGTTCATTATGCAATTGGAGGAGAGCCATGAAACATTCTGCTCAAAGTAAAACAATCATAACTGAAGTTATGAAGCGAAAACCTAGTTGTCGATGGTTGTTCTTCACCTTTACTGTTAAAAATGTTTATGACGGTGAAGAATTAAATAAAAGTCTTTCTGATATGGCAAGGGGCTTCAGAAAAATGGTCCAATACAAAAAAGTTGATAGTAATTTAATCGGCTTTATGAGGACTACCGAGGTCACGGTCAATAAAAAAGACAACTCCTATAATCAACATATCCATGCAATGATGTGCTTT
>NZ_LQYA01000062.1 GCF_001531445.1 Sporosarcina koreensis
GAACAATGGCGGAAGCTTGGGATAAATCGTATAAGAAGGTGTTGTTGTGGGCGGGAGGAATTACTTGCTTCCTAGTGATCGGCCTCATTTGCTATGCGCTGTTCTTTGTAAATGAATTGACGGAGACAGCGAAAGAGATCCATGAGCCGATGGAACGTGACTTCTCTGAAAAACGGGAGGATCCGGTCGCTTTTCATACGCAAGACCCTTTCTCCGTGCTCATTTTAGGAGTGGATGAAAGAGAGGGCGATAAAGGGCGTTCTGATACGATGATCGTCCTGACCGTCAATCCGACGCTTCAATCGACGAAAATGCTGAGCATCCCGCGCGATACATACAACGAAATTGTCGGGATGGGATTTGAAGATAAACTGAATCATGCATATGCTTATGGCGGAATCGAAATGTCTCTTGCCACGGTGGAACATTTTCTCGACATTCCGATAGACTATGTCGTTCAAGTGAATATGGAAAGCTTCAAGGAGATTATTGATGCTGTCGGTGGTGTGTCTGTTGTAAATTCACTCGATTTTACTGTCGATGAGTATTCATTTCAAGAAGGAGAAATTGCATTGAATGGGGAGGAAGCACTCGCCTTCGTTCGGATGCGCATGGATGATCCGCGTGGCGATTTTGGACGGCAAGACAGGCAGAAGCAAGTCATTCAAGGGATTCTGCAAAAAGGCGCCAAGCTCTCTAGTTTGTTGAAATTCAAAAGTATATTTGAAGTGATCGGCAATAATGTGCGGACGAATATGACATTCGATGAAATGGTGGAAGTGCAAAAAAAATACCGGGACGCCGCAAAGTCCGTTGAGCAAATTAGGTTTGTAAAAGGTGAAGGGAAACGGATGGGTGGCATCTGGTATTATATGATGGATTCCGATGAGCTTGAGGAAGTGAAGGCGGAGTTGAAGGCTCATTTGGGAATAGATTGATGTTGCTGCAGCCTAATGATGTTGTTAGGCTGCTTTTTTGTTTTGATTGATAAGCTAGCGGAAGTGTTGGATAATCTTGTTAACGGGGATGAGGCTTGCTAATAGGGTAAAGTTTTCATTGTGTAAGGGAAGCTCTTGGTATTGCGAGGGGTTCTCGTTTTAACGCGTTGACTTCTCGTTTATTCCATGGATCGTCAAAAAAGCTGTTCCTAATCATAAAAAGAGGTGAATTCATTGAAACGTTGGCTTTGTATTTCGGTAATAGTTCTGATCTTCATGATTGCAGGTTGTTCGGATAACAAGTCGTCTGATCCGGTTATCAAGGATGAGGATAACCAATCAACTGTCGAAGTTGACGACGGCAAGGAGTTGGACGAACAATACCAACACGAAGAAGGTGCTGAGCAAACGACTGGAATAGAAAATAAACCGCTTGTCTTTGACATGGAAGACGGCAATCTAGTAGTGTACGGCCTGATATTAGGCGATGCTCCTTCAGATGCGAAAGCGATATGGGGAGAGCCGGAAATTTTGGATGAAGAGCCGATGGGCGATGCTGACACCTATCATTACTACTCTGCAGTAGGCATGACGGTCGGTTACTACGACGATATGCTTACATTTATAGCTGTCGATGCGGATGAAGAAGACCTACAAAAAATCACAGCTTCATTCAAAGGTGACCATTACAGGAATCCAGAGGGAGATGCGGATTACTTTTTCTCTCCTGAAAACGGACAATTGCTCATTTACGGCACTGCGAACAGTATTGACGGTGATCCTGAATTGCGATTGCTCATGTCCGATGAGAACTTCTTTTATTATGTAGATGAAGGGATTTACGAGAAAGTTGAAGAGGTTCCCGGTCGATGATGACGGGAACCTCTTTTTCTTCATTATTTATTTGCAAGTTTACGAATTACTTCTGCCAGTAAGCTTGTTCTTTCCACTAAAGTAGGAACTTCCAAATACTCATCAACACTATGTGCGTTTCCACCAACAGGGCCTAAGCCGTCTATCGTTGAAACGCCCATTGCTGAAGTGAATGAAGCATCAGATCCTCCGCCGGTTGCAACGTCAGTTATTTTAATTCCTAACTCGTCACCTGTCTCCTTAATAAGTTCCAAAAACTGAATCGTTTGCTCGTTTTTCACCATCGGAGGACGATTAATGCCGCCTTCCAGCCTGATCGTTGTGCCGGCGACGTCCGATGTTGTACATATTTCTCTTACCTGTCGATCAATTTCTTCCGCTTGTTCCGCATAAGTGATTCGCACATCCACATGAGCAGCGGCTGACGGGGCAATCGTATTGACTGACTCCCCTCCTTCAATCAAACCGACGCTTACACTAATCCCATCTTCGTGATTCGTCAATGCATGTAGCTTGATGATTTTGTGAGCAATCTCTTCGATTGCACTAATGCCGTTTTGCGGTTCAATGCCCGAGTGAGCGGCTTTTCCAGTCACATAAACGGAATAACGGCCTGCTCCACGACGTGCAGTTACGAGTGAACCATCCTTCCTTGCAGGCTCCATAATAAGTGCGTATTTTTTCCCCTCTGCAAATTTCTCAATGATTGGTCTTGATGTATGCGAGCCGATTTCTTCATCACCATTTAAGACAATTTGTATCTTTTCAAGTGCTCCCTGGTTATTTTCCTTCAATGCCTTAAGTGCATATAGAAGTGATACTTGACTCGCTTTCATATCTATGACTCCCGGTCCATACGCTCGGTCTCCTTCGATCGTAAACGGCCTTTCACTCGCCGTCCCGATCCGGAAAACTGTATCCATATGTGCAACAGCTAGCATTGTTGGATTTTCGCTGCCATGATACGTAATCACCATGTTATTCCCGTTTTCGGCCTCTTCAATGACGTCGACAGCAAAGCCTAATTCTTCATAAGCCTCTTTTAATATCCCGCCCACTTCATCGATTCCTTTTTTGTGTTGCGAGCCGGAATCGATATTGACAAGCTTCTCCAATAGTGAAAGCATCTCAGTTTGTTTCGTTTGCAAAAATTCCTTCATGATTTCCCATCCCTTCTTCCCCCGACAGTACAGTAGAGGCATCCGTGTTCAACGGGAAATGGCAAGCCGCGAAATGTTCGGCTTCCAATTCCATCAGTTCTGGTTCAACTAATTCACATTTTTTCTCCGCATAGGGACATCTCGTCCGAAATCGGCAGCCTGCCGGGATATCCACATTACTTGGGATATCTCCTTCAAGAATCACCCTTTCCCGATCCCGGATATAAGGATCGGGAAGTGGCACCGCTGAAACAAGGCTTACTGTATACGGATGCATCGGTCTATTGAATAATTGGGCTTTCGTAGTGATTTCAACTATTTTCCCTAAATACATAACGGCTATCCGATCACTAATGTATTTTTCTGCCGGCAATCCATGCGCTATAAAAATGAATGTGTTATATTCCTTTTGCAGTTTGATCAATAGATTCAACTTTTGTGCTTGGATGACGTCCAAGGCGGAAACCGGCTCATCACAAATAATCAATTTCGGTCGCAGTGCAATCGCCCAGGCAATTCCGATACGTTGGCGCTGCCCGCCACTCCTCTCCCCATCCTAATAAACTAGTAATTCACTATTTAGTGAATAATTATAAGTAATTTCAAATGAAATTACATAGGAATACAATATGTTTTCAGAATATAAAAATCAGTTTGACGAATTAATCATTTCTGACTAGTATTTAAGAATCAATATATTGTTTTTAACGTTAACAACTCATAAAACAGGGAATATTTACTTCATCACAATGTGAATAGGAGTTGTAGAATAGAATGCCAATACCTATAGACAAAGGTCTTGATCATACTTTTGATTTATTGACGGAAGGTTACCATTTTATGCGGAATCGTTTTGATGAGCTTGGAAGCGATATTTTTGAGACGAGATTGATGGGGAAAAAGATGATTTGCATGACAGGTCCGGATGCAGTGGAATTAATGTACGATGCTTCGCGTTTCCAACGGTCGGGAGCGGTTCCGAAGCGGATACAGAAATCGCTGTTCGGGGAAGGCGGTGTGCAGATACTCGATGGGACAGCGCATCAAGTTCGGAAATTGATGTTTTTATCGCTTATGACGGAGACTGCAATAAAGCGAGTACATGAATTGACGCTGGAGCAATGGAGATTGCGATCAAATCAATGGAGAAGCGGACGGAATATCGTTTTATTCGATGAAGCTGAGGAGGTCTTATGCAGCGTCGCTTGTTTATGGGCGGGTGTGCCTCTGAAAGAGTCGGAAGTGTCACAGAGGGCATATGATTTAGGAGCTTTGATTGATGCACTCGGTGGAGTCGGGCCGAGATATCGGGAGGGTCGGAAGGCGCGGAAACGGACTGAGGACTGGATCCGTTCATTAATTGAAGAGTTTCGTTCAGGAACAGTGGAAGGAAGTGGTCATGCACTGGAAGTCATCGCAACTCATCGCGATAAAAATGGACAGTTGTTGGATGCGCAAATCGCTGCGGTCGAATTGATAAGCGTTATTCGGCCGATAGTGGCGGTTGCCCGGTTCATTGTTTTTGAAGCGCTTGCTCTGCATGAATATCCACAATTTCGTGAGAGGTTGAATGGAGCGGATGATAATTATTTAGAGGCGTTTGCTCAGGAAGTTCGACGCTATTACCCTTTTACACCTTTTCTAGGTGCGATAGCCCACCAAGATTTTGAATGGAAAGGATACCAATTCACGAAAGGCGATACGATACTCGTCGATATGTACGGTACAAATCACGATCCGAAGAGTTGGAAGGAACCTGAGGTCTTCAGGCCAGAGCGCTTTTTTGAGGAGAAAGTGACACTTTATAACTTTGTTCCGCAAGGCGGTGGAGATCCTGCTCGGGGACACCGTTGTCCAGGCGAGGATATCACCGTCGAGATCATGAAAGCGAGTCTTTCCTTCCTTGTAAATGAACTTGATTATACAGTCGTTGAAGACCAGAATTTGTCGATTGATCTTGTCCGCATGCCAACCCTACCGGCAAGTCGAATGGTTATAAAGTTTAACTAGCAAATTAAAAAAGATGAGGGAAAATGTAGGTTTTCCTTCATCTTTTTCATCCGCCGGTCGACACGCCTCTTAAAAATTCCAATGACGGGCCATAGCCTTTTTGCGGAACTTCATTTGTCATGCTTTTGATATATTCCTCGGCACTATCTGTAATCGCTTCATATGTTACGTCTGCTTCCACTTCTACCCGGTATTCAGATGTAAAGGTAACTTCAATCCGTTCCTCGTTGCCGCCGTTTTTCTTAACTACGTCGCGCACTGTCCGCTTAAAAGATTCTTTAACCCCTCCTACATGTTTATTCACTAGGGAATTTAATTCACCATAAGCGGCCATTCTTGGAGGTAGGATATCATTCATCGCTTTGATGTATGCAATATCTTTTGCAAGCCCTCTATATTCACCAGCTTTTTCGTCAATAAGCTCGCCAATGGATTTTTCGTCATTTTCTCTTTGCAAAGTCCTTTGCTCGATAACTTCCTCAACCTCAGAATCTATGTCAAACTCCTTAATCGCGTCCTTGGTCGCTAGTACCAACACGGACGTCCCTGCCAGCGCGGCTAGTTGTGTAGCATTTACTGCCTGTTGCTTCACGGCATACACCTTTGCGATATTTAAGACGACGACACAAATAACGATTGATGTAACCATAATCCAGAGAATGTACACGAGGCCGCTTCCTCGTTCATTATCCAAATACTTCACTGGAGCATCACCTTGCCAGCAGCCTTAGAGTCGATTGCGACTGACATTGTCGACTTCCACTTTTCGGGGATGAACACGAGAGGATGCCTCGCTGCGATCTTCAAGTCAAATAGTCCATTTCCGCCAGATGTAACAGTGACAGTCGCATTAGTCAGCAAACTGCTATTTCCAATTGATTCGTTTACAGCCTCCCTCGCTTGCATTTCACTCCCCGTCAAAGCATACACTTGCGCACCATCATTAGCAGCTGATTTCAAGCTGAGCACTGCATAGCCCGAAGCGACAACTTGCCAAAGCAATAAGAAAAACAGGAAATAAAAAGGGAGTATGCCTAGGAACTCTATGCTCATCGAACCTCTTTCATTGCGGATGGATTTAAACTTTTTCAGCGTAAACACCCCTTCAATCAATCTTGTCTGTTGATGTTATATCAATCTACTTCAGTTGCCCTTCAGCTCCTCGAATTGTTCTTCCGTTAGCGTAAATGGGGTTGCAATGAATACTGCAAACCCTCCGAGCATGTATGCAAAGACAACCAATCCAACATTCTCATCCACCGATTGAAATCGTAGAATTACCATGATCGCAATGCCAAGGAGGACAATTCCTGCAAGTGCTGTTGGCCACATTACTAATTGCTTTATCTTACGCGGATTAACAAAGACTTCTCCTATCCTCTTTTTCACAAGATGTCCTAATACGAAGAGTAGTAAAGTACCAATGAATAGTGGCCAGAAAATTACTGTTCCGTAACTCATTCTTACAAAAGGCATTGTCGTAAAAATTGAGAACCCAATAAGCATCCAATACAGTTGGATGGAATAGTAACGCTTTGTGTCGTGCTTGTATCGATTCCACATCGTAATTACACGGAAAATAATTAAAGCCTCCACCACTAGATTAATAGGGAACCAAAAGAAAAAACGACCTTCCGGAACGGCACTTGCGGCTATTAATAAAAAGAGATGCAAGACAATAGTAAATCCCAGACGTGTTTCTGCAATCGGTTCGGATGCATTTTTTTCTAGTATTTTGTTCACTCTCCCGCTATTTCACACTCTCACTTCGTCTCCACTTGATTAAATGGCATACCTTTTGTCCTTCTTAATCGACCTTTAGCTTCTCGATTCGATCTTCGTCAAGTGAAAAAGGAGTTGCACAAAAAACCATAAAACCCCCTATCATATATATGAAAATACTAAGCCCCAAGTTAGGATGTGCCGGTGTGAAGCGCAGCACCGTCATGATGACCAGTCCTATGATAACAATGATGGCGAGCGCTTTCGGCCACTTGACAAGTTGCTTCGCTTTGCGGGGATTCACAAATACTGAAGCAATCGGCTCTTTCCATAAATGACTCCATAGGAATAAAAACACTGTACCTATCAGGAAAGGCCAAAAAGCTACCGAACCATATGTCGCCCTAACAAAAGGCATCATTGCAAAAATGGAAAGTCCGGTAAGGATCCAATACAACTGAAGAGAATTGTACCGTCTCGGTTCGAGCTTGCTATAACGCCTCCACAATAGGACAAGGCGCAACATGATGAAAGCCTCTACTGTCAGATTGATGGGCAGCCAAAAGAAGAATTTTCCTTCTGGTACAGCGCTGGCGCATAGCAGTAACAAAAGGTGCAGAAAGAATGTAAAAACAATAAGATTATCCGCTTTCACAGGCCTGTTGATGTTTTGTTGTGAAGCCATCAAGTTCCCTCCCCTTTGTGGGCAAACGCCATTGCTTCATACCATACTGCCCTTCAATCATTCAAGTCTGTTGATTTTATATTGCAAATACCAGATGTGGAATAAAATCAATAACACCCGATTAAAAATATTTTCTCCGTTCTTCTCTTCAATTGCCTCAGCAACACGGAAAACAGAATAATATGTAATGCCAAGTCCTATAAAGGTGATGATAATATTAAATGTATCCATAAAATCAACACCCATCTCGGTAAGGAATGCCCCTCCGATGACAAAATAGAAGGCGAGAAACGCATACATGACGAATAAGAATTTCAGCCAATTATAGCTCAATTGTACTTTCCCAAGTTGGCTGATCGAATCTCTACGTGAAATGAACCAATACGGCAAGTAAATGCCGAATGTCACATTCGTCAGCACAACAGCGAGCGCAGTATTTGTCTTCTTAAATGTCAGTTCGCCCATTCTTCATCCACCTCTTCTGTCATGCTTAGTAGTTTTTCTGATAAAGAGAACACTACAAAAGGAAAAATCACTAATGAAAATACAAGCCTTGTCACGTTAAATGCAACATAATTCATTTCCAAGAAAGAAGTAATATAAAGTACTCCAAACCATAATAATGTAGTAAAACATGACCAAAAGATGATTTGTATCCATACTTGAATAAAGTTGTCTAGATAGAATTCAACGGATGTTTTTATCCAATTGCGCAATGTACTATCGCGTTGGTACATGAAAGGCAGTATGAACAAAAAGGGGGCAATCAAAAACCCTGGAATGTAAAATGCGAATATGCCACCATACACCAAGGCAGAAACTAAAATGCCTATTACTAAAATCGGTCCGATTGACCAAATAAAGCTTTTCAGCATTTCCTTGAATTCCATTTCTTCGTCAATACTTACTCTTTTGTATAATGAATATAATGGGTGAATAAAAATGGCGAAAAGGATGATATTCAACAATAAGTTGACAAGGCTTTCCCTTCCCCCCCAATCGACGGATAACAAAGTAAAGCTATAATTGGAGAATACCATCCAGACCGGAACCATCACCACAATGCCGTACCCGATAATCTTCAGTAGCTGTGCATTGTAATAAAACGCTGCCTCTCTCAACTATGAGCCCTCCTTGCTTCTACCTTCCTAAAAATGAATACACTTACTATCGCAATCACAGTTGCATTGACAAAACTGAACAGTGCTACATCCGGTTCAAACAACATCGGAAGTCCGTAAAAGAATTGGGCAAATAGTGCATTGAATACAACCAATGTGCATGCCAACATGTAAGCGGAAAAGTATGGAAAATGAAATGTTCGAGTTAAATACCCTAATAATCCATATGAAAAAATCATGACAATCGTCGAATGAACCAAAAAGTTCGGGATAGCGAGGACCATGACAAAGCTGAACACAATCATTGCAACCGTTACAATTCCAAGAACTTGTATATACTTCATTTTTCCAAATACCCCTCCTTTACATGGGACTTATAAGCAAGTGAGCTAAATAGAAATAAGAGCCAGCATGAAAACAGATATATAATTGTAGTAAAATAAGGCATCATTGTAGTTGCGCCAAAATAATCGAATAGTATTCGGGTTGCCGAGATATTTCCCCCAACGCCTAGTATTGCAAGCAGAAAAGGGATTACATAATAAGGGTAGGCCATCCATTTCACTTTATCGGAATCCGGGAAGACGATTGGGACTTCCGTCCGCTGATCAATCCGTGCAAGAAAGTATATAATGACGAATATGCCGATCAACAGTATCTGAATCACTAAATGCCCGTTCAAAACTTTGAGCAATGGAAAAGTGAAAAAGAAGGTCGAAGCGTACAATTGATACGTAAGTGTCAATATATACGCTTTCTTCCTATTGGTAGGGAATCGGATTGATAATAGAATCGGCAATATTAGCAATATAGCAAGGATTACAATAGTCCAAGGAATTGAATTTCTATCATAATCCGGAATGAATACTACAACCGCTGCCGACCCTAGTGGAAGTAAGTATCCAAATATCATTGCCTTGAACGGATTTCCCATTCCCTACGACCCCCAACCAAACTTCTTAAACAAACTTTTCCCTATATTTACTGCTCCATCGAATACCTTCTTTGCACCTGCTTCGATTGCACCGGTAACTTTTTTGCCCCATTTCGTCTGGGTCAGTAATCCAAATACAACTCCCGCTCCGACTCCTACGACAGTACCTACGCCAGGAACAACACTTCCAAACATTGCACCAGAAGCTGCTGCTGCTCCGATTCCGGCGGCGGCACTAACAGCCGTTGTAGCGGCTCCTACAATAACGTCTTTCGTAATACCCGCTGCTAAAGAGGTGCCTGTCTTCCCTTGAGCAAGATTACTGCCGACACTTAAAGCAACATTCAATACGCCGTTGCCTTTCATGATAGTCTTCATTTTGAAGAAATCTTTATTCGGCACCCAGTTGTTCTTCAGGTACGATTTGACATCTTTCAACATCTTTTTTGGTGATGTGATTTCCTTCAAGAAACCATTGATATGCTTCTTCTTAATCTCTTTACCATCCCGAGGCTTATATACTCCATCGTTATTACCGATGATGACGTCTTTTCTGTTGTCAAAGGAGTTAAGATAATCAGAGTACCGCTTATTCACCCATTTGCTAAAACGATTATCGCCTTTGAGAATTTGGGCTTTTCCATTAACACGATACAGATTCCGATTTCCCTTGTGCGTCTCCAAATCTGTAATCTTGAATCCTGCCATTATCGATAATGCACCATCTAAGCCTTTGAAAAAACTTTTTTGATAACTATTTAACGTTTTGAGATGCTCTGGTAAAGTTTTTTCCTCGCCATCTGGTGGGGCATTTTCTTTTGTAGGTCCCCCGCCAGTCGTATTGCCTGAGGTTCCATTACTGGAGTCTGTTGAACTGCCGTTAGAACCGTCGCCCCCGGTTATATCGTTGCCACCCGGGCCGTTTCCGCCATTCGGACCCTCTCCTCCTGTGGAACCGTTACTACCATTCAGTCCATTCCCGCCGTTCGGATCGCTTCCGCCAGTAGATCCGTCGCCGCCGTTCGGACCTTCTCCTACGTTCGGACCTTTGCCGCCGTTTGGACCTTCACCGCCGTTTGGACCCTCACCGCCGTTTGGAC
>NZ_LQYA01000063.1 GCF_001531445.1 Sporosarcina koreensis
GGATTTCGCAGCGTCGATTGCGCCAAGGCGTCGCGGTCCAAGTGTACTTGTGCGTGGAAGGCAGCGGTGCTGAGCGCGCCCGCCTTATCCGCGATTTATACGAAACCGGTCTGCAAGGTGAACAGACGAAGTTCGTCTATCCGGACATCCGCCCGGAAGTAATGGCATCGCTGTCGGAGCTCATCGGCGAGCCGCTTACGGTGAATGAAGTAGGCATCCGTGTCCAGCTGTTGCTCCGAGCTCTTTCGGAAGAGGAAGTGCAAGTGGGCGGTTTCACGCCGGAAGAGATGGAGCTTTATTTGTTTTATTTGAACCGAGTCGTTGAGCGGAATCAGAAAATGCTTGCGCGTGGCTGATGAAGTCGGGACGTTTATGCGCCGATAATTCGGTTTATGAGCGTTTGCGGCGATTTATGCGTGAGAAAATTCATTTATGAGGTTCTGCATCGGTTTATGGAATTTTATAGCGGATTATGCGTGAGAATCTACGTTTATGCGTTTTTATCAAAAGAAAACCGCCGGATCAGTGATTGATCGGCGGTTCTTTCGATACGAGATTACCGTTTCGCTCCATCGTGAAGACGGGAGCCGTGCGCTCGGAATCGTCATCCAATGTGACTAGGCGGCGCGCCCGGTTCATGATTTGTACGAATTGTTCGTAGTCGTTCCGGAGGGTTTTATTCTCCTGTTCAAGTTTGTCGATCTCTTTTTGGAGCGTCTCGACTTTTTCGTTTGCCATTTTAGCAGTCTGCTTCCATCTGAGTGATTCAGAGTCGCCTCCACCTGTATGATGCAAACGAATTAAATAAGCAATGACTGTATCAAGCGATAATGCGGATAAAGGGACAGCCGTCTTTTCATCTTGATCGACCCCTTGTACAGGGCTATATAATTGCTGGCTGCGCCGTTTGAAGTCTGCGCCTAAGACGCGCATTGCCTGCTTCCGTTCCTTCTTCGCCTCTGCTAGTTCCTTTTCGTAATCGCGTCGGACGACTGCATTCCATCTGAAACCACATGCGGCAGCGGTCCTGTTGAGCGCATCACCGACCTCTTCGAACGCGCTTAGTTGTGTACTGCCTTCCCGGACGTGCCGTAGCACCGTCTCGGCTAATAAAATATCATTTTCTTCAAGCCATGCATCCTGTCTAACTTTCACCATCTCCTTGCCTCCTGCCATGTTCATAGTCTCTTTCTTACGGTCAGTGTGTACAGTGTGTAAGCCTTTTATTCATCCAAACTGGAACGTAGGTCAAAATAATTGCATTCATTTGAATGAAACCTTCCTTTTCTCTTGCCCAGATTTTGATATACTTAAGAAAATGCGTCGACGGAGGTGGATAAAGAAGTGGACTATAAAAATGAAAAGCTTTTCGAAGAGAAGGTCTTCAAGGATCCGGTCCACCGGTATATCCATGTGCGTGATAAAGTCATATGGGACGTCATTGGGACGCGGGAGTTCCAGCGACTTCGCAGGATTCGTCAGCTTGGAACAACGTATCTTGTTTTCCACGGGGCGGAACATAGCCGCTTCCAACACTCGCTCGGCGTCTATGAAATTGTAAGGCGGATTATTGACGATGGTTTCAGCGGGCGAGCGGAATGGAATGACGAAGAGCGGTTGCTGACGCTTTGCGCGGCTTTGTTGCATGACCTCGGCCACGGTCCGTTTTCCCATGCGTTTGAAAAGGTGTTCACGCTCGACCACGAGAAATTCACACAGGCGATTTTGACAGGGGATACGGAAGTGAATGAAGTGCTTCGCCGCGTCTCGCCTGATTTTCCACAGCAAGTTGCGGACGTCATCGGCAAGACACATCCGGACAAGCTCGTCGTCAGCCTCATTTCGAGTCAAATCGATGCCGACCGGATGGATTACTTGCAGCGGGACGCCTATTATACTGGCGTTTCGTACGGTCATTTCGATATGGAACGGATTTTGCGCGTCATGCGGCCTGCTGAGGAGCAGGTAGTTATTAAGTTTAGCGGAATGCACGCAGTGGAAGATTATATAATGAGCCGCTACCAAATGTACTGGCAAGTCTACTTTCACCCTGTTTCGCGAAGTGCGGAAGTCATTCTCATAAAAATCTTGCATCGCGCAAAGCATCTACATAATAGCGGCTATCCGTTCCAATACGCGCCTGTCCACTTCGAATCGTTCTTCGATCGGACATTCAGCCTCGAGGAGTACATCATGCTGGATGAAGGCGTGCTTACGACGTACTTCCAATGGTGGCGCAAGGAAGAGGATGCAATCTTGGCGGATCTGTGCGACCGTTTTCTTAACCGGAGATTGTTCCAATACGCCGAGTTCGAGCCGGCGACGGAATACCGGAAACTCGGCGAGCTTGAGCGGTTGTTCAAGGAAGCGGGTATTGACCCGGAATACTATCTTGTCCCGGACTCCTCCTCCGACTTGCCGTATGATTTTTACAGGCCTGGCGAGGAAAATGAACGCATGCCGATCTATTTGCAAATGTCGAACGGTGAGTTGCGCGAGCTGTCCCGTTCATCGGAAATCGTCGATGCCATCTCAGGCAAGCGACGCACAGACCATAAAATGTATTTTCCTGAAGACCTTTTGGAATCAAGGGAAAATCCGCTATATGAAAAGATTTTACGACTGTTGAGAGGTGAGTAGTTTGCTGCAGGAACATGCTAGGATTGTCCAATTCATTGCCATGGCGGGAGAAGCGCGCGGGCGGAAGAAATTGCAGAAGATGATCTACATCGCGAAAAAGATGGATTTCCCTTTCGCTGAAAAATACGAGCTGCATATGTACGGTCCCTATTCGGAGGAATTGACGCTCCGAGTCGAAGAGCTTTGTGAAATGGGCTTCCTGTCGGAGAGCTGTACGGATAAGGGCTCGTACGTTCAATATAGTTATAACGTGACAGAAGAGGGCGGTCGATTCATTGAAACGGCGGAAGCGCCCCATGAAAAATTGGCTGATTGCATCGAGAGGTTGAACGGAAAAAGCTCCAGATTTTTAGAGCTGGTCTCTACATTGCTCTATTTCGATTATTTACCGAAGGACGAGCAGATCGCCAAAGTGCATATCGTGAAAAATAAATTGAATTTCACCGACGACGAAATGCAGGACGCTTTTGCTTTCATTGCGGAGCTGCAAGCGTGTTCGATCGTTGCGTAAGTTACGGAAATCCCCTTTTTTATGAGGGGATTTTTTTGTTGAAATCGCGTCGTGAGGAGGGAGCGTCTGACTTGTGGCCGTCCGCGTCCAAAGCAAGCCTCCGCGCGTCCAAAGCAATCCCCCGCGCGTCCAAAGCAAGTCGCCGCGCGTCCAAAGCAAGCCTCCGCGCGTCCAAAGCAATCCCCCGCGCGTCCAAAGCAATCCCCCGCGCGTCCAAAGC
>NZ_LQYA01000064.1:0-13968 GCF_001531445.1 Sporosarcina koreensis
AAATTAGAGGGATGCACAGCTCCACTTGCAGGGATCAATTGGCATAATGCCTTCAGTAACGTCGATTTGCCACTTCCATTCGGGCCAGCAAGGACTGCCACTTCCCCTTTGGTTAATGTGAAGGAAACGTCATTCAAATATGAATCTGTACGAACTCTGCTTACTTCCAATGACCGGAGTTCCTGTTTGCTGCTTGCTCTTTTCATCAGCGGACTCACGATCGCTGTTTGTTCCAACGGAATTTCACGATCAAAAAAATCGTCCCATAAATCAAGCCGATGCTCGATCGCGAAAACCGTCAAAGACCGTTTCCTCTGAAGTTCATCCAGCCAGCGAATAAACTGCTTCGCTGTATACGGATCCAAATGGGAGATCGGTTCATCGAGCAGAAGAACTTCCGGCTCCATGATCAATGCACACGCTGTCGCAATCCGCTGCTTTTCTCCGCCGGATAGTTTTTGAATGACGGAATGACGGAACTCAGTCAACCCTGTCAGCTCCAAAACGTCCTGGATCCGCATATCCATTTCTTCACGGTCTACATTTAAGTTTTCAAGCGTGAACGCAAGCTCTTCTTCGACAGTCTGCATGCAGAATTGTGCATCCGGATCTTGGAAAACGGTCGCAATCCGGTGATTCACTTCCCCAGGAGAATAGGACTGACTTTCTTTCTCGAATAACGTAACAGAGCCTTTCACGATGCCATCACAGTTTTCCGGATACAACCGGTTGCAAAGATAGAGCATCGTCGTTTTGCCGCTCCCGCTCGGCCCCGTAATGACAACCTTTTCGCCACTCCCGACGGAGAATGAAAGATCTTCAAAAATCCAATCCTCATCATCGGGATAGCGGAAACTTACGTTATCAAACCGGATCAATTCACGCACGAACCTCACCCTTTTTCGCACGTGCGATCGGATATCCACGGAGTGATCCCGTTGTAAGCAATCCATCGACGACCGCCTTGCCGCCAATACCTGCAATAACCGCTCCGCTGACGATCCGGATGCCGAGCATAAGTAGCACATAACCTGTGCTGAACACTGTGAATCCACCTAAAAAGTAGCCATAGACGAAGCTGAACACCGAGGCGCCAACCCCTGCCAGCATCAGTACCCATATATCAAATCTGCGATAGCGCGTTGCAGCGAAAGCAGCCTCGGCGCCTAATCCTTGGATGACACCAGCAAGGATCAAGCGCGGACCGACCGCGTTTCCTAACAGCACCTCGACTGCTGCAGCAATCGTTTCCGAAATGACCGCCGCCCCTGGTTTACGAATGATATACATGCAAATGATCGACACGATGAACCAAATGCCGAAAATCCATTCATAGGCGATCGGGCCAATAAACCCAGCCCAAATATTCCCGACATGCAAAAACAGCAAATAGACAATCCCGAACACGACCGAAAACAGCGACATAAGAACGACCTCTTTGAGCTTCCATGACTTCAACATGTTACAGTCCTCCATGCGACGGACTGTTAATGCTCATCGAAACCGTCATGACCAAATGCTTATGTTCTTCAGAACACGCATTACTGAAAGCTTCCTCGTAAAATGCGAAAACATCATGGATATCCCCATGGATGCCACTCGCATAATGCATCGATTCATTGAACACGCCCTGCTCCTTCGCCCGGTCCACTTCGCGATAAATGATCTCCATATACGCTGGATTATTCATTGGATAGAGCGCAAATTGGGAGGAGACATATTGCTTCGTCGCATCCGTATTCGCGACCTTCTCGCCTTTGTCCAAATACACATCACCCGCTGTATCGCCAGGGCATCCAGCCGAAAAAGTCCCGGATAGCGCAATATGCTTACCCGTTTTCGCAGCATGCAACGCAATCGCCTTTGCCACGTTGAACACATGGATTTGCTTACCGCGAATGACGGTAGATACATCATCCGTATGCATCCATACATTCGACGTATCCGTCTTTTCCAGTGCCCCTTTAATTACACTTACAAAATCATCTGCCATCGGATATAATGAAAAACGAAATCCGACGATTGGACTTAATCCACATTCCATTTCCTTCGACCTCCCGAAAATTTTTCATAAAAAAAACTACATCCCGGAAGATGTAGCACTTCTCCAATATGAAAAATCGGAAAGCCACTACACTTCCCCACGCAGGTATTATCCTGATCGGGTTATAAGGGATCGGAGCTGTTGCTCGCATCTCAGCCAATAGTGGGCACCCCTAGTGCAGAAAACGGTATGTAGTTATAATTTATGCTGCCATCAGTATAGACGAAGAATTTTTTATTGTAAATGAAAACTCGCAAACTCGTACTTTCGTCCGTATTGTAGAGCAAGTCCTACAGATACGCATAAAAGCGTTTATTCACGCATAAAATCGCAAACTTGCGCATAAACGTGATTAAGTGCGCATAAATCGCCAGAAAGACGCATAAAGCAATTTTTTCACGCATAACTGCACCAACATATAGCCGCAAACGTTATACTTTCCTGCTCAATTTCACTTCAAATTCCGGATGTGTAACATATTCCTTATACTCCACATTCCCCTCAAACTTGAAATATTCCTCAATCCGAGCGCGAATCGCGGGTTGCGTAATATACTCTAATACTTCTTCCTTAGGAACCCACTTGCAATCAGACGTTTCCTCCGACGTGCAAAGTTCCCCGCCGATCGGCTTGCAAGCGAAGTCAAACATCACTTTTGTCGGGACGTCCGTCACTCCGTCATACCATTTATAAATGGCCGAATTCGTGTACACGCCAATCAGGTGGGACACTTCCACATCGATGCCGCTCTCCTCTTTCACTTCACGGATGACGCCATCCATCAAGTTCTCCCCCACTTCGACTTGGCCGCCTGGAAACACCCATCCGCCATGATGCGTTTTCACGATTAAGAGATTCCCTTCCCCGTCATCAACAAGCGCGCCGCAAGCTACAATATGTGTCGGCATTGCCATTTTCCCCATCCCCTTTTCCTTTGAATAAATCAATACTATCAATATTCCGTCAATAAAGAAAGATTCTAAAAAATCCACCTACCGCTTTTAAAGGCAATAGGTGGACCGTATTTTCATTAATTCATAACTTTGGAGCTATAATAAGCATCCAATTCCTTGTAATATTTATTCATGGAAGAAGGGGAAACATCGAACCACTCGGCGATTTCTTTCAATGTCATAGAAAGAGGCTCGAAAAACGAATGCTCTTGACCGAATCGGATCGCCCCAGCTGCAATCGCTGTTTCTTTACGCGCATTCGGCTGTTGTTCCACTAAAAAGTCTTCGACGACGTCCAGAAGTTTTCTAGACATGCGGTCATATTTTTCAAGAAAATCCATTGCATCGAGCAATACGCCTGCTTCAAACTCAGTGAATTCGCCGCCTTGATATCCGTTTTGACCAAGCAGCTTCCAGAAATTCATCGCGTTCTCTTTTAAGAACTTGCTGACATCCTGTTCTGCATACGTCGCAAATTGAGCTGCAAATTCCTTGAACACATCCGCATGATCTGTCGGGAAAAAGATTAAGCTTGATACGGCCAAGTGCTGATTATCCTCCCCTGTACCATCAGGCAACATGAAGCAGAATAAGTGGACACCGACTGGCACCGGCTTCTCACTTTCCCGTCGCAACCGGATGACTTCGTTAGTGAAAATCGATTTCACGGTAATGTAATGATCTTCAACATCAATCACTTCCCCGATGGTTGCTTGCGGTTGCCGCCATGTGTCGATGACCCGCAAAACGGAAGGACGCAACTGTTTTTTCTTCTGTTTGTCCAAGTACCCAGTCCAAATGTCCAGGCGATGATGGAAAAAGAATTCATCCAACACAATCGCTTCAATCATTTCTTCATCGGGTAAATATGTATCCAATGAACGTTTCCATTCATTCGCTAGTTCCAAATAGTCCGGGATATCCTTCCGCTCTGGATACACATCATAAAACGTCTGCAGTATCCCTTCCAATTCTTCCATTTGAACCGTCTCAACGGTAACAGTCTCTTTCGACTGACAACATTTCTTATATTTCTTCCCGCTGCCACAAAGGCATGGATCATTACGTCCAATCATTGTAAACACTTCCTTCATAAAAATAGAACTTATCTAGTTTACCATTTTTCTGGCGCTTCTGGAACGGTTCCAAATTCGGTTATGGAGAAAAATGACGCTGAAAATATGAAAGCCCGGCATCCGACGAGGAGTTTCTGTCAGATGCGGGCTTTTTTGTTAATCAATTCGTTTTTCACTCATCAGGTCGCTCACTGTTCCTAGCTGAAGCCCCTTCGCTTTAATATCATTGATCATGGTCCCTAATCCTTTTGCGACAGGGTCAGTTGGATGCATGAGAATCATGGAGCCATTTTCCACTTTCGAGACGACGCGCCTTACCATTTCGGACGGTTCAGGTTTTCGCCAATCCACTGTATCGACCGTCCATAAGATCATTTTCATATCAAGTTCATGTGCAACTTCGACCGTTTGCTGATTAAAGCTTCCGCTTGGCGGCCCAAACCACTTTGGCTGGACAGATAGCGTGTCAAAAATGACAGCATTCGTCTTTTTTATCTCTTCCCTTGTCTCTGCCCTGGAGCGTTTCTGGAGATCGGGATGACTATATGCATGGTTGCCGATTTCATGGCCCTCATTGTAGATCCTCATTGCCAAATCGGGATTGTTTTTCACCCAGCTGCCATCAAAGAAAAATGTCGCTTTCACTTCGTGTTCATTTAGGATTTTAAGAATGGGCGGGATATATTCATTCCCCCAAGCAACATTGATGAGCAAAGAAACCATTGGCTTTTCCGGATTCCCCCTGAAGATCGGCTGGGGCTCCAAGTCGTCCAAATGGACAGCGGGTGGCACTTCTTCAAAAACAAGCTTGGTTTCGTCGAACTTTCCTGCAGTCATCATTTTTTCATAACTCGCTTGGGTGTCGACACGCAATCCATTGTATCCCGGCATCGCTTTCCAAACCCTATCCACCTTCGCATCAATCGGTTTGATTTCATGCTGTTCACTATAAGATTTGATTTGTTGATAAAGCGCTTCATTTTTCACGGGGACCTTAGCATTGCTTAAGATTGCAAAACTTCCCAACGCCAAGATGATTGCGCCAACAAGCAATAGATGTTTCATGATGCGCATTTCCCCAGCCAAATGATTGTCATCGCCAGTCCTCCATTTGATATATGTTGGCTTTAACATTCCCATTCGCTTTGGAACTATACTTGACCATCGACTAGCCGATGTCTTTTTCTATCATGACAATTCTTTGGATGACACTATCTACTTCCTCGCTGTCTTTGATGACGAATAAATGATCTGCTTCGCTCTCTGCAGGATCCGCAACATCTTCGTTCAATGAATTTGCATTTTGCCGATCAAGCACTTCTACAAAATTGGAAGCACTTCTGAATATACTCGTATCACGTTGACTATTCGCAACGCGAGCATGAAGAATGTGATCAGGCAAATCGAAATGGACAAGGATACGAATGAATTCATTTTTGGGAAACAGCTGTTCAAGCAAATATGCTCGACCTTTCCGACTTCGATTTGAATTGCATATAATGAGGTGGCAATCGCTATGTTCTTTCGCATAGTCGACAATCAGTCTAGAGATGGCGTGCTTAAGTGTATTTGGCCCTGTTTTCGGTTGCAAATTTTTGTAGTATCTATTAATAAACTCCCCATTGTTATCTTGATCCATCACAATGGAGTTCTCGAGCTTTTGTTCCAAAGCCCGCGCAAAAGTAGTTTTCCCGCTATGCGTCTTGCCGACTGTCATGACGACTAATCTTTTCAATGCTACAGCCCCTATTCCTACAATCTAGTAATCATTATTCGTGCACGAACAGCATGAATCCAAGCATTTGACTCATCCTACATACATCGAGCAAAAAAGGAGTTGAGACTTCATGATGAATTTTATTTTCGCGCTTGGACTTTCGATATCTGTTTATGCAACGGCAACACATATATCCACACTCACACCCGTACAACAACATCAACAGGAACCCGCTTACGCCAAATGGGGCCAACTTGCGGTAAAAGAAACAAAGCAAAAATATCCCGAGGCAAATATCATCGACTACTTGCACATCGGGAGCGAAACAAAAGACGATACAACAATTGAAAAGTTCAAGCTATGGCTAAAAGACGACCACCATGAATTCGGCGTCTTCGTCCACATCACATTCACCACCAAAACCGGCCAACTAGTGAGAATTGACTTTCAGGAAACAACCCGATAAAAACGGTACCTGTGCATCACACTATTCAGTTTATTGACTACAATTGAATATAATTATAAACCAATTATTATTATGCCGGTATTTCGCTAGTAAATTTATTTATATTTACCCAGTACGATGAATAGTCATAAATGCATCTTGCACAGGCACCGGCACAATTCAGTAGCCGTTGACGAAGAAGGTGATTGTTTCGAGTTCTTCTTCGTTCAGGTTGCGTTGTAGGTTGTGGGTCATTTCTTGCTGAATGGCGGTTTCGTCGCCTGCGTGCTTTTGGGTGAGCAGGGCGGTATTTTTCAGTAGTTGCAGAAAAGCGCTGAATGCGTCTTTCGTTAGAGGGGCTGGATGATGGGAAAGGAAATGGATATCCGCATCGTATTTTTCCAGTTGCCCAATGAGCTTCAATATTTTTTCAATTGTGTAATTCCACTTTTCCGCGTACAAATTCGCATAGAGGCAATCTCCTACAAATAAAGCCTTTTCTTCGGGGATGAAAACGACACAGGAATCGCTTGAATGATCTCCGCCGACGTGTTCGATTTCACAAGTCAGTCCGCCCAGATCCACGGTCATCCCATTTTCGAAGACAATCGTTGGGAGCTGAACTTGGATGTTCCGCTCCTCTGCGAACTCTTTCTTGATTGCATCCGCGCAAAACGGGATTTCCGTTCCTTCCTCTACCCGTTGATCCAAATCCTCGTCCTCCCATGAGAGGGACTGCATTTCTTTGATTTTTCCGGCTGTCTCCTTACATGAAATACTCGGGACGGGAATTTCATGCATTCCAAAGACATGATCCCAATGCCAATGCGTGAGGACAAGCAGATCAGATTGAATCCCAATCTCCCCAAGTTGCCGTAAAAATAGGCTGGCGTGCTGCGATGAATTCCCCGCATCAATGAGCATCGTTTTTTCTTTTCCCACTAACGCTCCTAGTATCGGGCGGTCCGTTTCTTGAACAGGCGGTAAATAATAAAGGCGATCTGATATTTTCGTTAGTTTTTGCATTGTCTTTCTCCTTATCTCATAGCTATCTCTCTTACCTATTTAAAAATTCCAGCTCTGACGATTGGTGCCCCTTCTGTTCCTAGCAAGTTCAAGGGATAATTTATATTTCCCCTATTGTATACCATCTTTTATGCAACAGCTGTTCAAGGCATTTGCCTTACAAATAAAAAAAGGAAGCCACCTATCCTGACTTCCCATCCTGACTAGCATTTACCCGTAATAATTCCTGCAAAAAACACAACAGAGAATGCGTCATATCCATGCATAATTCCGGATGCAACTGAATAAATTTGAATATATGCTTGCAAAGGAGTGATAGAGTGGCAAAATGTAAAAAATGCGGAGCAAACAATTCTAAATGTAAAAGTTGTAAAAAGTGCAATTGACATAGATGAATATGAAATGCCTTAGTTCCCTATCGGGGACTTTTTTTATTCCGACGCTTTTTCACTAGTCTCTGTGATCTCAACTCCTTTTAATGCCTGGCCGGCAAGCCGATCCGCTTCAGCATTCGCTTTGCGTGATACTAGCACATATTCCGGATGAATGCCAAGCTGATTCATTTTCGCTTCGATTCGATCAGCCCAACTGAACAAGCCCTCTTCAATGACTGGCCATTCCTCGCTCAAATGATTAATGACGACACGTGAATCCCCAATGAACTGAACTGATAGATCATGGACATTCAATAGCTCCAATTCTTGCAAGCAAAAATGCAGCGCAGCATATTCCGCCTCGTTATTCGAAATGAGTTCTTCGACTGCTGCGTTTCTTCTAAGACGATATGACTTTCCGTTCTGATCATAATAAATGACACAGCCTAGACCTGCCGCCTTCGTAGTTTGGTCGAACCCTCCGTCAAAATAAACGGTAATATTATGCGGTTCTGTTTCGATTCCTTTCAAGTAGCCCTTCATTTCCTTCATGGTCCAATAGCTGTCGAATCGGTCAAGGAACTTCACTTGTTTCGTTCGTCCGGTCTTCTCCAAATCATCCGCGATCAGGACAGCATCCGCCGCATTCATTTCCTCCGAACGGAAGACGGTTTCCGGCCCTTTCCGTGTTGTATAGGTCCATTCGATTGTGACGATCATCGTGATTCCTCCAATTCTATTCACGCTTAGTATTCATCTATTTCCACTTCCTCATCCTCTTACGCCTATCTTCTCTGTATAATAAACGTGGGTAGTGTATTGAAAGGAGAAGATATTGTGCAATCAGTTATTTTTGATATGGACGGAACATTATTTCAGACAGATACGATTTTAGAGCTTTCTCTTGACGATGCTTTTGAAAATCTGCGCGCCATGGATGAATGGATCGGCGCAACCCCTCTTGATGCGTACCGTAGTATCATGGGAGTCCCTTTGCCAAAAGTGTGGGAGACTTTATTACCAGAGCATTCTATTGAAGTGAGAGAACAAACAGATGCCTACTTCTTGGAGAGATTGATTGAAAATATCAGAACGGGAAAAGGGGCATTATATCCAAATGTAAAGGAGACCTTCGAATATCTTACCGCGAATGATTATTCAATATACATAGCAAGCAATGGGTTAACCGCATATTTACAAGCGATTGTGGAGCATTATCGTTTGGACCGTTGGGTGACTGAAACGTTTAGTATCCAGCAAATTGAAACACTCGATAAAGGGGATTTAGTCGGAAAGATTATCGGGAAATATGCAATTACAAACGGAGCCGTTGTAGGAGATCGGCTCTCAGATATTAATGCCGCAAAAGATAATGGCTTAGTGGCAATCGGATGCAACTTTGATTTCGCACAAGAAGACGAGCTTGCTCAAGCCGATTTTGTGATTAATGACATGATCGAATTGAAAACAGTTTTGTCTATATAAATTGAAATAAATACCTTCTTCTAACCGTTGATTTCCGTTCCGAGCGGACGCTTTCCGCGGGCACGGCTTCAGCCTCCTCGGATGTGCTCCCAACGCTGCGCTTTTGGTCGCAAAAGCCGTTCTTCGTGACGGCTTTTCCTGCGGGGTCTTCAGCTCGCGCTGTTCCCGCTGGGAGTCGCCGCTCTGCACTCCAATCAACTAAGTTAATAGGTAAAATAATAAGTTCAACTTATATAGATGAAAAAAGGTGCCTCTGCAGTGAACTATATTATCTTGCAAAGGCACCGTTACAATACACCCTTAACTAGTAATTGCTTCCCATTTCTCTTGAAATTCACGTGAACGCTGATCCATATATCCGTCACTTGGTACATGTTCGAGGATTTTTTCTTGCTTATAAACCTTTCCACCCTTGATGACCTGATGGATGTCTTTTGTATGTTTAATATCCTCCAGTGGATTATTATCTAGAATGACAAGGTCAGCAATATTCCCTTCTTTTATTGATCCAATCGTATTCAAGCCGATAGATTGTGCCGCCTTTACTGTCGCTGCCTGTAGCGCTTCCATCTCTGTAAATCCAATTTCGACGAACAGTTCCAGTTCCCTGTGCAGCGCCATTCCCGGGAAGGTCCAAATAAGTGCCGGCGTGTCGGTCCCTGTAACGACCGTACCACCGAGTTCAAAATACGTTTTGGCAATCATTTTTGTAAAATTGTTGAGCTTACCAATTTGCTCATTCATCACTTCTACTTGATCAGACAAATTGCGCCAATGCTCAATGAGTATATTATTCTTTTCGAGTGACTCGGTTACATTATTTTTCGGATACCAATAGTTCGGGTACTGCTCCACTTGATCATTGACAACGAGTGTTGGGCAGAGCTTAACATTATAGTGGATCATTTGTTCACAAAGCTCTTTGATTTTTTTCTCATCAGGGGTGTCCCAATTAATATGACTCCATTCCGTTTGATTGGCTGATGGATACCAACCCGGATAAAGCGCTTGTATAAATCCAGATGCGTGTTCAAACCAAGTAACACCAATTTGCGCTGCATCTAAGGCATTCAACTCTTTTGAATGAATTAGATCACAGCTGACTTCCACATTAAACTTCTTCGCCTCGTCAACTGCTGCGTACATCACTTCCCTGTTTGCCCATCCATATACTTTTATGAATTTCGCTCCTACGCCTATCTGTCGTCTAACTTCCTTTCTAGCTTCCTCAGGATCATCAGTAACGAAGTTTCCAGCGCTAGTCGGTCCCCAGAGTCCTGGAGTGCCGTCAATCATTCGATCCGCGGAATAAACAGCAGGCGTCGGCGCATCGATTGGTGCATGAATCAAGTTGTCAATCATGAGTAAATTTGTTGCTGTAATCCGAACCGTTGTCACTCCCGATGCTAAAAAATATGGTGCGAATTTCTCCTGCATATGACAATGCATATCTAGTAAACCTGGGATGATATATTTTCCTTTGGCATCGATAATGGAAATATCTTCAGCCAAAACCTCATTGGATGAAAAAACCCTATTAATAGCATTCCCGATTATTTCGATTGAACCCACAAAGGAATTGCCATTTTCCACGTCAATAATCGTTCCGTTTTTTACGATATAATGTTGGTATCCCGCCATTTTCTTGGCCTCCTCGGTTATAATAATAACTTCTTACTTTTCTGTCTTCAGTGTACAATGAACAAATACAATCCTTTTTACAATTTTCATATAGTGGAATTAATTTTGATGATAGGAGGAAATCGGATGAAAACGTATGGCGGAACTTTGAGAGGAATTCGTCAGCAAAAGGGATTAAGTATGCAGGAACTCGCTGAAGGGATTTGCTCTGTTTCGTTTCTATCAAAATTTGAACGTGGTGATTCGGACATCACCCTTGGGCTATTCACAAGGATTTTAGAAAAACTAATGATAAATCTCGATGAGTTTTTATACATACATAATGATTTTCTGACTGACTCACTCGAGCAGTTTTTCAAAGATGTAGGCACCGCTTACAACGAAAGGAATTCCGTTGAATTAAAACTACTTAGAGAACGGGAAATGAAAAAATGGAAGCAACTAGAGGTGAATACATATCACTACAACGTCATGCTTATTCGTATTTTTGAAATGATCGTGAATAAGAAAGAAATCGATGAAGAAGTGAATGAGGAGGATATTCAGCGTTTATCAGACTTCTTCTTTCGCGTTGAAGTATGGGGTTATTATGAATTCATGCTTTACAATGCAACGATGCTATTTCTCCAGCCTACAATGGTGGTACAGCTATCGAGAATCGCTTACGAAAAAAGTGAACGGTATCGTCAGTACAAGAAGGTGAATGACGTCATCATTACAATCATCATGAATACCATCACTTATTTATTGGGACCTGTTAATCATTTTGATAAAAAATTAGAATACCAAGCTGAAGTTAAAGAGTTTTTCTCTTATCTTAAGACTCTTGCTATGCCAGAAAGTCATTTATTCGAACGGGTACATGCACTTCAGTTACATGGTGCATATGAAATAAAAACAGGCAAGCAGGACATTGGAATCGCCAAGATCCAACAGGCCATTCAAATTCTAACTGATTTAGGGTCAGTTCGGAGTGCAGAACTGATTGAGCAGTATTTGCAGCAAATATTAGAATACAAGAATAAGGCATAAAAAAAGCCGATTCCCTATC
Organism: Sporosarcina koreensis; assembly: GCF_001531445.1. Lineage (GTDB taxonomy): Bacteria > Bacillota > Bacilli > Bacillales_A > Planococcaceae > Sporosarcina > Sporosarcina koreensis_C. The sequence continues at coordinate 11,813 of NZ_LQYA01000064.1, forward strand.
ATGTGATAGAGAATCGGTTTTGATGATTTATTACATGGTCATTTCCTTTGTAGGTCCCATAACCGGCGGTACAGGTAACCCTGCTTGACGAAGAAGTACTGTCATTTGACCGCGGTGGTGCGTTTGGTGATCAATCATGCCACGCAACAGCTTCCCACGCTTCGTTTGCCCTGTAAAGCTTGTTACATCACCAAGCATGTCTTCGTCAGTAAGCTTCGATGCCTCTTCCTTAATGGCTTGTGCAAGCGCTTCGTATGCGTTAGAAATTTCCTGAGCGCTTGTTGGTTGAGGGTCGGTATGACCAGGTCCCTGAACGTTAAATCCAGCAAACTGTCCAAAAGCGCCTGCTGCTCCGACTAAATGCCATGCTAACCAGCCAAGCGTGCTATGACCTGCTACGATGGATTGATCGAGCTTTTCATCGGTAATCGCTTTGATCATATTGGCAGTCCCAACAGAAGCAATCGTCCATTCTTCTATAAAATCCTCTACTGTACGGTACATTACGGATTCACCTCTTGGAAATATTTTAGTGTTATACAATGTAATAATAGCAAACAGAAGTATCGGCAGCCAATCATTCAAACCCCTCGCAGCGGTGCATGTGCAGCAAGCAATTCTGACTATACACTACAATTGTATAATAAAAATAAGGAAGCCACTCGATTCAATTATCGGTTGGCTTCCTTTAGTATTATTATACAAAAAGTTGAATTGTCATAATTACTCCTTGCACAGGCACCGCCTACATCGGTTTAAATAGCTTTGAGAATATGGAGGAGAAGCCTTTCTTTTTTCTTTCTTGTGGTTTTGCGGGTGGGTCTTCCTTTTTTACGTAAATCTCTTCTTTATCTATAGCATGGTCATATGCGAGGACGAGTCCGATTTCAGATTTACTGTTTTTATTTGTGACAAATGTATAAGACACATCATATTTGGATGCGATTTTCGTATATTTTGATAGCACTTTGTAGTTTATATTTCCATTCAAATACAGACGAGCATTTCTATTTTCCTTTATGGCCTGCTCGACTTGTTTATAAATGCCTTTTTCTCTCACTTGATCTTTTGTAAGGGCGATGACGATCCGTTCACGGATTGTCCCAAGAAACTTCCTACGCTCGTCTGGCTTTGTTTGTCTCGTGCCATACATCCCTTGTTGAATATAGTCGTCAATATTGCCTGACATCGAAACACCCCCTTTTTGAATGTCCATGTCATCATATTTATTTTCCCATCTTGCAGTGGAACCATTCCCTCTCATACAAGAAAATGATAATGCACAAAATGGCAGCTGCTAGAGCTACCATTCTGGTTACATTATAGTGTTACGCGTGTACCTGTTTTTCCGTCAAGAGCATCTTGAAGTTTGTCCATGGATGTGATGACAACGTTTTTGCCGCCTTTTTCCAAGAACATGATCGCTGCTTCGATTTTTGGACCCATGCTTCCTTTCGGGAAGTGTCCTTCTTCCATATAACGAAGTGCTTCTTCAACTGTCATTTCAAACAAGTTTTCTTGTTGCGGCGTACCGAAGTGGATTGCCACTTGCTCAACGCCTGTTAGGATGAAGAGGTAGTCTGCTTTTACTTCCGCAGCAAGCAATGCACTTGCGAAGTCCTTATCGATAACTGCGTCTGTACCTTTTAGTGCGCCGTTTTCTTCAACAACAGGAATTCCGCCGCCGCCAGCTGTAATGACAGTGATTTCTTTGTCAAGCAGCGCTTCGATTGCATCTTTTTCAACAATTGTTACTGGTTTTGGAGAAGCTACGACACGACGGTATCCACGTCCGCTGTCCTCGATGTAAGAGATTTTTTCTGTTTCAAGGATTTTGTCCAATTCTTCTTGTGTGTAGAATGGCCCGATTGGTTTCGTTGGATTCGCGAAAGCTGGATCATCTTGAGAAACAACTGATTGTGTAACGATTGTCGCGATAGGTCTGTTGATATTACGTTCGACCATTTTGTTTCTGAATGTTTGTTGGATCAAGTAACCCAAGTTTCCTTGCGTTTCTGCGTCCAATACATCTAGCGGGTACGCTGGAACAACTGATTCAGCCATTTGGTTTTTAATTAAAGTATTACCAACTTGCGGGCCGTTACCGTGCGTGATAACAACTGTGTTGCCTTGTTCGATCAAATCAAGTACTGGGC
>NZ_LQYA01000064.1:13978-75986 GCF_001531445.1 Sporosarcina koreensis
ACCTTCTTTAATAATTGCATTTCCGCCAATGGCAAGAACGATTTTTTTACTCATCGATGACTCTCCTTTATTTTTTAAAAAATAAACTTAATGTGATTCCACTGTATTTCTGACAAAAAAATGGAGAGGAACTAGCTTACGACTATTCCTCTCCACATGAATTCATTATTCCGCTTCGATTAGACCAAGCTTCACTGCGTAAGCATCGATCGCTTTTTCAAAAGCAGCCAATGGAGCACGAACAGTACCTGCACCGATTTGTCCAACGCCCGCTTCTTTGTGAGCGATACCCGTGTTGATAACCGGTTCAACTCCAGTTTCAACAACTTTTCTAGCGTCGATTCCTAGTGGAGCACCTTTGAAGTCCCAAGTAGGAATAGAGAAGTTCGGGTTGTGATCGATACAAATATCCATCATGTCATTACTTGTGCTAACTGCATCGTCCATACCGCCGGCACCTACGAAACGTGTAACACCAGGAGCAGCGATCATTGCCATACCGCCGACGCCGAATGTTTCAGTGATTGCACTGTCACCCATGTCTTTACAAGCCATGTCTTGATCGTATCCTGTGAAGAATAGACCTTGTGGCGTGTTAACTGGTGCTGTAAACCATTGGTCACCCATACCAGCGATACGGATACCGAACTCATATCCGTTACGGCACATAGCTGTAACAACTGTACCGTGTTGGATTTGACGAGCTGAATCCATTACAGCTTTCGTAGAAGCCATTGCAATGTTCAAGAAGTACTGATCTGTGTCAGCTAGGAATTGGATAACATCCTGTTGATCTTGATCTGCAACATCTGTTTGTAGAATATATGGAACGATATCTTTCAAGAAAATAAGTGAGCCCGCAATATTACGTTGGTGGAATTCGTCACCCATTGTAATTGCTCTAGCCATCATAACGTTAACGTTTAGGCCGTCACCTTTGATTTTAAGTGCTTTGGATAGAGTTGGACCTAGGATATCTCTGAACCAGTTTAGACGGTTGATAACTTCCTCTGAGTATGCACCGAAACGAAGTACTGCACCGATTCCTTCGTTCATTGTGCAGTATGCACGGTTTCCGCCATCTTGGTTTTCAACGACAAGAACAGGCATGTTTCCAGATGTGATACCGCCCATTGGACCAACTGCATTCACATGGTGACATGGAATGAATTCGATTTCTCCGTTTTCAAGCATCTTGCGTGCATCGTCAGCGTTTGTTGCCCAGCCTTCGAAAAGTGTAGCACCAATACAAGATCCTTGCATCGGGCTTGTCATGTTTTCCCATTTGATTGGTGGGCCAGCGTGTAGTAATACTTTGCCGTTTAGTTCTTCAATAACAGAATTCGCTGGAACTACATCGATTAAGAATGGAGCACCAGATACAACTTTATCTAATACCGCTCGGTTTGCTTCGTCAATTGTTTTAAATTGTCCGTACATTTGATTTCCTCCTGATAATTCAATATTCCCTATATGGATGACATAGGCGCTTCGCTTTTGTTTCGCCTAGCTCCAGCGCCCCCTAAGTGTAGGGGCGCTTATGCTTTAGCTATTATTTAAGAAGGCTTAGGATTTTGCGAAGTCTTGGATTACCGCCAGCAACTGGACGCCAGTCATATTGAACAACTCTTCCGCCCGTTGCAGTAACTGAGTTAGTGAAGCTCTTCAATCCTACGTTAACAACGCTTGGTTTTTCATTCAACAGTCTCTCGATTGCTTCAGAAACTGTGAAGTCAACAGTCGTAGCCGCTTCTTTAGCAGGAACGACTTCTTTTGTTACCTCTTCAACCTGAATGCCAAGCATCGCCAAAGCAGTAAGAGTCGCTTGGTTGTTGCTATCGCGTAGGATAACACCAGCTTTTTCCAGTTTCGCTTTTTGCTCATCGATGTCTTGTGGATCCTGGTCAGTACCGCAAACAGTTGCTACGAAGTAAACGTTTCTGCCATTTGCTTTCGTTTCTGCTTGGATTTTTTCGATGCCAGGAAGCAATGCGCCTGCCATATCGTCGTGTGCACCGTATCCAAGTACAACGTCAAATAGGATGACAGCTGTTGACTCGTCTTGAGCGGCTTTTTGGAAGAACTGGATACGTGTATCCGGATCGATCATTGGGTGTGGTTTTCCTTGTGTGTAAATATCGTCACCAAGGTCGATTATTTCAAAACCGTCCGCATTTAGAAGGTAGCCGGCTTGATCATGTTCAGTTTCTCCAAGATTCAAACCTCTGCTGATCAAAGTAGCTGCTTCATATCCAAGCGTACCGCCGGAATAAAGACCTTTAATCGTTTTTTGTTCAGGTTTCAAGTCAACCGCAGGTGCTTCGTCTTCAAGGTGATTGTAGTTCGCTTTGATCGGGTTGCCTTTCACTAGATCGACAGCCAGTGCTGCTGTTTCTTCAAGCGTGTTTGCATAGTACACATTGCCTTCATGGTTGTGCGGCTCTTCTCCTAGGAAAATTGCAACAACCGGTTTAGAGATGCTGTGCAGCAAGTTAACAACTTCGTCGCGAACTTCTTTTGCAGGTGGCTTAGAGATAAGCGTGATCACTTCTGTTTGGTTGTGCTGAGCCAACGCTTTGAGGCCGTCCAACATCGTGATTGCACCGATCTTGTCAGAAAGGTCGCGGCCTCCAGTACCGATTGCATGGCTTACGCCTGCGCCTAGACGGTCGATTTCAGTCGTTACTTCTTGGATACCTGTTCCGGAAGCTCCGATAACACCGATTTTCCCTGTTTTCACTACGTTTGCGAATGCAAGAGGAACACCGGAAACGATTACTGTACCAGCATCAGGACCCATTACAAGAAGACCTTTTTCATGTGCTTTTTCTTTGATACGGCGCTCATCTTCAGTCGTTACGTTGTCACTGAAGATCATGACGTGCATATCTCTGTCAATCGCTTTTTCCGCTTCTTCAGCAGCATATTGACCTGGTGTAGAGATAACTGCAATGTTTGCATCAGGAAGTGCATTCACTGCTTTATCCCATGAATTTACAGTTTCGAAAGATTCTTTACCTGCGCTGATTGCTTGGTTGCTTAGATAGTTGTCGATTTCTTCAAGAACTTCTTCGATTTTCTCTTCTTGTTCAGTGTCCACAACGATACACATATCATTGGAAGCAGCAGTTTCAAGTTCTTCCGTGTAAAGGCCTGCAGCTTTGAGGATATCTTTGTTAGCTGGCGTTCCCATCATAATTTGAACTTTAGTAATGCCTTCCATTGTGGAAATTTTATTCGTAAGAAGCATTAGGTTAACTGAATCCTGGTATGAATTCTGTTTTACGATCGTATAAAGCATGTTTTCACGCACCTCTTAAAATTTTTTTTGTAAAAAACGCACAGAAAAGGGGGTGGCCACTCAGGATGACCACCCTTCTAGCCAAAAGCGCAGGGCGCCTGCCTAATGGCGCCCGGAGTCTAGATGAAAAAGTCTTACTTTGCAAAAGGGCTTTTATTATCATAGGCATTGTTGTGAACAACGTCTGAAGTTAAATATTCGTAAATATGATCTACGATTTCAATTCCGTTCTCCTCGTACTGTTTCTCCCTTTCAGCACTTCTTTGTCCAGGGTAGGAAACATGATCAAAACCAGGAGCCGGCTTAATGTTATTGAGATCTTGCATCGTAGTCGCAATACTTTCTTGGAATGAACCTAATCCTGTGAAGAACTCCGGATTAATGACAATGTGAAGTTGTCCAAGATTTCGATACTCGGTGAGATCATGGTACATGGACGACACTTTGTTTCCAAACGGAAGGCCGAGAAGAATTCCTGATAAAACGTCAACCATCATCATAAGTCCGTAACCCTTTGGTCCAGCGATTGGTACCAAAGCATTCACTTTGAATGGATCAGTTGTCGGGTGTCCATCGCTATCCACTGCCCATGTATCAGGAATGGATTCGTTTTTTGATCGAGCATGAAGAATTTTGCCCCAAGCTTGAACGGTCGTTGCCATATCGAATGTAATATTCTCACCGTTTTTACCTGGTGCTGCAAAAGCAATCGGGTTTGTTCCATAGTAAGGCTCCGCCCCGCCGAATGGAACAACCATCGGATCCGATTGACAAACTGAAATGCCGATCAAATTCTCGTTTGCAGCTTGTTGAACAAAGTAGGAAAGCGCGCCGCTGTGACCGATTCTTCTTACACCAACGACAGCTACTCCATTTTCTTTCGCCATTTGAATCGCTTCGTCCATTGCTAACTTCGCAGCGACATGCCCTACTCCGTTATCGCCGTCAAATACAGCTGTGACTGGACCCGTCTTTTCAAATTTGAAATCAGGATTTGCATTAAGTCCGCCTTTAGCGATCCGTTCTGCATAATACTCAACACGCATTGCTCCGTGTGAGTGGACTCCCCTGGCATCTGCATGGACGAGCACGTCTGCAACGCCACGTGCATGCTCCTCAGTCAAACCCGCCTTATGCAGCTTTGTCGTAATCAACTCATTCAACTGCTCATTACTTACTCTCATTCCACTCACCCCTATTAAATTTTCAACCGACTTCTCTATTCAATACGTGACTATTATTCAGCAAATGGATTCTTATGGTCATATTGGTTATTATGGATGACATCCGATTTTAGATACTCATAAATATCGTCCACAATTTCAATACCATTTTCCTTATAATCCTCGATGACTACATCATTATTCTGTCCAGGATAAAGGACTTTTGAAAAGCCTGGTGCAGGTTTGATGCCATTCAAATCATCCATCGTTTGCGTGATGTCATTTTTAAATGAAGTCAATCCCGTAAAGAATGCCGGGTTGATGACAATATGGAGCTGACCCAGTTTGCGGTATTCCGATAAATCTTCATACATGGAGGAAACTTTGTTTCCGAATGGCAGTCCAAGAAGGATTCCGGATAAAACGTCAACCATCATTGCAAGGCCGTACCCTTTCGGACCTGAAATCGGCAATAATGCATTTACTTTCATCGGATCTGTCGTTGGTTCGCCGTTGCTGTCAACTGCCCATGTATTGGGGATTGATTCGTTCTTTGAGCGTGCATGAAGAATTTTCCCCCACGCCTGAACAGTCGTTGCCATATCCAATGTAATCATCTTCCCGTTGCTGCTTGGTGCAGCAAAGGCAATCGGATTTGTACCATAGTAAGGCTCAGCGCCGCCAAATGGAACAACCATCGGGTCCGATTGGCAAACGGAGAATCCGACCAAGTCTGCAGCAGCCGCTTGGTTCGTGAAATAAGAAATCGCACCGCTATGGGAAATATCTTTAACACCGATAATGGCTACTCCACTCTCTTTAGCCATTTTGATGGCTTCATCCATAGCTAACTTTGCAGCTGTATGGCCATTTCCGCCATCACCGTGGAATACGCCGGTAGCCGGACCGGTTTTTTCAAATTTGAAGTCCGGGTTTGTATTGATGCCGCCTTTTGCAATTCGTTCCGCATAATACTCAACGCGCATGGCACCGTGGGAATGAATACCTCTCTCGTCTGCAAACGTCAGGACATCTGCAGCGACATCAGCATGTTCCTCTTTCAGACCAGCCTTTTGAAGCTTTGTTTTGATTAGACCTTTTAAGTCTTCACTACTTACTCTCATCTCGACACCTCTTTGCTGGGATTATTATAGTGTTGCATCCCGATTACAATCTTTGGAATAAACATACGTTAATGGTTCTCTGCCAACTGCATATGCTGCTTGATGCACGTATGGCGCCATGAAAATGTAATCGCCTTTTTTCACTGGAATCCATTCATTGTCAAGGTTGTACATGCCTTCACCAGATAGCAAGTATGCACCGTGGCCTTGATAATGTGTTTCAACGAATGGGTGGCTTGCTGCCGGATCGAATGAAAGAATGTGGAAGTTCATATCAAATGCAAGGTCTAATGGCAATAGGTCTTTCAGATGAACGTTTGTCATATCATCGTAGTCCATGTACTCGATGTCATTTGCATGACCGGAAACAACCCAAGGTTTTTTCCCTTCGAGCGGGTTATGCTTTTGCTTGTAGAGGAATAGACGTGAATCGCCAGCTTCCATATTCTCCAAATACATTGTTACGCCTGGAGGGCAATACAGGTAGCCGCTTTCTTCGAGAATGAATTCCTCGTCGTCCGCTTTCGCTTTCACTTTACCGCTAATCACGTACACAAAGCTTTGTACATCCTCTTCCCCGCAGTAACCTTCTGTGTTCTTTCCGCCTTCGTGCATTGTGACAATGTAGTCAACAAAGCTTGCACCAAGTTTCGGTGAACCTAGGATGGAGATTCTGCAATTTTCAAATCCTGGGATCACATTATTTACTAATCCTTCTGGAGCAATTAGTGCATATTGACCCGGTTTAATAATAGATCTGCTTGAAAGAATATCTTTTGGATAACCCATCGTTACATTCTCCTCTGTATGTTTGTATTTCCGGGAAGAACCCGGCATTTTTAAAAAATAACCTGTTATTCTTTATAGCCTAGCTCATAAAGAGCGCCAATCAGCGCTTTTACGCCCTCCGCCAAATCTGCGGGCTCTGTAAATTCAGCCGGATTATGGCTTATTCCTTTAAGGCTCGGAACGAACAGCATGGCTGTCGGCACAACAGGAGCGAAGATTTGGGAATCATGTCCTGCACCGCTGTGCATCACTTTATAATTGAGGCCATTTGCTTTACATTGTTTTTCAATAAGCTCAACGACCGTTTGATCCATCGGAACCGGATCTTCATCCATCCATAGATCGATATTCATTTCCACTTCATGTTCACTCGAAATTTCCTGCATTCTAGCCGTCATTTGCTCTGTAAATGAAACAATCGCTTCTTTATCAGTATGACGGACATCGATTGTGAAAATAGTTTTTCCAGGCACGACATTTACGATGTTTGGATAAGCTTCGATTTTTCCGACTGTCGTCACAAGTGGATCACCGATTTTTCTAGCCATCGAAATGATTTCATGGACCATATGGCTAGCTGCATAAAGTGCATCTTTCCGATATCCCATCGGCGTTGTACCGGCATGGTTAGCTTGACCTGTTATTTCAACGGTATACCGTCTTTGACCGACAATATTATTCACTACACCAATATCCGTTTTCTCTGTTTCCAAAACACTTCCTTGTTCAACATGAACTTCTACGAAAGCTTTTAGATCCTTGTGAGCACCTTTTGCCTCATCTCTGAAGTCAAAGCCCGCTTTCTTCATTGCTTCAACGAATGGAACACCATCGAAATCTTTAATTGATTCAACGTCTTCGCGTTTCGCTAAACCGACAATGTTTTTGGATCCCCAGAACGAGTACGGGAAGCGGCTGCCTTCCTCTTCAGCCATCGAAACGACTTCGATGTTTCTGAGTGGTTGCCCGAAATGCTTTTTCAAGTATTTCAGCGCCAGGATTCCAGCGATGATTCCATATGCCCCATCAAAGCGACCGCCGTTTTTCACAGTATCTACATGGGAGCCAGTCAATACCGTTTCATTCGTGTTTTTTCCTGTTAAGGTTCCGAATAAATTTCCGATTTCATCAAATCGAGCTTCAAGGCCTTCTTTTTCCATCCATTCTTTTAATGCGTGTTGACCTTCAACCCACTCTTTTGTATAGAGTAAACGAGAAACACCGCCCTTGGGATCTTTTCCGAATTCAGCAAGCCATTCAAGTTGGCCAGCAGTTTCTTCGGCTAAATCAAGATTTTGTACAATGTCTTTCATATCGTTCACCTATTTCACCACCCTTTTCCGTGTTATGTAAATGCTGATCATTATTTTCGTGATGCAAATTATTGTTTGTATTTCGTACGGATAGTATGCAATGAACTATCTTTCATTTCCGGATGGCCTTTAAGCTCCACTACTAATTGTAACCGTTCTAAACTAATTAGTCTTTAGCATGTATTGATAAAGTTTTATCTTTTATTTAACCAAAATGGATAACTTAATAAGAAAGAGGCAGCACATATGGCTGCCTCCTGAACCTATTCTTGTTTTTCACGTTGCAAAAGCTCATAAATCTTTAGCCCGACCCGTACAGACAACATTTCTTCAGAGTCATCAAAATCCATTCCTGTAATTTCTTTGATCCTTTCCAAGCGATACACAACAGTCTTATAATGGACAAAAAGGAGCTTGGCAGTTTGGGCGGCGTTTTGATTGCATTCCAAAAAGGTTTGTAAGGTTTCCAGCAGATCCGATTGATTCGCCTGCTGATAATCGAGCAGTTCCTTCAGGGATTTTGGGATGAATTGCAGTAACGCGGATGAATCATTTACATGGCGCAGCAATCGAAAAATCCCCAACTCCGAAAAGGCGGTGATCGATGCCAAGCCGTTTAACGTCTCTCCTAAATCCAGCGCGTCATGCGCTTCCCGATAGCTTTGCGGAATTTCAGAAATTTCATTCACTGCACATCCTATCCCTACTTGTACATCAATGTCTTTCAATTGCTTTTTAATGACCTCTTGAATCGTCCGGGCTGTTTTCTTTATATCGTCGATCCAATCGGTATCATTTTTACACGTCTTCTCCACTTTCCAAAGGACAATGAAGAAATTGCTTTTATTCGATATGATGCCATTCGGCAAATAATGATGGATGGCTTCATGCACGAGAAAATGGCTGCGGTCGGCGAGGTCTCCTTTTTGCTGTAACATACCATCCGACTGGCGATTGATTTTGAATAAAACCGCGGCAAATGCTCCTGAAAAATCCCAGCCGATAACATTCGCCTTTTCATAAACAGCTTGTATCGATTGGATTTTCCCGCTGATCAGTTCCTCAATCAAATCATTTTTATATTTCTTTTCAACCTCGGCTACCGCAAATTGCTTCACTAACTCAAGCGATAAGGAAGTCGCTGCGTTTTCGACAGCAATCAAATCCAGCTCAACTAGCGATTTATTAATTTCACCAATTAGCAAATACATTTTATTATGGTTTAACGCTTCTATAGGAACGACAATCTGATGCCCTTTAATATTATCCAGCTCAGGGTATTTCACAATTTGCCGATAATGTGGAAATTTGATGCCTGATGTCTGTTCGTAAAAATGGACTTTCTCAACCATTTCAAACTTTTCAAGCTCGGGGTATGTTGAAACGATACATCTGAAATTCCTGTCGAAAAGAGCAACAGGGTTCCCGATCAACTCTTCAAGTGTATGGATGATCTTTTCAAGACCTTTATCGGCAAGTGATAATGCTGTAAATCGATCGTGAATCTCTTTGTAGTATTGCAGTTTCGTGACCTGTTTATTAAAAAGCTCCCCCATGATCGGATACATGACATCGACAAATGGAACTTCTTGCGGAAGCTGGATGATTGGCATCCTATTTCTTTCGCCCGCTTCAAGCAACTGGTCCGAAATTTCTTCACTATGCTTCTTAATGATAAGTGCGCTGACTCTCTTTTCAGCCAACTTGAAAATGAAATCTGTTTGCTCTTTTTCATTAAAATCCCGTATCGAATAAAGGCTCGTCAAAATCACTTCTCCGCCTTTAATCCAATTCGCGATATCGGGACCTTCCATGATCGTTACACCTTCAATACCATTATGAATATAATCATGTCCGCTTAACACTTCTGCATCCTTCATGGACTCCATCGCCAATAAATCGATTACTTTCAACTCCATTTCCCCACTCCTTTCCACGAATGATAAAGTCCTTATCTCGAAATATTATTCATCTTATTATACAATATTTACATTACACATATCTAAACGAAGGAAAGAGTGAGACATTTTGTCGAAAACAACAGTCATCTACAAACAGAAGGAAAACTTCGAGCTGAAAGCGGACTTTTACCCCGCTTCTGAAAAATCTCGCCCAATAATTGTTTATATACATGGCGGCGGACTTCTATGGGGATCACGCGAAGACATGAAAGCGGAACAGATTGATTATTATCATCAAGCCGGGTTCAATATCTTTTCCATTGACTACCGGCTGGCGCCAGAAACGAAGCTGCCTGCCATTCAAGAAGATATTGTAGACGCACTGCGCTGGATTGAAAACGAGGGAACGAAGCAATTTGATTATGATCCTGAAAAAATAGCTGTCATCGGAAGTTCAGCAGGCGGTTTCTTAGCTCTTCTTACGGGCACGTTCAAAAATAAGCCGAAAGCAATCGTTTCTTTTTATGGGTATGGCGACATTACCGGAGATTGGGCGGTGAAGCCGAGCCCCCATTATTCCGCAATGACGAATGTACCGAGAGAGCTTGCCAAAATGCTTGTGTCGAATGAAATCATTTCAGTCGGTCCGATCGAAAAGCGTTATGCGCTCTACATGCATGCGAGGCAGTATGGCGTCTGGATCGAGGAATTGACAGGGCTCATTCCTATTATTTCAAAGGAAGAACTGTCAACATACTGTCCGCTATTCAATGTAGGGCCGGACTACCCGCCTACACTGCTGCTCCACGGAACGAAAGACGAGGACGTCCCTTACGAGCAATCGGTCTTAATGGCGGAGAGTTTACAAGAACAGGGCGTCGATCATAAACTGATTACCATTCCGGACGGAAAGCACCAATTCGACGAAGAGTGGCAAAACCCGGTTGTACAAAATGCTTTTGACGAAGTGATCACTTTCCTAAACGAATATTTGAAGTAAAGAAAAGGGCTGAGAATTAAATCTCATGCCCTTTTTTCGTTTCTTCTATTCATCATTTTGATTTACTCATCATTTCATGAAATGGAATCCGCTGTATCCTTTTCTTTCTTCTTCGTATCCACACCGTATTTATCCCAATTAATTAGGTTTTCCAATAGGAGTGCCAGAATGATCCCGACGAGCAGACCACTGCTAAGCAAAGGACGGACAACTCCCGGAATCGTAATGAAATAAGATGCCGGGAGGGTCATGATGACTACCCCGACGAATAACGGAATCGCAGAACGATAAATGTTGACCGTATTGAATTTAACTTCCTTAAAGAAAGTCAAGGAAGAATTCAACAGGAGCAAATAGGAAACAAATAAAGCAGCACTACCGATGCTTAACGGCAGCTGCGAGAAAAAGCTGCCAAGCGGTGGGATAAGTCCCATGACAAGGAACATGAATCCACCAAGTATAAATGGAAGCCTCTTAATAATCCCTGTTTGGCTTAAGAAACCGATCGATGAAACGAATGGTGAGTTTGGAACGAGGCCAAAAATACCTGCAATGACTGTGAAGATGCCTGTAATGGTGAATGATGCCCTGTATTCGGACTTCGTCGTTTCCACCTCATACATGCTTTCCGTTCCTTTTAACGCGCCAAACGTATTCGCCGTATTCAATAACCCCGCTAAAATAGTCGTAATGATAATGCCGACGTCAAATGCGGGCTTCCCTAATGGGAATAATTCAAGCGCGAATTTTGTCGATCCGCCACCTGTGCTTTCCGGCTTGAAAATGATTGTATAAACGATCCAGCCGACGATTATCCCGATTAGCAATCCGTAACGCCTTACACTTGTCGGCGCCTTGACGCTGATGATGATGATCAGGATTGCAATGACAATCGCCAATAAGGAAACGGGTACATCAATAGACGGGTTTGTAGCCTGGTTGCCAAAAGGTATACCGAGCATCCCCTTTAAAAAGATCCCGATCAATTGACATCCGAACAAGAACATAAATACACCCATCACGGCCGGAGTGAATAATTTGGCTATACGAGGCCCAAGCCCTGTTACCCCTATCAAGAGAGTAATAACCGACACGATGAGGATTCCAACCGTCAAGCTGCCCCCTAGAACATCCAATGGCATTCCTTGAGCCGCAGCTGTCGTAGTCAGTGTTAAAATGACACCCCACCATAGACCGGATTGTCCTTCCATAATGGCACGTCTATGCCCTAAAAACGCTTGGATAATACAGGCTAGACCTGTGACGATAAAGGAAAGCTGAAGCATATTGACAATCGTTTCCGGCGAAAGATCAAAAGCCGCACCGACAGTGATTGGGATGACAACAATATTCGTGAAAATAAAAAAGAGCCACTGTAAGCCCGAAATCCAGTTACTTGATTTTAATAACTCGTTATTAATGACGATCACCTTTCTTTTTTATGAATAACGGCAGCTTTCATGCCGATTAACATACCTACTACTGTGTCCGCGCCTGATGTATGGCCAATTTCCTTCATCTCTTCAAGCGCCTTCAAAAATTCAGTCCCGCGCGGTTTATCTACTACATTGCATAACTGTAGAAGATGGGAATGAAATTTATTTTCAGTCGCATACAGAAGGTACTCCAGAGCAATATGCGTCGTCCGTTTTCGACCTCGTTCGTCCAAATAGGATTTAAGCTTGCGCAGAAATGTCTGGTCCGTGCCTTCCATTGCTGAAAGTACAGCACAAATCCCTGTTATGCAGTCATCTCCACTCGGTGTTAACCCAAGCCCCCTGCCAATCCAATAATCAAATACGCTTTCGGCATCCAATTCATGATGACAGACAAGATTACGTAAGCTTTCCAATTTCTCCAGAACCTGAATATTCCCGGTCTTCGACGATGGATCCAACAAATAATGAATGATACTTTTCTTATCTTCTGCTCTTTCTGCTAAGCCTGTTTGCCAATCACCTTGAAGAAGTCTATCTGCCATAAACGCAAAATTGTCTGTAAGAGTCGGGAAATCGTAATCGGATGGCTGCATCGTATGATTTGTCCATTTCACTTGGCCCAAGGTAAGCGTTATGCCTTTTGGAAAATGCAGCGCCATTGAATCCATGTTCCAATATACTTCCAAGTCAACGGCCACCAACGCTGTCAGTAGATGCGCATTCGATTGTTCCATGCCAATTCCGAACGGAGCCAACCCACTCCCCAATGCGCCGATGTGGACAAGATGTCCGCCAAAGGATAAATTGAAACTAGTATTAAAAACACTATGGACATGACCTTTTGGGTTTCTTTTAAAGATACGGAGAATTTCATCGCTAGCAGCAATGGCATTCAATACAAACGCATTACTAGTACGATTGGAATCCCTATTCGTTGAATTAAACAATATCTTCACCCCAAACTAGATTATATCCATTATATAGCTTCCCCTATTTTTTCACCCTTAACTACTCTAGTTTACAGCTATCGATTGAAAATTTCATTGTTTACTATGAACAAAAAGAAGCTTGATTTTTGTTCATTTTTGACGTAAAATGATAGGTACTTAATATAGGAAGAGATAAAATTTCTTAAGAGAAATTAAAATGAGGTTATTCTTATGAAAACAGTAAATGATTTATTCATATTGGAAGGCATGAAGGAAGGCATTGTACTCGCAGGACATCGCGGACTGACGAGAAATGTACAATTTGTAAATATATCCGACACCCCTGACGTCATCAATTTTTTGGCTGAAAATCACCTCCTTCTAACGACCGGTTATGCATTCAAAGACGATACTGATAAATTCTGTGAGCTCATCAAACAGATGCATGAATTGAATTGTTCAGGTCTTGTCATTAAAATCAACCGGTTCTTTAACGAGTTGCCGCGTGAAGTGAAATTATTGGCTGACAATCTTGCATTCCCGATTATTGATTTGCCGACAAAACACACACTAGGGGAAGTCTCCCGCCACGTCCTGAATTATTTAAACGATCATGAAGCGGAACAGCTTTATTATGCTTTACATGTCCAGAAAGAGTTTTCCGATATGATGATCAAAGGCTATAGTCTAACAGCGCTCATCGAACAATTGGGACATTTTTTATCACGTCCTACCCTCCTCTTGAATCATAGGGGAGAAAAAATTGCACATAGCCACGACTTCAGGATGGATTCAATGAAATTAGTCGAACAGGAAATCATCGAAAAAGTGAAGGATGATTTAACAGCAGCCCGGGAAGGAAGCACATTCACGATTTCCTCAAGGGAACATCAATCCATTTCGACTTTTCCCGTTCAAACAAAGCGGCAGCATCCGAGCATGCTCGTCATTATTGATTCCATGACGTTGCCTTACCCTTCCTCCCAAATGGCGATTGAACAGGCCGGCAACGTCATTACCTTTACAATTATCAAGGAGCAGGCGATCGAGGAAAATTCCAGGTTATTAAAGAATAACTTTTTTGATGATCTAATTGAAGATAGAATCCATTCTGATGAAGAGATTTTAAGCCGCGCCAATTATTATGGTTTGAACGAAAACTTGACCAACATTTGCATCATTTGCACTGTCGATCAAAAAGGACAGAACTACGAAGATTTGCAGCTATACGAAAAAAAGGCCGGGGAATTATACAATAGCATTTACGACCAACTTGAAGATGAAATCGTTCATAGCAATTTGGATGGAGTCTTATTTACGAAGGAAAAATACTTTGTCATGATTTTGCAATTTGCTGCTGGCAATGAAGCAGATCCGAACGAAGTAACCGAATTCGTCAATAGATGTCAAGAGAGCCTCCAAGGAGATTTTTCGATTTCTTTCGGCGTCAGCAATACTGTACATTCCATTAAAGATATTACAACAGCCTATAATGAAGCTTGTGAAGCGATCATGAGCGGATATGATATGAATAAGACCGGCTTCATCAATTTTTACAAAATGAAAGAGCTTGAAGATTTATTGAACACAATTCCGAGAAAAGATTTAAAGGCTTTATATGAAAATACGTTAAAATCCCTTGCTTACACGAAAACAAAGGAAGATCAGGAATTGATCAAAACGATTCAAGTTTTCCTGGATTCCCAATGTGAAATCTCCGAGACTTCACGCCGTTTATACATTCACCGCAATACAGTGAAATACCGCATTGAGAAAGCAGAGGAATTGCTCAATTGCTCATTCCGCGACCCGGCCCATTCATTGCGCATACGTGTCGCATTGATGATTGGAACCATCTTGAAAGAAAAAGATTAAAAACCAAAGCCCAATGAAAAGGCTCTGGTGATACTGTAGACAAGCACCATGAATTTTGGTATTTGCCTACAGTTTTTTCTTTTAAAATGGAAATAAGGCTAGATATGTTGATTTCCGCTGCGAGCGGACGCTTTCCGCGGGCACGGCTTCAATCTCCTCGGATGTGCTCCCAACGCTGTCGCTTTTGGTCGCAAAAGCCGTTCGTTGTTACGGCTTTTCCTGCGGGGCTTTCAGCTCGTTGCTGTTCCCGCTGGAGTCGCCGCTCTCCGCTTCAATCAACGGTGTTACCTATTAAATGAATGAGATGATGGATATCAATTCGAAACAGTTGGAAATGCTTCCATAGAGCAGTTGATTCCTCAAGAACATTTGGTGAGTAAACTAGGTGCGGTCATTGATTTCTCCTTTATCAGATTCATTAGTTAAAGATCTTTCCCCCACCGTTAAGAGAGACCAACATAGACCCTTTCACCAAAACTATTTTAAAGGCTGTTTTCATAAACTTTTTTGTTTCTGGGAGGAAATATCTTTTTACTGTTTTACATTCTGGTTTTATCTGGAATAGTTACTTTCATTACTTCAATAACTTGGAGATTATAACAATGAAATAAATAAACTTGGCCTCCTTTTAAGGAGATTCCACTACTGAGGTCTTTGTTTATGCACTTCTTAGCATCTCGTGTCGCAACCCTTTAATTTCGGCATTTTTTAGCAGTTAGTGACTGTTTCTGTAAATTGCCTATGGGGTTCTTGATTATAAATAATAGGGAACACCATCAGTAGAATAAAAACAGCGATTCATTCCTCGTTAAAAGGAAATGAATCGCCTGTTTTTATGTTTTCTATTTTACTTGAGTTCCGTTGATTGGAGTGGAGAGCGGCGAAAGAGGTGCTCTCAACGCTTCGCTTTTGTTCGCAAAAGCCGTTCTTCGTGACGGCTTTTCCTGTGGGATGAGCGGGACAGGTGAGACCCCACAGGAGCGAAGCGACGAGGAGACTCACCGCCCACCCCACGGAAAGCGTCCGCTCGGAACGGAAATCAACAGTTCTAGCTTAAGCTCTTTTCAAATGGACTTTTTCAGCGGCGGCTAGAATGGCTTTAGTTTTTGTGTTTTTATTGAACAACGATTGTTTTCTCCAAGACAATCTTATCGTTCTCAAAGACAACTTCGCCATTAACGATCGTCGTTTTGACTTTTCCTTTAAACGTCATACCCACATATGGCGAATGTTGATGACGGTAGAAAAGATCTTCATTCTTCAGTTCGAAGCTTTCATCCAAGTTGACGATCGCGATATCAGCATCATAGCCTTCTGCAATAGTTCCCTTGTTTTCAAGTCCGAATAATTTCGCTGGGTTTGTCGCTGTAAGTGCAACAATTTTCTCTAAAGGGAGATTTCGTTTGAAATATCCTTCCGTCAACATGATGTTGAGTGTTGATTGTGCGCCTGAGATTCCGCCCCAACCTTCAAAATAGTTATCTGTAATTGTTTTCATTGATGCTGGCGCTGGTGAATGGTCAGATGCGATAACGTTAATTTCACCATTAGCGACCGCAGCCCATAGATCTTCGACTTCATCTTCGTCACGCAATGGTGGGCAACACTTCGCCAAACCGCCTTTTTCTTCAAGATCTTTTACAGTTAACGCTAAATAATGCCCGCACGTTTCAACTGTAATATCGACGCCTCTTTCTTTCGCTGCCTGAATGACGTCTACAACTTTCTTGCTGCTCGCATGGACGACGTGTACTTTACAGCCAGTCGCTTCTGCATAAGAGATAATTCTTCTGACAGCTTCAATTTCAGAAATGATTGGTCTAGATTCAACAAAATCTCTTGCAGTTGTTTTCCCTTGTTTCTGTTTTTCTGCAGCGAGCTGATCACAAATAACTGTGCTTTCAGCGTGAACTGCAAGTAGAGATCCAAGAGAAGCGATTTCTTTCATTCCTTTGAAGATTGTTTCATCATCCACATGATTGAAATCAGCGATACCACTTGGAGACATGAATGCTTTGAAACCGATAACACCATTCTCATGAAGTTCTTTTAGATCCGCAATATTTTCCGGTACGAGACCGCCCCAGAAATAAGAATTGACAACCGATTTTTCGTCAGCACATGCCTTTTTCAAATCAAGATTTTCTTTATTGATCGTCGGAGGCGTACTGTTCAACGGCATATCGAAGAAAGAAGTGGCTCCGCCAGCAGCTAAGCTTCGGCTACCTGTAGCAATCCCTTCCCATTCTGTTCTTCCTGGCTCATTGAAGTGGACATGCGTATCAATCAATCCGGGCAGAATATGAAGTCCATTTGCATCGATTTCCCGATCAGCCGTACCTTGCAGGGCTTGACCAACTTCTTTAATTTTTCCGTCCTTAATCGCAATATCACCTTGAACAATGGAATCTGCTGTGACAATTGTTCCGTTTTTAATGAGTAAATCGTATGTAGTCATCTTATATTCCCCCATCACAATTTTCCCTTTGCCATTGTCGGCTCTGACAATGACAAAGGGATTGTATGTTTTATTCGACGTTTCAGTTAGCGGAAATCAATTTTCCAATTGGTTCTCCAACGATTCCATCTTTCAAATCGAACACAACATTTCCGCGGACAATTGTTTTTGTTACGCGGCAGTCAATATTTCTGCCTTCGTATGCACTATGTTTGTTTTTGTAGTAAAGGTCTTCCCTTTTTACTGTATATGATTGGTTAGGGTCCACCAAGATGATATCCGCATCTTTCGATACAGCGATTTCACCTTTATGTGGAATGTTGAACCGTTCAGAAGGATTTGTTGCAATCAATTTAACGAACTCATGAACCGGAAGTCCACGTTGTTTAACCGCCAAATCAAACATAAGGTCGACGTTGTTTTGCGCGCCGCTAATTCCGCCCCATGCTTCCCAAAGATTCCCTTGCTTCAAATCTTCCGTACATGGTGAATGGTCAGACGTTAGCCAGTCGATGTTCCCAGCCAGAAGCTCATCCCAAAGTTTCGCTTGGTCTTCTGCTTTTCTGATCGGCGGCTGACATTTTGCTCGTGGGCCAATTTCGTCAACTTGCTCGGCAGTGAAGGCAAAATAGTGCGGGCATGATTCAACCGTTACATCCACGCCTTCTTCACGTGCTTTCAAGATCGTCTGAATTGCCTCTGAAGTGCTGATATGAACGAGATGCAATTTACAGCCTGTTTCTTTAGCGAAAAGGATTGCACGTTGAACAGCTTCCACCTCTGTGAAAATTGGGCGGGATTCCGCATATTCGACTCCGGAGTTTTTGCCTTCCCTCGCAAATTCCTTCGCAAGGCCAGATGGAACAGCTGCGTTTTCTGCGTGGATACATAGGATCTGATCCAATTCAGCCAGCTTTTGCATACCTTTGTACAATGTGAAATCGTCTACGTTTACAAAATCATCAGGAATATCACTTGTAATATCGGATAGGAAACATTTGAAAGCGAGAACGCCAGCGTCAGACATTTCCTTTAGCTTATCCACATTCCCAGGGATGAGACCGCCATAAAATGCGTAATCGACGTAGTTTTGGTCAACAGCCGCTTCCAATTTCAAATCCAATGCAGCTTTATTCGTTGTTGCTGGCAGGGCATTCAACGGCATTTCTACATAGCTTGTCGTTCCTCCAGCAGCCAATGATTTCGATCCTGTTTCGAAACCTTCCCACTCTGCACGTCCTGGTTCGCTAATATGAACATGCGTATCAATCATTCCTGGCATAACATATTGACCGGTTGCATCAATGACCTCTTTTGCATCGTCGGTAATATTTTCAGCGATGCAAGAAATTTTCTCGTCTTTGATTCCCAAGTCAACTTTATAAACCCCGTCACGTAAAACTACATTTCCACCTTTAATAACTAAATCAAATGCCATTTGAATTCCCCTTTCAGCTATCAAAATTTTTTACACGCACTTTTTAGCCAACTATTAGTTTTTCCACTTATTCTTTAACTATTCTCTTCGTTCAATGTCGGTGTTTTTTGAAATAAAGTTCCTTTACTATGCGGCCATTCAAGCACTGTATAAAGGATGAAAGCCGTAATGATTCCGACAAACCAGGACATATCGTAAAGCGGCTTCAGGAATGGAACGAAATTTCCAATTAAACAAACGACGCCTGCAATGATTGTCGTAACAATCGCATTCACATTGAAACCTTTTGTATAATGGTACTTTCCCTTTTTTGCATCATATAATGCATTCAAATCGATATTGGTTTTAGAGATGATGAAATATTGGGCTAACATGATTCCGGTAACCGGAGCCAATATCCCGCCAACAATATTCAAGAAAGCGAAAATACTCGTTGGGTTTTCCATCAACTTCCATGGCATTACGAGAATACCAATGATTGCTGCAATGATCGCACCGGATTTGAAAGTGAATTTTTTAGGGAATAAGGATGCTAATTGGTAACCTGCAGGTACAATATTTCCTGTAACGTTAACGGACAATGTCGTTAAACAAAGTGTAAGAACGGAAATTGCAATCGCAAATGTTCCATCAAATCGGGCTACAACATCAAGAACATTCCAAATTGGCGTCCCGAAAGCAATTTCAGACCCAACAATAATCGCGATGCTTGCAATCGCAAACAACAAATATGCCACAACAAGTCCGGCAGTTTGTCCAATCGCTTGTGCCTTCGTCGATTTCGCTAGCTTCGTGAAATCTGAGACGTTAACAATCGGCGCTGCCCATGCTGCAATTACAGCTGTTACAGCGGCAATGAAGATAACGATATTATTTCCAGTAACTCCAGAGCCGGTATACGCTAAAATCGGTCCGATTCCACCCGCCAAGTTAATGGCCCAAATTGCCATTCCTCCGAATACGATGTAAACAAGTGGTGAGAGGATGTTTGTAAATTTCCCTAAGAAGCCCATTCCTCCATAAATCAAGGCAACGTTAAACAACCAAAAGATTAAAAACGAAATCAATGCCGGCAATGATAACCCTAAAAGGTTCCAATCCCCGCCTAACGTCAAATATGTCGGCCAAAGCTTACCGATTAGGATGGATAGTGCTTGGCTTCCTGCATACGTTTGGAACCCGAACCACATAATCGCCGAAATGACTCCCCTTAAAACACCGGGAATCATTGCTCCTTTCGGTCCGTATGATAAACGAAGGAGCATCGCAAACGGCAATCCGTATTTCGATCCCGCATGCCCATTAAGAACGAGCATCCCTGCAATGATAACTGAAGCAACGATGATTGCCCCAAAGACTTGTCCTACTGACATACCTAACGCAAAAAGACCGCCAATGGCAATGTAGTTCGGAATGTTATGAACGGAACCCATCCAAACAGAGAAGAAGTTCCCTACTCCCCACTTTCGTTCCTGTTCTTTTGTCGGCAGAACATCGAAACTATATCCAGCAGACATCGCTTTCTCTCTATCAAAAAGACTCAAAAGAATTCCTCCTTAACTGTAGCCACAAACTATTGAGACCTATTGCTTCATACGCCAAAAAAGTTTTTTTCTTGTTTTGCGTACACGATTAATCAAGAGGCCGTAAACCCAATATGTTTTATTACTATAATAGTAGTAATGGACAACATCATTATACAGAATAAAAAGCTGTACTTCTTTAGGTCACTTAACCAAAAGAAGCAACTTATATTATGTATAGTGTATAAGGAAGGATATTATTATATGCACTTTAAATAACTGATTGTGCATTTTAAACAAACGAAACCACCTCATGAAGAGATATTCTTCAAGAGGTAGTTCGAAAAGTTGTTATTCCTCGAAAATAGTTCCCTTTTTGAAACTTGAACCTTTAAAGGCAAACTTCGATAGAAGATAGTATGCTGTGCCTGCTACTACTACCCCGATGATCCAAGCTAGCTCAACCTCTATAAACGCAGCGGCTGCACCGATAAACATCGCAAGCAAACCTGCTGGATTATATCCGGCAAAAGGACCCTCTTCATTGTACAAATCAGTAACATTTACTCTCTGTTTTCTTAAAATATAGTATTCGACGATTAGTATGGAAATAACCGGTCCTAAAAACGCAGAGTAGATAAGAATGAACATATTCAAACCTGTCGCTGATGACTCCTGGATAAGCAACCATGGGAATGCACCTAGCGCAAGCAATCCTGTGATGATTGCCGATGGCTTGTATTTTAGTTTTGTCAGCATTGTAATAACATACACTGGCGGAATGATGTTTGCCACCATATTTGTCGCAATTACCGCAATTACGATGAATACAGATACAAATACGGAAACATAATCATTATCAAGGATGATCGGGAGTGCTTGAGCTGGATTCGTTACACCCGTTGCAGCTGCAAGCATTGCACCGATAACAATTACAAAGCCATATGAAAAAGTAATCGGAATAAAGTATAGTGCTCCGCGCTTCTTATCGCTCAAACCAGTTTTAAGTTCTCTGGAATAGTCTGCAGCACTTACGAAGATACCTGCATAGTTACCTAAGAACACCATGATGAGCCCGAAGAACGGCAAGCCCCATGAACCTTTAGCCTGTACCCAGTTTTGAGAAATCTCAGCTGTATGCGAAGTCATAAGGAGGCCGAAAACATACACAAGTGCAGCCATGAATACAACAGACGCAACCGTCTCTACCCATTTAACCGCATGGAAGCCAAATAGCGAAAGAACAATCTGGAACAGTTGAAGAGCTATGAAACAGATAACAATACTGTCAAAAGATCCATTTGTAACGATTTTCGCAATTTCATTCAGCGCAGTTCCGCCAATCCAGCTTTGTATACCGTACCAGACGATGGCGGGTATACCGCGTAATAATGACGAAATGACAGTTCCTTTTATTCCAAACGACATTCTAAGTTGTACAACGTACGGAATACCTTTTCTATAGCCGAGTCGGTCATTTAAGGCGAAAACAGTTGAAATGATCCCAATTGAGATCAGAGCAGCCAGGATTGTCTGGAAGATGTTCAATGTTGCCACACCCGCCACAATTACGCTTGCCCCCAGTGTCATATTCCCTAAGTTAACCCCATCACCAATCCACATAAATATATAGTCTTTTGGTTTGACAGACCGATCACTGTCGGATTTTGGATGCAGTGATGTATCTAATGATGAGTTTTGAACCGCTTGTGCGTCGATATTTTCATTTATCGAAGTCATCGTTATACCCCTTTCAGTATTGTAGGTAAACCTTCATGTATTTTGCCCACCCATTTTACTATTGTAGAACAACCATAAAGCATCCATAGAGCATCATTTGCGACTCTCCAAAAATTCTTTCGTTGTTAACAATACTTATTATCCATCTAACAATGCTTATTATACATCTCCCCATGAAGAAGGTCTTTATGTCTATTAAACAAAACGCACAAAAGGTGGCTATGTATAATGCATAACATTCTTCACAGCTACAGACTAGTTGGACAACCTCTTGTACACTTTGAATAATATCATTTAAGAACAATCTATTGTGCACTTTAAATAAAAGAATTGATATCAAGCCATTCATACTATCAGTAAAAAAAAGGAAGAACAATGTCCATTCAGGGACATGTTCTTCCTTTTAGATACTAATGATGTACATAGTTTGCATAATTTCAGTCTGAATGTATATCTGCCCGGCCAAAGCTCGTTTGCGCGAGTATATATATTTGTAAGTGCAAAAGGAGGTGATTTGAGTGGAAGACAGGAAGAGCCGAGAAGAATTGAATGAGCTGTCTGGCCAGTTGATGGATTTGTTTGTATCCGATTTATTCTCCAAAAACAAAGTTGACATCGAAAAAGTAAAAGAACGCATAACAGATGATCAGCGTGAGAGCTTAAAGCAGACTGTAGAACACCTAAAAACTCAAGTAGAGGGCTTTTTGGAATCGACAACTGTCCTGAAAGTCGCTGATTCAGCAGAAAAAACAGAAGGACAGGCGACAAATCCATTACGTGAAGCAATCATTCAAAGGAAACAAATGAAGCAAAATAAAAAAAACAACATAAATAGATGATTTGTCCAACTCAAGAGCTTTCCAACACATGTAATAGATAGAGAGAGGAGGGAAGAAAAATGGGCTATAAATATTATTCACGTCAACAAGAAAAATGGTCTGCCATGAATCGTAATGCCAAGCATCCAATGTCTCCTTGTCCTTGTCATTGTCGGAAAGAAGAAGAGGAAGCGGCTGTAGAGGCAAAGGTGACTTCTGATATCGATCAGCTTTCCCACGAACTGATTGTCATCCGCGATTCTTGCAACGTCACGGTCCACACGACTGATACACAAATCGCCGCGTCCTTGCAAGCTGCACTCCAAGTGGCCATTGCTGTCGTTGTCAATATCTCGATCGCTGACGGTGCACGAGCTGAACGGGTGACAGCTGAATTACTGGAGCGTTCACAGATTCGGCAGACCAACCGTCAAAAATTATTTATCGTTAACTCCCGTGATGTCGAAGTTAAAACGGAAGATATCGACATAGCGATTTCCTTGCAGCTATTGCTACAGATCCTCTTGGCGTTAATCGTCCAATTGGACATTCTGTAAGAGCGAGAGCATGTGTAGGCTTCTATATTTGACCGCCCCCCCGCAACTCCCATGTTGACGGGGGCGGTTGTCTGCAAAGAATCCCTTTGCCCTAAAGTATGCAGATAACCCTATAGGTGTTACGAGTCTCGACTCTCCTGATTTCATTCTGAACACATTGTCGATCTAAAAAGAGGAATTCCCTGCCCTTTCCGCGAACCTTATACATATAACGAAAGGAGCGACTTTATATGAAGCCACCTATAGCAAAACGCATTCCACACCCCCATGAACTGCATGGCGATGTGCGAGAAGACGACTATTACTGGTTGAAGGATCCCAACAACCCGCAGGTCATCCAGTATTTAGAGGAAGAAAATCGATATTACGATGAAATTATGCGGCCGCTAGAGAAGCAGACCGAACAGATTTATCAAAGCATGGTGGACCGTGTGCCAGATTCGGAAGTGAAAATCCCTGTGCAGCATGGAACATTTTTTTATTATTCCCGTTTGGACAAGAGCAAGCAATATCCAATCTTTGCACGCAAGCAGGCGGAGAGCCGCGAGCTTCTGTCGGAAGCGCCAGAGGAAGTGATACTCAATCTGAATGAATTAGCTGAGGAAGATGACTATTTAAGTGTAACAGTGCAGCGCATAAATACTGATCATACCCACCTCGCTTATTTGGAGAATCGGGACGGCACGGACCGGTACACAATTCATATTAAGGATATAAGTACAGGAAAACTTCTGCCGGATCGGATTCCGAATGTCTTTTTGTATGGAAGTATGGAATGGAGCCGGTGCGGTGACTTTATTTTTTACATTACCGTTGATGAAAATCAACGTCCTTGCCAGCTATGGAGGCATCGTATAGGAAGTGATGTGGAAAGTGATAAGCTAGTCTTCGAAGAAAAAGACGAAACATTCACACTGTATGTGTCGAAATCGCAAAGCGGAAAGTTCATTTTTGTGCATTCCATGTCGAAAACGACGAGTGAAGTCCAGCTGCTGGATGCGGATTCCGCGCTATCCCCATTGCAGCTAGTAGATGGCCGGCGTGACGGGATTCTATATGATGTCGAACATTGGGAGAACGACTTGCTCATCTTGACGAACGAAGACGCACTGAACTTCCAACTATTCCGCTCCCCTCTCGACAACTTGAAGTCACGGAAGAATGTTATTGAGTATGACGAGGAGCATTATCTTCAAGCTATGTACCCGTTCCGCGACAAGCTGCTGCTTGCCGGCAGGAAGAACGGTTTGACGCAGATTTGGGTGATGCAGGACGACAAGCTTGAGCCGATCGAATGGGACGAGCCTCTATACACTGTGTCCGTGCTATCCGATCAAGACTATGAGGCGGCAGAGGTATTACTTCAATATGAATCCCTGCTCACGCCAAAAACAACATACGGACTGGATTTGCTCACTGGAGAGAAGCATCGATTGCAAGTCGCCCCCGTCAGCGGAGAATATGATCGTACCGACTATCGGCAAGAGCAATTGTGGGCGACCTCCGAAGATGGCGTCAATGTTCCGATGACCGCCGTTTACCTTGAAGGTGCGCTCGATAATGGACCAGCTCCGTTGATTCTGTATGGATACGGATCGTACGGAGCCAATAGCGACCCGCATTTTGATCCGTATCGCCTTCCGCTCTTGGACAAAGGAGTCGTATTCGTCACGGCACAAGTTCGTGGCGGTTCCGAAATGGGTCGGAGCTGGTACGAGGATGGAAAGATGCAACATAAGCGAAACACATTTACTGATTTCATTGCTGCAGCGAAGCATCTGATTGACGAGGGGTACACATCTTCGAGTAAAATGGCGGCCCGCGGAGGAAGTGCTGGAGGGTTGCTCGTAGGAGCCGTCGCAAACATGGCGGGTGAGCTGTTCGAGGTCGTCGTTCCTGCAGTGCCATTCGTCGACGTCGTGACGACGATGCTCGATACAACAATCCCGCTTACAACGTTGGAGTGGGATGAATGGGGCAATCCTCAAGATCGGGAGGATTACTTTTATATGAAGTCCTATAGTCCATATGACAATGTGGAAGCAAAAGACTACCCGCATCTGTTTATTACAACCGGCCTAAACGATCCGCGTGTCGGGTACTGGGAGCCGGCCAAATGGGTTGCGCGTCTAAGAGCGTTAAAAACCGATGACAATGTACTGGTGATGAAAACAAACATGGGTGCCGGCCATTTCGGAAAGTCGGGCCGTTTCAACCATTTGAAGGAAGCTGCGGAATGTTATGCATTCATTCTCGATAGGCTTGGCGTCTCTATCGAATTAACAATTCCAAGCCCCCGGTAATCGGGGGTTTTCTTTTGGAGAATAGCACTTAGATTGATTGCCACCCAAGCAATTTGACTATACTGTAGTCCGAGGAGTGAAGGACATGTATAAATTGTTGTCTCATAATGATTTGGATGGCGTTGGATGCGGAATTTTAGCGAAGATCGCTTTTGGAAAGCAGGTTAGAGTGCGCTACAATTCCGTTTCCGGTCTTGATCGCGAAGTGGAATGGTTTCTGGAAAATGAAGATAAGGAAACATTTTTGTTCATTACGGATTTGTCGGTCAATGAAGAAAACGAGAGTCGGATTGAGGCGTTTTACCAAGACGGCGGAAAGATCCAATTGATGGATCACCATAAAACTGCGCTTCACTTTAATGAGTATAAGTGGGGCCATGTCGTCGTAGAGGACGACGAAGGAAAATTGACTTCAGCGACTTCCCTATTTTATGAATACCTTGTTACACATCAACTTATAGAGCCGTCGGAATCGATAGCCGAATTTGTCGAGCTCGTTAGGCAGTATGATACATGGGAATGGGAGAAAAATAATAATCAGTATGCACAACGTCTCAATGCCCTCTTTTTCCTAATGACCATTGAAGAATTTGAAGATACGATGATCAGTCGACTACTTTCAGATGACCATTTCCACTTTGATGAATTCGAAAAGAAAATACTCGATATGGAAGAAGATAAAATCGAACGTTATATTCGCCGGAAAAGACGAGAACTCGTCCAATTGCAAGCGGGCGACCACTTTGCCGGTATCGTGTATGCGGAATCTTACCATTCTGAGCTTGGCAATGAACTTGGCAAAGAATACCCGCATCTTGATTACATCACCATCCTGAATATCGGAAGTAAACGAGTCGGCTTCCGAACAATCCATGATCATATTGATGTATCTGAAGTTGCCGGACAATTCGGTGGAGGCGGTCATGCAAAAGCTTCTGGTTGCTCTTTGACGAAAGATGCTTTTCAGCAGTTTGTGTTGGACACGTTCCACTTAGAGCCATTACGAGAAGATGCGCGACGAAATCGCTATAATTTAAAATATTCTTCGTTCGGTTCTCTCTATAAAAATCGGATGGAAGACAGCTTTTTCCTCTATCCGGTGAGCGATCAAGTATGGGCAATTAAACAAAATAACATAAAGTTGGAACAGACCTTTGCATGCTTCGAGGAAGGTGAAAGTTTCCTTAAAAGAAACTACGAAGCATGGCTTGTACGGGACGATGCTTTTGTCGGTTATTTAATGGAACAAATAAGGGTTAGTCAGCAGGATGAAATTGAATGAGAAGTGCCCGTCTGAAATAGAAAAAAGCCGATTGGTTTTATTAACCGGTCGACTTTTTCATTTCCAGTGAATGGGACTTTCATCTAAGCAACATGGTTGGGAGCGGAAGTTCATGAAGTTTTATTTAGGCAGATTTAATTGCCAAGAAACGCCGAACTTATCATTCAACCAACCGAACTTCTTACTGAACCCATAATCCCCTATAGGCATCAGTGCTTGGCCACCTTCCATCAGTTGCTCATAAAGACGATCGATTTCCTCCTCTGTTTCGCATGTAAAAAAAATCGAGAATGATGGTGTAAAGGTAAATTGATGTGCGATATTACTGTCAATGCACATAAATTCTTGCCCTTTTAAAACGAAAGTAGCCTGCATCACAGTCCCTTCATCCCAACCAGCCTCATTCGCTCCATATCGAACAATGCTTGTAATTTCCTAGTCCTTGATGAGGGATGTGTAATAATTCATCGCCCTTCCGCTTTACCGTCTTGGAACATTAAAAACGGTGTAACCATTCCCATTATGAACCGACTCCTTTATTTATGATAATGTACGGCGCCTCTTTTATGGTGCCTATGCAGCAAACTATTCTGACTATACGCTACAATTTCATAAATTAAAATTGAAAGTGAAGAGCACCATTGTAACGAATTGTCATAAATTTTTGTTACACAGGCACCCGCACATTTTTCACATCATGATTATTCGTTTGGACCGATTACACGATTACGAATGTCCAATTTCCCCTTACCCTCTGCACGTTTTGATAACGTATTACGCCAGTTAGGTGCTAGGAGTTCACAAGCAGCAAGTCTAGCTGCTAACTCCAAATCATGTTTTTTATTGTGCATTACATCATTGCAGTTAGCCACAGTCCATTCTGGGAATGGTCTATCTTGAAGTTGGAGATAATCTCCTGCTTGAATTTCCCCCTCTTTAAGAACACGAAAATACCATCCTGTTAAGCCCTCTTGTTGTATTTGCAAAGCTAAATCTTTTATCCTCCAGCGTCTTGCTGGTCTCCAACATGGTTGCCTTGGTTGTGAAACTTGAACAACAGCCTCACCAATATGAAAAATATCACCGATACATAAATCATCTTCAGCGATATTTTTAACAGCTAAGTTTTCACCAAATGCACCAACGGAAAAATCCGGCCTTTGTAATTTTTTTTGCCAATAATCATAATGTGAAACGGTATAGACAAAAATTGCTTTTTCCAGTCCTCCATGATTCTTAAGATCTGCCTGTCCATCTCCTTCAAGGTTTGTTTTTCCCACCCAAACTTTCCCTTGAAGAGGGGATTTTACAATACCAGTCGTCCATTCACGATCCATTGGATGTTTTGCATCTTTATTTCCCAATGTTTGCGGTTTACCTACCATTATCTTATCTATTACAGGTTGATTCACAGACATCAGACTCCTTTTCCCTCATTCTATCCCAGCTTTTTATAATTTGGGGCTAATGATGTACAACCTTTACTATATAAACTGTTTTCCTCCATTTACCCCATCGATTGGAAATACGTAATGGGTTGGTATAACATAATAGATATAACCTATGATATTTGTTGGAAACTTAGGAGGGGATTCGATGGAACTGAAACAATTGGAATACTTTATCGTATTATGTCAAGAGCTGCACTTTACACGAGCAGCCGAGCAACTAGGCATTGCTCAACCTTCCTTAAGTCAACAAATTCGCTTACTAGAGCATGAAGTAGGAATGCCATTGTTTGAGCGCATTGGCAAAAAGAACATACTTACTGATGCAGGGAAAACATTGCTACATCACAGTTACAATGTGTTTCATGAAATTTCTCAGGCACGTGCGGCGATTAGCGAGCTTCAGGGATTAGAGCGGGGCACGCTCAAAATAGGTTCTCTGCTAACAGTTGTTAATTACTTGCTTCCCCCAACAGTTATCAAGTTTCACAATGCTTATCCCAATGTGGAACTTTCTGTACAAGGGTTACGAACTGGAGATATTTACAAAGGGCTCTTGCAAAATGAACTTGATTTAGGTATCGTTTTTTTGCCCATAGAACATGATGACCTAGAAGCCATACCCCTCTATCAAGAAAATCTTGCTTTAGCCGCACCTAGAGATCATATCATTACAAAAGAGGCGTCTGTATCACTTCAAGTTTTAAAAGAAACATCATCTATTTTATTACCTGAAACCTATTTTCTACGACAAGTTGTTAACGAACAGTGTCGCTTAATGAATTTCGCACCCAAACCAGTACTTGAAATGACGACGATGGAATCTATCATTCAAATGGTAAGCAACGGAGTCGGTGTTACGATACTACCAAAAGCTTACTTAGATTATATTGATAATATTCATATTAAAACGATTCCTATTCAAGATCCGGTAATCACCACACAGATTGGCATTGCCTATCGAAAGAACAAACATTTATGTGCTGCTAGTCGTGTTTTTATGGACCAATTGATTAAAACAATTAAAGATGAACGCTTTAATTAGAGTTTTATCTGGAATAATCTTTATGCTTTTCAATACTTTTTCAGTATAACTTCTAAGAGGTCAACGGCTTGGTCAATTTCTTCATTAGTAATTAATAAACTCGGTGCCAGACGGATTACATGGATTCCCGCAGTAAGTACGAGCAATCCTTGTTGCAGCATCTCTTGAATTATTGGGGCAATCGGTTCGCGGCATTCAATACCAATTAAGAGACCAAGCCCTCTTATATTTTGTACACTAGGGATAGTGCCGAAGTTGATCTGTCAAGCGCTACAATGCGTATATTCCAAGTTTAGTAACATGTTCCATTAAGCATCCCTCAAGTAGCGTTTCAAGAGTTGCAAGAACTGCGGTTACCGCAAGTGGACCTCCCCCAAGAGACGAACCATGACTCCCTGCTGAGAAATCCTCTCGAAGTTTTTTCTTACCCATCATCGAGCCGATTGGAGACCCGCTGTCTAATTGCAGATACTTTAAACTTCATCATAGCTCTTCTTTTTTAGTATATTTTTCGGCATCTCCAATAGAAAATGTTCCGTCATTTTGGAGTGGTATATATTTTAATTAAGCTTTTGTTACTTTTGCCACTTGTTGCCAAGGAAGCAGATTACTCTGATGTTCCATTGCGGAGATCACAATTTCATCCCCTTCATTGCAAACAGCCCTTGCATAGCTGCTAGCTACTATGACTTGGAGTGGTTTCTGTGTTGATGCTGCGTTGTCTAAGTAAACCAACGGATACCCATGAATCTTTTGATTCAGTATTGGAAATTGTTTTTATATATTGATCGATTCCATTATTATTCTCACCCTATACTTTTGACATTACGAAGTGCTTGATAATGAGCCTTGATTGTATCTTCAATATCTTCATCGGAGTGTGCTGTCGATATGAACATCACCTCATAAGGTGTAGGGGCTGTCAAAATCCCCAAATTCAGCATACTCGTATAATATTTTTTAAATACTTGCATATCCGAACTCTTAGCTGTTTCATAATCAACAACCTCTTGTTCTGTAAAAAAGGTAGAAAGCATGGAGCCTACCCTGTTGATTTTTAATGGCACACTTGTCAATTCAGCATTGTGTTTGAAACCTTCTTCTAATCTAGCCGCTTTTCTTTCCAACTCATCATAGATTTCAATCTGCTCAAGTAACCGCAGAGTTCTATAACCAGCTGACATTGCAAGTGGATTCCCTGATAATGTACCTGCTTGGTAAATAGGTCCTGCGGGTGCAATTTGCTCCATGATTTCACGTTTACCTCCATAAGCTCCCACAGGCAATCCCCCTCCTATGATCTTTCCTAAACAAGTAATATCGGGATTGACTCCGTATAGATTCTGTGCCCCATGATAGTCTACGCGAAAACCAGTCATTACTTCATCAAAGATAAGCAAGCTACCGTACTCTTTAGTAATCTCACGTAACCCTTGGAGAAATCCAAGATTTGGAGGAATAACTCCCATATTTCCTGCAACTGGCTCGACAATAACTGCTGCAATTTGTTCCCCAAATTGTTCAAAGGTATGACGGATACTCTCCAAACTGTTATAAGGTACTATAATAGTATCTATAGTGACGTTATTGGGTACCCCCGGACTGTCGGGCAATCCAAATGTGGCCACCCCAGAACCTGCTTTGATTAACAAAGCGTCAGCATGTCCATGATAGCCACCTTGAAATTTCACGATTTTTTGCCGCCTTGTATAGCCTCTTGCTAAACGTAATGCACTCATTACAGCTTCTGTTCCAGAGTTCACCATACGTACCATTTCAATCGATGGAACAATTTCACATATTAATTTGGCCATTTTCACTTCAATCTCAGTAGACAATCCAAAGCTTGATCCATCTCTTACTGCCTTCTGTATCTCTTCCTCCACTGCTGGATGGGTATGTCCAAGTATAAGAGGTCCCCATGAGCATATATAATCAATAAATTCATTTCCATCAACATCAAATATGTGAGATCCTCGACCTTCTGTAATAAAAACTGGAGGAGAGTCAACCAACGAAAATGCACGTACGGGGCTGTTCACTCCTCCAGGAATCACACTTTTTGCTTGTTCGAATAATGCTTTGGAGTAAGAATCCACTCTTTTGGTATTCATTTACTTTCCCCTTTCACTGAATCTTCCGCTCATACAAGGTGAACCTCGAAGTTATTTGTTTGACCTCATCACTAAGCCGTTTGATTAAAGTTGAATCTTGTGGATTCTTCAATGCTTGTGAAATAATACGTGCTATCTCTATCATTTCACTCGGTCCCATTCCTCTTGTAGTTATAGCTGGCGTACCAAGACGAATTCCACTTGTTATTTGTGGACTTGTCGGATCAAATGGAATTGCGTTTTTGTTTACCGTGATGCCAATCTCATCAAGTAGTAGTTGTGCATCCATTCCTGTGATCTCAATGTTGCGAAGATCTAAGAGGATAAGATGATTGTCAGTACCTCCCGATACAACATTTAAACCCTCTGTCATCAATGCTTCAGCTAATACTTTTGCATTCTGAAGTACATGTTTCATATATTGTTTAAATTCAGAAGAGGAATTTTCTTTAAATGCTATCGCTTTGGCAGCAATCATATGCATAAGCGGTCCACCCTGAATAGCTGGAAAGACTGCTTTATCAATTGCTTGTGCCCAGGATTTCTTACATAAAATGACTCCTCCTCTTGGACCTCGCAGTGTTTTATGTGTTGTCGTTGTTACAAAATCTGCATGTGG
The DNA here is from genome assembly GCF_001531445.1 of Sporosarcina koreensis. Classification (GTDB taxonomy): domain Bacteria; phylum Bacillota; class Bacilli; order Bacillales_A; family Planococcaceae; genus Sporosarcina; species Sporosarcina koreensis_C. Next base: position 46,158 of record NZ_LQYA01000064.1, read on the forward strand.
TACAGGGTTTGGATGTAAACCAGCTGCAACAATACCAGCAATATGAGCCATATCTACAAGAAATAACGCACCTACCTCTTTAGCAATTTCAGAAAAAGCTTCGAAATCTATTGTACGTGGATAAGCACTTGCTCCCACTACAATCATTCGAGGTTTATGTTCATGGGCGAGTTTCCTCACTTCATCATAGTCTATTAGGTGGGTTTGTTCGTCGACACCATATGAAACAAAATGATATAGCTGACCAGAGAAATTAACGGGACTTCCATGTGTCAAATGACCACCGTGTGATAAATTCATGCCTAAAATCGTATCTCCTGGATTTACAGCTGCAAAATAAACCGCTGCATTAGCCTGCGAACCTGAGTGCGGCTGTACATTGGCATGTTCTGCATCAAATAAACCTTTAACTCTTTCTCTAGCCAATTCTTCTACTATGTCAACATACTCACAACCTCCATAATATCTTTGTCCAGGATAGCCTTCCGCATATTTATTTGTTAGGACTGTACCCATCGCTTCCATAACAGCTTCACTAACAAAGTTTTCTGAAGCAATCAATTCAATTTTATCGCACTGTCGATATAGCTCCTGCTGAATTGCTTTTGCTATAGCAGGATCTTCTTTAATCAAATTCTCCATATTACATTTCCTCCCCGATGTATAACTTCATTACATAGTAATTTTTCATTTTTTAATTTAACATTCAATTTTATAAATTGTTTCATATAGAAAATCAGTCACTAGCTACTCTTTTCATTGCAATCTTAATATGCAAGTTCAACATTTATGATCTAATATTCTGTACTTTTTTACTGTAAGGTGGATTAAAAAATCTCATTGTTATTCTTAACAACGAGAGTGAAATCTTGAGAATTCTATTTGTTAGACATTTACTAATGTAACTTAACTACTTATTAAATTAATCTCTCATTCGTAATTGTTCATTCCAATAATAATTGTCAGGGTACTCTCTTCCTCCAAATATTGCAGTTCCTACCTGAACAAGCGTTGCTCCTTCTTCTATGGCTATCTCAAAATCACCAGACATACCCATCGATAGTATATCCATTGCAACCTCAGGATAATTTTGATCAATAACCTGTTGTTGAATTAACTTTAGGAGACGAAAACATACTACAGTCTCTTTATCATCAGTAGTCGTTTTCCAATCGTCATTAGACCTTTAATATTTAAAGTATCTAATTCAGAAATTCTAACAAATTCAAAGTTTTCTCAGTAACAACTCCAAACTTGCTTTCTTCATATGATGTGTTAACCTGTACAAGAATATCTAACTTTCTATTTTCTTTTGTAAGTTCCTTATGTAATCCTTCTCGACTTCCATATTACACCAGAAGCATAATATGGGTCTCCCCATTAATTATATGTGGTAAATATATTAGTTAAAGGTATGTAATAAACCTTATTGAAAAAAGGGGAAGGTGCCCAAACAGCACCTTCTTTTAGAATTTATCCCTTAACGTCAGCTAAACTTGCACCAAAATTGATATGATATACATTTTCACCGATTACCAATGCTGGGACTGATTTTATCCCAGCCTTTTCAGCTTCATCAATACGATTTCGGTCTGAACCAAGATGGACTACTTCTGTAGTAATTCTTGATTTGTCAAGATAATCAAGAACCATTTGCTCCGCCTCTACACAAATTGGACACCCAGCATGATAAAAAATCGCTTTTGACATTTATTCATCATCTCCTTCATTTTTTTGTAGCATTGCTACTTAATTTCTATTATAGAAAATACGAAAAAGGTAAACAATACCAATTTACCTATGGTTATCATAGGTAAATACAATAGATTCATTTAATCGATAGCTTTTGCCTTTCAGTCAAACTCAAACAGACCGCTTTGACTTTCGCTCCGGCTTGTAGAGCAAAATAGAGTACAACTTTTTAAACTTTCTCTTCTCAATCGGGTGACTCATCACACCATTAAGGTTAAATAACCGAAACGCTAAACAAGAAAAACACCTCGAATATAAAAAAACGGAGATATAATGTATTTTTGAAATTCATTCAAATAGTATAACCCTAAATAAGCGAAAACCGCAGAGGGTACATAACCTCTTTAAAAGTCGGCTATACACTTCTACGGTTTTTTATGATTTCAGAACAATACAGACGTCAAACGACACTTGATAATGCGATTCATACACTGACTGTAAATACAATATGTTTGGTCTTTACTCGTGGATGTATGAATAGGAATCGTAAAACACAAGTAATCGCGTAAAAGAAACATAAAGAATGATCATAAGTATCCCCGTCGGAGATAACTGAAACAACCCCATTTCGAACGATCTCTTACCTAGTTACTCTTCTCTCGCTTGATCATAATGGAGAATGACTTTGGTGAGATAAGGTTCCCCTTTACTTATTAAATCCTGTTCTCCTCGGCTCCATTGAGCACGATCACTATCCACTCTTAGCAGAGCCTCCATTGCTTTGGCATTGCCAGACGTTACGTTAGTAACCATCGCTTGCCAATCCTTGTAAAGTACTTCAACCAGTTCTGACTCCATAGGCACTTCGCTCGCTTCATAAGCTGCTGAATATAAAATCAGTCTTCGGAATTCATTGTAAAACTCAAAAACAGCATCCTCTGTCAGGAAAACTTCCTGAAAAACCGCATAATCCTCTTCCGGAAACTCATATTCGCTCCAATGGTCAATGGCGTCCATTTCCAATACATTCATCAGGCCAGCTAACAGTTTCCATGGTATTTCATACCCTGCCGCACGCAGCTTCTGGGAAACTTCAATGCCATGCAACTTCGCCTTAATCCCTTCCATCTGTCTCCGCAGCATTATACTTTGGGAACACAGTTCTTTTTCCACAGCGTTATCTGAATCCGAATCACTCAGTTTATTTTTAATTTGCTCTAATGAAAGCCCCAAGCTTTTGTAGTAATTAATTCGAGTTAGTTTCCTCAGATGTACCTCAGTGTAAGTCCGGTGCCCTTTGGCATTTTTAATAGCCCCTAAAATTCCTATATTATCGTAATATTGCAAAGTTCTTCTGGAAACTCCATTTATTACTGCCAGTTCTTTGACTGAATAAGTTTTCGTAATGGAAATTCTCCCTCCATCCCTACGGCTTCAATCTTGTCAAAAACATCTGAATATGATCCGCAAGCTCCTTAGGGTATTCCCCATTAATAGCATGAGATGCCCCGTCAAACAGAACGACTTCGCTTTGCGGATGCGTCAAGTTTGCTTCGGCAGCGGCAAAAGCTTTGTCAGGGTTGTGCATCGTTGATTTCCCTCCAAGAATAGCCAGCGTGGGAACAGTCAAGGATTCCAGTTCCTCCTTGCTAATCTTTTGCGGCATAGGCAACTTGCTTTTAAAAGATCTCATACCGGTTTCAATGAGTCTCGCTATAGGTTCATCTTCGACCTCGGCGCCCCCGGAAATATAGCTTAACATCCGGTCCCTAATCGATTTGGGAATGAACGGCACACTAGCGGGAATCGAGGCTAAAACCATCTTTAAAGGAATCGTATCAAACACGTACACAGGTTCAACTAAAATAAGTGATTTTACCTGCGGAACCTCTTCCTGAACTAGTAAATTCACAGCACTCCATCCTCCAAAGGACAAGCCTAACAGGTGGATCTCCGCTTCATCTAATGAGGTTACTACTTCTTTTAACCATGTCGCCTGGTCCTGTATTGTCTGGATTCTCACATTTTCGACACTCAGCCCAGGCTCTCCAATCAAATCAATTGTGTATACCGGCCTTTCTTGAATCAGGTCTTGTAAATTAGCTTCCCACATTGGCGTAGAAGCGGACTTCCCAGGCAATAAAAGCAATGGGGTGCGTTCTGTCTCGGATGCCTGAAACTTGTAAAGCTTAACTTGACCAAATGATGTTGTGAGCAAAACTTCTTCCGCAGGCTCCGGCAGATAAGACATCGCCTCGTAATAAGCTTCCATAAACTCCTGCTCTCCTTCATTATCTATAAAAGAAGAAACCGAGCCATCATCATAAAACAAACTAAAGCAGCCCACTACACTAGCAATCAATATAAATAGTAACAAATACCATCTTCTCGTTATCTTCCTTCTTTGCTTCTTCTCCGTTACCACCCTGATCCCTCCTTATTTTCTCTACATCAGGTTATCTTATTACGTAACGTAACACGCAAATGAAGTGGTAGATCACAGGCGGAAAAAACCTCGAACTATTCGTCCAAGGGAACATAAAATACACTTCAATATTCAACTAAAAGCTCCAGCAAGCCCTTTACGAAAGCAGCGAAAGGGATCCAGTACAAAGTCTGAAATAAGTATCAAGTAAACTAGCGGAATCCCGACGCTCTCTTCACTTCAAATTGTCATCTAGCTTTGTCACTCACTTCTCCGATTGAATCTATTCAAAGGCCATGTGCAGATTTATTTTCACAGAAAAACAGCCTCAACTCCTAATAGGAAATTGAGGCATTACCATTTACTTAACTATGCAGCCCCCCATTTAACGAAGGACGCTGTCGATACGGACCTGTCGGAATTTGGATGAGACTAGTTTTTCCTTGTGGACTCAGCTTGTAAATCGCGTCACTTACGTTCACATCGAAGCCGAGAAGTGGGTGCCCTCCGAAGCCGAGGGATGAGGCGATTAGGAGCAATCTTTGCACAAGCATACCTGCTTCCATTTGTTGGATGCGATATCCTCTGTATCCCATTTCCGTTTTTAAATGATCTTTGCCCCCTGTCACATGTAGACAAAGCGGTACTTGAAACAGATTTACATTCCCTCCGGACATTCCGTGCTGTAACTGTAATCGCTGATCTCCGGGTTGCACTCTACGTAACGCATGGCCAGAACTGTCATAGTAATATGCACCATTCGGAATACCTTCGACATTATATAAACATCCGTAAAGTGTGACACGGGATTTCGTTTTCCTTTGAACTCCATCCAAATCATTTTGATACGAAAAGGAATCCACCGCGCCCTTAAGCAGTGTAGCAAGCTGTTGTTGACTTACCTTCCCCAAAACGAAATCTTTGTCCGGTGAAAATCGTATTCGGCATACTGACGCCAAATCATATGACAATCGCTTCACATACGGCAGAGTCACTGTTTGACCCTCAGGATTTATTTGCTTCTCCTCGATCTGCCGAAACGATTTCGTCGATTCCAACATAGACGCTTCATTCATTTCCGTTAACATCGGAAACTCTAGAACCCTTCGTGAGTGGACGTAGTGCGTTGTCTGAATTGCCGTCAACTCTTGGCATAATTCAGTGGCAGAATCATGCCTATCTATGTTCCTTCTGTTGAAGCAGCTTGTTGATCCCGCCGATAGCGGAATCACCGCATACACACTCTCCTCTTGTTCAGAAAGCCCAAGCAGGTGGTTGATGGCCCGATCAAGGAACTGGAAGAATACACAAGAGGCAAAACCAAAACATTTTGCAACTTCCAGTAATTGTCCAATTAGCACACCAGCATCCAACCCTTGAAGACGGTATGCAAAGTTATTGTATTTGAAGAAATTCTTCCAAAACATTGTTGATACAAAAACAGTCCCAAAACAATTGGATAGGTCACATCGATTGCCAAGTGCCCGGGATATATATGAATCGAAATTCCCTTCTCGCAGCAACACTAAGCGATGATGTGCCACATCATAATGGTACACACCGGCAGGCAAATTCTCTATCTTCAAATAAACATACAATTCGTTTGGATACAGCGCCCCACCGGAAGGAGCAAACCGCCGTTTCGACTGCATTAGGTCCATGGCTTGATCGCTGGAACCGAAGTCCATCTTAGACTCGCTAAATTGAGTTAGACCAAATACATACCAGAGAAAATGACCGATTTTGCTTAGGTCAGGCTTTGCCGGTACTTCCATTCCTTTAAGCGTCAACGGTACTTCTAAAGAAAGCGGAATCACAGGTAAGCCACGGTAGAGCTTATACGTAAGGGGTGCATCATTCCAATCCACTTCCCAGTCGGGCGGACTTACCTTATCAATATCAAAATGGAGATTGTGCAGCAATGCCTCAAGATTCATCCTCCTACCTCCTAACGACTGGTTATGGGAACGGATGCGGATATGGGTTGAGCTGTTCAAGTGTTAACAGCTCATCCTTATATCCGAGTTCCATTGGCACCCGAAGCACCCTCTCTAGCCCTGTTATTCGGGTAAGATGTTGACCGAATGTCATTGGCAGCATACCCGGAATTAGGACTTTAACGCAAAACAGTCCATTTTGTCTGATTTCCGGTGTCGTTTGATCCACCACAATCACATCGAGGTTCAATCCCCTAAACACTTGGAGAATATCCCGTAGGTCATCCGTGAGATCTGCATGCACTGCCTCCCATTTGAATTCCTCATCAAAGGTTCGCAATGGCCGATTATCATCTAACAAAAACTGTAGGCGTTCTTGCGCTTCCGGCAGCCCATACAGCATCCCATGATCATCCATCTTCCGTACCAAGGAAGAGTCTTTCAACATTCGCACATATTCCTCCCGGTTAGTCTCCAAATTCTCGTCAAGTATTTTCATCATGCCAGCCAACTCATGAATCGCGCTTTTAGCCGCTCGTATTGGATCCAGATGAGCGCCGGCCGCAGCAATGATATTCAACCCCGTTTTTTTCCTATTTTTCGCTAGTACCATCACACTTGGAATACCATTCTCCATCGTCGAGTTATAAAAATGAAGATCATAACCACAAACCGTCCTCACACGGTCAATCATCAACTGTAATTCTTGATCATCAGTAGAATAAGGGGCAAGGCGTGGTAGTGCCAGCTCTGCGTACCAAGTCATCAGGAACGAATCACGCTCAACAACTTCCATAATTGCGTAGAAAATGGCTTCCTCTAGACTACCGCCTAACGCACATCCATTGGAAGTTTCATAGACAATTCCCTCTCCTCCCAAGCTATAATAAGCAAGCAACTCCGGAACCAGAATAGGGCGCTCTTCCAAAAACGAATAACCCCAAACCCAATCGATGGAGCGATCAGGATTGAACGGTTTGAACGGAAAATTAGGCAGCGCATACTGTTCCTTTGAATGCACACCTACCTTGAGTGGATTAAGCGCTCGATCTTCCAGATTGCGGAAGCTGTCATGGACCACTGTTCGCTTTCCACTTGGGGACAAACCACAGTACCGCTCCAACCCCTCCAAAATAGCCGTAGACTCACTAACCTCATATGAATGAGTTCGGCCTGCCACCCCCTCGTCTCCCATAAACAACGGCAGATTAACACTTGCATCGGCAAATGGCAGCATAAGGTGATACATTTTACTAGTTAACAGGCCAGTCCGATCATCTAGATAATCCCTGCTTAGAATTTTTTGCAGGTCATCCATGGAACGACAACGGTAACTGTCAGTGCTGATCTTCAGACTAGGTTGCAATGTAATTCGGGCAGCTGCTGGTGAATCATCGGGTAATCGATTACAGACTGGACACAATGGGTCAGGAAGAAACGAATGCCATGAACTCTTTAGCGATTTCAGATTGAGTAAACATAAACGACCTACAGAATGAGCCTGATCTCCATCTAGTACGCTCTGTATCACCGACTCTAGGAGGTGCGCCATTTGCAATAATCCCGTACGCGATGCCCATGGATCACTCGATATTTCACCACTTTCCTTACGTCGCTGTTCCATCTCCCACATCTCTTTACGATCTCGTCCGGCCATGATTCGTCGCTTGTCTGCACACTGTGAGCAGCCTGGTATATCCGGACGTACGAGTGGCCCGATCACTCCTTCTCCATATGAAACAAAACCTCGCATCCAAGGTATGCCGGTTGGCCGCAATACCTCTTCCGCTTTTTTATGAATGGAAGGATTCAAGGTATCGTGCAATACGAGAACCAGATCAGTCGTTTCTGGTACTCCCGCCTCGAAATTGCAGCGGCGTATTACTTCGTATTGAGTGGATAGATCTCCGCACACACGGTCAGCCAATAATCCTTCGCCAACAACAAGAATGACGGCACTCACCGGAATCCTCCCTCCTCTCCTAACGACACTCCAAACACCCCGGCGAGCCCCTCTTTCAAGAATGGTTCAAATGCTAGATCACATACGAGTAGCCGTTTGTCATTCCGTTCGAGGATTTGTATAGCGGAATGCAAAATCTCGGCCTCTCCCTTCTCATCATAAGCGGAGATAATAAGGCTGAGTGGTACTTTTTGTTCCAATAGAACAATTTCCTGTGCTTGCACCGGGTGTGAAGTCATAAGCGCTTGTTGTAGCGCTTTTCGCAACGCCAATGTACGATTCAGATCTACACCGCTATACCAGTCGTCATTCGTTCCGACCCAGATGACAGGAAAACCGTTCACTTCCTCTCCCAAGCCAATCGTCGGCGGGCCATACATAGTGGTCAGTGCATCCAAATAAAACCGGCAATGCTCATCTTCTACAGTATCCACATGCAACGGAGTAACATGGATTTCTTTATCGATGAGCTGCATGCTTAGCTCTTTGTCCAAACACTTTTGCAATCCCCGGCATATACTTTCCGCAACCGTTTCCCCCGCTCCAACCCCGATGAATTCCTTCATTTCTACCCCGTTCTCCCCATTTTCCTGGTTTGAAGGTAGGGGCGCATCGAGTAGCCCAACCGCTCGTGACACATACGATTCTATTCCAGCCAATCCCGCTTTCCTCCGTGCTTCCTCATGCGTCAAATCTGCACAAACAACGGCTGGTAAAAGGTCAGCAGGTCCCACCGACAACATATCAACCGCCTGAACGCGGCACTGTGCTAAAGGCAGCTGTTTGAGATCTCCTTCCTCCCAAATATGAAAAATCCCTGATACTTCTGATGTCAACTGGCTGAAGTAAAGTAACAATCTATTTGATTCATCTTTGCTTACGTTTCGTTTAAGAAACACATCCAAGTCTGATGTCCATTCGCTAGAAATCTGTCCTTCCACCAACGGATGAGGCAAAAACGGATTCCAGTTTCCTTCCAATGTGTCTAGATTAAGCAGATAGAATTGGTCCCTCTGTTGGGCTTCGGTCACTCCTGTAATCTCTTTAAACAATTCAAATGTGATTATATTGGCTAACATTGCCCCAACTGTGGCAGAGAAAGCGGTGAACTGCTGCTCATTGGAAAGTACAGCTCGATGCAAGCGCCTCCACGCAGATTCCCAACACACCTCAGAGTCTGGGTGCACTAGCGGACCCGCAAAGCCCGCCTGCTGATGGCATATAGCAGGGAGAAACACCTTCCTCTCTTCCTTACAAATCTGATGAAGAACTCGGAGTTCCTCAATATCGCCCTTCTGAGACACATACAAAATCGAATCAAACGGTTGAACAATCTCCCGCCAATCCTTTTGTAAACCGACTTCTTCTACCTCTACCTCGGTGTCTGTTTCACGGGCATGTGCCACGAGTTCCGTCAACCGTTGTCTATTGGTCGACTCCGAGTCCGTGATGAGCATATGGAACTTGGGCAACCCAGATTCAAGTAATGAAGAAACCAGCGACACAAAAAAAGGACCAGCGCCAACTGCCAACACCTTTGCCTGTCGATAGGTTTGAAATCGGTACGCACTCGAATCACCGAAACTGTCCAGGAATTCAATTTGGGAGGCATACGTAGTCAGAACCTGATCGGCCAATTGATGAGGAAGATCTTTGCTCACATCCCGAACATACTCGTTTTGGTACAGCACTTCCGCAATTTCATAGACACGATTCCGATATGGCACAGGCAATCCATCTGTCAAATCCTCTAGCGTGTTCTTCCCGTTGAACATTGGTATCAGTTTTTCAATCCACTGAACGATCGTATTTCCTTCCATACGAAAAGAACTCCTATTATTTCGAAAGTACACACCACTATTTGAATCGGGGAGAAAAAATGTGTCTCTTTTCACTTTCAGGCGCATCATGGGGGTCAAATTTGACATTCCATTCCTCCTTCTAAATCGAAATGATGACGTACACTACAATCCTATGTACCGTAACTTGTTTCATATGTTTACTCTTATATAGAAAAGTCCCTGCAACAACTGCAGGGACCTTGGCAATCGTATTTTTTGTTATACTCTGGAAGTATTAACCGCGGCAACGGCCACCGCAACGAAAACAATTAGAGCAGCGGAAACAATTAGAGCACTGGAAACAATTAAAGCAACGGAAGAAATTAAAGCAGTTAAAGAAACAGCTAAAACAACTAAAGCAGTTAGTGCAACGGGCACAGTTGCCAAAAGTACCGAGCTGCGCAACTTGATTTGAGTTCGGGTCCCAATTAACTGCCTCAGTCGAATTAAAATCGCCAACATTCAACGCCTGGAGTTCGTTATAGAAATTATTCATTCTTGCCACCTCCAATAATTTATCAAGATGTGCTATGAACGTGATAGGGGACGCGCTTTAACAAATAGTCCATATACACCCTCCTTACCAATTTATGAATGGTGGGTGGGTAATGCTACCGATTTCAATTGTAATTATATTAATGTAAAGTATAACAACTATGCAAAAAAAAATATAAAAAGGGGAGAAGAGGCAATGCCCTTCTTCTCAGATCCACGGATTCGCAAAAGACGCATGAATAATTCATGCGCCTACTCTACTTGCTTTACTTATTCAAAGAAGAAGAAGCCGACTGGATTCATCCATACATTATCTATATCTTTAGCAACAACCGCTAAATGATCAATTGTTCTAATAGGAATCAGTGGTGACTCCTCTAGCTCAATTTCTTGAAGCTGTGCATATATTTCCATTCTCTTTTCTTCATTTGCTTCTGTACGTGCTAATTCTATTAGCTTATCAACTTCTGGGTTTTTGTAGAAGGAGAAATTACCATTTCCAACAACTTCCCCGGTGGCAAGTAATAATAGACCTTGACTGGGGCTGTGCATTGCAGGAATTAGTCGGGTTTCTTGAAGATGCCCTCAAGAAGACAGGAAAGCGAATCAGAAACCTAATCCAAAAGCAAGTCATGTATTGGATGGAAGGATTGCCTAGTTATATCAGGGCTTATTTGCCGATTTCCCTCTGCGAAAGTTAAGATATTTAAGTTTAACGTGAGCAAATTTATTTATAATTATTAACATTCCTCAATAGGCAGTTGAATTTCGCTTTGTTATAGTTGTCCAAGTAATTAAAAAGAAAAAAGTAGGAGGAAAAAATGAGTAAATTTCGATTGATTTTCATTCTAGCAATTATTTTACAGTTAGTAGCAATACCATTACCATCACAAGCGAAAGAAAAGAACATTGAAAGCGTTCTAAGTTCGAAAACAATTAGTACAACGCAAGGTCTCTTCTCTGACATTGAAAATCATTGGGGAAAAGATTTTATCGAACAAGCAGTAAATGCAGGTATTATTACAGGGTATCCTGATGGTACATTTAAACCGGATATGCACCTGACTCGTGCACAAACAGCTTCCTTGATTGTCCGTGCATTGGACCTTAAAACCAATGTACATGCTCCATTCAAAGACATCGAAAATTACGATGAAGCAATAAAAGCAGAAATTGCAGCTGCTTATCAACACGGCATTATTAAAGGACATAATGGTAATTTTAAACCGAGTGATAAAGTAACCCGTGCCCAACTTGCGCTAATGATTATGCGCTCATACGAAATTGTTAAGGATGAGCCATACATTGCGAGTGAAATGGCACCTTTTACTGACATTGCACTCTTTGATGACGAAACAAAAAACGCAATTTCTTTCTTACATGAATTTGACATCGCAAGTGGAACAGGCGGTAAGTTTATGCCTGGTAACCCGGTAACACGTGTGCAAGCAACGAAAATATTAGTAACCTATGTTGGAGTGATAAGCGAAGAAGGAATACAATCTGGAGAGAAAGGGGATCCTGGACCACCTGGAGAAAAAGGCGATAAAGGAGACGCAGGTTCATCAGGATCTCGTGGACCACAAGGTGATAAAGGAGAGTCTGGACCTCAGGGTGACAAAGGGAATAAAGGTGAGCTCGGAGACCAAGGTCAACCGGGGCCAGTAGGACCAGCAGGACCACAAGGAGATAAAGGGGATAAAGGTGAGCCTGGAGACCAAGGTCAACCAGGACCAGTAGGACCAGCAGGACCACAAGGAGATAAAGGTGAGCCAGGCCCGCCAGGTACTTCTACTTCTGTTACCTCGGAAGGGTTTTCTGCTTCGGGTTCGACAACCTCAATCTCAAATAGCACGGTACTTAATAACTGGAATGTCAATTCTCCTTATTACGCAAACTCTGCATTTGATCCTTATACAGGTACATTTACGGCACCGGCTACTGGTAAGTATGCGATACATGCAACTGTTAACTATAAGACTAACGCTGCAGTGAGTGTAAGCATAGGACGTGACATTGATCCAGTTTTTACTGTAAAGAAGAATGGCAACACTGATTTAATAAAAGGTTATATGCCCATCTTAGACGTCAATGTAGCGTTGGTTTTAACGCTAAGGACCGTACTAAGTAATGCGACGGTGACGCTAACCGGTGATGTAGAGCTACAAGCAGGTGATACAGTTGAATTATATTACGAAGCTGACGGTCTAGACCTTAATTTCAATACGGATATAGTATGGTCGATTCATCAGCTATCCTAATACAAGGTTGTATAAGGTACAGTTGAACCTTCAGTAATAGAAACATATCTTAATAGATATAGAGCCGGGTCATTCTCTTTGAGAGAACGACTGGCTCTATTTTTGAATATTTTTATGACCCCTACGGTAAGAAAGTGGGGGAATTGTCTTACTATCCGGATACCTAATAAAAAATGGGCAGCGGCTCAATTAAATTGGTGATTATTTCATTACTCACCTTTTATTATCTTTCTTACTCCCAGTTGATCGGGCTTCTTGAAGATGCCCTCAAACATACAAATTCAAAAATCAAAAAGTTAATTCCAAGTCAGGTCAAAAATCCCCCGAACCATTAGTCCGAGGGAACATAAAACACACTTCACTATTCAACTAAAAACCACCAAACCCAGCGCCACTAGGCTATTTCAACTCTATCAACGCCACGCACTCCACGTGTGTCGTCACTACTATGTGAACACAATTTATTATCCTCGTTGACTGTATGTGAACACAATTCGTTAGATGTTTTTGTGTTTTCTTTTTTCGCATTTCTTCTTGCAGGTTTAAATTTTTCACCATCGAGACTATTACTTAAACCTGTTTTATATACAAATGTAATCATGGCAGGATCTTTATTTCCATCTTCATCTACTCCACCTACAATTACCTTGTCAACGACACTTTCAAATACATACCTATCAAACGTATCAATCACTTCATTTTGTTCCAATACTTTTTTGAAAGCTAACAAGCGTTTTTTAATATCCTTCTCTTCTTCCAAATTTGATAAGGACTTTTCTCTTGTTTGAACTTTCTCATTAATCTCTTGCATGAGTGCATTGTACTTTTCTTCGTACGTTCCCTTATCGATGATTTCCTCTAATCTCATGTCCACTAATTTATTCTTTTTGTTTTCCAATCCCTTAATTTCATTTTCTATTTTAGCTATTTCTTTCTGAACGGTATTGGAACTCAATGTTTCTTCCATGCGTTGCAAAAATTCTTCCAACACATCTTTGTTATTATTACACATAATTCGATAACTTTCTAGAAAGGCTTTTTCAATGGCTTCTTCTGGTATTCCTTTACTATCTGGACAAAATTTTTTGCCCTTCTTTGTACTTGTAACACACTGCCAAATCGTTTTGCTATATTTCGTTGAACTATGCCATCTGCGTCTTGTTAATGTACTTTCACAGTAACCGCAATCAATCATACAACTAAACGCATATTTACGACTAAACTTCTCTCGCTTCCCGCCATTATTTGCTACTGTATTTCGTCCACGATTTCTTCTCATTCTGATTTCCTGTGCTTTATCAAATATTTCAGCACTAACAATTGGTTCATGGTGATTTCGTAAATAATACTGATCTTCCTCACCAAAGTTTTCTAAACGACGTTTTGAAATAGGATCTAAAGTAAAAGTTTTTCCCATTAAAATATCGCCTTTATATTTTTCATTCTTTATTATTCCAAGTACAGTTGTTTCAGCCCATGTTGGAGTACCTCTCTTTGTTTTGTAGCCTAAATTCTCTAACTCTCTTGAGATGATACTCCCTCCTGCTCCTTCAACATATCTTTGAAAAATATAACGAACAATTTCTGCTTCTTTTTCATTTATTGAAATACTTTTATCTTCTGGATGATAGTCATATCCGAGACATCCTTGAAAACCGACTAATTCTCCACGTTGCATTTTCATCTTTAATCCCTTTTTAACATTAGCAGATATATTTTCTACTTCCTGTTGTGCAACTGAACTTAAAACGACAAGTAACAATTCACCGTCCATTGTAAGCGTATTAATTTTTTCATCTTCAAAATAAACAGCTATATCTTTTTCTTTTAACATACGAACATATTTCAACGTATCTAATGTGTTCCTTGCAAATCTAGATATTGATTTCGTAATCACCATATCAATATCTCCATTCATACAGTCATTAATCATTCGTTGAAAATCTTCACGTTTAGTAACTTGTGTACCTGTGATGGCTTCATCCGCATAAATATCGGCTAACACCCACTCTACATTTTTCTGAATTAAATCCGAGTAATAAGAGACTTGCGATTTATAGCTGTTTAACTGATCTTCCGAGTCTGTACTTACTCTACAATAGGCTGCTACCCTAAGCTGTTTTATTTCTTTCCCACGTTTCTGGTTGGCTAAGTCACTATTGGCACGAATCACTTCTACCTTTGACATAACAGCTCCTCCTTTTGTGTTCCCTATTTACTTTCTATTGTATCGCAAATAGAAACACAATTCAGCCTGTAATATCAGAAATGATGCCATATTCTTTCATTAATTTATTTTTAACCATGTAATATTCTTTCTCAGTAATCAATTTACGGGTTAGCAGTTGTTTTAACATAGCAATTTGCATACTATAAAGAATCAGTTTTTGTTTCAAAAAACACGCCCCCTTATAATTAATCAATTAAAAATCAGACGGCTGTCGGTACAGCTCCACGGGAATTTCACCCCTGCAAGTATTCCTTCCAGCTCTACTCATAGCTTGCGACGCTTTGAACGCTCGAACCATGACGATAGAGGAGTATCATTATCCTATCTGATGGATTATAGCCAACAATCTACCATGATTGTATTAGACTCATAGATAATCGCTCGTTTCCATCGAAAGTCATGGCGTATGAATCAGGTAGCTCATCATCAGCAGAACGTATCTGATTTTTTGTTTATACTGCGCGGCATTCTCTTCCGTGCTTTCTTTGTCAAGGAACATTGGCTTGTCAGCCTATCAAAATATACTGGGTACAGTATGCTTTAATAGATTGACAAACTACTAATCAGGAAGCGTGTAACGCTCCAGCACGCTTCCGCAAATGGAGAATTGATTATTTAATTTCAAAGGCTAAAATCTTGGTAATCAATCTGGTTTCCAATCTGCCGCGTAACGTTTCATCAACTATCATGTGTGAATTTCCGTATTCATCTTTCATTAATCGAAGGGAACGTTTTGAAAGATAACCCTTGTAATGTTTTATAATATAGTTAATTGCTTCTGTATCACCATCGGTCGCTTTTACAATAAGAGAGAAGGGAATCATAGGATATTTTGTTTTCATTCTGTATGCTCCTCCATGAATTTTTTAATAAAGGCTAGTCCACTAGTTCGGTGACGATAGACTGTTGAACGATTTAATTTCAATAACTCTGCAATTTCCGTATCGCTCATATCCATAAAGTAATAAAGTAAAACGATGTTACGCTTTTTATCTGTCAGCTTCCGTAATGCTCCACATAACAAATCACTTTCCACACCAAAATTAAAATCATTCCATGTGAAAATCTGCAAATCACTTGAATAGTTATCGATGGTAGAAAACTGATTGACCAGATAATCGTCTGTATTAGAGAAGGAAACTTCGTGTTTTGAAATTCTCGATAGATGTTTGAAATAATTTTTACGTTCATCTTCTATCGCACGCTTGCATATATAATCAAACTGGTTTTCTATGGTTGTTTGAAAAGAAGATGGCTTCATTTTCCTCATCCCCTTTCGTGTTATGAAAGGAAGTGAGCTTTGCTCTTTTCTCTCCCTTTGTACTAAGTCCCAACACAAAAGGTCTGTTTGTTGCATATTTGATAAAAATACTTTTAAAAAAGTTTTCGGTAAACAAAAAAACACATAAACAGATTGCTCAGTCTGTTTATGTGTTTCAATAGTTCGTCTTATATGTTCTAAAAAACCACATTTATAAGCGTTTTTATCTAGGGTGGGTAGATAATCTTTTTTAATAAGGGGGTGAGAAAACAAGCATTGTTGAATAACAATATATTGCATGACGACTACCTCCTAGGAGCCGTCATCTTTTAAAAAAGATTAAACTTCGTACACCATCTGTAAATTCTATATAAAAAGAAAGACAGCGGCTATTTAAACCGTCGTCTGGAAAGGGAATATCATTTTAAGGCATGAAAAGGACACTGCCAGATAACGGTTTTTTTTATTGCCGTCTGACAGTATCTTTTGTTGTATAAAACACACAATAGGAATTGTATAACCACATAGTACGTTTTACTATACCTGTTTCTAGTTTAATAGGAACAGTAAAATGTATAGAGGTGGTTTATTATGCGTAAAAAAGAAGATAAATATGATTTTAGAACGTTTGGGCTTGCGATAAAAGAAGCCCGTATAAAACAAGGTTTAACCCGAGAACAGGTAGGGGCATCGATAGAGATTGACCCACGCTATTTAACAAACATTGAGAATAAAGGGCAACACCCTAGCATACAGGTACTCTATGATCTTGTATCATTATTAAATGTGTCCGTTGATGAGTTTTTCTTACCTGCTACAAATACAATTAAAGGTACAAAACGTAGATGGATAGAAAAACAGATGGATAGTTTTACTGAAAAAGAGTTGATACTCATGGAAGCTCTAGTAAATGGCATTGTAGAATCAAATGAAATAAAAGATTATTGAATCTAAATATCTATAAAAAAAGCCGATAAAATGAGATACATTAACCTCAGATTATCGGCTCCGCGTCTTAGCGTCTGGCTCTTTGATTAAAGTAAGTTTAAAATGTTTTATATTAATTAGACTCTCTTGTTTACATTTAGGGCAATAAAGGGGAAAATTAATTATTATTGTTTTTTCATGTACCTTTATCCTTGTTTTTGAATTACAAATCGGACAGTATATCCACTCAGTATTTTCACTCATTTCTATCTCCTAATCTCTAAATATCACTGTGTTCTAACGGACGAACGGTAGAAGAAGATCTCAAACTAACATTTTATTTTTTACTTTATATTAAAATTATATGTTTTTAAAAAGAAACTTTTTTCATCAATATGGTTGCATTGTGTCCACCAAAGCCAAATCCATTACTCATAACAATATTGGTTTCCTTAGACATTTTTTCATTTGGTATATAGAACAAATCACACTCCTCATCCTGTTCCTCTAAATTGATTGTTGGCGGTAAAACATTCGTTTCCATCGCTTTAAGACAGATGATTGATTCAACACCACCAGCTGCACCTAATAAATGTCCAGTCATAGATTTTGTAGCACTGATAGGCAATTCTTTTGCATAATCCCCAAATACTTCCTTTATAGCCTTGGTCTCACCAATGTCCCCTATACCAGTGCTAGTTGCATGTGCATTTAAATAGTCCACTTCACTGGCATCCACCTGTGCCATTTCTAATGCCAAACGCATAGAGCGAATAGCACCTTCAGAACTAGGAGCTGTCATATGATAGGCGTCAGAGGTCATTCCATAACCAATTACTTCGCCTAAAATTGTAGCCCCTCGATTCAATGCATGCTCTAATTCTTCTAAGAACAATACACCTGCTCCCTCTGACATCACAAAACCATCTCGATTTTTATCGAAAGGCCTTGAAGCTTTTTCCGGATTATCATTATTCTTAGACATTGCCTTCATATTGCTAAAGCCTGCATAAGCTAAAGGGGTCATAGAGGCTTCTGTCCCACCTGCCAATATAGCATCACTCAATCCATATTTTATATTTAAAAATGCTTCACCAATTGCTTGATTGCCTGTCGCACAAGCAGATACTGGACACATTGTTACTCCTTTAAATCCAGTTTTAATGGAAACAAATCCAGCTGCCATATTGGCAATCATTTTTGGAACCATCAGTGGAGATACTTTTCTGCTTCCCTTTGTGTCTAGCACTTGTTGATTTTCAACTAAAGAATTAATTCCACCTATTCCTGTGCCTATAAATACACCACAACGATTCAGATCAAAATCATCCTTTTTAAATTTAGCTTGCTTCAATGCTTGTAAACTACTGATTGTAGCAAAATGAGTAAAGCGATCCGTTTTCTTGATTTCTTTTTTATCCAAGTAAGTTTCAATATCATACTCTTCGATTATCCCACCTATTTTTGTTGGTAACCCCGCAAAATCAGGATTTGTAATAGCTTTAATCCCACTTTGACCATTACTCGTATTTTCCCATAATTCTTCTGCATTAGCCCCGCTTGACGAAATAGAACCGTAACCCGTTATAACAACTCTCTTCATTATTTTTCCACCTCAATGATCTCATTCTTTATTCTTTCCAAAACAGTTTGCTCAAATGGAACAGAACTTGCAATATTTTTAAATTAGCGGAATTTTTCACATAAATAATGCGTTTATCTTATCGTCCATCAGCAGTTTTTCCTCTTAATGTCATGCATGTACTGCTTGCTCTTGCAACTAAACTATTCTTTTCATCGAAAACATCGCATTCAACGAGGCCGATTGTTTGACCTTTTTTCACTACTTTTGCTTTTGCAACTAATTCCGTATTCCGCACTGGTTTTAGAAAGTTTATTTTTAACTCGACAGTTGTAAATGATTCTCCATCTTCAAGTAATGTCATGTATGCCGTCCCCATTGCACTGTCAGCTAAGTCACAAAATACTCCACCATGCACAGTTCCCATTGGATTCTGATGTTCTTCTTTAGTGTTTAATGTAAAGACTGTATAGCCTTCACTCACTTCAATGGGTCTGAATCCAATTAAATAGGCTATTGGTGGTCCTGAATGTTTTCCATTAATAATTTGCTGTATCTGACGAATTGCACTGTTCATTTAAATTCCTCCTTAAACTAGGGGCACGCCCCAGCTACATTTTTTTCTTGAACTTTTCTATCGTCTTCAGAGAATTTGATACTGATGCAAATCCCTAATCCAATGAAATAAAGAAAGCTAGAAAAAAGATAAGCACTCGAAAAATGATCTCCTATTTCAATTAACCATCCACCTAACCCTGGACCTATTAACTGTCCGGTTGCAAAGAAAAAAGTGATAAATCCAACAGCGATGGGAAGCTGATGAGTTTTGACTTGTTCTGATACCGCTGCCTGGATTAAAACCATCAAACTTCCTGTTAATAAGCCTAATAGCGTCGCTGACAATAAAAAAATAAATGTACTTGGCCAGAAGACAGGTAGTAAAGTACCAATTATCGCCAAACACAAAGCAATAATAAGTGTAGTTCTTCGCCCCAACCAGTCTGAACCCCCCCCTAGAATAGGACCACCTATAATTCCGAAAAGTCCAGCAACAGCAAAGGTAATACTTGCAAGATATGAAGGAATACCAACATATAGCATATAACCCGTTTGGAATAAAATTGGGATTAAATAAGCGACACCTACACTAAAGTATAGAAGTGCAATTTTCATTACCTCTTTATTTTGATATGTCACTTTTTGTACAGAGACGATGTGGATTTTCTGGCCAATAGCAGGCTCCCCTTCACCAGCTAGTTTAGGTTCTTTCAGGATAAAAGCAGCAAAAAAAGTAACTAGGGTTGAAATAATAGCAAAAATGAGCCAAGAGAAGCGCCAAGAAAAATTATTAAATAATGCTCCCTGAATAGGGACGATGAATCCGCTTATTAACATTGCAATTCCAGATCCGCTTAATAAGAGCCCTAAGACGAAGCCCCGCTTTTGTGGAAATGCAGCAACCATATAGGAGACTAATGGGACAAAAGCCATTGCGCTTCCTACTCCTGCCAAAATAGAGTTGGTTATCGCCCAACCAAAGGCAGGAACTAACGAGAAACCAAATAAACTTAAAGTTACAAGAAAGGCACCTATTACAATCACTCGCTTTTGCCCCAATCGCGAAGCAAATATTCCTGCTGCAATTACCATGAATAGATATCCTAGAGAAATAAATGTGCCGAGTAATCCTGCTTGAGCATGAGTAAGTTGTAATTCTTCTTGCATATACGGCATAAGTACACCGTAGGACATACGGGCGAATCCGGTTGTTGTAAGTGTAAGCATCATACCTGTCAAAGCGTAAAGCCACATACGTTTTCGTTCATTTTGAATCATTGAGAGTCCTCCTTTTTGTATAAAACCGAAGTAGTGGACATTTTTTTGATAGAACAAAAGAAACCTATTGGTCTCTTTTTTAGTTAAAAAAAAGCTAGTCTATTAAACTTAGCATTACACTTTTATAGTTGTTCGACATAGCTTTGCAAGTAATGTACAGTTTGGGTTAATGGTTCAGGACTACGATAAAGACGGCTTAAAGCAAGTGCACCTTCTAGACTGGAAAGTATAATTATAGTAGCTTGCTTTGGATTTATATCTTTAGATATTTCATTGTTTTTTTGTCCATCAATCATTAGCTGTTCAACAGATAACAATAAATCATTCATTGCTGATTGTACGTATGGGATTAATTCAGATGTAGAGTCATCAAATTCAATTGTAGCATTCATTAAGGGGCATCCGCCTTGAATAGGAACATCTCTTTCCAAAGTTGTAAATGCATCTATGAATGCTAGTAGCTGTTCCTTTACACTCTTTTTGTCATGCATTGCATTTTTATAGTGCTCTCGCATTGTTTTCGCGGAGTATTTAAATGCTTCAATTGCTAGTTCATTTTTACTGTCAAAGTGCCGATAAATCCCTCCTTTTTTCAGTCCAGTTTCTTTCATAACGTCGCTAATAAGAGCAGAGGCATATCCCTTTTGGTTAAAAAGTTGGGATGATTTAGAAATAATCATTTGACGAGTTTTTTCACCTTTACGCAAAGTTATATACACTCCTTACCAAGATATCGATTAAGAATAGCAGCCGATTCGCCTCACAAAAGAGACCGATAGGTTTCATATAAATAATACTTCAAATTAATTTCTATGTCAACTTAAGCGAGCTGGCAAATAGAAAAAGGAAATGAATCCAGTTTGAACATTTAGAAAAAATTGTTCGGGCACTCGATATTGAAGATATGAATGAAGTTTTTTCTATTATTAAAGAAGATGAAAACGAAGATATAAAATAAGTCACTTCAAGACTTAACAATTAATACATGAATTTTAATGGAGTAATATATTTATTGATATACTAAATCATCATTAAACACCACGACTTGACCAGGTAGTAAGGAGTCGTGGTGTTTTAAATAATATATTTTTATTCTACAATCATCCAATTTGTCTCTTTTTCTAACGTGAGTATATATTGTGAAAACTGTGTTGCTTTTGTCGTTTCATCAATATATTTAACAGTAACCCAGACTTTTATTTGACTATCTTTTGATTGGAAAACTGGATGGACTAGCTCTGAAAATAGATAATCCTTACCGATTGGTGGTAAGGCACTATTTTTCACATAATAGGCAAGTTCTTTATCTGTGGCAGTCGGATAAAACGCAAAGAACGTCTCCAAAATTTCTGTCACTTCATGCACGGTATCAGAATCGACTGTTCCATTACTTTCAGGTTGTTTTGGTTCATAATCAGATTTTTTCGGTAAGCTCCACAAGGTAGGATTTTGAGTAATTACTAAGTTTCCTAACTTATCTTGATGAAGTAGAATATGAAAGGTAGAGTGTACCCACTTACTATTTTTATCCTCTGTAATTTTTTGTTCTACCGAATAAACAACCGCGTAAGTATCCCCATTTTCCTGCGATACCGACCAAATGTTTATATTACCTACACTAGAACTGGTCGGAATATCTCTTCTTATGGAATCTACATTTAAAGCTTGCAATTCTTCTGTCAAGTAATCTTTGATCTTTTCCGCCCGTTGTTCAATGGAATCTTTTTCGTTTTGCCATGTATAATAGTCTTTCACAAATTTTTTAGTAAAGCTTTCAATCGCATTTGTATCTATCATCTGGGTTTCAATGATTTCTCTTTCATGAATGGTATGCTGGTCAATCGCTGTAAAGTTTTTATATATCGCAAAGGTAAGACTTCCAATGAGGACTATCCATAACATCATCACTGATTTTTTTTGTGTTCCAACAGTCCGTACTTTCCGTCTTTTAGATTTTGCTTCTAGCGTTTGTTTTTCTTTTTTCTTAAAAAAGCTTTTCATCTATTCCAGTCCTTTCTATTGTTTAATACGTCCAGCCCCTATTAAGTGTTTTTGCCAATAAGAAGACGTCAAATCCGCATAACCTATCGGGTCGCCTGCATTATACATTTGGTTTTCTCCAAGATATATTCCAACGTGAGTAACATATGTTCCAGAGTTATACGTGGAATGAAAGAACACTAAATCACCCGGTTTTGCTTGAGTTAGTGGAATATGTTCTGTCACATCATATTGCCGCTGTGCTGTTCTTGGTAGGCTAATTCCAGCCTTCTGGTAACTCCATTGTGTGAGTCCACTACAATCAAAGGAGGTGTTAGGATGAGCCCCTCCGAAAACATAAGGATATCCCTCATATTTCAATGCTTCCTCCATCACAAGTTGCACCGTTTCACCATCAAATTGTGGAGAGTGAAAATATTGATTGACCAAATCGGCATAAAACATATTGCCGTACAGATAACGCCAACCACCGTTCTTCTTTACGGCAATCGGATTGGAATAAGTGGTTTTAGTTCCACCTGAATGTTCCTTCGCAAAGCTTTGGGCTAGGTCAAAACTATATTTCTTACCTCTTTGTGCAACATAATCAATGAAACCACCACCGTAGTTATAAGCTTGTATGACCGTATTTCTATCTACCCCTTTAGACTCTGAAGATTGAATTAAGTCTGCAAAATATTTTACACCTTGCTTGATAGACGCTTCTTCTGAATCTAACGAATTAGGTGGTAATCCCATGGATTCACTCGATTGCATCACATCGACTAACTTTCCACCACTCTCCACTTCAATGATGGCAAGTAATATGGATACATACTCACTAACGCCATATTCTTTTGCATATTTCTCTACCATTGGCTGATGTTTTAATACATCGGCGGATACGGATATACTGTCTATGTCATGAATGAAATCACTGCTATCCGATGAATGTTCTTCATTCGATATAAATATCGCTACAAATGCTAATAGCCCTAAAAAGGCAAGAAAACCTAATCCTCCAACAATGAACATGACCTTTAATTTCATCACTTTCATTAGCGTTTCCTCCTAACTGCATGGATTGGACGCTTGATGATTTTCCGACTATTATTTGAACGAGACCGTTTTTCATTGGAAGATCGGTTCTCTTTTTTAATAGGTGGTTTGGTATCATCCGTAAAATGTTCTTTTCTGTCTGGATGCGATACCTGGCGTTGTAATTTGAATTGCTTCATATGCTCACTTTTTGCGGCAGGCTTAGTCTTTTCTTTTGATTCGACAACTGGATTCTTTAATTGATCTTGATAAACAGATTCATTGACATTATGCGTGACTGGTCGCTTATGACTGTCAAATTCCAGAGAAGGCGAACGTCTTTTATCCAACGCTTTCCGTCTATCTGCAATGATTTGACGATGTTTTACTTGACGGTCTGCATCTGTTTTGTGTCTCTTTTCTTTTGCTTGTTTCATGCCTTCTTTAAAATCACGGGCAGGTCTTGTCAATTGTTCTTTTCCTTGCATCACCGCATAGTGGGCAGTGGTAGGTAAATCATGGATTTGTTCTTTACGATGCTTAATATTTGCACGTAATTGATTTTTTGCACCTACCATTTTCCCTGTGACTTGACCTACTTTTTGACTGAGAGATGTTGGTTTCGTCTTTTCTTTCGGTTGTTTTTTATTATTTTTTGTCGTCGATGTTAACCGTTGCAATGGGCGGAGGGGAGAGGACGAACCTTTTGTTTGTTTTGATTTCCCAACCATGGCCCCGACTGTTGCTCCAGCTGTTGCCCCCGCAAGCGTACGTCCGATTGTTCGTTGTAATCTACGACTCCCACGATTAAACATGTGGTAAGGTCGTCGCATCACTTTACGGCCGACATTTTGTGAATCATTACTTTGTAAGCTAAACATACTCATAATGTCACCAAGTTTCATGTAAATCCCGGCAAATGTTACAATCTGCAAGAACGCGATTAAGAAAAATGGATAACTTGTTGTTAAACTGTACAGCATGGAGGAAATACTAAAAGCAACGGTAATGATTAACGTGATTCCTGCACGAAGCATAATCACATTAAACAGTCTCATAATCGCTTGTTTTCCCATATTTTCAAAAGTTGGAATCATGGATAACAGGAAACTAATCGGTAAAAACATCGCATAAATAATAAACAGAATTTGTGAGAAAATCATAATGCCCGATAGAAGAAATACGAAAACAGAGATCCCGATATTAAACAGAAACAAAAAGAAGACCATTCCTAAACGTGTCGTGGTCTTCGTAATCGTTAAATTTTTATTGTCATGATTTTCAATTTCTGTCTTAACTGCATTTTCACGGTCTTTTCCATTATTCGTATCAGGATTGATAGAAACTAACGTATCAACCCGATCTTCACCAATCGTTTCTTTGTCCGAATCATCAAATTGCAACAACATCCATGGTTGCTCTATTTGAATAGAAAAGAGGTTATTCCGTATCATATCGACACTATCTTTTCCTTGGCTAGTAGAGCTAGGCATTAATATTTTTGTTCCTAAATCTAAACTTGCTTGACTAATATCCGCTGAAAAATCATTGATTTTCGTAATATAGGTTGGTGCATAAGCAATAAAAGAAGCTGATAACAAGAACACAACTAAAAAATTCATAATCGCTCGAATCGCTTTCGTTGTTTCTCGTTTCATTAATCCCGTATAGGCAACGTAAATTCCAATAATCAAGATAAATAGCAGCAAGAATCCGACATAAAATCCCGAACTACTAAAACCACTTGCCGTAATCCCCGCTAATGTTTGCATATTCTTCCCAATCGCATCCGCTGTTTGAGAAATGAAATCAAGGGAGTAGGCTTGTTGGATTAAGTAGCCTGTCGCATTTGATAAATATAGAATTATTATCCAAATGAAGTTGGTAATCGTATAAAGTCCATACATAACTTGTTTACCAATTCCATCATTCCAGTTCCACGGAAGCCAATCCCAACCTGTATCGACATAAAAATCTAATTGATAATGATCTAATGGATAAAGGGAATACAAATTATCTTCTGATACCGTATCATCGACTAATCCCGCAGCTTGCGCAAAAGCACCAAGTAATAGAAGACAGAGAAAAACGGTAGCACCAATGAGTACTACCGTTAAAATCACTTTTTTCAATTGTCGTTTCTTCACATCATCACCTCGTCCCTTTCTCATTTGTAGGTGGCCGAGTATCGAATGCATCAAATAAATCTTCAAAAACAGGATGGACTTGAATAATCCCAACCCGTCCATATAAATCTTGAATCAAACATTGACCGTTTTCTAGTTCGCGTAACCGCCTTTGATTACCCTCATCTTCTTTATCGACCCCGAAAAACTCTAATGTTTTTTTAATTTCATTAATATCCCTAGAACGAAAGGCAAACTTTACACCGATATTGTTTTTTAATTTCTCATCCGTTAAATCATCTGCGTTTTGCGTCACAAAATATACACCGGCATTCATGGCGCGTCCTGCACGAACCAATTTATTCGAGAGTGTTTTCCCTTGTGCGACTTGTAAAAAACTCCAAGCTTCATCCAAATCAACAATTTTAAATATGCTTCGATCAGAATGGATAAAGTCTAATGCGAAGGTAGAAATTACAATCAGCATCGCAACACTAAGTAATTCCATTGTTGTGTATTCCTTAAACCCCGTTTCTGCATCGGGCAATACTAAATCAGCGACTTGAATAATATTTAACTGTTTTTCCAAACTAATCGAATTTTTCACCGTTCCATCGGAAAATAGAAGGTGAGCAAAATCATAATCCGTAAAACTGTCGATATGATCGGCGATGGGACGCGCTAATGGATTTGGATCACTTCTAAGTTCTTGGATAACAAGAAGTAACCCACGTTCCTCTTGTTGACTGACCGCACGAATGGCCCGTCGTAATACAGGAAATTTATCTCCATCCCGGCTTGATATACCTGTAAGAAAGGTGAGAATATCAATCGCAAGGCTTTCTGAATCCTTTTTCTTTTTCATGATGACATACGGATCAAGCAAGCCTTTATTTTTATCATCGCTTGATAAATTGACCACATTAATTTCATGTGCCATTTCAGGCAATGTTTCTTTCCAGTTGCCACGTTCTGCTTTTGGATCAACGATAAGAGCTTGTCCACCAAATAAGACAGCATAATATACAAGTAGGTTATTTGAAAAAGATTTCCCACCACCAAGTGAACCTAAGAAAGCAGAAGCCAAAGCATTCGTTACAGAACCTTTTACCCCTTGACTTGCTAAACTCGGATTCAAATACACATTGCGTCCTGTATCTAAGTTATAGCCAATATAAATCCCTTCTGTTTCACCAAGCATTTGGGTTGCTCCAAATCCAAGACCGGCTAAAAAATCAGATGTAACATACTGAATATAATCATTCATATATCGTTTACTAGCGGGAATAAATTCATTGTGTAACCCAATCATATCTCCAAAGGGACGAACAAGTTTTACGTTCAAATCATCGTAAAAATCTTTCACTTCATTACAACGTTGTTTCAGTTCGTCTAAGGTAGATGCCGAAACCCGAATGACATAACTTAACTTGTACATCGATTCTTTACTTTGATCGAGTACGTCTTCTAATTCATTCACTTGTTCTAGGGCTTCTAGCACATTACTTCCTGTTTCATTGTTGGATTCCCACGCATGATTATCCAAATCTTTCAGTTCTTTTTTCTTATTCCGTACGGTCGATAATGCTTTTTTATTCGTAACAATTTCCACATTCATGGATGTATCAATCGGAAACGTAAATTGTTGTTGCTGGTAATAAAAGACTTCATCTGAAGGAAACTCCAAATCGCCAACAATTGAATTAATCGTAAAATAAGCAACATAGGTTGTTTGTTCTTCTTGTTCGATTTTTAAATAACGCTGGTTTTCTTCCATTAAACAACGTGTTGGTTTAATGATGTCATAACGTTTCACTAATGTTTCTTGTTTTAATTTCTTTAGGGGAAGCACATAGTCATATTCTTCATAAGCAGTATCTGATTGACCATGTAAATGTTCGATCAAATAACCAAAATCATTTTTATTTAAAGGTCGGATTTTGAACCGTCTTGAAATTTTGTGTTGTAGCAAAGATTCCATTTTAGAGAAGCGTCTTATTTCATCATGAGGCATCGAAACAAAATCCCCCATTAAATGATGGTTCACATCACGAAAAAAAGAAGATAGTGAATTTCTAATCGATTTCCCCATTGTTTTCATACTAACTTCTTCTTCATTCAAGAGCAGTTTAAAACCAATAAAGAAACGATAGTCTACTTGGTGTTCCCCAATCATCGAAACAAGCGCTTCCGTTTGATCATCAATTCGTGCATAAGCAACATCTTTTAATCGACCAGTAACTAAGTCTTTACTTCGTTCTTGAACAGAACGAATACTACTCGCCGTACTAATTTGTAGGGCATGAAATTTTCCGTCTTGATTTTGTGCAATTAATTGGCGAAAATGATCATGTACTTGAACTTTTTCATCTGGTGATAAAAAAGAATAATTATAGGGAAGCAATTCATAATAAGCAAAACATTCGCCATCATGATTAAAGACGAGATTATTTTCTATATATTTAATCGGATAACGCATGGACTTCACTCCTTACAGCAGTAATATTTTCATTCATTTTCACTTGTTGTAATTTGACCGGCTTCCCTGCATAAGTTATTTTAGGACGAAAAAAGTAAGTGATAACGGATTTTAAGAAGCTATACGGCTTTTTGCCATCAAACGTTTTTTGACTCATAAACCATGTTAATCCTACTGGGATTCCCACATATTTTAATAGTGCTCCATTGATCAATGAGAGTGGCGGAAGATTCCCGAGTAACATGACGAGTAGTAAAGAAAGTACAAACCACGACATTTGATTAAATGTGACAGGAAATGGCAAACGAAAATCATTGATTGCATAAATAACTTTTTCAACCGACCAAATACGTGTATAACTTTTTAATTTTTTCATAAGTTCTCCTTTCAAAAAGAAAACAGCCTGCACCACAGACTGTTTCGTAATTTTTAATATTTATTTATCCAAGATATTCAAACACACCATGTGATGTAACGAGGAAATTACCGTTTATTTCTAAGTCTCTTCCAAGTGATTGATAATCAATATAGTTCTGTAAATTAGTAGGGACTTCACCAAGCATGCCTGTTTCTTCTACATAGTAGCGAGCCACATCTTCCATATCTTCACAATCTGTATAACAAATAATATCTTCTTGATGTTCTAATAATTCTTCTAGGCTATCAAACCAGTAGCCTTGAATCTCAGATAGTTCATGATAAATTGGTGAGCCTTCTAATTCTTGTACCATTGCACACAATCGGTTGATTTCAGTAATTGGAGTGTATTCACCAATTTCAAATGGCAATTCATAATCATGTATGGCGTATTCTTCATATTCACTATTTAAGCCAATTCGTTCTTTCACATCTTCCATATCGATTGGTGGTGTAAACCAAGTCCCTACCAGTTCACCCTCGTTATATTTTTCGAGATTTGCTATATAAACTTGCATATCCATAGTTTTCACATCCTTTTTATTTAAAGTGGGCATAAAAAAACAGCTAACTGTTTTAAGTTAGCTGTTGTATATTTTCACTAATTTACTATGCGCTCAATGTAAAAGTCCTAATTCTTATCATTTTATTAGAATTTGTTATTCCCAGAATGGCTTTTACTATCGAGATTTGATAAATCATACTTTAAATATACTAGACTTCTATAGGTATTTTTCTTGCACTATTTTCATCTTCATTTTTAATATTCAAATCCGATTTTTCACCTATAGGTTCCGTTGTGCATATACCTATTATTTTATTTATATTATCTAGAATAGGTTTAAATGCATCAAAGTTTATATTTGTATAATTATTCAAAATATATTTAGAAAAAATTTCTTTTCCATAGTATTTTGACACATCATACTTATCCTCTTTTGAAAATTCTTTGCCTTCAATCTTCTGGGAAAGGATAATCTCATCAAATAAATCTTCTATATCACATTCATCCTTTCCGCCAATTAGTGGTACTGTCAACAAGTATAGATTCTCAATAATATTAATCATATATCTATCCGTTAATATTTCCTTATTTTCATCATTAACTTGCACATGATTAAGGAATTTGCCGACAGGTTTCTTCTTTCCGCTTTTAATCTCATTATCAAACATTAAAATCACAGGATTATTTGGTAAAGTCTTACTTATCCTCTTAAAATAGCTTAAGTAATTAGGAGATCCCTTTTTAAATGATATTTTATACTTAAACGATCCATCATTATTTTTAGTTACTAAATCTGGATAATAGTTGTATAGACTTTTTAAAGCGGATTTTAAA
>NZ_LQYA01000064.1:75996-83557 GCF_001531445.1 Sporosarcina koreensis
ACGCTCTCTCGTACTTAAATTATTAAAATGATGTTTGATATTGTCTATTTTATTATTATACCAAGTTAGTTGGTTTATAAATGATAATCTTCCTTCTAATTGATTAAGGGTAGCGGGTTCGCCATTAATCTCGAAACTTCCTTGTTTATAGAGTTGATGAGCCATTGCCCTAGTTTCTTTATAATAAACTCTATTTACGTTTATTTTTTTATTAACAACAAGTCCAGTCACGACTTGTCTAGAATCCCTAAATTGTAACCTTGTCTTCTTTTCATTAACGTTAAATCCAGCTCGTACAATCTCTTTAGAAATTTCATTATAAAATTCGTCTTGTAGATTTAAGAATTTCTTATCATTAGTCGAAAATGTTAAGTCATCAGCATATCGAGTATAATGTAACTTATATTTTTTTGCGATTTTCATTATCCTGAAGTCGAGTATCTCACAAATCAAATTTGTAATGATAGGAGAACTTGGGCCCCCTTGAGGTAACTTTCCTTCATAACATGATATTTGTGCTATAACCGTAGCTACTTCAATAGGAAATAAGAAATTACCATTCTTATTAAAGAAACCTCTTACACGACCAAAATGAAAACTTTCAAAAAAATTCTCTAAATCAATATTCAAAACAAACCTTTTATTTCGATGAATTTTTGCATTTGTAATAATGTTTTTTTGTTTTTCAAAAGCATGAGAGATATTATTGTTTTTCTTTCGTCCCTTTTCTTTATGGTTATACAATGCTTCAGCAAGTTTTGTTTGAATATCTTTCAGTTCTTCTAACGGAGCATTAATTTTACGAATACCACCATTCTTCTTAGGTATTTCAAACGTGGTATATAGATTTTTGACTCCCTTTACATACAACACGTAACTAAGCTGCTTTCTAGGTATATTCAGAAAATCTGCAAATTCATTTCTTGTTTTAATATTATAAAATTCTTTCATAAAAAAACTCCTTATATATAAACGTGTGGCTACTCATTATGCGAAGCTAATAGGACATATCGGCAACCATACCGACATGATAAATATTGGAATAGTAGAAGCTAATGCTCCCACCATTTTTGTCAACACTTGCGAAACACAAGCGAAAAAATCTAGCCACACGTTTACAATATTATACTACATTTCTTCAATAAACCAAGTAAACTGCAAGTTAGTACGTTTAGAAGAAATGCACCGTTCCAAACTGGATAAAATGATAAATACACTAACAATTATATATCTACATTAAATACTTTCTGCAGATTGAACAATTAAGCTCCTATAATTCTATTGAATAAGTTTAACAATACATCTTTAACACCACTTGCATTAAAGACCAATCCTACCGCGATTAATGCCACAATCAAAAATCCAATCAGCTTCGAGAACTCACGTTTAAACCCTAAATAAATACCAATTACAACAATCGCCATTAATACTAGAGACTGTGCATTACTTAAAAACCAATTGTATAAATTTTGTCCAAAGTTCATTGTTCATTTCTCCTTCCATCTTCTAATACTTTGTTACTTGCCGCATGCATTCGATAAACCATAAAACGATACCGCCTATAATGGTAATAAAAATATATTTTACGAATTTCATGGAAGTCCCCCAATCTATCATTTAATGACTTCTTCTGTTTCAAGTGCCTGTTGCATCAATAATTGTTGATGACGTTTGGTTAATTTCGCTTGATCTAAAATATCTTTAATCACAGTTGTTTGATTGATTTCATCTAGTTTAGTTGCAAGTTTCCAAGTAGGGGCTACTTGACGTGCCAACCATCTAAGTGTTTTGTCGAATGTGTAAGGTTCAGGTTTTGTTGTTAAATAAATTTTTCTATTTTCCCCTAAATCTAAAAAACGTTGCCACTCTGCATTCATTGGCCAACTGCTTCGACGTTTTTTCTCATCTTTATCAACAAACCGAATATATCGATTAATGATGGAAAATGCTGTTCGTCCCGCATCTTCATAGGTCATTAAATCAACAACGGCATGATAGGCACGATCATTTTTTAATCGAATTTCAAAACGATTTTTAATGTCTGTATCTTCAAGGGATGCTCCGTGTTTTACGTATTGTTCATAATCCTTTTCATACACACAAAAATACACATCACTTTTCAAAGAGCCGATATACAACGTATTTCCCATATCACGTTTTTCTTCTCCATGAACCAATTCGCCAGAACGATAACTTTTAAAGCTACGAAACACAGAAATACATTCTTCATCTCGACATTTTTTCGTCAAAAACGGAATATCCAAGATGCCTGTTTTATCATTGATTGCAAGGTCAACTCGTTTAAAGACACCATTTACTCGAAATACATCCATGAAAAAATCAAACCATGTCCGTTGCTGGGCTAATAAAAAGTTTTCAAATTGACGGCAACCCTTACCTTTGAGTTCTAGCAGACAACCTTTATCTTCATCTGGCGAAACCATGACAACAATGTCGCCAAAGACGTATTGTTCCAAATAAGAATAAAACGCATAATCTTCATGAATCATATACTCCATTTTCAATCGTAAAATTTCTTCAATAACTGGCTTCGGGTTCGTTGTTAAAAAACGGATTCGCACGTAATCAAATAAAATTTCGAGTGGTGCTTCTGGATTAAATTGTTCTAAAATATCGAACATCGCATTTTGTAATGTTTGGGTTGGTGTGATTTTTCCAGTTTCAATTTCACTAATATATTGCCTTGAAATTCCTACATGTACTGCTAATTTATTTTGCGATACGCCATATGCCAGTCGTTTTTCTTTTAATTGTTGATACCAAGGTACTTCATTCATGTGCATTCCTCCCAACAGAAAAAAGATGTCAACTAAGGGCTAAAAGCTGACATCTTCGTAATATGACCTAAACTCTTGATACATCAGGGTTTCTGTACTTTTGAAACAGTTTATTATTGTTTTTCTACCCCCCTGTTAGAAACGGGGGGTAAAGCGTGGCTGTCGCCACGCAGGCTTCGCCCAGCACAGCGGCTTTCGCTTCGCACGCCGCCGCACTGGGCAGCCTTTATTGGACTAGTTTAGCAATCTCCTTTAAAAAATCATGTTCTTTCGGGACAAGTGGTGTATAAAATTCAGAAATGACATTGTCCCCTTTGTCAACATACCCTCTTCCTTTGATCTGTTTTAAGAAAAATTGCTTTTGTACGTCACTACCGAACATCATGCCGTAGCCAAGTTCTGACATACGCCCTAAAGCAACTCGAAAATTGAACTGATCACGGATTCCATCCCCAAGGTATTTTGCGTCTGGACGTTGACAGGCAAGAATTAGGAAGAATCCTGCCTGTCTGCCTAACATGACAATCTGTTTCAGTTTACTTAATACTGCTGTGTTTTCTTTGGAAGCAAGTAGCTCCATAAATGCGACATACTCATCAAAAATTAAAAAGTGTGGTGATAAACCCAAATACGCATAGTTTTCCCCTGTTTTATAATTGAGCATCTGTTTCATTTCTTCACTACGAGCCATCATATCATCGTAAAATTGGTCAATACATGTCATCATGTCTTCCTTTTTATAATAGACATCAGGCATAACAGTGGCTAAATCCGCTAAATCAGCATTTTTTGGATCTAAAATATACAATTTTGCATCTGTTTTTAATAGCGCTTCAATTAGTGTGAGAAGAAAATATGTCTTTCCACCCCCGGTTCCGCCAGCGATCAACATATGCGGGAGTTTATCGTATTCCCAATACATCGACTGCATAAGCTTTAAGCTGCCATTTGGTGCGGTGACTCCATCAATAGAAATACGATTCGCAATCATATCATAGAAAAGAACATACTCCACATAAGAATCATGTAATTCTTTCGATACCAGTTCACAATACAGACCACTTTCTAATTTATTTTCCAAGTTTAATAAGGGCTCTTGGTATTTTCCGAGTGTAATTTCCACTTGAATATGAAGCAAACCTTTTTCAAACCGATAATACATCTTTGGAAAATGACTGATTTTCTCCTTGGTTTTTCCCGAAGGTATATCTTCAAAGAAACTGTTTGATTGTACTTGTTTTGTTTCATACCACCCATTCTCCAAGATCATTTTGGCAAGTTTTTGTCGGTGAATAACCTGTTTAATATGGTCATAGCGATACCAATAATAAACAAGAGCGCAGCAAGCTGTCACCACAAGGCTGATAATCAGTGACACCAATCCATACATACTAATAAAGTGCGCTTGAAATACATCAAGTTGCCATGTTGTAGATAGTAAAAATGTCAGATGAAAAGGAATAAAGGAAACAAGCCATACACCAGACAGCCCCAAAATTACATATTGAAAAACGAGGGACACATCACTAGCTCTAATCCGTTTCCCACGTCTTTGGAAATATTTCATTATTTTTCCTTAGGAGTAGCTTTTGGTGTATTACCGCCCATTGTTGCTGCTTTTTCCTTTAAGGCTAAATCATCTGCTTTAATGTACCAATCAACATCTGCGCCACGAAAGGTCGCATTCGCCACAGTATTTGCGACAGGGTTAATAATTTCCACCTCTGCATTGTAGTCAAATTCTTTTAATGGAACAGAAGCAGGGATACTCACTTGAATCATGCGTCCTTGTTCTTTCGATTTTAAGTCATACGTGCGTTCCTTGACTTCCGATGATACCGTTCCATCTTCATTTTGTAAAAAGACCTCACGCCGTAATGCTGAAAATTTTAATAAACCAAAAGTCTTATCCTTATCAATGACAATACCTTGTGCCAATCTCATATCGTTTTCCTCCTTATGCTTTTACCATGTCATCTGCATGTAAGATATAATTTGTAAAACCACGATCCCCAATTTTATATCCTTCTACGGTAATTCGTGGATTTATCAGTTTGAGATTTTCCTCTGATTCAAAGAATTTTTCCCCAGCTTCTTGTGGGAGAATGACCTCAATATCATCCGCCCGTTGAATATCGGAATATAGGTTATAACTACGAGTGAGTGTCGTCATACGCCCATTAATCCGTCGCTGTTCGACTTTACCTTCACCTGCGTATTCTAAATCTCCAAAAGTTTTTTCCATGTTCGGAATAACGTATTTTAATTCCATCACGATTTTCCTTTCTATAAATAGATTTTTATTTGAGTAAATAAGTTAATTAAGACTTTCTAGCGGTAGGGGAACGGACATAATATAATTTCATGTAAAAACCTCCTTAAACTTTGTAGTGAATAAAAAAAGCTGAAATGAACTTTCTCATTTCAGCTTTTTTTATTCAAATCTATAAGGCAGTAATAGTACACTTTGGTATCAAATTATCTGTATTAATTATCTAAAACTCATTATGGTATAATTATTCTAGTTCTTTCCCAAGAAGAAGACGATTAAAAACATAATCTGTTATTTTTATGCAGTTGAATACTGTAACTATACTAGTTATAAATAAAAGCAATCAAACTGTTGTTAAACTAAACAGTTTGATTGCTTGGCGTTCTTTCTTATTTATTTATCAATATATTTCCAACAAAATGCTACGTAGCCAAGGTTTTAAACTATTTAAATATGTAGAGTCCCAAGAAGTTAAGAATTAATTAGATAAAAACTCATTCTTACTTAAATCTATAAATCCTTTTTCCCCATCTCTAAACGAATATTTCACGAATTGCAACATTTCCTCAGGTGGAGTGTTTTCAACGACTATTATTTGTGCTTTTTTAGATAATTCTACTAGCATATAATATATGTTCAAATAGACCTCTGGATCATTTATCACATGTTCGTCTTCAACTTGAACACTTTGCTCATTTTTATTTGTGCCAAAATATTTACTTATAGAATCGAGAATCAACAATTTAGGGTGAAATATAGCAGATGAATTAGAAATGACCGCATCGAGGAAAGAAAGTTGCATACACTCTAATAATCCTCCGCTTTCATGCTCATAAACACTAGCATTTTTATAGTATGGAATATAATCTTCCTCATCAATGAATGAGTCTGTGGTATCATAATATTTCATCTTTTTCATATTAGATAAATAGACTCTATTTAGTTCATTCATTATTTGATTTTTTCTCTTGCTTTTTTCATCCATTGCTTTCAACTTAACTTTTAAGGCTTCCAATTGAATTTTATCATTTTCTACTATATTACTAAGTTCATTAATCTTATTAAAAACCCGCTTACTTTCTAATAAGATTTCCCTATCTTTTTCCAAATTATTTATATTTACATTAATGCTGTTAAGTTGCGGTAAAAAAGGTGTATGAACATCTTTTGAAAACTCGCTTAAAGCAAGAGATAAAATTTCCTTTTTTCTCTTTTTTTTCTTTATCTGAGTTTGGAGTTCTGATATTTTTTCTTTGCTAGTATCCATTACTTCATTAACCATTTTTATTTTATTTTGAATGTCTTTCAAAATATATTTGAAATTCTCAGGAGAAGTTTTTTTGTTCTGTTCTTGATGTAGATCATTTTTTACTTTCGAATTACATAAAGGACATGTAAGTTCATGCTCACTAATCTTAAGTTTATAATTTATCTCTTCGGTGGTTTTTATATCTTTCATTTCAGAATGATAATCACTCAAGAGTAACCCATTACTAGTTATACCTAATTGTATATCCTTTATTTGATTCTTTATTTGTTCAATTTCAGAATCTAATTCATTAATTTCCGAGTTTAAGAGAATATAGTCTCTATTACTTGTCGCCAATTCATTCTCTTCATTCTGTCTTCTAATGATTTTATTCTTTCTTTGTAAGAGTTCATCTATTTGATCATCATAATTTCCAATCTGATCCAAGAGATCAGAATAATCGGTATTCCCTCTCTGATTGAGATACCCTTCTAGGTTATCTATCTTTTTCTCATTATCAATTATTTGGTTTTGAACTTTAGCAATTTCCGTTTGTAATTCGTTTTGAGAAAAATTAACTAAATCAAAAATCATTTCAAAAGAAATAGGGTTTTTATACCTTTTCATTGGTTCATTGTGAGATAAAAAGTTATGAGTACCTAAATCATGTTGGTTTATAAAACAGTACCTATAAATATCTCTAAATGAGATAGTTTCCGTGGTTAACTCGTTACTTCTTGCTTTATTCTTAGTCTTCTTAAATTCCATTGCCCCCATTTTTTTCATTAAGAAAGCTTGTAATTCTTTTTTATTAAGTTTTTCTGGAATATATTCATTAATACCATCAAATTTGCAATAATAAAGCCAAAATATAGAAAGATCTTTCTTTATCCCTCTAAAAACAGTAAATATTTCTTGATTAATCTCTATTTCTAAAAAAATGAAATCAACATTGGCTGCTAACTCAGTTTGTACTTTCAATGAAATGCCACGATCTTTTCCTAAACAGTAATCAATAAGAGATAAGACTAATGATTTTCCAGATGTTTTTTCACCACTAATAATATTCAAACCTTTTGAAAAATCTATAGTCCTCTGGTAAGAAATTCCTTGGACAATTAACTTTTTTATAATCAACTTTCAAACTCTCCCTCATATAGCAATTGTTTAAATCCCGTTGACATAGTTTCGTATGGATAGGTTTTTATGATAATAGAGATGTTGTTTAAATACATTTTCACA
>NZ_LQYA01000065.1:0-14144 GCF_001531445.1 Sporosarcina koreensis
CCATTC
Source organism: Sporosarcina koreensis (assembly GCF_001531445.1). GTDB lineage: Bacteria > Bacillota > Bacilli > Bacillales_A > Planococcaceae > Sporosarcina > Sporosarcina koreensis_C. The sequence goes on from NZ_LQYA01000065.1 coordinate 7, forward strand.
TGAATTTTATGAGCGCTTAGCAGGATTTATGAGCGCCATTCTGAATTTTATGAGCGCTTGACGGATTTTATGAGCGCCATTCTGATTTTATGAGCGCTTGCCTTTCATCAATCAAAATAAAACCAGAAACCATCCAAATCGATGGTTTCTGGTTTTTCATCTTATCCCGCATTAACTGGCAGTAAGACTCCCACTATCGCGGGAGTTCAACTGCCAGTTAATGCTCGATTGGTTCAACTAACACTCAGTGGGGATGAAAGAGTTCCCCACTGAGTGTAGTTTCACTTTATGCGTCTTGATGCGTGAGTGCTGCGCGAATGAATTCGCGGATGAGCGGTGTTGGGCGCGTTGGACGTGATGCGAATTCTGGATGGAATTGAGTTCCGATGAAGAACGGATGGTCCTTCAACTCAATGATTTCCACTAGATGGCCGTCTGGGCTTTCCCCTGCCACGATCATGCCCGCGTTTTCGAATTGCTCGCGATAGATATTGTTGAATTCGAAGCGGTGGCGGTGGCGTTCGTACACCAATTCGTCGTTATATGCTTCTTGCGCTTTTGTGCCTTCCTTCAACTTGCATGGATGTGCGCCGAGTCGCATATCTCCGCTTGCTTGCTCGATGTCGGAACGCTCCTCGAAATCACGGTTGTTTTCGATGACCGCGTTTTCTGTTTCACTGTCGAATTCGGCGGAATGCGCGTCTTTCATTCCAAGGACGTCACGAGCGAATTCCACTGCAGCAAGTTGCATGCCGAGGCCGACGCCGAAGAATGGAACTCCGTTTTCACGCGCATAACTGATCGCTTCCATTTTGCCGTCGATGCCACGATCTCCGAAGCCGCCCGGAACGAAAATACCGTCTGCGTCTCTCAAGATTTCCTCGACGTTTTCTTTCGTCACTTCTTCGGAATTGATCCAATCGATTTCGATGTCCGTGTCGAACTCGTATCCCGCATGGCGGAATGCTTCCACCGCGGAAATATAGGCGTCTTGGAGCTCGACATATTTACCGACAAGCGCAATTTTCACTTTTCGTGAAAGATTTCTGACGCGGTTCACGAGCTCCTCGATTCCTGTCAAATCCGGCTCTTTCGTTTCAAGGCCGAGGAAATCGACGACGATCTTGTCCATATTTTGCGCATGCAGACGGATCGGAACCTCGTACAATGTTTCTGCATCAAGCGCCTCGATCACTTCTTCCGGCTTGATGTTGCAGAAGAGGGCGATTTTGTCTTTCATTTCCTGAGGGACCGGATATTCGCTTCGGACGACGATCATGTTCGGCTGAATGCCGAGTCCGCGCAATTCCTTTACGCTATGCTGTGTCGGCTTCGTTTTCATTTCACCGGCAGCGTGCAAATACGGGATGAGCGTGTTGTGGATATACATGACATCATCCTTGCCAAGGTCCGTTTTCATTTGACGGATCGCTTCGAGGTATGGAAGCGATTCGATATCGCCGACGCTTCCGCCGATTTCAGTGATGACAACGTCTGCGTTCGTTTCTTGGCCCGCACGTTTGACGAGGCTTTTGATTTCATTCGTAATATGAGGGATGACTTGGACCGTCGCCCCTTTGTAATCGCCGCGGCGCTCTTTCCGCAGGACAGAGGAGTATACTTTCCCCATTGTGACATTGGAGTATTTGTTCAATTTGATGTCGATGAACCGTTCATAGTGACCAATGTCGAGGTCGGTTTCCGCACCGTCTTCCGTGACGAAGACTTCCCCATGCTGGTATGGGCTCATCATACGCGGGTCCAAATTGATGTATGGGTCGAATTTTTGGTTGGTGACTTGAAGGCCCCTGCTTTTCAGTAGTCTTCCGAGGGATGCCGCATTGATTCCTTTTCCTAAAGATGAAACAACTCCGCCGGTTACAAAGATATATTTTGTCATCTGTAGCTCCTCCTTTGTGTTAGGGGTTCGGTTTTGTGTAATAAAATACAAAAAGCGCTCCACTGTAGTCTATCTACAAGAGGAGCGCTTATACACGGATTCATGTGTCCTTTTTCAAGGAGCCCAAATAGAAGCTTAAATCCTTAAACGCCCGAAGTCAAGTGGAAAGTATTAGAGAAGGTCCTCTTCTTCTTCATCTTCCTCATCTTCTTCGTCTTCGTCATCAATATCCAATTCTTCGTCCGGAACGATTTCGAGGCCTTCCTCATCATCGATTAGATCTTCCTCAATCTCGATGATTTCCTCTTCTTCTTCTTCATCTTCCAAATCGTCTTCATCATCATCGAGTTCGTCGAATTCTTCATCAAACAATTCGTCCTCGTCGACTTCTTCTTCCTCTTCTTCCTCTTCCTCATCGTCATACGCTTTTTTCTTTTTCTTTTTGCGGACTTTAACGACAGGAGCAGTCTCTTCCTCGATTTGATCGACTGGATACCATTCGCGCAAGCCCCATTGGTTATTATTAATGGCAAGGAATCTTCCATCGATATTCATATCTGTGTAGAATTGGAGAAGCCTGTCCTTCATTTCACTCTCCGACATTCCTGTCAATTCACGGATTTCATTCAATAATTGTTCAAGTGTCAATGCTTCCCGTCGTTCCGTCAATACGGCATAAGCAATATCGATCATCGATTCTTCTTGTAGTTCTTCTTTCGTCAATTCATGTAAATTCAACGTACGCACGTCCTTTCTCTGAGCAAAAGCATACTAATCATTATATACAATGAAGTGCCTGTTATGCTACCATCTTCTACTCTTCTTGAAGCGTTGGAATTCTTTGACGCTGAGGAAGCCAAGATAAAAGGCGGCAAGCAAGAAAGGGATGGCACCGTAACCCGCACCGTATAAGGAAAAGATGAGGATGATAATCACTATGATGATCAATACATGTTGATATGCTTTCATCTCCCCACCTCTTTCCCCTGTTCTATTTATTATACGTGGAAGGAACAGGCAAAATCCACTTTTTGTAATGATTTTTCGAAATGTTTTTAATGGAAATTTGGATATCCAAAAAAGAACGCCCTCGTGCAAGAGCGTTCCCTTTTCATTCATTACATATTCCGGCGGTATTGGCCGCCAACTTCGTATAGTGCGTTCGTAATTTGGCCGAGACTTGCGACTTTGACGGTGTCCATTAGCTCTGCGAAAATGTTGCCGCCGGTCACTGCGACTTGCTGCAGTTTGCGCAACGCTTCTTCTGCCGCATCACTGTGCTGCGATTGGAATGCGCGCAAGTTGGCGATTTGCGTCTCTTTCTCTTCCCTTGTCGCACGGGCGATTTCCATATTGTCGATGTCCTCTTCGGAAGGTGGATTCGGGTTCAAGTATGTGTTCACGCCGATGATCGGCAGTTCGCCCGAGTGCTTCTTCATTTCGTAGAGCATCGATTCTTCCTGGATTTTGCCTCGCTGGTATTGCGTCTCCATCGATCCAAGCACTCCGCCGCGGTCGTTCAGGCGGTCGAATTCCTGGAGGACGGATTCTTCGACGAGGTCCGTCAATTCTTCGATAATGAAAGATCCCTGAAGCGGGTTTTCATTTTTCGATAAACCGTGCTCTTTCGTGATGATCATCTGGATCGCCATCGCGCGTCGCACCGATTCCTCCGTCGGCGTCGTGATTGCTTCGTCGTAGGCATTCGTATGAAGCGAGTTGCAGTTGTCCTGCAATGCCATAAGCGCTTGGAGCGTCGTCCTGATGTCATTGAAGTCGATTTCTTGCGCATGCAAGCTTCGACCGGATGTTTGCACGTGATACTTTAGCTTCTGGCTCCGTTCGTTCGCTCCGTATTTCTCGCGCATCGCGACCGCCCAGATTCTGCGAGCGACACGTCCGATGACCGTATACTCCGGATCCAAGCCGTTCGAAAAGAAGAACGATAAGTTCGGAGCGAAATCGTCGATATTCATGCCGCGGCTCAAATAATACTCGACGTACGTGAAGCCGTTCGCGAGCGTGAACGCGAGCTGTGAAATCGGGTTCGCGCCCGCTTCCGCAATATGATAGCCGGAAATCGAGACAGAGTAGTAGTTCCGCACTTTTTGGTCAATGAAATACTGTTGGATATCGCCCATCATGCGGAGCGCAAATTCCGTCGAGAAGATGCACGTATTCTGCCCTTGGTCCTCTTTCAGGATATCCGCTTGAACCGTTCCGCGGACGACTTGCAACGTGGCGTTGCGGACTTCCGTGAATTCCTCAATCGTCAACACACGGCCCAGTTCTTCCTCTTTGCGCTTCACTTGCTGGTCGACAGCCGTATTCATGAACATCGCGAGAATGATCGGCGCGGGACCGTTGATCGTCATCGAAACGGACGTCGACGGCGCGCATAAGTCAAAGCCGTCATACAGCTTTTTCATATCTTCGAGCGTACAGATGCTGACGCCGGATTCTCCGACTTTCCCGTAAATGTCAGGACGTTCGTCAGGATCTTCACCGTATAACGTGACCGAATCGAATGCCGTGGACAACCGTTTTGCATCATCGTCCTTCGACAAGTAATGGAAGCGGCGGTTCGTCCGTTCCGGAGTTCCTTCGCCTGCGAATTGGCGTTTCGGATCCTCGCCTTCCCGCTTGAACGGGAAAACCCCTGCCGTATATGGGAATGAACCCGGGACATTCTCTTTGTACACCCAGCGAAGGATTTCACCGTAATCCTTGAATTTCGGCAACGACACTTTCGGAATCTTCAACCCTGACAAACTTGTCGTTGTCAGTAGGGTACGAAGTTCTTTATCACGGATTTTCGTAATGAATTCATCACCCGCATATGATTCTTTCAAAGTTCCCCAGTTGTTGAGAATCCGCTTTGATTCCGCAGAAAGTTCCTCACGCACGCCTTCTGCTAGCGACTCGAGTGAAGCGGCGAGTACATTATCCGATGATTTTTCATTCACAGCCTCAATTGCGCCTTCTAGTTGGAATAAACGGCGGGCAAGGTCTACTTGCTGTGCGGATTTCTTATGGTAGTCGCGGATCGTGCCCGCGATTTCACGTAAGTAATGGGTGCGATCGGTCGGAATAATGACGTTCTGCTTTTGCGTCTTCACGAAATCAGCATAGGACGTCTCCCAATCGAGGCCGCATTTTTCATTCAACTTGGAAACGAGCGCAGCGAACAGCGAGTTCGTCCCTTTGTCGTTGAATTGGCTCGCAATCGTGCCGTAGACAGGCATCGTGTCGAGATCCTTATCGAAAAGGAGATGGCTCCGTTGGTACTGTTTCTGTACTTGGCTGAGCGCGTCCTCGGACCCTTTCCGCTCGAATTTATTAATGACAATCAGATCCGCGAAATCGATCATATCGATTTTCTCGAGTTGCGTCGGCGCGCCGAATTCACTCGTCATGACATACATCGACACGTCGGACACTTCCGTGATTTCCGCATCGCCTTGCCCGATTCCGCTCGTCTCAACGATGATCAGATCGAAGCCTGCCGTTTTCACGACGTCGAGCACGTCTTTGATGGCGCCAGATAGCTCGGATCGTGATCCGCGTGTAGCGAGGCTGCGCATGAAGACGCGCTTATTGAAGATGGCGTTCATACGGATCCGGTCGCCGAGCAGCGCACCGCCCGTCTTCTGCTTCGTCGGGTCGATCGAGAGGATAGCAACTTTCTTATCCGGCAATTCGCGCAAGAAACGGCGGATCAATTCGTCGGTGAGTGAAGATTTCCCTGCTCCCCCCGTACCTGTAATCCCGAGGACAGGCGTGTGTTTCGATAATTCCCTCGCTTTTTGGATGAGTGTAATCGCGTCACGGTTTTCCTTGTTATACATTTCCTCCGCGTACGTAATCAAATTGGCAAGCACTTCCGGATTGTCCGTGCCCACTTTTTCAAGATTGGCCATTTCGTCTTCCACTTCAGTAAGGAAATCGCATTCCTCCACCATCCGGTTGATCATCCCTTGGAGCCCCATCTTACGGCCGTCCTCAGGCGAGAAGATCCAAGCGATACCGTAGTCATGCAATTCCTTGATTTCCTTCGGCAAAATGACGCCGCCACCGCCGCCGTAAATGCGGATATGCGGAGCTCCTTTTTCCTGCAGAAGATCGTACATATATTTGAAGTATTCGACATGCCCGCCCTGATACGAGGAAATGGCAATCCCTTGCACATCTTCCTGGATTGCCGCATTCACGACCTCCTCAACGGAACGGTTATGGCCAAGGTGGATCACTTCCGCCCCCGTCGACTGGAGGATACGGCGCATAATATTGATCGACGCGTCATGCCCATCAAATAAACTCGACGCCGTCACAAAACGAACATGATGCTTCGGTTTATAAATCTCAGTTGTAACCATTTATCGCACACCCCTTCTCTTTGTAGTGCCCTTTTGTGGTGCCTGCGCAGCACACAATTCAGTTTATTAACTACAATTGCACGAATTAGAAACAGAAAGCTGATTAATGCAACCTCTTGTTAATTAACAACTGTATTTTTATGCTGAAAGTTGAATTTCCATAATCGCACCATGCACAGGCACCCGTACAATTTATTGGTTCTTCACGATTCCCTTGAATAATTGATCCGTCTGAAAGCTGATGAACTCCTCAATGTTGTAGGTGCCGCGCAATGCCCATCTTCGGAATGCCCACATTTGGCCTTGGATGACGACGTGGTGCGCTGCCATATCTACTGCTTCTTCGTCGATGCGCATTTCACCCGACCTGACGCACGCTTGCAACAGGTTCTTGAATAACGCGACCATTTCCATCTCTTTTTTGAGGACGTATTGGAGGGCGTCCTTCGGCAATGATTTCGATTCCTGGTACATGACGACGAATTCGTCCGACATGTCGTCAATCAGGTGATAATACGTGTCAATCGCCATACGAAGTCCTTCAATATTCCCTTCTTGGTCCATCAAGGTCGACAGGCGGCTTTGCACTTCATTGTAAATGCTGTCACAAACGAGATAGAGGACGTCTTCCTTCGTCCGGATGTATTCATAAAGCGTGCCGATGCTGAAGCCTGCCGCTTTGGCAAGTTCCCTCGTCGTTGCTCGGTGGAATCCTTTCTCCTTGAATAGCTGGACGGCTCCATCAATGATCTGCTCGCGCCTCTTTTCAATCAAACTTTCATCTTTGACAGACGACTTTACTTCACGTTTCACTTGCATCATGCACCCCCGATTATTTTGTCAACATGCGGGAGATGACGAGTCTCTGGATTTCCTGCGTTCCTTCGTAGATTTGCGTAATCTTCGCGTCACGCATGAATCGCTCGACCGGATAATCCTTCGTATAGCCGTAGCCGCCATACACTTGGACCGCCTCCGTCGTCACTTTCATCGCCGTATCTCCTGCCATCAGTTTCGCCATCGCGGATGCTTTTCCATACGGCAAGTCGTTCGATTCAAGCCATGCCGCTTGGTATGTGAGCAATCGGGAAGCTTCTGTCGCAGTCGCCATGTCCGCGAGTTTAAAGCCGACGCCTTGGTTCGCCGCAATCGGCTTGCCGAACTGGACGCGCTCCTTCGCATAATCGACCGCCGCGTCAAGCGCACCTTGCGCAATACCGACCGCTTGGGCAGCAATCCCGTTCCGGCCGCCGTCCAACGTTTTCATTGCGATAATGAATCCTTCGCCTTCCGCCCCTAACATGTTCTCCTTCGGCACGCGGCAGTTGTCGAACATAATTTCCGTCGTAGGAGACGAACGAATGCCAAGCTTCTTCTCCTTCTTCCCGACTGAGAAGCCTGCAAAGTCCTTCTCAACGATGAAAGCACTCGTGCCTTTATGCTTCGACTCTGGATCGGTCACCGCGAACACGATGTAAATATCAGCAATTCCACCGTTTGTAATGAAGATCTTCGAGCCGTTTAAAACGTAGTCGTCGCCATCAAGCTTCGCAGTCGTACGCATGCCTCCAGCATCAGATCCGGAGCCCGGCTCAGTCAAACCGTACGCGCCAATTTTCGTACCCTCTGCCATCGGGCGAAGGTACTTCTGCTTCTGCTCTTCTGTACCGAATTTGTATACAGGCCATCCAGCAAGAGACGTGTGCGCTGATAATGTAACGCCAGTCGACGCGCAGACACGAGACAATTCCTCAACCGCGATGCAATATGCAAGATAATCGCTGCCGATGCCGCCATATTCCTCAGGCCAAGGGATCCCCGTCAATCCGAGCTCAGCCATCTTATGCCAAATATCCATATCAAAACGTTCTTCCTCATCGCGCTCTGCAGCTGTCGGCGCAACATCCTTCTCCGCAAAATCACGCACCATTTTCCGAATCATCTCATGCTCTTCCGATAATTTAAAATCCATGTCAACTTCCTCCTTGGGGTTTCTCGTATGGTACCTGCGCACCACACAATTCAGTTTATTAGCTACAATTGTATAAACGAAATACGATAATACTTATAGAATACTGTTCTACCAGTTAACCAACTAATTATTATCCATTTTATCAAACTATCATAAATGCACCTTGCACAGGCACCAACAAAAAGCCGATTTACTTTGTGAGGTGTTTGTTGATGACGATGCGTTGGATTTCGCTTGTGCCTTCGTAGATTTGCGTTACTTTGGCGTCGCGGAAGTAACGCTCGACCGGGTAGTCTTCGGTGTAGCCGTAGCCGCCGAAGACTTGGACGGCTTCGATGGCGTTGTCCATTGCGGTTTGTGAGGCGAATAGTTTTGCCATTGAAGCCTCTTTGCCGCATGGTTTCCCTTCCGCGCGAAGCTGGGCGGCTCGGTAGACGAGGAGCCTTGCAGCTTCGGATGCTGTCGCCATATCCGCTAATTTGAAGCCTACGCCTTGGTTTGCCGCGATCGGCTTGCCAAATTGCACACGTTCTTTCGCATACGCGGCAGCCGCTTCGAGAGCCGCTTCGCCAATGCCAAGCGCTTGCGCTGCGATGCCGATCCGGCCAACGTCGAGGTTTGCCATTGCAATTTTGAAGCCCTCTCCCTCTTCACCGAGACGGTTTTCCGCGGGTACTTTCATATCTTCGAATGTGAGCTGCACGGTTCGCGATCCGTGAAGACCCATCTTTTCTTCATCTTTTCCGATGATCAAACCCGGCGTATTTTTATCAACAATGAAGCCCGTAATGCCGTACGTCCCTTGCGACGGATCGGTTGATGCGAAAACGATATAGACGTCCGCTTCCCCGCCGTTTGTAATGAACACTTTCGAGCCGTTCAGTACGTAATAATCGCCTTTGTTTACAGCCTTTGTCTTCAGTGAGCCTGCATCCGAACCTGCACCCGGCTCCGTCAGACAGAAGGCGCCTAAATATTCGCCTGACGCCATTTTTGGCAAGTAGCGGTTTTTCTGCTCTTCATTTCCGAAATACATGATCGGGTTCGTGCCGACGGATGTATGGACGGAGAGGACGACGCCCATGACCGCGCTCACTTTCGACAGCTCATGGATAGCGATAATATAGGAAACGAAGTCCATCTCTGAGCCGCCGTATTTTTCGGGTACTGTGATGCCCATCAAGCCGAGCTCCCCCATTTTCGTAAGGATTTCACGAGGAAACTCCCCCGCTTCCATACGCGGAATGAACGGCTCGATTTCCGATTTCGCAAAGTCCCTCACCATCGTGCGCATCATCTGCTGTTCTTCGGTGAATGTTAAATTCATTGGAATTAACTCCTTTGTAAATGAAATTCCTTATAAAGATGCCAGTTCGGAATGAATATCGATCGAATCTATGGACTTATCTATCGAATATGGATAGTTATCTATTGAATCTACATTGTTATCTATCGAATCCGGGAAGTTATCACCATTTCATGACCTTTGAACTAGCGCAATTCACATAAGATTAATATTCATAAAATCCGCGGCCCGATTTCTTGCCGAGCCAGCCTGCATTGACGTACTTTCGCAACAATGGGCAAGGGCGATATTTCGAATCGCCGAAGCCTTCGTGAAGCGTTTCCATAATGTATAAGCATGTGTCGAGTCCAATGAAATCCGCCAATTGAAGAGGCCCCATCGGATGGTTCATACCGAGCTTCATCACTTCGTCGATCGCTTCCTTCGATGCAACTCCCTCATACAATGTGTATATCGCTTCGTTGATCATCGGCATAAGGACACGGTTTGCGACGAATCCCGGGAAGTCATTCACTTCAACCGGCGTCTTTGCTAGTTTGTGTGTCATGTCCTCGACAGCTTGATACACTTCATCCGATGTCGCGAGCCCGCGGATAATTTCAACGAGTTTCATGACGGGCACCGGATTCATATAGTGCATGCCAATGACGTTTTCGGGACGGTTCGTTGCCGCTGCGATTTCCGTGATCGGAAGCGATGATGTATTCGACGCCAAAATCGCATGCTTCGGCGCAATGCCATCCAATTTCGCGAAGATCGATTTTTTGATATCCATATTTTCAACCGCTGCTTCGATAACTATGTCGACATCATGCGCATCCTGCAAATCGAGCGATTTCGTGATCCGACCAAGCACTGCCGCTTTTTCATCTTCCGTCATGCGGCCTTTCTCAACGTTGCGGGAAAGATTCTTCGTAATAACCGCAAGTCCCTTCTCATAGGACTCCTCTTTAATGTCATTTAATTTCACATCGAATCCCGCTTGCGCACACACTTGGGCGATGCCTCCGCCCATTTGTCCAGCTCCGATGACCATCACTTTTTTGATTTCCATAATGAAAGTACCTCCGTCTCCGATAAATGATTGCTACTGATGCCGTAAATGCTCATAAAATCATGCAAGTACGCATAAATTCGTTCAAACACTCATAAATTCATACAACGGCGCATAATCGCTTACAAACGCGCATAACTCACTATAAAACTCCATAAACGCTCGAAATCACGTATAAATCAAATCCGCTAAGTTACGCTTTCGCCACTTCAATCATAATCGCATCGCCTTGCCCGCCGCCTGAACAGATAGCAGCAATACCGATACCGCCTCCACGTCGTTTCAGTTCATAAGCGAGTGTTAGGATGATCCGCGCCCCGCTTGCGCCAATTGGATGGCCGAGTGCGACCGCTCCACCGTTGACGTTCACTTTTTCAGGGTCGAGTCCTGCGATTTGCGAGCTTGCAAGAGCGACAGCCGCGAATGCTTCATTTATTTCAAATAAATCAATGTCCTTAAATTCTTTCCCCGTCTGCTTCAGCAATTCATTAATGACGAGGCCTGGTGTTTGTGGGAAGTTTTCCGGTTCGATGGCAACTTCAGCATGGCCAATTATCGTTGCAAGAGGCTGTTTCCCTGCCTTCAACGCACGCTCTTCATTCATAAGCACAAGCGCGCATGCACCATCATTGACGCCCGGCGCATTGCCTGCCGTGATCGTGCCATCGTTGCCGAATGCCGGTCGAAGTTTCCCAAGTGATTCAAGGGAAGTGTCTCGACGCGGCGCTTCGTCCGTATCAACAACGACCGGCTCCCCTTTTCGCTGAGGAATCTCCACTGCGACAATTTCTTCCGCGAACTTCCCTTCGTCGATCGCCGCATTCGCCCGCTCATGGCTGCGCAGCGACCATTCATCCTGCATTTCACGTGTTAATGAAAACTCGCTCGCCGTCCCATTACCATACGTCCCCATATGGACGCGGTCCGGGGAAAATGAACAGGACAGGCCGTCATAGATCATGCCGTCCACCAATGGCGCATCGCCCATCTTCAAGCCAAAACGCCCTTTCGGCAAATAATACGGCGCGTTCGACATCGATTCCATGCCGCCCGCCACGATCACTTCTTCGTCTCCGAGCCTGATAAGCTGATCGCCGAGCGTGACGCTCCGCATGCCGGATGCGCATACTTTATTCACCGTTTCGGTTTTCACAGACCACGGAAGCCCCGCCTTCACTGCCGCCTGCCTCGAAGGGATCTGTCCCTGACCCGCCTGCAGCACCGTCCCGATGATCACTTCATCGACTTCCTCTTCCTTCACACCCGACCGTTTCAACGCTTCCTTAATCGCGATTCCGCCTAGATCACTTGCCGTTTTCGTGGATAAAGCACCGCCAAACTTTCCAAACGGCGTCCGTGCCCCGTCCAAGATGACTGTTCTGCCCATTCCCTTCTCCTCCATTTCAGCATGATAACGTTTTCATTTTCGCATAAAGCGCGATGACTGAACGCTCGCTCAGTAGCTTTTCGAAAAAAAGGGGAGCACGTAGACTCCCCCTTTCACAGAAGCATTTCCGCTCCCAATTTTCTCAATTATATCGTTCTTTCTAAACTCTCGCAATATATCTTACTGTAAAATCGGCTCCTCTTCCTCCACAACAGCAGGTTGGAAGTCTTCACCGAAAATGGATCGCTCAAGCAATTCCGCGATGTCGTACGTACCGACTTTCTCTTCCACTTCGATCGCCTTCGTTCCGTCTGAAAGCATCGTCAAGCAATAAGGACATCCAGAAGAAATGATGCCCGGGCTCACTTCCATCGCCTGTTCCGTACGGGCAACGTTGACGCGGTGACCAGCATCCTCTTCCATCCACATAAGTCCGCCGCCCGCTCCACAGCACATGCCGTCCTGGCGGTTCCGCTTCATTTCAACGAGGTTGACGCCCGGAATTGCTTTCAGGATTTCCCTTGGCGCATCATACACATCGTTGTATCTGCCGAGGTAGCACGAATCATGGAACGTGATCGTTTCATTGATTTCATGGACCGGCTTCAGCTTTCCTTGTATGACGAGGTCGTACAGCATTTCGGTATGGTGGAGCACTTCCGCCTTAAAGCCGAAATCCGGATATTCGTTCTTGAAAATATTATATGCATGCGGGTCGATCGTGACGATTTTCTTGACACCCGCTTTTTCAAATTCGTCGATGTTGGAAGTCGCGAGTTCTTGGAATAAAAACTCATTCCCCAAACGTCGCGGCGTATCGCCGGAGTTCTTCTCTTTATTCCCAAGGATCGCGAATTTGACGCCCGCTTCATTCATGAGATGCGCGAAAGCAAGCGCAATCTTTTGCGAACGGTTGTCGAAAGCGCCCATCGAGCCGACCCAGAAGAGGTATTCGAACTCTTCGCCCGCCTTCTTCATTTCCTTCACTGTCGGAATATGAAGGTCCTCACGTGCATCACGCCAGTTCTCCTTCTCTTTCCGGTTAAGCCCCCACGGATTCCCTTGGCGCTCGATATTCGTCATCGCACGCTGCGCATCCGCATCCATCTTCCCTTCCGTCATCACGAGGTAACGTCGTAGATCGATGATTTTGTCGACGTGCTCGTTCATGACTGGACATTGGTCTTCACAGTTCCGGCACGTCGTGCACGCCCAAATTTCCTCTTCGGTAATGACATCGCCGATAAGGGATGGGTTGTAAATATCGTCGAGTGTCGCGCCTTCCAAACCTGCAGCTAACGCGATCTGATTCCCTTTCGTATTTCCGAATGCGAATGTAGGCACCCAAGGCTGTTTCTTCGTGACAAGTGCGCCTGTATTCGTCAGGTTATCACGCAGTTTTGTAATCAAATCCATCGGGGACAGCATCTTGCCCGTCCCGGTCGCCGGACACATATTCGTACAGCGTCCACATTCTACACATGCATAGAAGTCGATCATCTGTTTCTGCGTGAAATCGGTGATCTTACCGACACCGAGCGCAGGCATATCATCTTCGTCTTCCACTTCTTCAAGTGCTTCAAAGTCGATCGGCGCGAGTTTGCCACGGCGATCAAAACGCATCATGTATGTGTTGACGGGACCTGCGATCAAGTGCGCATGCTTCGATTGCGGCACGTACACGAGGAACGTAAGCAATGTGAGCAAGTGGACCCACCAAGCGATGAAGAAGACGACTGCAGCCACCGTCGGGCTCATGAAGCTGAAAACGCTTGCAATTGCAGACGCCATTGGCTCTGTCCACGTTGGTTCATGCCCTTGCCAAATCATGTTCATGCCGTTTGATACGAGTGTCGACACCATAAGCGTACCGATGAAGATGAGGACTAGCCCTGATTTCCAGCCTCGCTTCAAGCGGACGAGCTTTTCAACATAACGACGTTGGAACGCCCAAACGACCGCGACCAAAATGACAGCTACAACGATTTCTTGGAAAAACGTAAATCCGCCGTAAATCGGCCCGAACGGCAAATGCGACCCAGGCTTCAGCCCTTTCCAGATGAGGTCGATCGCCCCGAACTGGACGAGCAGGAATCCATAGAAGAACATAACGTGGATCGCTCCACTTTTCTTATCCTTCAAT
>NZ_LQYA01000065.1:14183-19670 GCF_001531445.1 Sporosarcina koreensis
TTTTTCTGCCCGAACACATTCACCCAAACTTCCTTCAGACGGCGGGAAACATTATTGTCGAACTCTTCCTTCCGTCCGAGCTTTATGAATTGGATCCGCGTCCTGATCAAATAAGTGAACAGCGCAAGCGCGTATGCCACAACCGCCAGGAAAAGGATCCAGTTGACTACCAACAAAGCATTCATTTTATATTCTCTCCTTCCCTTATCGGAACGTTATGAATAGTGTAGTAGAAAATAAGTATTGTGTCGATGTTCTAATTCATAGTTTAAGTTATGAATGAGCATTCAGTCAATGGATAATTTTATTAGTTGATACTTTTTGGAGGATTTAGAAAGGGGGCTATAGGATTCGTTTCGTTATGAGCGGTAAGCAATTCTACGTTCGAATGCGAGGATATTTAAAAAGCTTCCGGTCATAGATCATTCCGGAAGCTGTCAATTTCAGTTATTTTATATAAGTGTCTGCCCAACAACTGGCGGGCTTTTTCGATGTTATGGACGTCGATTTCAAGGAGTACTGACGTTGAAGGTCCCGCTGATGCATACATATCGACATCCGTTTCCATCTCGATATGTGGATTCCCCCTCACCCTTCTATATTCCACGAGGATCCCCTTCGATCCGACCGGCCAGATTTTCCGAACCACTCCGCCTTCCATCGCTTCCTTGATTAACCGAAGCGATGCAATTTCGTCGCGCCTTTCAAGCACTTCATTCCCGACGAGCGGCATGCCGTAGACGTACCATTCCAACTCATCAGCGTCCTCAACAAGCCGCCTCTTGCCAATCATCGTTACAGCAACGGCCGATTGCATGAGCTGCATATTCGTTTCCGTACTGCCCGTGATCTCCGGCGAATCCAGATTTGATTCCCGCAAAACGTCCTCCACTCCTGCGACGTAAGCGTCCCAGCTGCCCGGACCGGTGAAATTATGAATAAGGATTGAAACCGGTTCGGCATGCGCCGCCCACTGCTCGAGCAGTGCGACACGTGCGGCAAAATACGCCGTCACCTGATCGGGAACCGCCACGATATCATGTAGCTTCTCCCCGATGCCTCCCGAGTTATCCGTCGTGACGACGAATCCATCGCCGAGCGCAATCGCATTTCTCATCGGACGAGCCCGAATCTGTCGCCAGCCGCCTTAGAAAGCACCGGCATGACGACCGCCGCTACAACTGCGTTCACAACGGTTGCTAGGAAAATCGCCGGCACCATCCCGATAAAGAACGCGGGCGACACGAGGAAATAAAATGGAAATGGCGCCAACAACCCGTTCGCGATGATGAAGAACACCCACTTTGAGGAGTGGTGGCCCGCCTTATGGAGACGTGCGAAAACATAAAGGATGATCATCATTTCAATCGCGATCAGGATATGGAATGGTCCAAGCGGAAAGCCCGCGTACATGGCAGACGCGAGATGGCCTGTCATCGAGGCGGCTCCGACAAATACGGGCGGCAAAAACGATGCCGCCAGCAACGCCGGTATCGTATCAAGTGCTAAAGACCCGACGCCGGACGGAATCTTGATGAACCCGCCTACCGCGCAAAGGGCCGCAAATAAAGCCGTTAACGTCATTGTTCTTACATTCATTTGTCAGTCCTCTTTCTTTTTACCCGTACGGAACACTTTCGCGCTGCGCACGTATTCATTATCAGGAACACCGAGACGCGCATTGACGATACGTGCCGCAACGAAAAGATAGTCCGATAAGCGGTTCAAATATTTTTGGACAGTCGCCGGCACATCTTCCTCCGCCTTCATCAACGTCACCGTCAACCGTTCCGCCCGGCGCGTCACCGTGCGCGCGATATGCAATGTAGCAGCAGCCGGAGATCCACCCGGCAAGATGAATTTCTCAAGCGGCGGCGCTTCCTCCATCAACTCGTCGATCCTCTTCTCAAGCACTTCGATCGGCTCTTCGGAAAGCTTGTAATGACGCTCTTTCATGACGTTCGCCAAATCCCCGCCGCCATCGAATAGTTCGTTTTGGATTGCTTCTAGATCCGTAAGTAGATCCGAGAACTTCGTGCCATCCAGTTCCGTCATCGCCTTGCCGATGAACGAGTTCAATTCATCCATCGTCCCATACGCTTCGATACGAAGGCTGTCCTTATCGACCCGTCCGCCGATCAAGCTCGTTTTCCCTGTATCCCCGGTTTTCGTGTAGATTTTCATATCATTTCTCCCCTTTTCTTCAAAGTTTGTGCCAGTCCGTACCAAATCCTCGTCACGTCATCCGCCTGCGCGATCAACCGCTGATACAGCCTTCCGCATGCATCGCGCAGCATCCGCTGTTCCGCATCCATCGGCACGATGCCCCGTCCGATGTCGGTCAAGATGAAAATGACGTCCTTGCCTTCAATCGATTTCATAATGAACTCCACCGCTTCAGCTTCCGACAAATCTGTCTGCGCGAGCCACTGCTCAATTCGATCAATGACGACCTTCCCATCTGGCGGAAATTTCAAATCGCCGGCAGAGCAATCAATCCACTGATACGGTACATTCTCGAGCAGCCTTTTCACATACTCCCTCTTCCCGTTATGGGCACCTCCGATAACGACACGCATCGTCCGCCCTCCTTCATTTCATCGTAATTCCGCCATTCAAGTTTCCAAACCGACCCGTGTGGAATCTGCCATGACCAGAAATCCCGCGGATCCAGTGAAAACTGGGTGAGCGCGATGCGGATCGGTCCGCCATGCGTGACGACAACCGCGCCATCCGGCAATGAAACCAGTGCTTCCATTACACGGTTCTTCAGGTCCGTCAGACTTTCCCCGCCGCGCGGAGCAAACGAATACGGGTCTTCAATCCATTTCCGGTAGTCCTTATCCATTTCAAGGTCGGCATACGTTTTCCCTTCAAAATCACCAAAATGACATTCACGTAATCTTTCATCTGCCACATAATTTGCATTAGGCATCAACAATGCTGCACTTTGCCTTGCCCTCAAAAGATCGCTCCCATATACGATTCCGCTGGCAGGCATCGGAATTGACCGAGCCAGATCGCTAACCGGTTCAATCGACTCATCCGTCCACCCGATATATTTCTTCTCCCGGTTTCCGGCAGTCGGCAAATGCCGAATCAAATACAAATGATGATCGCTAGCCATAACAACACCTCCACTCCTTCGATGTACGCCCCGCATAAGTCGCCCGAGACACCACCGAAATGCTTCAACGACCAGCTTCTGAAAAGGAGTACAGCTCCACTTACAACAATGAGGAGCACAACTGGCAAGATGACGGAATGAATGATAACGCCAAGTGCTACGGCAATCGCAAGTCCCATACCGATCGATGACGCCATCAGTGTCCCCGTCGCCAGCTTCTCCTTGAAGAAATGCGCAATCCCCTTCTCCTTCGCAAGGCACGTCGTTGAAAAATAGACGTTCATGCCTGCACGGGCGAGTAACGGGATGGCAATGAAGTACGGCAGCAGCCCGTCACTGCGCTGAATCAATTCTTCGAACAAAGCGATTTTCACAATGATCAACAGGATGAGCGCCATCGTCCCGAACGCGCCGATACGCGGATCTTCCAATATTTCAAGCCGCTTAACACGATCGCGATACGAAAAAAAAGCGTCTCCCATATCCGCGAATCCATCCAGATGCAGGCCGCCCGTCAATGCGATTCCTGCAACAACAACAAAAACCGATGTGAGCAGCGTGCCCGTTCCGATGACATCTACAAACAATGCCGCCATGCCGTACATCGCGAGCCCAATGATCCCCCCGACAAGCGGCAATGCGATATACATACCCGTCACATCTTTCCGTTCCATCGGCAGCTCTTTCCGGATCGGGATGGACGTGAAAAATTGAAGTGCCAACAGCAATCCGTTCACATCAGTCCACCTGCCCCGCGATGACCGACAGGACGAACGGCCAATCGACGTGCGCTTTCACATGTGCCGCCCATGCGTCGTACACATCCGTTCCAGCTGGTGCCTCAGTCAGCGGCCGGTCCACGTCTTCCTCTTCGATCCCGTGATTCATCTTATGCGGAATGACCCCGGCGACGCGAATGCCGGTGTACGATTCAATAAAGTCTACACCTTCCTGGAATAAAGCGGCGTCTCCGTGGAATTTATTGATGATGATGCCTTTCACGCGAGCCCGGTGCTCCGGCGCGAGCAATTGGAGCGTCCCGACAATCGAAGCGATTGCGCCGCCCCGGTCGATATCCGCGACGAGCAGCACGGGCGCATCCGCTATGTCCGCGACCCGCATATTGACAATTTCCCGGTTGTTCAAGTTCACTTCCGCCGGACTTCCCGCCCCTTCAATGACGACCGTATCAAATGACTTCGCGAGCGTCTCGAGCGCCGTCCGGATTGCTTGTAAACCGCGTTCGAAAAACTGCGCCCGATATTCCATTCCGTCCACCGCTTCAAACGTCTCCCCGAAAAACCGGACGTCCGATTTCATATTGCCCAATGGTTTTAGAAGAATCGGGTTCATTTCGATGACCGGCTTCGTCCGTGCTGCTTCCGCCTGCAGAAACTGCGCCCGGCTCATCTCTTTCCCATCTTCCGTCGTTGCGGAAAATCGCGACATATTCTGCGATTTGAATGGGGCCACCCGCATCCCTTCATCTGAAAGCAACCGGCAAAGTGCCGTGCAGATCATCGTCTTGCCTACATCCGACGCCGTTCCCATCACCATGATCCCTTTCATTGCACAGCCACCTGCCCTTCCTTTTTCCAATACAGCGGCAATCCGCAATCCATCTCAATCGCTTCATCACTCATGCCGACAAGATGTTGATGCAATTTACCGATCCACTCGCAGTACGTTCGTGTCTCTTCATATGGTGAAGCCGGTTCATCAAGCACTTCATTTGAAACGATAACGAAATGCGCTGCCTTCTCGCGGATGGCGTCGATTGTTCCCATGAGCCGCGCCGCTTTCTTTTCCATACACCCTTCCATATGGATGCAATAGGCACCGTCCTGTTCCTCGTACATTTCATTCGCCAGCCAAGTTGTGAGACAATCCCATAGGACGAAATCGTTTGGTTGAATGAAAGGCAATGTCCCAGCAAGGTCGACCGGCTGTTCAATCGTCAGCCAATCTTCCTCCCCTCGGTCCAATTTATGCTTTTCAATCCGCTGTTTCATTTCCTCATCGACCGCTCGCCCGGATGCGATGTAGACGAGCCTGCCGCCACACTTTGCGGCCTCTTCAACGAGCATCCGTTCCGCGAACGCACTTTTTCCGCTCCGCACGCCGCCGCTGATGAACGTTAGTTTTCCATCCATGAAATCAGATCACCTCCCCTTAGCTTTCGTCGGTTATGAGAACGAAAACCGTTTTATGAGCACGATTCCGCTGTTTATGAGCGCGATCCAGCTAGTTATGATCACTCACACAGTTTTATGAGCGCGGTCACGACAGTTTTGATCACTCACACGGTTTTATGAGCGCGATCACGACTGTTATGATCACTCACACGGTTTTATGAGCGC
>NZ_LQYA01000066.1 GCF_001531445.1 Sporosarcina koreensis
AAGACGGCATACGATATTTCCATGGATGATATTTTCAAAGCAGGCGGAGTCAGTTCTATCATCAATGAACTTACAAAAATACCTGGAGCCATCCATCCCGATCGCATTACGATTACCGGAAAGACAATCGGCGAAGATGTTCAGGACTATCAGATACTAAATGATCAAGTGATCCGGACAAAAGACAATCCATACAGTCCGGTAGGTGGCTTGTCCGTCCTATTCGGAAATATCGCACCTGACGGCGGAGTCATCAAAGTCGGAGCGGTCGATCCTTCGATCAAGCAGTTCACAGGTGAAGCGATTGTCTTTGAATCACAGGAAGCTGCGCAGGATAATATCGACAACGGCACAGTTCGTGAAGGGCATGTCGTCGTCATCCGATACGAAGGTCCGAAAGGCGGGCCGGGCATGCCGGAAATGCTTGCTCCTACGTCAGCCATCCAAGGAAGAGGCTTAGGAACGAAAGTGGCACTCATTACAGATGGACGATTCTCCGGGGCATCCCGAGGGATATCCATCGGCCATATTTCACCGGAAGCGGCTGAAGGCGGTCCGATCGCGTTGGTCGAAGATGGAGATATGATCGATATCGATTTGACGAACCGGACGATCGAGCTGAAAGTTTCAAACGAAGTATTGGCGGAACGCAGATCGAAGCTGCAGCCATTTGAACCGAAAATCAAAAAAGGCTATTTGGCCAGATATTCAAAACTTGTCACGTCTGCAAGTACAGGCGGCGTCATGAAAATATAACAAATCAATGATGAGGCAAAAGGGGATAGATCCTTGCATTCACAGAGAGCCGGTCGTGCTGGAAGCCGGCAATGCAACTATCCGCGATATCACCTCGGAGTGGAGTGCTGAAAAGGAAACTTAGTAGGCAATCCCGGGCTTGTGGAAAAACAAGCTCGTTATCAGCGAATGGTCTTTCTTTGACGACCGTTCACGAGGCGGCAAATGTCGCGAACAAGGGTGGTACCATGAAAAGCTTTTTCATCCCTTATACGAAGAACAGGATTTCTTTGTGTGGGGAGAAAAGGCTTTTTCTTTTTAAATAAAATAACCAAATAGAAAAGTAAGGAGGAGTTCGTATATGAGTGCGGAAGTTCAAACGAAGCAGGCAGTCATGGAAATGGCACTAGAATCTAAAGATAAAAAACAGAATAATCAACCTATGGATGGTTCTGCAGTCTTGATTCAAGGGTTGAAAGACCAAGGTGTCGAAGTCATTTTCGGTTACCCTGGAGGTGCTGTCTTACCGATTTACGACGCATTATACAAGGATCCGATTCCCCATGTGCTTGCCCGTCATGAACAGGGAGCTATCCACGCGGCGGAAGGCTATGCGCGAGTATCCGGCAAACCGGGCGTTGTCATTGCGACATCGGGTCCAGGTGCGACGAATCTGGTGACTGGAATTACGGATGCGATGATGGATTCATTGCCACTCGTCGTCTTTACAGGTCAGGTGGCAAGCACAGTCATCGGGACGGATGCATTCCAAGAGGCCGATGTGATCGGCATTACGCAGCCGATCACGAAGCATAATTACCAGGTGCAAGACGTTGCGGACCTCCCAAGGATCATCAAAGAAGCATTCCATATCGCTTCAACAGGCAGACGAGGCCCAGTTGTCGTCGACATTCCGAAAAACGTGGCAACAGAAATCTTCGTCACGGAGGAGGAGCGTAATGCTGAGGTGTATCTGCCGGGCTACCAGCCGACGACCACTCCGAATTACTTGCAAATACAAAAGGCGGCCGAAGCGATCCGATTCGCACGGAAGCCGCTCATCCTGGCGGGTGCAGGTGTGTTGCACGGTCAGGCGATGGAAGAATTGAAAACATTGGTGGAAACGAAACGGATCCCAGTTACGAACACATTGCTCGGACTCGGCGGGATTGCAGGAGACCATGAATACTTCCTTGGCATGGCAGGCATGCACGGAACGTACACGGCGAACATGGCAATTAGCGAATGCGACGTGCTGATCAATATCGGGGCCCGATTCGATGACAGGCTGACAGGCAATCTTGAATCGTTCGCACCGCATGCAAAAATCATCCATATTGACATTGACCCTGCAGAAATCGGAAAGAACGTTCCGACTGACATTCCGATTGTAGCGGACTCTAAGGAAGCGTTGAAAGCATTGCTCAACCAGGAATTCCAAGCGCCGGATACCGAAGAATGGTTCGGATATTTGAAAGATTTACAGGAAGAAGCGCCGTTATGGTACAACACCGACGAGCACGAAGTACTGCCGCAAGAAGCAATCCAGATGATTCACCGCATTACGGAAGGAGATGCAATCGTTACGACGGACGTCGGACAGCATCAAATGTGGGCGGCTCAATATTATTCGCTGAACAATCCCGATCATTGGGTAACATCGGGGGGACTCGGAACAATGGGCTTCGGCTTCCCCGCTGCAATCGGTGCCCAAATCGCGAAGCCAAATGAAAGGGTCATCGCAATAGTTGGCGACGGAGGCTTCCAAATGACAGCTCAGGAGCTATCCCTCTTACAGGAAATGAGGATTCCGGTAAAAGTCGTCATCTTGAACAATGGAGCGCTCGGAATGGTGCGGCAATGGCAGGAGACATTTTACGATGAACGCTACTCACAGTCATTGATTCCGGTCCAGCCGGATTTCGTAAAGCTTGCGGAAGCGTATGACTTGAAAGGGTATCGCATTACGAAAAAGGAGGATGCTGAACAGATTTTCCGGGAAGCCCTTCTGTCGGATGAACCTGTGCTCATTGATTGCAGGGTGAAGATGCTGGAAAACGTCTATCCGATGGTGGCACCTGGAAAAGGACTACAAGATATGATCGGGGTGAAGAGCAAATGAAAAGGGTCATCACAATCACGGTCATCAATCAAAGCGGCGTATTGAACCGAGTGACGGGATTGCTTATGAAACGGCAATTCAATATCGAAAGTATCACAGTCGGACATTCCGAACAGCCGGGCATGTCGAAAATGACATTCATCGTCCATGTGGAGGATGAACGGAAAATCGAACAGCTTGTCAAGCAGTTACAAAAGCAGATTGACGTCATTAAAGTGAATGACATTACTGAAAAAGCGATTGTCATGCGAGAACTGGCACTTGTGAAAGTCGTCTCTCCACCGCATGCGCGCAGTGAAATCAACAGCATCGTTGAACCATTCCGCGCAACGGTCATCGACTCGGGAAAAAACGTCGTCACATACCAAGTGACCGGCGCCCCCGAAAAGATCGAGGCATTCATCGATCTCGTTAAACCTTATGGCATAAAAGAATTGGCAAGGACTGGAGCGACGGCATTCACCCGTGAAATCCAGAAGGTGAACTCACCACAGTTATCCATTTTAAAATAATATAAAAACCCAAATTCGAGGAGGAACTAACAATGGCTAAAATGTATTACAACCAGGATATCAATGAAGGACTTTTACAAGGAAAAACAATCGCGGTAGTCGGTTACGGCTCACAAGGTCACGCGCACGCACAAAACTTGAAAGACTCAGGATTCAACGTAGTCGTCGGCGTACGCCCAGGAAATTCATTTGATCAAGCGAAAGAAGACGGCCTTGAAGTGAAAACAGTAGCCGAGGCGGCAGAACAGGCGGACATCATCATGATCCTTCTTCCGGACGAAAGACAAAAGCAAGTGTATGACGAAGAGATCCAACCCGCATTGAAAGCAGGCAAATCACTCGTATTCGCACACGGATTCAACGTGCACTTCGGACAAATCAAGCCACCTGCAGACGTCGATGTATTCCTAGTAGCACCGAAAGGCCCTGGACACCTCGTTCGCAGAACATATGAAGCAGGCGCTGGCGTACCGGCATTGTTCGCGGTATTCCAAGACGTTTCCGGCCAAGCGAAAGATGTAGCACTTGCCTACGCAAAAGGGATCGGCGCAGCACGTGCAGGCGTACTTGAAACTTCATTCAAAGAAGAAACAGAGACGGACCTATTCGGTGAGCAGGCAGTACTTTGCGGCGGGTTGACTTCTCTCGTTAAAGCCGGCTTCGAGACGTTGGTGGAAGCGGGTTACCAGCCAGAACTTGCTTATTTCGAAACGATGCATGAATTGAAACTGATCGTCGACCTCATGTACGAAGGCGGCATGTCCGGAATGCGCTACTCGATTTCCGACACTGCTGAATGGGGCGACTACGTATCAGGACCGCGCGTCGTTGATGCGGACACGAAAGCACGCATGAAAGACATTTTGACGGATATCCAAGAAGGCAAATTCGCAGAGGGCTGGATTGCAGAAAACGAGAACAACCGTCCGGACTACAATGCTTATAAGGAATCTGAAGCGAAGCACCAAATCGAAGTCGTTGGCGAAAAGCTTCGTGCGATGATGCCATTCGTAAATCAAGGCAAGAAAACAAAACAGGAGGAAGTGGTGGGCAGTGCGACAAATTGACATCTTTGATACGACACTTCGCGATGGTGAACAATCGGCCGGCATCAACCTAAATACGGCAGAAAAGATGGAAATTGCCCGCCAACTGGAACGGTTTGGCGCTACGGTGATCGAAGCAGGGTTTCCTGCTTCCTCACCTGGTGATTTCGAAGCGGTTCAACGCATAGCGAATACAGTGAAGAACTCAACAGTAACCGGGCTTGCCCGTGCTATGAAAAGCGATATCGATACTTCATGGGAAGCATTGAAAGGCGGACAGCAACCACATCTACACGTATTCTTGGCAACTTCACCGATCCATATGGAACATAAATTGATGAAGACGCCTGACCAAGTTGTAGACATTGCGGTTGAAGCCGTAAAATACGCAAAAAAATTCTTTCCTCTCGTTCAATGGTCAGCAGAAGACGCATTCCGTTCCGACCCTGCATTCCTCGTCCGGATTATCAATCAAGTGATCAAAGCCGGTGCTACGACAATCAATATTCCTGACACGGTCGGTTATGCAACGCCGCAAGAATACGGTGCTCTATTCAAATTCTTGAAGGAGAATGTGACGGGCATTGAGCGAGTGAAACTATCTGCACATTGCCATAACGATTTAGGAATGGCTGTCGCAAACTCCATCGCGGCGATTGAAAATGGTGCCGATCAAGTCGAAGGCACGATTAACGGGATCGGTGAACGGGCTGGAAATGCAGCGCTGGAAGAAATCGCAGTCGCCCTCCATATTCGCAAGGATGTTTATGAATTTGAAACGGGCATCAATCTTCAAGAAATCAAGCGCACAAGCCAATTAGTCAGCCAGTTGACGGGCGTCGTCATCCAGCCAAACAAGGCAGTCGTCGGAAAGAACGCCTTCGCACATGAATCGGGCATCCACCAGGATGGCATGTTGAAAAACCGTGAGACTTATGAAATCATCACGCCGGAACTGATCGGTGAAACGACAGCTCCGTTGGCACTCGGCAAGCATTCAGGACGCCATGCATTCAAGGACCGAGCTATATCGATGGGCTTTGAGCTAAGCGAAGCACAATTGAATGAAGCATTTATCGAGTTCAAGAAGCTCGCCGACCGCAAAAAGGAAATTACAGAAGATGATTTATTCGTCCTCTTTACAGGCAAGCAGATCGCACACGCCGATGCAGACATTTATGAACTGACGAATGTGCAAGTGCAATACGGCACTTCCAATGTCCCGACAGCGACCATTGCAGCGAATGTCCCTTCCGGGGAAAACGTTGTCGTCGCCACAACCGGTGCAGGTTCAGTCGAAGCGATTTTCAATGCGCTCGAGCTGCTCGTAAAAGGGCATGTCAACATTCTGGATTACCGCGTCACGTCTATCGGCAAAGGCCGCGATGCTTTAGGGGAGGCAGTCGTCAACTTGCGCTTCAATGGCGAATCCTTCACAGGCCGCGACATTTCACAAGATGTTTTGGAAGCATCCGCCAAAGCCTACTTGAACGCTATTAATAGGAAATTAGTTAAAGACCAAGTGAAAGTGATGGAAACGGTTAGTCAATGATGGTTTGGGCAAATGCTTTATGCGTGAAAAACAGGATTTATGCGTATATCACAGATTATGCGCGGATAAAAAGTTTTATGCGTGAATTTCGCGGTTTATGCGGGTATTTACGGATTTATGCGTGAATAAACAAATTTATGCGCTTTTCGCAGCATTTATGCGTTTCTATATTGATAGAAATTTAATAATAATTGTTATTTGAAGGGATTGAAGTGGAAGGCGGCGACTCCTGTGGGAAAAGCGTCAGCAGAAGACCCCGGAACGTAGCGATAGCGAAGTGAGGAGGCTGAAGCGACGCCCACGGAAAGCGTCCGCCTGAAGCGGAAATCCCGATTAGAAGCTAATTATATAGTTCTGTATCTGAAGATTATGCAAACGGGAATGACAACAAGGAGGAGAAGTTCAATGGAAAAAAGAGTAGCTGTATTACAGGGCGATGGAATTGGACCAGAAGTGACGTCGGCGGCTGTACGTGTTCTTGAAGTGGTTGCAAGACGATTCAACCACACATTCCATTTCAATTACGGTTCAATCGGAGGGGCAGCGATCGATTCGTTCAATAACCCGCTTCCGAAGGAGACAATAGAACTCTGTGAATCAAGTGATGCAGTGCTTTTAGGGGCAGTCGGCGGTCCTAAATGGGATCGGAACCCTTCGGAGTTGCGTCCTGAAAAAGGCTTGCTCGCCATCAGGAAGCATTTTGATTTATTTGCGAACCTTAGGCCGGTAAAGGCTGTCCCTTCCTTGCTCCAAGCTTCTCCTCTCAAGGAGGAAATTGTTCAGGAAGTCGATATGATGATCGTCCGTGAATTGACGGGCGGCATCTACTTCGGGCAACCGAGCCGCAAGTCAGAAACATCCGCAGTCGATACGCTAGTCTATACTCGTGAAGAAATCGAACGCATCGTTGAAAAGGCCTTCGAGCTTGCGCGATTGAGGCGAGGCAAGGTCACATCCGTCGACAAAGCAAACGTCTTGGAGTCGAGCAAGCTTTGGCGCGAAGTCGTCGAAGAGAAGCGGAAAGGCTATCCGGATGTCGAAGTCGAGCATCAGCTTGTCGACTCGGCGGCCATGAAACTGATTACGAACCCAAAATCCTTTGATGTTGTCGTCACTGAAAATATGTTCGGAGACATTTTAAGCGACGAGGCATCCGTCATTACCGGATCGCTCGGCTTACTGCCATCCGCAAGTGTTCGCTCAGATGGATTCGGTCTTTATGAACCTGTCCATGGCTCAGCGCCTGATGTTGCGGGCATGGGTATCGCGAACCCTGCAGCAGCCATTTTATCTGCAGCGATGATGCTGCGTTATTCATTCGGAATGGAAACGGAAGCGGCGGCTATCGAAAAAGCGGTCGATACGGTATTCGAGGATGGTCATTTTACAGCGGACCTCTCTGGAGAATCAGATCGCGCCCTATCGACAATGGAATGGACTGATAAAGTGATCGGTGAGCTGGATTTGCAGTTTGTCTCGAATAGCATCATGTTTTCCTACGTTTAATTTAATTCAGCAAAAAACCGCTGAATTAAGTTAAGGGGAAGGCAACCGAAGTATGCCACGTCCTGTGGCAACGGTTGCATGACCTACTTCCTGTAGGCCTCAAGCTCGATAAATCTGGACGCAATTACGCCGAGGTGTAATTGATTTAGAAAGGAGAAGCTCGAATGGCTAAAACGATTATTGAGAAAATTTGGGAGCAACATATTGTATACGAAGAACAGGGGAAGCCGGACCTTTTATATATCGACCTTCATTTATTGCATGAAGTGACTTCTCCCCAAGCGTTTGAAGGTCTGCGGCTGGCGGGGCGAAAAGTACGACGCCCCGACCTCTGCTTCGCGACGATGGATCATAACGTCCCGACCCGGAATCTGCCGACCATCAACGATCCAATTGCAAAAAAACAGATTACGACGCTGGAGAAAAACTGCGAGGAGTTCGGCATCGAGCTCGCCGATATGGAGCATCCCGATCAGGGAATCGTCCATATTATTGGGCCTGAACTTGGGTTGACGCAGCCCGGGAAAACGATCGTTTGCGGTGATAGCCATACATCGACACACGGTGCATTTGGCGCCATCGCATTCGGAATCGGAACGAGTGAGGTCGAGCATGTCCTATCGACACAGACGCTTTGGCAATCAAAACCGAAGACGATGGAAATACGAATTAATGGAAAGCTTGGCTTCGGTGTCACTGCAAAAGACGTCATCCTTGCAATCATCTCGAAATTCGGCATCGATGTCGGAACGGGGCATATCGCGGAATATACAGGCGAAGCGATCCGTTCCATGACGATGGAGGAACGGATGACGATTTGCAATATGTCCATTGAAGCGGGGGCAAAAGCCGGTTTAATCAGCCCCGATGAGACGACGATTGAGTACTTGAGAGGCCGTCGCCATGTTCCAGCAGGTGAAGCATTTGAACAGGCCGCAGAGCAATGGCTCTCTTTGGCAACAGATGAAGGGGCAGAATACGATACAGTCCTGGAAATTAATGCAGATGAAATCGAACCGTTTATCACTTGGGGCACGAATCCTTCGATGGGTTCGGGCATAAGCGCCCGAGTCCCGTCAGCTGATGATTTTGAGAATCAATCTGATAAGGAAGCGTTGAAAAAAGCGCTCGCATATATGGGGCTAGAAGAGGGGACCCCACTCACTTCAATCGAAATTCAGCACGTCTTTATCGGGTCCTGTACGAACGCCCGCTTGAGCGATTTGCGGGCTGCAGCTGAAGTGATTGCAGGTCAAAAAGTTCATCCGAATGTGACTGCAATCGTCGTTCCTGGTTCACGCACTGTGAAAAGGCAGGCGGAAGAGGAAGGTCTGGATAGCGTATTCCTAGAAGCTGGATTCGAATGGCGCGAATCGGGCTGCAGTATGTGTCTTGCGATGAACGATGACGTCGTTCCAGCTGGTGAAAGATGCGCATCGACATCGAACCGGAACTTCGAGGGTAGGCAAGGGGCAGGCTCCCGTACCCATCTGATGAGCCCTGCAATGGCAGCGGCCGCAGCAATCTCCGGACATTTCACAGATGTGCGCGAGGTACGCTTGGCGCACGTGTAAAAGAGAAAGAAAGGATGATTCCATGAAACCGATCAATGAAGTGCGCAGCGTCATGACACCGCTCAATCGAAAGAATATAGATACAGACCAAATCATATCGAAGGAGTTCCTGAAGCGGATCGAACGGACCGGCTTCGGTAAATACCTTTTCTACCATTGGCGTTTCCAGGCGGACGGCACGGAAAACAAAGAATTCGTCTTGAATGACGACCGTTTTAAGGACTCGAAAATACTTGTCGCACACGATAATTTCGGCTGCGGTTCCTCCCGGGAGCATGCGCCATGGGCGATTCTTGACTACGGATTCGAAGTCGTCATCGCCCCGTCTTTTGCGGATATATTCCATAATAACTGCTTCAAGAACGGCATCTTGCCGATCCGTCTCCGCGTTGAGGAAATCGAAGAGCTTTTATCCAAAGGCCAATCAGCTCCGCATGCATTGGAAGTCAATCTTGAAGAGCAGACGGTAAAAGGCGAAGAGGGGAAAACGTACTCATTTGAGATCGACCCATATTATAAGCAAATGCTTTTGAATGGATGGGACGAAATTTCATTGACATTCCAATATGAAAAGCATATTGCTGCATATGAAAAACAGCATGCTTAATTACAGATCCACCTTCTAACTACGGGAGGTGGATTTTTTTATGAAGTTCTCGTTCAAAGTGATAAACTTCCCGTTACCTCTGAAAGAGTTCTCATTCTTCGCGGTCAACTTCTCGTTTCTCCAGGAAGCATTTAACTCGCATGACGATTCAAATGCTACAAACCTCCCAATAACTAGGGGGTTTTTGTGTCGAATTTTGTGTTATGATAAGATTTTAGAACAGCCTGAAGCAGGAGGGTGAAAAATCAGTGACGAAGAATAGAATGATGACAGTCGTATTGGCGAGCGTGCTATCCTTAGCACTTGTATTGTTCGGATGCAGTCCGACAGATGCGAATACCATAACGATCGACCAGAACTTTTCCGATATACATAATGAGTTTTGGGCTAAAAATGAAGTGACGCAGCTTGTCGACATGGGAGTCATCAATGGGTACCCGGACAAGCAGTTCAGACCGGCGCTTGAAGTGTCGCGCGGACAGGCGGCGAATCTCCTTTCAAGCGCGCTTCAATTACCGGAAGCTCCCTATGAACCTATTTTCAAGGACGTCAGTAGTAAGTCCTCCCATTTAAAAGGTGCGATGTCGACGTACAAAGCTGGAATCTTCCTTGGAAAAGAGGATGGCACTTTCGGTGTCGCGGATTCATTGACACGTGAACAAATGGCGACAGTCATCGTACGTGCTTTCGGCTTGGAAGATACGGGCGAAGACATCCATTTCAATGATGAAAACCGGATCAGCGAATCGCATCGTGAAGGCGTGAAAATCCTGGCACAGCATGAAATTACAACCGGAAAGGAAGATGGCACGTTCGATCCGAAAACTGCGGTCAATCGTGCAACGTATGTCGTTTTCCTTCATCGTGCGATGGTGAAGACTGGGAAAATTGAAGAGAGCCAAGAAATCGTCTTCAATAAACCACCGACGCTTGGAAACTATGAAACAATCCGTCACGAACAGAATTTTGTGGAAGTGCCGATTTCCAGCACAAAGAAAACGTATCTGCGTTCCAATTATTATTTGCAGTTTGCGGGTGAAAAAACAAGGAAGCATGCCCACTCTACAGATACGCTTTATACATATACGGTCGGCGG
>NZ_LQYA01000067.1 GCF_001531445.1 Sporosarcina koreensis
CATTCAAAAGACTATCGGTGAAATTGTGACGTATCGAACAACTGTTATGCTGTTAGGGCCGATACTAGCGGGAATCATGTATGGCTTTTTAACTTTGCAAGCCATGATTGTTGTGTTTCTTATCATGCAACTGATTTCTTTGTTTTCAAATGTATTCTTGGAATTTAGCGAACAAAAATTTCAGGTTGTCCCTGATGAGAAGGCCAATCTAGGAAACTGGTTTCAAAGTTTTTGGCGTAAAATCGTAGTCGGTTTTCGATATATCATGAAATCAGATGTACTAAAGCAACTATTGATTTTATCGTTACTTATTAACGCGGTAGGTGCTGCTAGCTTTAGTGTTTTACCAGAGACGATTATGATTAAGGAATTGCAATTCACCCCTCCGCAAGTTGGAGTTGTCAGCGCGATTTTCGGGTTGGGATCACTAATCGGAAGCCTGATCCTGTCAAAAATGAAAATAAAAAATCCGCTTGCTGTGTTAAAGGTTGCGTTACTAATCGTAGCATTCATCTTACTTTCATTTACATTGCCTGTTTATTTTGAAGTCAAAACTGTCCTATCTATGGGATATATTGGGGTTATCGGTTTATCGATGGCACTGGTCTTTCAATTCGTATCGATTCCTATGTCATCGTATATGCAAAAAACAGTTCCAGATGAGTATAAAGGCAGAGTCTTTTCGATGAACAGCACAATCGGAATGGTTCTCATGCCGATTGGAACGATCATCTATGGTGCTTTATATGAAAAGGGTATTTATTTTCCGGTTAACTTGTTTTCCTCCATCATCATTTTGGTGACGGTCAGTTTAACATTACGTCCATTCATTTTAGCGAAAAGCGTTGAGGACTATAATAAATGACCGAAGTCTGGACAACAAAGTGCCTCTTCCCGGCATACTTGGGAAGAGGCTGTGAGAAAACGAGCGTTTTTTAGTCAAACCATAATACGGCGATTGTCCCTTCGCCTGCGTGCACGGCGAGAGTGGAGCTGATGTCGCCAATTTCGACGGTAAGCCCGGGGATTTGATTCAGAATCATTGCTTTTAATTCCGCGGCCTGCTCTGGGACATTCCCTTCCATCAAATAGATTTTTCCTTTGCCTTTCGGATGGGCTTCCGCCACTTTATCGACTAAATATTGAAGCGCTTTCTTTTCGGAACGAACTTTTTCGATCGCTTCCAATTTCCCGTCAGTTGTAATTTGGATAATCGGCTTCACTTTCAACAGGCTGCCAAGGAAGAATTGGACTCCATTCATCCTTCCGCCTTTGTACAGCTGCTCCAACTGGCCGATGTAAATGAAACTTTTCAATGTTCCTGCCATTTTCTCTAGTTCCATTTTAATTTCCGGTACGGATGCTCCTTCTTTCTGCAATTCCATCCCTTTGTCAATCAACCCGGTTATCCCGTACGAGAGGGATTTGGAGTCGATGAATGTGATAGGGAAACCTGCGATATCCGCGCCGGCGATGGAAGATGTGAGAGTACCGCTCAACTCGCCTGATATATGGATGGCGATTGCCTGCTCATAGTCTACCGCAATTTTCTTGAATTTCTCGGCGAACTCGCCAGCTGACGGCTGGGACGTTTTCGGAAACTCCGTCGCGCTCTTAATATTTTCATATAATTGGGTAGGTGTTAGGTCGACGCCGTCGATAAATTGTTTTTCCCCGAAATGTATATTCAGCCGAATCGAATAGAAATCGGGGTGGTTTTTCAATTCATCTGTAATATAGGCAGTGCTGTCTGTTATCCATGCTATCGGCTTCTTCGTCATTTGTCAGTCATCCTTTTCTAAACATTCGCTTCTTTTATTACTATACTACAGAAAGTAATGTCTTGAAATACAAATCGGATGAAATGGCTTGAATGATTACGGAAAGTTACGGGATATTCCCTAGTTGTCCTCGTTTCGTGTATAATGGTCGTCAGTATGATGTGAAGGGGAGTTCATAAGTATGAATGAACAAGCACTTTCTGTAAGAGAAGCGATCACCAGCCGCCGCTCGGTCAAAAACTTTAACGGGCAGCCGGTCGACCTTGAAAATATAGTATCCGTTTTGGAAGATGCCAGATGGGCACCGACGCATGGCTTGCGTAATCCTTGGCGTTTCGTTGTCGCTGCCAATCAGGAATATGTAAAGTTCCAAGACGTGTTAAAAGAATATGGCGTGCCAAAGTGGAAAGAGCTTTCCGAAGAGGAACTAGAGAAGCAAATGAAGAAGTTCCGCGCTCCTGGCGCAGTCGTTTTTGTCGTAGTCAAAGAGGATGTCCGGCAGAAGGAACGGCTAGAGGATTATGCAGCAGCAAGCGCGTTGATTCAAAATGCGATGCTGCTTGCATGGGACCAAGGGATCGGGACATGCTGGAAGACACCGCCATTCATCGACAACCCGAAATTCCGGGAAGAGCTCGGTGTGAAAACCGGTGAGCGGATCATGAGCATGCTGCAATTCGGTTATTATGATGATATTCCAAAAGGGCGTGTACGCACGCCGCTTGAAGACATCGTCACATTTTATGGAATGGATGACGAACAAGAAGAGGAATAAGAAAAAAGAACTGTCCAGAAAGTCGGCAAATGACTTTCTGAGACAGTTCTTTTTGTATTAATGGAGTGGCACGCTCTAAGCAAGCCGCTGCGCGTCCAAAGCAGTCGCTTCCGCGTCCAAAGTAAGCCGCTGCGCGTCCAAAGCAATCGCTTCCGCGTCCAAAGTAAGCCGCTGCGCGTCCAAAGCAATCGCTTCCGCGTCCAAAGTAAGCCGCTGCGCGTCCAAAGCAATCGCTTCCGCGTCCAAAGTAAGCCGCTGCGCGTCCAAAGCAGTCGCTTCCGCGTCCAAAGTAAGCCGCTGCGCGTCCAAAGCAATCGCTTCCGCGTCCAAAGTAAGCCGCTGCGCGTCCAAAGCAATCGCTTCCGCGTCCAAAGTAGCCACTCACATGTCCAAAGCAAGCCACTACTCGTCCAAAGTAGCCACTTCCGCGCTCAAAGCATGCCGCCTCACACCGAAACTTACTTCTTCAAATCATCTTTCGAAAACTGCGCAAGTTCATGATAATATTCCCCGATAACTCGCAAGCCTTTGTCGAAATTCTCCAAGTGGAAATGTTCATTAGGCGCATGGAAATTCTCGCTTGAGAGACCGAAGCCCATAAGGACGACCGGCAAATTCAAGATTTCATCGAACGCCGCCACGATCGGAATCGAACCGCCCATACGTGTGAAAGCGGTCGGCACATCATATACTTTCTCAAATGACTTTCCTGCCGCCTGGATAGCTGGGTGGTCGAAAGGTGTGATGAAAGGTTTTCCTTTATCGAATTCGCTAACTGTTACCGTGACGCCGGCAGGTTTATGCTTTTCGATATGGGCCTTCAATTTCTTCACGATGTCTTCCGGATCTTGATCAGGAACGAGACGACAAGTAATTTTAGCGCCTGCTTCGGACGGCAATACAGTTTTAATGCCTTCCCCGGAGAAGCCTCCAAAGACGCCGTTCACTTCTAAAGTAGGGCGCGTCCACGTCCGCTCCAAATAGGAATAGCCTTTTTCACCGAACAGCTCGCCGACACCAATCTGCTCTTTTAATGCATCCTCATCGAAGTTGAGCGCTTCATAAGCCGCACGCTCTTCGTCTGCCAACGGACGCACATCTTCGTAAAATCCGTCGACAGCAATCGTCCCTTCTTGATCATGGAATGACGCAAGGATTTCGGAGATCGCATGAATAGGATTTTGCACGCCGCCGCCGTAAATGCCGGAATGTAAATCGCCTTTCGCACCTTTGACATCGATCTGGACGCCTGCAAGTCCACGCAATCCGTAGCAGATCGCAGGCTTTCCAGGTCCGTACATGCCCGT
This sequence comes from Sporosarcina koreensis, assembly GCF_001531445.1. Taxonomy (GTDB): domain Bacteria; phylum Bacillota; class Bacilli; order Bacillales_A; family Planococcaceae; genus Sporosarcina; species Sporosarcina koreensis_C. The sequence goes on from NZ_LQYA01000067.1 coordinate 3,864, forward strand.
ATCCGAAATGACGATAATGTCGGCGGCCAATTTCTCTTTATTCTCCTCGATATATTTTTCGAGGTTCGGACTGCCGACTTCCTCTTCGCCTTCGATGATGAACTTGACGTTCACCGGCAGACTGCCGTTTTCATTCATGAGCGCTTCAACCGCTTTAATATGCATGAACACCTGCCCTTTGTCATCGCTTGCCCCGCGTGCATACAATTTATTGTCGCGCACTTCTGGCTCGAACGGGCCACTTTCCCACAGATTCACAGGGTCGACAGGTTGAACGTCGTAGTGACCGTAGAACAGAATCGTAGGTTTCTCTTCTGCGTGGAGCCAGTCCCCGTAGACGACCGGATGTCCTTCTGTCGGGTCGATCGAAAGATTTTCCAAGCCCGCTTGTTGGAATGAATCCTTCAACCACTCAGCTGCTTTTTGCATATCCGATTTATGTTCGGACAACGCACTGATACTCGGAATGCGGAGGAAATCTTTCAATTGCTCCAAATGCTTTTCTCGTTTAGATGTGAAATACGCATCAAGTTTTTCCAAATGACTCAAAGTGATCCCCTCATTTCAAAATTATTTCGTGAATCAATTACGCCTAGGCGTAATTGCATCCGGATTTTTATCGAGCTAGCTCGATAAACTCCCCTGAAAATCCGTGACATCCGCGGGCCTACAGGATGTAGGTCATGCAACCGTTGCCACAGGACGTGGCGCACCTAGGTTGCCTTCTTTTAACTTAATTCAGCATGAGTTGGAACTTTTATTAATTGAGGTGTTTCTGTGTTCATTCTATTACCTATTGGAGTGGAAGCTTTTGCTGGATTAAGTTAAAAATAGTATAGCATGTCTCTGGGAATCAAGTTATCTAAAAGGACGGATTTGCTATGGGTATGTTATGATATGTAAAAGTTGCTAAGTGAACGAACAGTTGAAGTACAGAAACTCCGGGAGGAATCACTTTTGTTTATAGCACTAGGGTTCTTTTTACTTATGTCGTTCTTCCTTTCAGGGAGTGAAACGGCACTAACCGCGGTCAACCGCATGAAAGTCCAGCTCCGTGCCGAGCAAGGCGATCCGAAATCGATCAAGCTAAGAGATTTGATATCGAAGCCCGATCGGATGATCACCGCTATTCTTATTGGAAACAATGTGGCGAATATTATGATGCCGACAATCGTTACGATGATCGCAATCGATAAAGGCTGGCAAGTCGGGGTCGCGACAGGGGTTTTGACGGTCGTGCTCATCGTTTTCGGGGAAGTGTTGCCGAAGACGATTGCAGCAACATTTGCCGATCGGATCGCCTATGTCGTCGGGCCTACGATTTCCATATTCGTCAAACTGCTCACGCCGCTGACGACTCTCCTTTCTTTATTCACGAATATCTTCATCCGCATCATTTCAAAAGGTGCTGTAAGGGAAGCGACGTTAACGAAGGAAGAGCTTCGTTCCATGGTGGACATCGCTTCGACGGAAGGGACATTCGAACAGGAGGAATCGCTCCGCTTGAAAGGGGTGCTTGATTTTCCTGACAAGGACGTCTCCGATGTGATGGAAACGCACCGTACCGATGTGATCGGTCTGCCGATCGAGTCGACATACGAAGAAGTCCGCGATACGATTTTGGAATACTTCTATACACGTTATCCAATTTATGTGGAAAGCATCGACCGGGTCGTCGGGGTTTTCTATTCGAAGATGTTGATAGAATGGTCCATGCATCCTGAAAAGAAGCTCGCCGACTTGATGGACGAAGAGCCGCTATTCGTAGTCCAGACAGCAAGCGTTGAAAAAGTGTTCAAACTGATGCTTGCGAATAAAAAACATATGGCTATCGTACTCGATGAATACGGCGGAACGCTCGGTATCGTCACACAAGAGGACATTATCGAGGAAATGATCGGGCAGGATATCGAGGATGAAACGGACTTCGATGAAGAAGTGCTCGTCTATGAAAAGACCGATGACTTGCTCATCTGTCATGGTCGATTTGAAATTGTGGATGCCGTCGATCTGCTCGACATCGAATTGCCGACCGACCATGAAACAATCGGCGGGTTCGTCATGCAAGAACTCGGCCATGTACCCGAAGAAGGGGAACGTTTTACATACGAAAACCTGTACTTTGAAATCGTGGAAATGGATCGCAGTCGCATCGTCAAAATGAAGATTACGAAAAGGCATGATCAGATAACCGAAGAAGAATGACAAACGCCCCGCATTTGATTGCGGAGCGTTTTTTTCATCCAGCTCCGAACGCCAGCCCCTCGAGTCGCTTCGGTCTTGAATCAAAAGGCAAAAAGCGCCTTTTGTTCAAGCCCTCCGACGTACAGGATGTACTAGTGCCGACGTTGCCACAGGACGTGGCGACCTTAGTCGGCCAGCGCTTGTCGGGGCTAAACAGGCGTTCTCCGCTTTTGCGCGTAGCTTACAACTTTGTAAGTTTAGTGAAAGACAAGTCGATAGTTTGTAATGGAAGATTTGTTGATAATAAAGTCAACAGTTACAAAACGGAGGCGTTATCGAATGAAAATCGACTTGACAGAGCTATATGATGAGTATGGCCGATACATATATCATCTTTGTTTGAAATTGACACGTAATAAAGAGGAAGCCGAGGACCTTATGCAAGATGTATGGGTCAAGGTCGTCCGCTATAGCGGGAAGATGGATAATGTAGACCGCATGAAAGCTTGGTTGACAACGATCTGCATGAACACATTCCGGGATCGTTATCGGAAAGATGTCAGAAGAAGCAAGCACGTTATGCACCAACCTGAAACATTGGACGTTCCGATCTTAGATTTGGTTCCCAGCGACAATCCGACACCTGGTGAAATGATCGAGCAGAACGATATCCAGCTAATGGTGCAGCAGAAGATCGGCCAATTGGACGGCATTTATCGGACGACAATCGAATATTTCTATGTTTACCAATATTCATTGATTGAAATAGCAGATTTGATGAAAGTATCGATCGGCACGGTGAAATCTCGTCTGTTCCGGGCGAAGAAGTATTTGAAGGAGTTAATGATGGACGACACGACAGTGAGAGAATACGTCACAGCGTAATCGGATGGATGACTCGAATGCCTCTATATGAAAATAGGGGCGTTTTTTGATTTATGCGTGTTTGACGAGGATTATGGACTTTTATAGCGGTTTATGCGTTTCTGTGCGGATCTATGCGATTCTATGCTGGTTTATGGACTTCTGTGAAAATTTATGCGTTTGTAGCGGAGTTTTTTGAAGCAAAATTGCTAGTTTGCGATTATCCAGTTAGGGGAACTTGTAAATGGCAAGTAGAATTCGGGGTTGATTGAATGAAAAAGATGAAAAAGTGGGTTCGACCGAAATGGTTCATCCTGATGGCAACCCTGTTGTTTCTATTCCTATACGTCGGGGTCATCACCTGGCACACATATAAACCACTGCCGGAAGGCATCAATTACGAAGGAGAGATCCATTGGACGGACGACGTTGAAATGCTCACCGATTTGACGTACGCCCAGAATCGAAAAGGAGACGGAATGGTGCATGAGCTCTCCATCTTTGATGAAATCTACAAAATGATCGACGAGGCGCAAGAGTTCATCGTCCTCGATTTCTTCCTTATGGACCACTACACTGATGAAAACATCGACTTTCCGAACATCTCGGAAACATTGACGACGAAATTGATTCAAAAGAAAAAAGAGAATCCGCAAATGGATATCGTCTATATTACCGACCCCCTCAATACCGGCTATGGATCCTATGAATCGAAATGGTTCAGCCAGCTTGCGGACGCCGACATTGAAGTCGTCTATACCGATCTTGACCAGCTGCGGGACTCGACGCCGATCTACTCTGGCCTCTATCGCACCATTTTTCGCTGGGTCAATTTCGAGAAGAATGGCTGGATTGCAAATGCGATGGCAAGCAAAGCACCGGAAATGACGTTGCGATCGTATATGATCCTTTTGAATGTGAAAGCGAACCACCGGAAGACGGTTGTGACGGACAAGTCGGCGATTGTGACGTCGGGCAATCCGCACGACGCAAGCAGTCTCCATGGAAATGTTGCTTTGAAAGTGAAGGGTGCCGGCATATTAAATGATATATTAGAGGCGGAGGAGGCGGTCGTCCGCTATACAAATGGCGGTTCCTTGCCCCGTGTGGACGCTGAGGAGGAGCCTGGCGGCGATTATGCGGTCCAATATTTGACGGAAAAGAAAATCCACGATGCACTCCTCGGCGATATTGCAGCAGCCCAAGAAGGGGATTCGATTCGTATGGGCATGTTTTTCATTGCGATGCCCGATATCGTCCAGGCGATTGTAGACGCATCGAATCGCGGCGTCCATGTTCAAATGATCTTGGATCCGAATGAAAACTCGTTCGGCAATGAGAAGTCGGGCCTCCCAAATCGACCGGTTCTCCAGAAGATGATGGAGGAGACGGACGGGAAGATCGATGTCCGGTGGTATAATACAGTCGTCGGCCAATACCATACGAAGCTTGTCGTCGTGCAGACGACGCAGGAGACGTATATTACGAACGGCTCTGCAAATTTGACCGATCGGACATTGAACAATTACAATCTCGAGGCAAACTTAAGAGTAATCGCCCCGAACGACAGCGAGCTGTCAAATGAGATCGACGAATATTTTGAACGGCTCTGGAACAATGAAGACGCTCTTTACACACTCGATTTCGAGGAGTTCCAGGATGGCTTCACTTTCTTCCAGCGTGGCATCTACCGGCTTCAGGAATTATTGAAACTGACAACCTACTAATAAATAAAAGGCTGTCCACGAGCGGAATCCCGTTCGTCGGCAGCCTTTTTTCACTTATACGGCTAGACTCCGGGCGCTAGCAGGGCTAACAGCCTCGGAGTACTTGCTCCCAACGCTTCGCTTTTACTCGCAAAAGCCGTTCTGCGTGACGGCTTTCGCTTTTGTTTATTCAGATAGCTCTGCAAGCTGTTTGTTCAACTCGGCTAATTGATCTTCCATCGCGGCAAGTCGCTGCTCCGCTTTTTGGACCGAATCTGCGTGTCCTGTCGACTCCAATTTTTCCACATCGCCTTGCAAGCTGATATAATCCATTTTCAATTCCGCGATTGCTGATTCGATCTGCCGTTTATTCATTTGTATTACCCCAATCGTTTTCCTTTAGTGTAGCATATCCGACAACGCTTTTCCGCCCGCCCGGCGTTTCGGGTGTTCCAATAAATAATGGATAGTCTCAACCACTTTGTTCTTCCCGTCACCAAGGCCGAGCGCCAATTGCCGTTCAATCGAACGTTTTCTCAATGGTTCATGCAGTAACGGCTCCATGATCGCATTCAACAGATTCGACTGTTTCACTTTCCTTCCGAGGCCAAGATGGACGAAGCCATGCTGTTCCTTCGGGAATGCAAGTCCCAGTTCGAAGTCGTTTTGGGAAAGTACGACGCACGGGATGCCCATGACGGCGACTTCATAAGGCATATAACCGGATGCGCATAAAATGACATCTGCTGTCGCGTAAACTTCCGGTACATGGTAGGGCGGCTGTTGGACAAGCGTGTTCCGCCTTCCGAGCGCCATCATTCGGAGCGTGCTGACGTCATGCGGATAGCGCTCTCCGACGAGAACAGTCACCTTGAGTGGAATTTGCAGCTGTGACACATGCCGGAGTGCGCGGTATGTCAAGTTCCCCTCGTCTTCTTCGCCGAATGAAATGACAAGGTGGGGGAGGGGGCCAGGCTGTTGCTTTTGCAGGCCGGTTTTTTCAAAAGGCTGCATCATTGGGTCGGCCATGAACAGCCGTCGGTCCACGATGATATGTTCTTCATGCTCGTCAACTGTTTCCTCTAACAGGGTTTGGAAGACGAAGTCCGCTTGTTTTCTACCGTCACCGAAATCATCGAAATGCAAAAGAGCAGGGACGATATCGCGGAGCTTTTCCACTTCTTCGGAAACAGTCGGACCTGTATCGCGGATGAGGAGGTCGGGACGTACGAGCTTCAATGTCTGTATGAGATTGGCCTTTTTACCGATTGTGATCGATTTGAAGCCATCCGGAGGTGAAGGGGAGTTTTCACCGACGATGAATAGGACGTTCACTTCTTTTGCGATGTCCCGTGCAAGCATGGAAGCTCTCCTTGCGGGATACGAGCCTTTTCCGTCCGACCTCGCAATGTAAAATGCAACGGTTTTCTTCTTTGAGTTTTCTATTGGAATCACCCTTTCTATTCCTGTGTATAAACTACTCTCCTTTTCACCCTATGTTTGGAAAAAACGAGTTATGTACAAATACGTTGAATGAAAAAGGAAATGTGGTAAACTAGCATTTATTCTTAAGGAAACGGGGTGTTTCCAGTGTTCGATTCTTTATTATTCGACTTGATGCTTGTCATCTTAATCGGGATGCTTTCCCAATG
>NZ_LQYA01000068.1 GCF_001531445.1 Sporosarcina koreensis
AAGCATACCTAGACGACTGGCTTCGACGTGCGCATGCCGAAGGATATCCGACGTACGTTGAAGACTATAACGACGGCTGGCGCTTGTACCTTGGTGAATTTGCGACGGATGCACCCTTTGCGGAACGAACTGCATTCAAAGATGAAGTCGTCGCAAAAGGATTAGCTGCGAGCGACGCTTTTTGGAAAGTCGTAACAATTGCTGAAGGCGAAACACAGTTGAGAGTGGTGAAAGACGGAGAAGAGAAGGAAACTTCAAATCCAGTCCAACTACTAGCACCTTCCGGATTTGTCACGATCGACGGGCAACCATATCGTGGCATTGCTGAGGTCGGTTTCAATAGCAGCGGTACTTTAGCGGGCATCAATGAATTGAGCATCGAGCACTATTTATACGGTGTTGTTCCACGTGAACTTCCGCCTGTTCCTTATGCGGAAGTCGAAGCGCAAAAAGCGCAGGCGATCGCTGCACGTACGTACGCTTTATCCAATATGGGCAAGCGGAGCGCGGATGGCTATGATCTTTTGCCAACGACTTCCGACCAAGTATATGGCGGATTTAGCGCGGAACATCCGATTTCAAATGAAGCTGTCGATGGCACGAGAGGCATTGTCGCCACGTATGAAGGCAAGCTCATTACAGCCGTCTTTCATTCAACAAGCGGCGGTTTCACGGCGAATAACGAAGATGTATGGACTTCTGAAGCGACTCCATATTTACGGGCGAAGCATGTCGCGCAAAAAGGGAACGACCTGAAATACGTCCCAGCCTTAGACATTTACAAGAAGAACGGCAGCGGCGAATCATTGCGAGAAGTGAAGACTGGGGATTTCGAAGCCAATTGGTCGAAATATTATCGTTGGCACTTCGAATGGACGGCAGAGGAAATGAATGAAATCGTAGGAAACTACTTCAACACGGAAGTCGGAAAGGTATTGGAAATTAATGTAACGGAACGTTCCAGCTCGGGTCGAGCGGCTGTCATTGAATTCGTTACGGACAACGGCACGTTCTACGAATACAAGGACCGTATCCGATGGGCGCTCCAATACATCGATGCAAATGGCAATCCGGCGGTGTTGTTAAGTACGCTGTTCATCATCGAGCCTGTCATCAATAAGGAAACTAATGAGACAATCGGGTACAAAGTGGACGGTGGCGGATGGGGCCATGGTGTCGGAATGTCCCAAGTCGGCGCAGTCGGCATGGCTGAAAAAGGATATACGTACGATGTTATTTTGAAGCATTTCTACACGGGAATTGATTTAGAAACTAGATATTAAATTAATTCAGCTAAATTCGGCTGAATTAATTTAAGCCTCCGGCGGTTGTCACAGATTTTTAGTGGAGCAAGGAAGGCAGTCTAAGGTCGCGATGTCCTGTCGCAACGACTGCATGACCTACTTCCTGTAGGTCCCAAGCTCGAAATAAATCTGGACGCAATTACGCCAAGGCGTAATTGATTTGAGAGGCGGTAGTCAACAGATGTATGTATTAGGGATTGACGGCGGAGGGACGAGGACGATGGGCATTGTCGCCGATGAATTTGGGAACGTTTACATGCATGCGGTAACCGGAAGAAGCAATCCGAACACGCTGCAGCAGGCGGAATTCGAGGCCGTCATCATCGGGTTGGTTAGGGAGTTGAAAAGGCAGAACGAAGCCATTTTCAATCAGCTGTCCGTCTGTTTCGCAGGAATAGCCGGCGTCGGGGAAAGTGGACGTGATAAAGAAGTGGCAGCTCTGTTAGCACGGGAGTTGTCGGTCGGAACGCAAGTCACCGTAAGGAATGATGCATTCAATGCCTTGTATTCCGGAACGCTCGGCGGACCCGGCATCGTTCAGATCGCAGGTACCGGCGCTGTCACATTAGGCATTAATGAAAACGGGATAGTCGCTCGTTCAGGTGGATGGGGTTATTTATTCGATGACGAAGGGAGCGGGTTTTATTTAGGGAATGAGGCATTGAAAGCGGTGTTCCGTTCATTTGATGATCGCGGCCCGGCGACCAGCCTGACAGATCGGGTCACCGAATATTTTTCTGTACAAAACGTCCCGGATATTATCGGCAAAGTGTACGGGAAAGAACATCCGCGTTCAGTCGTCGCACCCCTTGCACGTCTCGTCATACAGGAAGCACAGGCGGATGATGAGGTTTCAAAAGGGATTGTGAAGAAGGCATGTGCAGAGATGATGCATTCGATCGACGCTTGCCACCGCCGTTTATTCGATGAAAATCACCCGACGGCAATCGTGCTGTCGGGCGGCGTCTTCACCGACGTTGACCTGTTTGCCGAACAGTTTCATGAATTGGCCCGCCAATCGATACCGAACGCCGTTTTCCAATCGACACAAGTGCC
>NZ_LQYA01000011.1 GCF_001531445.1 Sporosarcina koreensis
ATTCTGGAATGGTCAATCCCGATTGCAGAACACATTTTGATTAAAATTTCCTTAACAACTTGTGATGTTGCTACATATTCCATTAATGTCACTTTGTCAATCGGTACGTTTAAATCAAGGTCTCTGATTTTTGTTCCCATTACTCGTGAATAATTATCCAGGAAATTCTTTATTCTCATAAATTCATTATCAGCAATCTCAAGTAATCCTGCTATTCTCGAAAAATCTCTTCTAATTTCTTTCGGTACTTCATTTTTAGATTTATAACCCAAATCATGTTCAATTTCTGCCCATGCGTGCTGCAAAATTGATCTGATTTGAATTTCAAATTTCACCTCTTTAAAATCTTTATATTCAATAAACTTCACTCTATCTGCATTGAAATTTACTACATAATGCAATGAAGAGTACCCAAACCTATCTGGATCTGTTACTCTCTTATCAATCGAATTTTCTCTATCCACTTCAAATTCCCTCTCAATAACTTTAGCAATCTTATCAACATCATCATTAAAATAGGTAATGACTCTAACTCCTACAGTATCTGTAATATCTCTCAAATCATTATATTTACCCTATTTCTCTTCAATCTTCTTTTTTAAGCTACTTTTTTCTTTTACTCTTGCTTGTACATCATGTACTTCAATGTCATTTTCTTTGCTTAGAATTTCGATTAACGTTTTAACCCTTGGCTGTAATTCTTCTAGTAATGACTTATTACTCTCAAAATCACTTATTATCTTGTTATTACTCAAAACTCTTCCCCCTCTTCCCTCCGCATCCGCTTAACCTTCCCCTGATGCGTAACAATCTTATACTCACCATGCTCTGGTAATTCCCTAACATTTTATTTACCAACACTTCCTGTAAGCAGATGCTATCCCATGGTTTGTCAAGTGATACTAATAATTATCAATGTTCAATTTCAATGATTTCCGCATCACCTTCTGGTATACAGGCTTTTGAATATGTTTTCCTAAAGTCATTAAGTCTTCACCCAATAAATAAAAGTCTTTCATTATTTCTGACAACATGGCATCTAGATGTAAATTATCTTTTATAATATATCCTTCTGAGAATTCGATATTTTGTTTTTGATATTCATAAACTCTATGAGTACCATTTATTAACAAATGCCCGTAATATGTTAGAATACATGGATTAACTACCATTATCGGGTTTTCAATTTTAATGAAATCTTTATTTTTATTCAATGACTCCTTATCAATAACAACATATTTATTAGGTATACTTTCTTTCTCCTTTTTATTCTTTTTTAATAATGAATCTAGCAATGTTATATCCCAACTAATTATAAACTCATACTTTCTCGGATCAAAGGTTACAGGGAAATCATATCTCTCATATTTATAATACAGATTACTTGTTTTACAATATAAATCGTTTTCAACCGTTTCATTCTTGGTGAATATATCCATCCATCTTTCAGATGTATCAACAATCAGTTGTTTATCTTTATTGTTTTTTGCCACTCCAAGTAAATTCTGAGAAGCTTGCTTTAAATGCATCTTTGCTGCTTCTCTTTGTAAATCGTGATTTATACCTTGAATCAAAATTCTTCGCCCTCTTCCCTCCGCATCCGCTTCACTTTTCCTTGATGCGTCACAATCTTATACTCACCATGCTCTGGTAATTCTCTCACCTTTGCCTTACCCTCCGAAATTACCACAACACAGTTCCTAGGTAAGTCTATTATACCAAGATTTAGCATTAACGCATTAGGATTTATTGAAATGTCTCTATTCACCCTGACCCCTCCTATGATATGATGTATGTGTGTAGAGACAGGAGGAGCCTGTCTTTTTTTAGTGCCTAAATGGACAACTTTCATATTTTGCCTTCCTCCATAAAATAAACAAGGGAGGATTGGTAGGAATGTACAATGACAATAATGGGCAATTTAGCGAGAACGCAGATTCCCAAGAGATTTATGCTGCTAAACTTGCTGTATTAGGCGCAGCGTTGTCTACATTAGGAGATGGAATATCAACCATAGCCGCAGGACTTGCGCTACAACAACTAGCAAATTCGAACAAACAAAACTCTGGAGATAACCAAAAACTATCCAAAGACATAGATCGCATGCAGAAACAAATAGATGATTTAAATAGACAAATAAGAGTTATGAAACGATGAGATTTATTGCAGGGGATAAATTGGATGCCCCTGTCTTTTTATTTCCGCCTCATGCCTTGCGCTGACCATTTGTTTCTCCTGCTAGGGCTTCCTCTAATATTCGCGCTGACTCTTCATTGTTCCACCTGTGCGCTTTTAATGATCGATTGATAGCTTCCCGCAGGCGAATAATCTCTTTTTCCATTCTTTTATTGAGATTTTTGAGACCCTCATTCGCTATTTGAGTGAATACAATGTCCACGCAGAGTTGCGAATGTTGTTGTTCCATCTCCTGCGCTCGTTTTACCTGTTCAACTACCCATTCAAAATCCGCATTTTCCATTGGAGAACCGTGCTTCTGGTACGTTATAACTCGTTCCAACCGTTCCGCATTCGTTTCAGTCGTCATACCGCCACCTCATCCATCACGTTTTTTACTCAAAATCGTTTCAATCAATTTAGCTTTTTGGTGGTCGCCCTCTTCGTACAATTGCATAACCCTAAGCGCCAAGCCTTTTATGGTGTACGTTTTGCCTATTTGGAAGCCACCTATGAATACAATGAGCAAAAGAGAGATATGAATTACTGTCATCCCCTTCCCTCCTTCACAAATCGTTCCGCATACCTCAACTGCTGCCAAACATACGGATCGTCCTCTTTGCCTTCGGACATCGTCCAGTCCTTGATACGTTGGTTAATATCCTGTATCGCCTCAATCGGCAGCTTGTGAGCGATCTTTGCGATTTCTTGAATCGGCTTCATGGTTACCTCCTATGCCGTATATGACTTTTCTTCCTTAAAGACAAGTTACAAAAAAATGGGTTCACCCATACAATGATGCAAAGGAGTGAAAACAGAGTGAATCAAAATTCCATGCAGACTTCTACAAATACAGAAGTCTTAAATAATATTTTAAAAGCGATAGATGGTGAGTATACTGCGATTTCCTGTTATGAACTATTAGCGAACCAGGCTCCGAACAATGAAATAAAAAAACGCATTCTTGAAATTAGAAAAGATGAAATCAGACACTACGAAACCTTTTGGTATCTTTATATTTCTCTAACTGGAGAACAACCATCACCTAAAATCACAAGACAATGTCCTGCCGATTATACAAACGGTATACTTTCTGCATTCAAAGATGAACAGGAGACTGTAGACTTCTATCACAAAATCGCACGAAGTACTGATAATCCTTTTATTAACGATGCATTTACACGAGCATCAGCAGATGAACAAAATCATGCGGTTTGGTTTTTATACTTTATGAATCATCAATAATTTTGTAGTAGCCGACTATCACATCGGCTTTTTTGTTGCGACTTATTGGTCTACTGCGTACTAATTTTCCCGATTATATTCAATCCGTTTCATTACCTTCTCGTTAAACTGCCAATTAACCCAACGATAGATTTCTTCTAACATGAACGGTTCGTTACAAGCAGGACATAACGGCATCATTTTCTTACCTCGGTATTGCTTCTCTAAGCTCTTGATCACCACTAAATGAGGTTTGTAATTCATAATTTCTCTCCGTTGTTCTAAAAGACGGTCAACCTGGTCTACTCTTCTTTCATCTTGATAAGCTAAGTCATACAAAGCATCATATGGATCAACAACAGAACCGCAGCTACTGCATGTAACCCTTCTATTGTCACTATCTATAACAAATTTACGATCACGGCATTTGCATATCTTTCCAAGCCTTCGGCTGATTCGGGCTTGATCCAGTCCGATGATTCTTTCTGGTAGTTTTTCGGTCAATTGAATCTAGCCCCCTTTTTCTGCTGCATTATCCGACATGTTTCAGATAATGCAGCACATACCCCTTATCACTTTTCACCCGATCGCACTCCATCAAGAAGGTTGAATGCGGAATCGACTTCCTGCCGCCCTTTTCGGCATCTTCCCAATACGTTTCTAGCGTTTTAATTGCCAGAAGATATATTTTATTTCATCCAACTTAGTGAAGGAGACAAGCAGGAAAGCGTGAGCGCCCTTTTGGTGCCATGATTTAAGTAGTTCGTATTGATGCTCAGAAATGTTCTTTAGCGGAAAGTTTGTCCGTTCTGACGTTTCCTTGGCATCAAATACGATTGTGCGACTTTCAATAATTCCCACGTAATCGACCCACTCACCCTTTTGGGTATAGCTTGTAACCTTTCCGGCCTTGTTGCCTGTAATCTGCACAGGCGTCGGCACCTTACGGATGTCAGCAACGCCCTTATTGCGATACTGGTTATTCGTCATGTCGATCAATCTTTCGAGGACAGCCCCACGGTTAGCGTGGGACCGGCTGTAGGTTTTCTTCAAGTTGTCACCCCTTTTAAATCATTCAAAAACTCCGCGATTAAGTGCTGCCGCGTGCTGTAATACTCCCTCTCGACCGCATAATGTTCTTTTAATTCCGGATCAGTTGTTTCGTGATATTTTTTTCTAGAGGAATGGTAGCGTTTTTTAGCTTCGTTCCACTTTTTGTTATAAAGGAGGATCAAATCATCTTTCATCATCGCGCCACCGCTCCTGGTAGTCCATCACTTCGTAGATCGTGACCTGTTTCTTTTCAAATTCCGCGTCAGCTGCATCCTACTTTTTCTTACACACCGGCCCAAATCCAACCTCAATACTCCTCGGCGTTTTCAATGGCCGATTGCACCTTTTGCATGTTCCCATTTAGACCGCCCTCCCTATCGGTATTCCGTGTCTATTAACTTGCGGCTTGTCCTCCCGCCATCCTTCTTTCCGCAATGCTGCAACTTCATATTTGTTTAAATGCCCGTGGATGACCTGTCGTTTCCTGTCGATTGTTCGATAGAGTGTCCGTATCATGGCGCAACCTCAGTAACCCGCTTCCTTCGCTCATGGTATTTCCGAGTTCCCTTCGCAACCCGTTTAGCTCTTTCGTTATCGGTCAAGATTGGCGTCCTAAGCGCCTCTTCCCTCGACCATCCAAGTCGAATGCGACTTTTTTGGTATCCGGCTTTCGCTTTTAAACGAGACTCTTCATCTCTCGGAAACTCCTTGAAATGCTTGCGGATCCTAGAGATGGTGCTTAGCGGGGTAAGGGTTATTTTTCATCCAATAACCCTCTCAACTGTTCAAGTACAACTGCAAACGGCTGCGCCTCCCCCACTTTCCTGAATTCCCTAAATGGATCACCGATTGTTTTCATACGTTCCGTTACACTATTGATTGTAAATTGCTCTGGTCTTAATGTGGTACCTACTTCTTCCCAGTTCAATGGCGTTGCAACTGTTGCGAGTTCGGTTCCCCTTGGTGAATACGGAGCGACGATTGTTTTGCCTTCATGATGCTGCACGTAGTCCAAGTATAGTTTGTTTCCCCTGTTCTTCTTTAGTCGTTCGGTTGTGAACCATTGCGGCTCCTGGTCGCAGAGGAAGTCGGAGACGAATTTTGTGAAGAGGCGGGTTTCTTCATAGGTGAATATGTTGAATGGAAGCGGAATGTACAATTGCAAGCCTTTGCCTCCGGATGTTTTGACGAATGAGGTCAGTTGGAATTGATCGAATATGACTTTCAAGCGTAATGCCGCTTCAACGGAGAGTGAGAACTCCTCTACTGATGGCGGATCTAAATCGAAGACGATTTCTGTCGGCCTATTCGTATCGATTGTTTGAAATGGAATATGGTATTCGATTGCAAGTTGGTTCCCTAGCCATAGTAACGTGCTTATGTCACTGCAGATGATATAGTCAATATCTTCATCTCTTGATGTCTTTACGAAGTCAGGTGCATAATCGGGAACGGATTTCTGATAAAATTTTTCACCAGGCACACCGTGAGGGTAACGGATTAAGGTTAGGTGCCGTTCTTCTAGCAACGGCAGCATGAATGGTGCCGCCGTTTGTAAATAAAGCAAATAGTCATCCTTCTCCAAGCCTTGCTTCGGCCAGACAGGCTTATCGGGATGCGTAATTTGGACTTTCTCTGGAATAGGGTTCAATTGTCTTAACAGCTGCCGCCACTGACACTCTTCAGGATCCATTTGAAATTGAAATGAATGAAACCGCGGTTCGCGTAAATGCTTCCCATCAAAGCTGATACATTTAATGCTCGCACAGATGGAAGGCGTTATTTCATAAACCGACTCTCCGATGTTTTGTCCGTTTACGAGAATCAATTCGCTCAGCGTTTTCATCTCCTCATCCGACATACCGTGCTTAAATGTTACAATCTCAAATAGTTGACCTTCCTTATATACAGCCCCTGTAAAGAATCCATTCACTTGTTCATATTTCGTTATAATGGCTGTGACAAAACGCCAATTTTTTACTTTCACCCATTGATTTGTCCGCTTTTCATTGCTCCAAATGCCTTTGTTCTTCTTGGCGACGATCCCTTCCCCGTTATACAGGAGGATTTGATTCCACAAAGCTTTTTCATCCGTAAACGTTTCTATCAATTGGATTAAACTTCCGTGTCGATATTGGACGTTAACAGGCAACCCTAGCTGCTCGAAACATTTCTTTAGCTGCGCCTTTCTAGTTTCAAGCTTTTTAGCGGTTACTTCCTTTCCCTTGAATGACAAAAGATCGAAGACGATATATTGGCAAGGGAACGATTTCGAATGCTGTTCAATTACTTCTTTCTTACGCATCCGTCCCCTCGTCTGCACGATGGAAAATTCACTTCTGAAATCGTTTTGCAAACAGACCAATTCGCCGTCAAATATAATGGGCAGAAAAGGCTTAATCAAATGTTCGATGCGACGGCATTCCTCTATAATTTCCGGAAACATGTCGTTCAGTACTTTTTCATTTCTGCTGAATAGCTGAATTCCTTCTTTATTCCATTGAAGAATCGCTCTGAACCCGTCATATTTCGTTTCGTAATTCCATTCATTACCTACAGGGATTTCATCAGCATCCATCATCAACATCGGTTTCATTCATAATCGCTCCAATGTTTTTTTGTTGTTATTGTTTGACCGATTGCATTTCGTATACATAGGAATGAGGCAACTTTCCATACTAAGCATAAAAGTGGGTGAATTCATTGCATACAGTTTGGAAAGGAAGCATCAGTTTCGGTCTTGTCAATATTCCGATCAAGCTTCATACAGCTACGGAAAACAATGATATTAAATTGCGCCAACTCCACAAGGAATGTCATTCTCCGATCAGCTATCAAAAAGTATGCCCGATTTGTGATAAAGAAGTGAAAAACGAGGAAATCGTAAAAGCGTATGAGTATACGAAAAACAAGTTCGTCGTACTCGATGATGAGGACCTTGAAAAACTGAAGAAGGAAAATGAAGACAAAGCTGTTGAGATTATTGATTTTGTTAAGCTTGAGGAAATTGATCCGATTTATTTTGAAAGAAGCTATTTCATGGCTCCCGATGCAAATGGCGGAAAGGCGTATGCGCTACTGCGGAAAGCCTTGAAGGAATCCGGAAAAATCGGTGTTGCAAAAATCATTATCCGTTCGAAGGAGCAATTAGCGGTCGTCCGGGTGTATAAAGACGCTTTGTTGATGGAAACAATTCATTTCCCTGATGAAGTGCGCAATGTGGGAGACGTTCCGAATATTCCGGATGAAGAGACTATCGTAAAAAAAGAGCTCGATACCGCGCTTCTGTTAGTCGATCAATTGACGACGGCATTCGATCCCGATAAATATACGGATGAATACAGAACCGCTCTTATGGAATTGATTGAAGAGAAGAAGGCAGGCAATGTGACTGTTGCAAAAACGGAGAAAAAAGCGATTTCACCTTCAAATACAAGCGATTTGATGGCGGCATTGCAAGCCTCACTCGATAAGACGAAAAAGAAGAAGCCGACGCCGCGGAAAAAAGCACCGGCGAAGATGAAAGCGTAAAAGGTTTGTGGGGCGGGGCGTTGTCACCGACTTTCCAAGGTTTACCACCCACTCCCCACTTTCCGCGCATACAAAAGGCCATTCCCCAAAGGATGGCCTTTTTGCATTAGATGAATTTCACCATTTTATAATTTTTCTTTCCTCTGCGCACGATTGTGAATGCTTCGTCCAAACGATCCGCTGCAGTGACTTCATATGCGAGATCCGTCACTTTTTCTCCATTTAGGGAAATAGCGCCATTTGTTACGTCTTCACGTGCTTGGCGCTTGGATGAAGATACACCGGCTTCGACGATGAAGTCGACGATGTTTTTATCCGCCTTCTCCATTTCAGCTGTCGGCACGTCTTTGAATGCATCTTTCATTTCCGCAACTGTCAACGCCTTCAAGTCTCCGCTAAACAATGCTTTTGAAATACGGATTGCCTGATCGAGCGCTTCTTCACCATGAATGAGTCGTGTCATTTCTTCAGCCAGCGCTTGTTGGGCTTTGCGGAGATGCGGTTCAGCTTGAACGGATGCCTCAAGCGCCTCGATCTCCTCCCGGCTCATGAATGTGAAAATTTTCAAGTAGTTGATGACTTCCGCATCTGCCGTATTGATCCAGAACTGATAGAACTCATAAGGCGACGTCTTTGCGGCATCAAGCCAGACAGAACCGCCGGCAGTTTTTCCGAATTTCGTGCCGTCCGCTTTCGTTATGAGCGGCATCGTGATTCCGAATGCTTTCGCTTCTTCGCTATGTGTTTTCCTGATGACCTCAAGTCCTGTTGTAATATTGCCCCATTGATCCGACCCGCCGATTTGCAAACGGCATTTATACTTGTCGTACAAGTGGCTGAAGTCTGCGCCTTGGATCAGCATATATGAAAATTCCGTGAAGGATATACCCGTCTCCAGACGGGAAGCAACATTCTCTTTCGCGAGCATATAGTTAATGCTTAACAGCTTTCCGTAGTCACGGAGGAAGCTGATGGCAGACATTTCCCCAAACCAGTCTTTATTGTCAACTAGCATAGCTCCGTTTTCACTTTCAAAATCAAAGATATGCTCCAATTGCCGGCGGATGCCCGCCACGTTTTTCGCGATTTGCTCATCGGACAAAAGCTGCCGCTCTTCCGCCTTGAATGACGGATCCCCAATCATGCCTGTTGCCCCACCGACCAGAACGATGGGACGGTGGCCGTGTTGCTGAAAACGGCGAAGCGTCAGAAAAGGGACAATATGACCGATATGCAAGCTGTCCGCCGTCGGATCTGTTCCACAATACAATGAGATTTTCTCCTCATTCAATACCTTTTCAAGGCCTTCCTCATCAGTCTGCTGATACAGCAGACCTCTCCATTTCAAATCCTCAAGCAGTTCATTCTTCATCATAAATCCCTCCAATAATGTAAAAAAGCCCCCACACGATTCAAATGAATCATGCAGGGACGTTAAATACGAAAATAACGCGGTACCACCCGGCTTGAGAATACATACATTCTCCGCTTGAAGACGCATTATCGCCGCGTACGCGTCACACTCCAAAGCTGTAATTCGCAAACGACCTACCGGACAGCTTCCACCTACCGCTGCCTCTCTAGACGGCTCAACCGTTTCTACTCCGGCTTTCTCACCATGTGAAAAATGATATAACCCTTATTGTAGTCTAAAATATCTTATTGTCAAACATTTTCTATTGAATTCTGCGAAATGTGCTATAATAGGAAGGATTTTAGGGGGGATAAAACTTGCGCGAAAAACGTAAAAACAGGATAGATCTGATAGAAGAAAAATTTGAATCATTGAAGAAAAAAGGATGGGCAAAGGGGATTCGCATCACATCGGGAGTCATTTGGAACCTCTTCCTTCTCTTTCTAGTCTTCGGTTTGACCCTTGGCGTTTTTGCCGCCTCGGTCGGTGCCGGTTATTTCGCATCTCTCGTTGCAAAAGAACCGCTCCGCTCCAAAGCGGAAATGCGGGGGGATATTTTCAATTACGAAGAGACTTCCGAAATTTATTTTGCCAATGATATCTATTTAGGTAAAGTAAATGCTGATATCGAACGGAAGGAAACGAACTTGAAGGATGTCTCCCCATTTGTCATTGATGCTGTTTTGGCAACGGAGGATGAATACTTTGAAACGCATGGCGGAATCGTTCCAAAAGCGATTTTCCGCGGACTTTTTCAGGATGTGACAAATTCATCCAGTCAAACAGGTGGCTCAACGCTCACCCAACAGTTGATCAAAAATCAGATATTGACGAACGAAGTATCCTATGAGCGAAAGGCGAAGGAAATCCTTCTTGCCATGCGACTTGAACATTTCATGGATAAAGAAGAAATCCTGGAAGCCTACTTAAATATTATTCCATATGGCAGAAATGCGTTGGGACAAAATATTGCGGGAATCGAAACAGCAGCCGATGGCATTTTCGGTGTGTCTGCTAAAGAACTTAATCTTCCCCAAGCTGCCTATATTGCCGGCATACCGCAAGCACCATTTGCATATACGCCTTTTCTGAGCAGCTATTATGGCGGCGGGTTGAAAAATGATGAAAATATCAAGCCAGGGATCGACAGGATGAAAACGGTCCTTTTCCGTATGAAGGAAACCGGCTATATTACCGATAAGCAATATGAAGAAGCGATTGCTTATGACATTACGAAAGACTTTCGTGAAAAAACGAGCCGAGCAACTGAGAGATATCCTTATTTAACACAAGAAATCCAATTGGAAACTATCGATATTCTTGCAAAAATCTTGGCAGAAAAGGACGGCATCGACCCGGAACGTGTCGATGGTGATGAAAAGGTAAAGGAAAAATATAAGATACTTGCAGAACGCGCAATGCGGACCGGCGGATACCGAATTTATTCCACTGTGGAAAAAGACCTTTATGATGCTATGAATAAAGTCGGGCAGGAATTCGAACATTACGGATTTACGTATACACGCGAAGAGAAGGATTACAGCACCGGAGAAACTGTTCTTAAAGATGACCCTGTCCAAGTCGGTGCCATCATGATCGAGAATAACACAGGTCGAATCCTTTCCTTCATCGGAGGACGCGATCACCAACTTATAAATACAAACCATGCTACGCAAGCTTTCCGACCGAACGGCTCATCGATGAAACCACTTCTCGTCTATGCGCCAGCCATTGAATATGGCGTAATTGGTGCAGGAAGTCCGGTCGTCGACGTTAAATTTGAAATTCCAGATGGCAGTGGAACATGGAGTCCTTCAAACTATAATGCTGAAGCGGAAAGTGGGATCATCCCGGCTAGGAAAGCGTTAGCCCAATCATTGAACCTTCCGACGGCCCGATTATATAGGGAGATTGTGGACAAAAGACCTGCGGAGTTTCTGGAGAAGATGAATTTCAGCCAGCTTCAACCGCAAGACTATGTCAACTACTCCACCTCTTTTGGAGGAATGAATAAAGGCGTCAGTGTTGAAGAAAACACAAATGCATTCGCGACATTTGCCAACGGAGGGCAGTTCATTCAATCGTATATGATTGAACGTATCGAGGATATGGCAGGCAATGTCGTTTACCAGCATGAAGTCGAGCCTGTTGATGTGTTCAGTCCTGAAACTTCTTATATCATTACGGATATGCTGCGGGATGTTCTAAAGCCCGGTGGAACTGGCCAGCAATTGCCTGGATTTATGAATTTCAAGACTGATTTGGCCGCAAAAACAGGAACGACCGATAAATACGGAGATTCATGGCTTGTCGGTTACAATCCGAATGTTTCATTAGGAATATGGTTCGGGTACTATGACCAGTCTCGAAAATTATATACACGTGGATCAGGGCAAATGCACCCTACCACACGTACGACAATGCTATTCGGTAGATTGATGAACACGGCAAACGCAGTAAGACCGGATCTGATTGGTGCAGGCAGTACCTTCAAACAACCGGGCGGGGTCGTATCGAAACCTTTCTGTGGTATTTCCGGATTGGCTCCATCTGCTGCATGTACGACAGCTGGATTGGTCAGATCGGACCTGTTTAATTCAAAAGTGATGCTTCCGACTGAACCGGATGACAGTATTATCAATGCTTCCTATGTCTCCGTCAAAGGCAGCCGTTACTTGGCGCTTCCTTCGACGCCTGCTGAGTTTATCGTATCGGGCGGCGCAGGGGTCAATCAGCAATTCATCGACAGGATGCTTGGCCCTTGGGGAGGAGATGCTTCGAAGCTGTTCCCATCCATGTCTGTGTTCGCTTCAAGCGTCATATCGGGTGCAACCTTCCCTGCCGACGATGCGGCACCAGAAGGAGTGAGCGCTTCTCTTGATGGATCGACATTGGTCTGGTCAGACTCCCCTTCAAATGACGTCATCGGTTATTATGTGTACCAGAACAATGAACGGATTGCGACAATCAGCGATGGTTCTGCCAATTCGATTGCTGTCGGCCCGGGTGATTATTACGTCAGAGCTGTCGATATTACCGGACTTTTATCCGGAGGTTCCAATATCGTGATTGTCGATAGCCCAGAAACGCCACCGGTTACGGAAACACCGGATGATGAGAATATACCTCCCGTGACACCACCAGGAAATGAAGGGAATGACGGTGAAAACGGGAATGGTAACAATGGTAACAATGGAGAAGGCAATAACGGAAATAACGGAAATGGAAATAATGGAGGAGGCAATAAACCTCCTTCAGATGGCGATGACGATGATGAATAAGTACTAAATGAAAGGGACTCCCGCAAAAATGGGAGTCCCTTTCATTCTATCTACTATCAGTCTTCCATCGTCGATAAGTCGCCCGTCGGCAAGTTCAGTTCCCACGCCTTTAACACGCGACGCATGATTTTTCCGCTTCTTGTCTTCGGAAGCTTGTCTTTGAATTCTATTTCTCTTGGCGCAGCGTGTGCGGCAAGTTCCTTTTTGACAAATTGCTTAATGTCTTCCTCCAGCTCATTCGTCGGTTCATATCCTTCATGAAGCGCGACAAAGGCCTTAATGATTTCTCCGCGTACCGGGTCGGGCTTTCCGATGACCCCCGCCTCTACAATGGCTGGATGCTCCAGCAGCTTGCTTTCCACTTCGAAAGGCCCTACCCGCTCGCCGCTCGTCATGATGACATCATCGACCCTCCCTTGGAAGAAGAAATAGCCGTCTTCGTCCATATAGGCAGAATCCCCGGAAACATACCATTCATCATTCAAGAAATACGAATCATACTTCTCTGGGTTATTCCAAATTTGCCGCATCATTGCAGGCCAACCTTTTTTGATAGCCAAATTGCCCATCCGATTTGGCGGCAACACTACCCCGCGATCATCGACAATCGCCGCTTCGATACCCGGAACGGCTTTGCCCATGGAGCCCATTTTAATCGGCAAAGATCCGAAGTTGCAAATCGTTTGTGCCCCTGTTTCCGTCATCCACCACGTATCGTGGATCCTCAGCTTGAACACTTCCATTCCCCAGCGAATGACTTCCGGGTTCAATGGTTCTCCAACCGAAAGAATATGGCGCAAAGAAGAAAGATCGTATTTCTCCAATGGGCCGGCACCCGCACCCATCAACATCCGGAATGCGGTCGGCGCACTATACCATACCGTTACGCCATAATCTTGAATAGATTCGTACCAGCTGTCTGTGGAAAATCTTCCACCAACGATAAGAGATGTCGCTCCAGCTAGCATTGGGCCGAAAATCCCGTACGCCGTCCCCGTAACCCAACCTGGATCCGCAGTACACCAAAAGATATCCTCATCCTTCAAATCCAATACCCAGCGTGCCGTCATCAATTGCTGCACCATCGCTTCCTGCACGTGCAGCACCCCTTTCGGTTTCCCGGTAGAGCCTGATGTGTAATGAAGTAAGGTCGGGGAATCCCGCTCCATCCACTCCACTTGAAAATATGGAGACGCACTCTTGAAATGTTTTTTGAAATCTATATATTTATCATTTTCTTCAATATTTTCGCCTACGAGAAAGATTGTTTTCAAGTGTGGAAGTTTGTCGACAGGAATCCTGTCCAATAATTCCGGTGTCGTCACAATCGCTTTTGCCTCGCTATCGGAAAGTCTGTCATAGACAGCGCCTTCCATGAATGCTTCGAAAAGCGGGCCGACGATCGTCCCCATTTTCAAGGCTCCAAGTATTGCAAAATACAATTCAGGGGATCGTGGCATGAAAACAAATAAACGGTCCCCCTTTTCCAACGTTGAATGGTTCGTCAATACATTTGCAGCTTTATTGGACATTCTTTTCATTTCATTATAAGTATACGCTTCTTTGCGCCCCGCATCTTTGTAGAACAAAGCCACTTTGTTTTTCCGATAGGAATTCGCATGACGATCTACTGTCTCATGCGCAACATTGATGAGACCTGTCTCATGCCAACTAAATTCCTTCTCAGCGTCAGACCATTTAAAATTCTTCGCTGTTTGGTCATAATCCTGTAATTGGTAATCCCCCTGCATTACGGGTAAAGTGTTGATTTCCATTCCTATCACCCTTTCGTGAAACATTTACCTCTACTATTCTACATTATCTTTTCTTTATTTGCTAACAAATTAATATTTTTAGTATTGTTGTTTAATTTGTTAGCAAGAAGTCCTTTGCCTTGAACATAATTGTTGTATACTGTGAATAAGGTCTATTTATTAGTAGGACGGTGATTATTTTGGAACATAAGAAAACGTATAACGCGATGCAAGTCAAACATAAGAATGGCGACCTCGTCATTGAAGGGCCGATTCCCGGCAAAGAATTGGCAAACCTTGAATTCCATGAACATTTGATCGCTTTCAGACCGCCTGAACAGCAACATAAGGCACTCATCGAAATCGCTGATCTTCCGGAAGGACGGATACTCATCGTCCGTGACATGAACCAAATCGTCGGGTATGTAACATATTTGTATCCCGATCCCCTTGAAAGATGGTCGAAGGGTCAGATGAAGAACCTGATAGAGTTAGGAGCCATTGAAGTGATCCCGAAATACAGAGGCGGCGGAGTCGGAAAAGCATTGCTCGAAGTATCCATGATGGATGATGCAATGGAAGACTATATTATTCTGACGACCGAATATTATTGGCACTGGGATTTGAAAGGCACCAAATTGAATGTGTGGGAATACCGAAAAGTGATGGAGAAGATGATGAATGTGGGCGGATTGGAATATTATGCGACCGATGATCCGGAAATCAGCTCACATCCCGCGAATTGCCTTATGGCGAGGATTGGAAAACGAGTGGATCAAGAATCAATTCAACAGTTCGACAGCCTTCGTTTTATGAACCGATTTATGTATTGATGGGAGGTTACTCTAGTGTTAATTGAAGAAATTATGAAACGGAAGGTCATCTCGCTTTCGCCGGAGCATACAGTGAACGATGCATTGACAATCATGCAGGAAAAGAAAATCCGGCATCTGCCCATTGTTTCAGATGCAAATGGGCTGGTCGGCATCGTGACAGACCGCGATCTGAAAGAAGTTGTCCCTTCCCTTTACTCCGATTCGTGCGATGTAAACGTTTACAAAGTCCCGTTATCGGAAATCATGTCACATAATCCGATTGTCGGGCATCCGATGGATTTCGTCGAAGAGGCTGCGATCATTTTTTATGATAATCAAATCGGCTGCCTGCCAATCGTCTCGGGCGGAAAGCTTGTCGGCATCATTACAGAGACAGATCTATTATATAAATATATCGAATTGACAGGGGTCCATCAGCCTGGCTCTCAGATTGAAGTCCGTGTGCCGAATATTCCCGGCATCCTCTTTGAAGTGTCCAAAGTGTTCCATGAACATAAATTGAATGTGCTAAGTGTTCTCGTATACCCCGATAAGGAAAGTGAAAACAATAAAATTCTTGTCATTCGCGTCAAGACGATGAATCCGCTTATTGTCATAGAAGGCTTGCGTTCTAATGGATTTGAAGTTCTTTGGCCGAATGTACCTGGCATTGACCTATGAAAAAGGACGCTGTGTTCATTTTTTCCGAAGAACAACTTGGCTATTCATTTTCCGACACTCACCCATTCAATCAAAAGAGGATTGTATTGACGTTGGATCTATTGAAAAAAACTGATGCCATATCCGATGAAGACATGATCGTTCCAAGAATTGCGACTGATGAGGAATTATTATTGGTCCATGATCCAAAGTTCATCGATATTGTGAAACGTGCCGGGCAAGGACTTATTAGCGATGACGTCGGTTCTGTATACGGCATCGGGACGGAAGATACCCCCATCTTTCCAAACATGCATGAGGCAAGTGCTATGCTTGTTGGGGGGACGTTGACCGCGGTCGACGAAGTAATGGAAGGAAGGGCGAAATATGCTTTGAACTTAGGGGGCGGCCTCCACCATGGCTTCCAGGGAAAGGCATCAGGGTTCTGCGTCTATAACGACAGCTCGGTCGCCATCAAATATATCCAAAAGAAATACGGTGCGCGTGTGCTGTATATCGACACCGATGCGCATCATGGCGACGGCGTTCAATGGACGTTTTATGATGATCCGGATGTCTGCACGCTTTCCATCCACGAAACAGGGAGATATCTTTTTCCTGGTACGGGAGCTGTTACAGAACGTGGAAATGGTGAAGGGTATGGAACTTCATTCAATTTTCCGATTGATGCTTTTACGGAAGATGAGTCGTTCCTTGAAATTTACAAGACAGCCATTGAAGAAGTCGCCGCTTTTTTCAAGCCGGATGTCATCTTGACCCAAAACGGTGCAGATGCTCATTTTTTCGACCCCCTCACACATTTATATGGAACGATGAAAATCTATGAACAAATCCCACGTATCGCTCGTGAAATCGCTGATCGATATTGTAAAGGAAGATGGATTGCTGTTGGCGGTGGAGGCTATGATATATGGCGTGTCGTCCCAAGAGCATGGGCTCATGTTTGGTTTGCCATGAAACAACTGCCTGCCCCTACAGGAAGATTGCCTGAACAATGGCTCGATGCCTGGCAGGCCGAATCCCCTGTGCCTTTCATCGAAACGTGGCAGGATCCGGATCCGTTGTATGAACCGATTCCTCGAAAAGTGGAAATATCGGAGAAGAATGTGCAAATGCTCGAACGTGCATTACATATGATTCGTAGTCAGCAATAGTCGCGTGACATAGTGGCGAGAAGTGAGCCTTTGTAGGAATAAATGAGCCCTTGTGCAATTAATTGAGCCTTTACACGAAAAAACTGTTCCGGATTTTCCCCGGAACAGCTTTTTTATTTCGTCGACTGGCGGTCTTCCTTGTGGTACGGCAGGATGACATTCACATCGTCAACTTCCTCGCCATTCATCAGCTTCGTCAACAGTCTCATCGAAACTGCACCTAAGTCATATAACGGGACGATGATGGCGGTCAATTGCGGCCGCACTGCACGCGACAGCAATGTATGCTGGAAGCAAATCACTTCATAGTCATCCGGAACCGAAAAGCCGTCATCCCTAATTCCATTTAACACACCTACGGCAATTTCATCGTTGCCAGCAAAGATGGCGGTCGGCTTCTCTTTCAGCTCACGTATAACGGACCACTTTTCATAAGCGTCATCATACGTATTATCCGTTTCAATGAAAAATTCTTCAAAAAGAGGTAGACCAGCTTCCTTTACTGCCCGCTCATATCCGACCTTCTTGCATAACCGATTGATATCCCTCGACATCGGACCGCTCACATGCACGATGCGTTCATGTCCATTATCTATCAATTTCTTCACTGCTTCGTACGCAGCTTCCTCATGATCTATGTTCACCGTCGGCAAGTCCGTGTCCGCTCCCAATGTACCGGCCAAAACAATCGGAACATTCGCCGTCGCCATTTCCGACCGGATTTCATCCGAAAGGGAATCGCTCATGAAAATGAGACCGTCGACCTGTTTGCCGAGATGGTCTTCTAATAGCTCAACTTCCCTCGTCGCCCGCTTATCCGAGTTGGATAAAATAATATTATATTCGTACATCGTCGCAACATCTGCAATTCCCCGGGAAAGTTCTGCATAATAGCTTTTTGAAATATCCGGAACGATGACACCGACAGTTGTCGTCTTCTTACTTGCAAGTCCTCTGGCCACGGCATTCGGACGATAGCCGAGGCGTTCGATGCACTCAAGCACCTTTTTACGTGTTGCTGGTTTCACGTTCTGATTGCCATTCACAACACGGGAAACCGTGGCCATGGAAACATTCGCTTCCCTTGCCACATCATATATAGTAACTGCCATTGACGAATCTCCTTCCCATCAGTATGTATTCGCTTTCTTTCATTATAAACAAAACACCGGATCCTTGAAAGGTCCGGCGCTGTTTATAGAATAATTCAAATGTAGCGACCCTTGCTCAACTTTTTTAGACAGTTTGATGGGTGTTCATGAATCTTTCAATTTCAGCGTAGAACTCATCGAATTGTTTAATATCCATTTGCTGCGCCGCATCAGAAAGGGCAACAGCCGGATCAGGATGTACTTCCGCCATGACACCGTCTGCGCCAACAGCTATCGCCGCTTTTGCAGTCGGAAGCAATAAATCTTTTCTTCCTGTCGAGTGAGTGACGTCCACAAATACCGGTAAATGCGTTTCCTGCTTCAAAATCGGAACAGCTGAAATATCCAATGTGTTGCGTGTCGCTCGCTCATATGTGCGGATACCACGCTCACAAAGCATGATTTGGCTATTCCCTTTGGAAATGATATATTCAGCCGCATTGATGAATTCATCAATTGTTGCAGCTAATCCACGTTTCAGAAGGACTGGTTTATTTACCATACCCGCTTCCTTCAGCAATTCGAAGTTCTGCATATTGCGCGCCCCGATTTGGATGACATCAATATATTCGAGCGCCTCTTCCAAGTGGGAAGGTGTAATGATTTCCGTCACGATGGATAAGCCAGTTTCATCCGCGACGCGTTTCAAGATTTTCAACCCTTCAAGGCCAAGTCCTTGGAAATCATAAGGGGATGTACGCGGTTTGTAGGCGCCGCCCCTCATCATCGTCAACCCTTTTGCCTTGATTGATTGGGCGACTGCGAGAACTTGTTCATATGATTCAACGGCACAAGGTCCGAATATGAATGCCGGTTGCCCGTTACCGATTTTCTGACCATTTACATCTACAATTGTATCCTCAGGCTTGCGTTTCCTGGAAACAAGCAATGCGTTGCGCTGCTCGTCTTCTTGGATTTCAAGCGCCGACATGAAGATACCTTTAAAAATCTGTTCCAATACCCCGTTTGGAATTGGTCCTTCATTTGATTGAACGAGGGCATTGAGCATTTCCCTTTCGCGGATCGGATCATACCTGTTGACACCTTGCTTTTCCTTCACTCTGCCAATTTCTTGGACAACTGTCGTACGTTCATTGATCAAGTCCAATATTTTGGTATTTAACTCATTTACTTGGCCTCGAAGCTGTTCTAAATCATTTTGTCTCATCATTATGTCTCCTCCCCGCACACATCATTCCCTTTTCGAAGTGGGAAATCTATGTTACATTTTTATATAATAGTCCTAAGTATAATGAAAAGTATTTGAAAAGTCACGTCATTTTTATAAATTGTTTAATTTCGTTAGTATTTGACGAAAAAGGAGTGTATTATTCTGTCGAACAAACTTTTCGCACTCGATATCGGAACTCGTTCTGTCGTCGGTATTATTTTAACCGAACAGGACGGTATTTATCACGTTGCCGATCTCGTCACAATTGAACATAAGGAACGCTCGATGATTGATGGACAAATACATAATATTGTAAGTGTCGCCGCTGTCATTTCAGAAATCAAGTCCATACTGGAGGAGCGCCATGGGATGCTGAAAAGAGTAAGTGTCGCTGCAGCTGGACGTGCGCTGAAAACGATGGAAGGATCCATGACGATTGATATTGCAGGGAAACCACTTTTCACTTCAGAGGATATTAACCGGCTTGAATTAGCCGCTGTACAGCAGGCCCAACAGAAATTACTTTCCTCGGCATCAATCGTGGACGATTATTACTATTGTGTCGGCTATTCTGTCCTTCATTACAAATTAGATGGAGATGAAATCGGCAGTCTTATCGATCAGGCAGGAAGATCCGCGTCGGCTGAAGTCATTGCGACTTTCCTCCCCCGCGTCGTCGTCGAATCGCTTCTATCTGCATTGAAGCGGGCAGGGCTGGAAATGGAAGCCTTGACGCTTGAGCCGATTGCTGCCATCAACGTCCTGATTCCTCCTTCCATGCGCAGATTGAATGTCGCGCTCGTCGATATCGGGGCAGGCACATCAGATATCGCCATTACGGATAATAATACGGTCGTCTCCTACGGCATGGTTCCTATTGCGGGGGATGAGATTACAGAAGCGCTCAGCAACCATTATTTACTCGATTTCCCGGTAGCTGAGATGACAAAACGTTTGCTTTCAACAGATGAAACAATTGTAGTATCAGATATACTCGGGTTTGAACAGCAAGTGCCTTCTTCAGAAGTCATTGGTGCCATCAAGCCGTCCATCGAAAGACTCGCATCGGGCATCGCTGATGAAATTAAAAGGCTCAACAATCGCAAATCCCCGCAAGCCGTCATGGTTGTCGGTGGAGGAAGCCTTACACCACTTTTACCAAAGGAAATGAGCATTCAACTCGATTTGCCTGAAAACCGTGTAGGTATCCGTGGACTTGATGCGTTGTCCGATGTCACGTTATCGGACAGCATAGCTTCCACACCTGCCCTCGTCACGCCAATCGGCATAGCCATTGCAGCGAGAAGAGCACCGATCCATTATATGTCGGTAACCGTCAATGAAAAGACAATCCGCTTGTTTGAATTGAAAGAGATGACAGTTGGGGATGCATTGCTTGCCGCAAATATTAAGGCAAGACAACTGTATGGCAAGCCGGGAATGGGAATGTCGATTACGTTGAACGGCAGCAGGATGATGATCCCAGGTGAACATGGCAGATCATCTGTAATCTTGCTGAACGGAAAACCTGCAAGCACGAAAGATATCATAGCAAATGACGATGAGATTACGCTTGAACCAGGCAAGGATGGAAAGGATGCAGTCGCCAAAATCCGCGACCTGATTGGTGATATCAGACCTATTCACGTGGACATCAATGGAACTAAGCATACGATTGTGCCGAGTATTGAATGCAATGGTATGCCGGTTGAGCTCGACACAATTGTGCAGGATCGGGATCAAATCGTTTATTCCCACTCAACGAAATTGAACGACATACTCGCTAAACTGAGTATAGAAATAGTCGAGCCGTTTGAAGTTTTTGTGAATAATAAGAGCATCCTTTTAAAAGACTGGACTCCACAGTTCTATATAGGCAATATACCGATTTCCACCGATTATCTTCTTAAGGACGGGGATAAAGTCAGGTTGGGGACGCAAACTCCTCCTACTGTCGGGGACATCGTCGGTTCATTGGATCCATCCAATCAACCAACAGCAAGTGTGACGTTCAATGGGAAACCTGTGACGATGACAAACAACAGGTCTTCCATCTTGTTGAACGGACAGCAAGTGGACAATTCCGTCAGTGTCCGTCCAGGCGATCGACTAACGATACCGAAAACGGAGCAACGACCGTTTTTGTTCAGCGATGTTTTCCTTTACATCGATTATTCATTGCCGACAACGACATCATCTTCCTATCAGTTGCTGCGCAACGGAGAATCGATCGGCTTCAATGATCCGGTTTTCAGCGGCGATGCATTGGAAATCAAATTCAACTCGTGAACTTATATGCCAAAGAGCCAGACAACCCGTTTAGGGCTGCCTGGCTCTTTGGACTTCACTTTTCTTTTTCAACTGAAATATGATTTTGATTCACATTTTTCTCTTTTCCGACATTCTCGCTATTGTCATAGGAGACATTGCTATTTTTCGTCGATTGATCCTCTACGGCCTTTTTGTCTTTCTCCGTCTTCGATTCGACGAAATCAATTGCTTCTTCCCCTTCGGATGAAGCCGTTCCATCGTCCATAGGGACAGATGTTTTATTCGTCATCGATTTCACTTTATCCACAATCTGTCCGGATTGCTCCTGAATCGTTTTCGTCAGGCCATCCGTTTTCTCCTTGGCAACGGAAGTGATTTCCGTCGCTTTGTCCTTCGCAACTGTACTCAATTCGATTCCTTTGTTTTTCAGTTGCACCGCCTGCTCCGAAAAATCGTCGCGCATTTCCCTGCCCGTCTTCGGCGCAAGGAACAATGCCGCAGCTGCGCCGATAACGCCTCCTACGAGCGCGCCCAATAGGAAGCTTCCTGCTCCGGAATTGTCATCATCATAGAAATCATCCGTATTGGAACGGTATGGGTAGTTGACAGGCAAGTGTGACGACTCCCCGAATGTGTTCTTATATTCCTGGTCTCCGTAATAATGGCGATCGTATTGCGCATCGTTGTAGTTCGGTTTTAGTTTATCAGTCATGTGAATTCCTCCAGTATGATTTTTTATGGCGATATCAGCGTCCCTTCGGACTTGGCAATCTCTTCTGCCCCTTGTCCGGTTGATAGACAGTCCAGCCTGATGATCTTTCCGTTTTCATATCTTTCACTTTACCGATGATGCCGAATGCGACGTTGCTCCATTGAACGACTTGGGCTATTTTATCACTGTTTTTCTCGGCTTCGACAGTGATCGAATTGGTAACTCGGCGGACTGAATTATTCAAGTCGCTTACAGAGCTCCCTACCCCTTTCACTGCATCAACGACAGTGTTCAATTTCTCGGATTTCTGTTGAATATCCTCAGCAAGGGCATTTGTCTTATGAAGTAGTTCAGTCGTTTCCGACGTGATTCCTTCCAACTGGTTCGTCAAGCCATCCATTGTTTCAGAAACGCTTCGTAATGTTGTTTTCAATGAACCTAATGTCATTGCAAGGCTGATACACAAAATCAAAAATGCGATTGCGGCCACAATGGCAGCAATGTACAGTAAAACTTCCATGGCAATCCTCCTCCCGATGAACATACATAAGTAATTTCTACCCTTTAAACGGGGTAAATAAACTCTACCTACTCTAACCTTTTTCGACATTCTTTTCAAATCTCCTTCATTTTATCCGAAATAAATTATTTCTGGATATTATGAATGATTGGTTATGCGCGATTGGATTGTTTTATGGGCTTTTGGAAGCATTTATGCGACTTTGTAGACGTTTAAGGACTTTTTTGGGGAGATATGCGCGTTTGTAGGGATTTATGCGGAATTTCACCGATTTATGCGTAAAAAAACAGCCTATCCAAAAGGATCAGGCTGTTTCTTCTTTTTTCGTATGTTCAGCGAAGACGTTCAAATACTTTTGGATGTCGCCAGCGCCCATGAAAAGGTAAACCGCATTTCCATGCTCATCGAGGACATCGATATTTTCCAATTCAAGATGTTTTGCTCCCGGGATTTTGCCTACAAGGTCATCGATTGTCAAGTTCCCTGATTTCTCCCGTGCTGAGCCAAAGATGTCACATAAATAGACGTGGTCGGCCGCTGATAGGCTGTCTGCGAATTGTTCAAGCAGTGCCGCAGTTCGCGTAAACGTATGCGGTTGGAAAATCGCGACAATTTCCTTTTCGGGATACTTCTGTCTGGCAGATTGCAATGTCGCTTTAATTTCCGTCGGATGGTGGGCGTAATCATCCACAATCGTCCGGCCATATGATTCTGTCACGGTGAAGCGCCTTTTGACGCCATTGAATGTAGCCAATCGCTCCTCAATACCTGTAACTGGAATCCCTTCGTAATGGCATAATGCAATGACGCCTAATGAATTCAAAATTCCGTGGTCCCCCGCCAATGCGATTGTGAACGTATGGAAAAACTCATTGCGTACATATACGTCAAAAGTGGCGCCCTTTTCCGATTTCACAATGTTCTTTGCTGAGAAATCATTCACTTCGTCGAATCCGTAGTAGACGACAGGGACATTCGCTTTAATGTGTTGCAAATGAATATCATCACCACAAGCAATGATAGCCTTCTTCACACGCAATGCCATTTGGCCGAATGCATCCATGACATCATCCAAATCCTTGAAATAGTCCGGATGGTCAAAGTCGATATTGGTCATGATTGTATAGTCAGGCTCGTAGGCGAGGAAATGGCGTTTGTATTCGCATGCTTCGAAAACGAAGTATTCACTATCCTCTATACCTTTACCCGTGCCGTCTCCGATCAGATAGGATGTCGGGGCATTCCCGGAAAGAACATGCGCCAACAAACCTGTTGTCGATGTTTTTCCATGGGAGCCTGTAATGCCTACTGAGATGAATTTCTCCATATAGTTGCCCAAAAATTCATGATAGCGTATCACTTCAACGCCCAATTCATGTGCCCTTACAATTTCGGGATGACTGTCCGGGAACGCATTCCCTGCTATGACAATCATATCTCTGTTTATATTGTTTTCATCAAAAGGTAAAATGGTTATTTTTCTTTCATGCAACGGGTCTTCTGTAAAGAAATATTTCTCCACGTCAGAGCCTTGCACTGCATAAGATGAATCATGTAGGATCTGCGCAAGGGAGCTCATCCCCGATCCTTTGATTCCTGTAAAATGGTACAATGTCATAATGCAACCTCCCGGGATCAAAACTGTTCCCACATTCTGGTTCTTCAGTCGATTAGTATCGCTAAATCCCCATTCATTTTTAGTATTCTATATTCCCGATTCCTTTTCAAAGGAATCTTCTATCGTCAATCATTACATTTCAATATGCTTTTCATTGCCATTTAAAAAGTGGCTAAGCTCACTCTCCGACAGATAGACTTCACGCGCCTTACTTCCTCTTTGCTCGGAAATGAAACCTAGTTTTTCCATGCGGTCCATCAATTTTGCAGCACGATTGTAACCTATGCTAAAATTCCGCTGCAATAATGACGTGGAAGCACTGCCTTGTTCGATAATGAACTGGCAAGCACCGGCGAATAGTGGATCGGATTCCTCTTCTTCCATCGTGTTCGCCAATAAATCCTCTTGACCGAACAAATAATCCGGCTCCGCTTCGTTCTGAACGTGTTCTATTATACGTTCAATTTCGGCATCCGTGACAAATGTACCTTGCAGCCGCACCGCTGAAGATTGTCCGTTTCCGAGATAAAGCATATCGCCTTTTCCAAGCAGCCTTTCTGCTCCCGGTGTATCGATGATCGTACGGGAATCAATCTGGGATGAGACAGAAAATGCGATACGGGTAGGAACATTCGCTTTGATTGTCCCTGTAATGACATCAACGGATGGGCGTTGCGTTGCAATGATCAAATGGATTCCGCACGCTCTAGCCTTCTGGGTGATCCGGCTGATCGATACTTCCACATCCGCAGGCGCCATCATCATCAAATCTGCCAACTCATCAATGACAATGAGCAAATAAGGCAGTTTCAAAGAGAATTTCCGATCTTTTTCCGCCATTTCGTTATACCGCTCAATATTCCTCGCTCCAACATGTGCGAATAGTTCATAACGACGTTCCATTTCGCCGACCGCCCATTTCAATGCCGCAGTCGCAGCCTTCACGTCGGTGATGACAGGGCTTAGCAAATGTGGAATTCCGTTGAAAGGCGCAAGTTCCACCATCTTCGGATCGATAAGCAGCATTTTCAAATCTGCAGGTGATGCTTTATACAATAGACTGACCAATATTGAATTGATGCACACCGATTTTCCGGAACCGGTTGCCCCGGCAATCATTCCATGTGGCATCTTCCGTAAATCCAACGTTACAGGCTCTCCTGTCAAATTGAGTCCAAGGACAGCCTCCATTGGAGATTCCGAATCTTGAAAACGTTTTGTTTCGATGACTTCCGAAATCCGGACAGCTCTCGGCTTCCGGTTCGGGATTTCGATTCCGATGGAGCTGGTCCCCGGAATTGGCGCCTGAATCCGGATATCTTCCGCTGCCAGTGCCAACTTCAGATCATCAGTCAGATTCCGTACCTTGCTCACTTTCGTTCCATGTCCAACTGTCAATTCGAATCGCGTGACTGTCGGTCCTTGCACGGCTTCAATGACATTTGCCTGCACTGCAAAATAGGAAAGTGCCTCCTCCAGCTTTTTCGACTGGGACTCGAGCCATTCCGTATCCTCTATATGCTCCTCGGGCTGAATAAGAAAGCCTTTAGATGGGAAAGCATAATAAGGTTGTTCTTCCAATTCTTCAGGAGATTCATCCGGTTTTGCAATTGTCTTAGCGGGTTCCGTTCGAATAGCGCCATCTTTTAGTGCGGAATCAAAGGCAGGCTGGCTGCTAACTTTTTTTTCTTGTTCCTCGTATTTCAGTTTATCATTTTTCAACATAAGGACATTAAAGGGCACTATTCTTTCCTTTTTCTGCTCAGGCTCACGCGCAGTATTTTTCACTTCGTCGATTATCGTTTCTGAAGTTGACGCAGGCTCGAACTCTTCTTCTACTTTTTCTGTTTCTGTTTGTTCCGATTCAGTTACTGCCTCAAACTCTTCTTCAACTACCGCGTCAGGTATTTCACTGAATTGTTCTTCCATCGCTCCGGTTGGCGATTCTCCCGCTTCGGTAGACGGTATTTCGGAAGCTTTTACTACAGTATACTCCTCAACTATTTCTCCGTTGTCATCGGCTGGCTGTAGACTGTCCATGGACGAAAGTTGTTCATCATTCATTTCTGTGGCGGATGCATGCTCATCCGGTTCCGTGGAATTCCATTCGATTGGATCATCACTTATCGTTTGGATCGGCATTTCTTTATCGGAAGTATGTGCATGTTCTTCCAAATCAATGCGGTGAATTTCATCTTCCGCAATGGATTGCTCAATCATTGGTTCGAACTCATTTTGGCCATATTCCGACTCGTTTCGTGATGGAATAAGAAGTTCCTCGGTTGCCTTTTCCGCCTTTTCACGTTGAAGGTCCTCAAACCGATTTTTTTTCGGCCTTGAATAGCCGTAAATCGGCGATGGCACTTCAGTTGGAGTGAACGGACGGCTACTCCGTTTCTGTATGATCGTTGTTTTGTTCGGCTCTGTTTTTTCCTCTGTCACGGCCTTGTGCCTCTGGGCGGGCTCCGTTTTTGTTTCCTGTTTTCTATTGTATTTTAATGGGGCGGTCGCCCGGTGAATAGTCGGTTTTTCATTTCCACCTGGCCATCTATCGTTTTTATATAACGGGACAGGCATGAAATCATCATCATCAAGTTCAGTGATTAAATTATCCGCTTTCCTTCGCTCGTTTTCCGGGTCAGGTTCCCATCCGTAGATTTCAGCATCGGTTATGATTGGAAAACGGAAGGCCGGTTTTTCGAAGCGTTCTTGTTCTTTATGTTCTACATACTCTTCATGCTCAATTTGATCAAAAGTTTCTTCAAATTCTTCGTCTTTATCTGTTTCAAATATACGATTCATCATTTTTTTAATCCAAGTCAAATCTATCACTCTTTTCAAGTCGATCATTCTATTTTAGCAGGTTTTCATCGACTAAATCAATCAGATGGCCAAAATAAGAAAAACGTACTGCCCAGAACAGTACGTTTTTCCAGATTAGATTATAAAAGGTTCACCAGGGACTGCATCTTCAGCAAGGACCATAATCCCTTTTTCAACGGGAGCGTTTGGAATGCCAAGCTCTTTCGCTGAACAAATCATTCCTGAGGAGGCGATTCCCCGTAATTCCGCATCTTTGATGACCATTCCGGAAGGCATGACCGCCCCCACTTTTGCCACAACAACTTTTTGGTCCTTCTCGACATTCGGAGCACCGCAGACGATGTGAAGAGTTTCAGCCCCGACATCGACTGTGCAGATGCTTAATTTATCCGCATTTGGATGTTTTTCTTTTTCTATGACGTGCCCGATGACGAACTTCGGAGTGAAATCCACGTCCAATTCAAGCTCGACACCATTCGCTTTTAATGCCTCTTGCAACTGATCGACAATCTCTTCCGTTGTTTCAACTTGCCCATCAGCCTCTGCTTTTACATATTTCGAAGCATTGAAGACGTTCATAGCAATAACTTTATCCGTTGCTGCATCTTTGATAAGTGTGACATCCTTCATTGTTTCTATCTCTCTATTTTCCGGACGCTCAGTCGTCATTTGAACGAGCAGTACGTCGCCCACTCCGCTTTGATTGTAGAAAATATTCATCATTTCTTCTTTCCTTCCTTTCGGGCAACCCGATTTTTAGCCATAATGAAAATCGGTTCCAATTTACCATCTTCATAGATGAATGACAAGGAGGTGACTGGCACAGCCCCGACCGTGAAGAATTGCATTGTCATTTGGGCAAGCACATCATAGCCCGTATCATTCCGGATATCGCCAATGATCAGCACGTCCTGATGAGGAACTGAAACGGTCATATGCCCTTCGATTTTCCCTTCCATTTCCTTCAGGAAGGTATGATTTAAAATACGACTTGCATCGTAGCCGTCATTATTATTGACGAAATAGAAAAGATTTCCCGCTACTTCGTCCATTTTCATATTCGTCGGCAATGATCTCACCTTGAAAAGTGCTGATTCCATTATTTCCGACTCTGTCATGCCGATTGATTCGAGCATCGATTCATCGATGAGACGGTACGTCGTGCCCAAATCCAATGCATAAAAAATTCTTGTTTCCGCTGTATGGTCTTTCACAATGAAGCGATCTCCCGCTTTGGAAGTTTGCGGGAATGAAGTCGAGCGGATGACCGGATAGATTGCATTATCTTTCACAAACCCTTCCATCTGCTCTTTTTCCATCGCTTTGAAAGTTTCGCGTATCGTGTAGACGACTTCATTTATAGCGGCTTCTTGTTTCGTTTCATACTTCGCAAGGATTTCCGGCAAGGAAATATCCATCCCTTTTTTCAGAATGGAATGCTCCAAGCGGATTTTATCGGTTTTCCGGTCGAAACGCCACTGCAAGTATTCGGATGGCAGATGCTCTTTCAATAGGTCCAATAATTGTTGTGAATTCATGCCCTTCACCCTTTCCTCAAAAATAAACGGCCGCTCGCCGCGATTGCGCCGGGTGACCGATTTGTCATTGATTATGAGCCTTGCCCGATGGAACGTACGATTTCCATCATCATTCTCATATTCGCTTCAATATTTTTGTTCTTCGTAATTGTCGTCATCTTGATTCCCCCGACACTTGCAATAAGCTCAACCTGCTCCTCACCCTTCTTGACTACTGAGGCAAAACCGAAATAACCATCGTCGGTGAATGTCTCCTCCACCCGATCTTTGTCCTCGGTGTTTTTCAACAGGTCGTAAAAGAGCCTACTGTCCTTTTTTTCATTTGGATTAATGAACAGAAGGAAAGTGTCATTGCCTTTTTTCATTACGATGTTTTGGGAATCGGATTTCTCTTCGATTGTAAATCCGGCAGGTTTATATAAGGAAACACCATCAACTTCATCGTTTACTTGCTGATCATTCAGCTGAAAAGCGTCTTTTGCCTCCGCGATTGCCTCGGCCGCCCGTTCATCAAATGATTTGCCGCATGCTGCTAATAAAGTGATGGATAGGAATGCCAGGAATAAGAACTTCCAAAAACGGAACATTCAGCTTCCTCCAATCGTACATTTTTATTCAAATACACCGCTACCTATTTTATAGATTATAGTGCCTATATGCAAATCAAGCGTTTTGGCTTTATACCGTTTAGTCAATTCGAAAAAATCCAGACACAATTACGCCGAGACGTAATTGAGTTAAGCATTAGTGTCGTATTTCAATTGCCCTATCAATAATTGCATGACATGTTCGAATAGCTTGTCACGGGTGATGGTCTGCGCGGTGAACATCCCGATTGCCCCTTCGCTCTGGCGAATTCCGCTTGCTTTGAAATATTCATCTACGACGACTCCCAATTCCCGACCATTCTGCAATTCGTTTGCAATTTCGGCAGGCAAAGGGATTTGGGCTCCACCGGCAGTGAAGGACTTCCCGGAAGGCAATACGAGAGCTCCCCAGTTGCAAACGAACATTTCATCTCCGACGATCCGGACTCCGCCTTCTAGGCCAATACCGATTGTACCACCTAATTCGTTGGCAGCATTTGTTGCGCGGTTCAATGCCCCTGTTCTTGTTTCCTCATCTCCAAAAGGCTGGTCCTTTACTCCGGACGGGACTTTCATTTCGGACAATTCACTTCCTGGAAAGTGGCTTTCAATCACTGTCCTTGCTGCTTTCACTTTTGCTTGATTAGTAGAACCAATGATGAATTTCATTCTATTCTCCTTTCTTGTCGGCAAAAAGCCACCCTCAACTGAAAGGATGGCCTTATTTTGCTATTTACGTCCAGACTCCGGGCGCCAGAGGCTCGGGGTCATAAGTCAAAGCTGCTCAGTGGCAAAAAGCGCCACTCCGCATCTTCGCCTTATGCCTGAGGTCGGCACGATGCCGGTCATGCAGTCGTCGCCGCAGGATGCGGCGCACTTAGACTGCGAACCTCCGCAAAGCAGGCGCCCTACGCTTTTGTTTATACGTTACTTTTAATTGTTTCCACAGTCGTTTTATCGCATGCTTTCACCAATTTAACGAGAAGCTCTTTCGCCGCAGCATAATCATCCGTATGAATGATGGAAGCAGACGTGTGGATGTAACGTGAACAAATTCCGATGACCGCACTTGGAACGCCTTCATTTGAAATATGGACTTGTCCGGCGTCTGTACCTCCCATGGAGATGAAATATTGGTATGGGATGTTGTTCGTTTCTGCCGTATCGAGGATGAATTCACGCATGCCGCGGTGCGTCACCATCGAACGGTCGAATATGCGCAGCAATGTTCCTTTTCCAAGCTGGCCAAATTCGTTTTTATTGCCGGAGGCGTCATTCGCCGGGCTTGCATCCAAAGCGAAGAACAAATCAGGGTTGATCATCCGTGCAGCAGCTTGTGCACCGCGCAAACCGACTTCCTCCATGACATTTGCACCCGAGTATAGGTTATTCGGAAGCGTTTCGCCGTGAACCTCTTTCAATAGCTCGATTGCCAATCCACAACCGTAGCGGTTATCCCATGCTTTCGCCATTATTTTCTTTTCATTCGCCATCGGGGTGAATGGGCAGATCGGCACGATTTGCTGGCCGGGACGGATGCCGATTCTTTTTGCGTCCTCTTTGTCATCTGCACCGATATCAATCAGCATGTTTTTAATATCCATCGGCTTATTCCGGACCTCATCACTGAGCAGATGTGGAGGAATCGAACCGATGACGCCGGTGACTGGACCTTCATCTGTAATGATCTGGACTCGTTGGGCCAGCAATACTTGACTCCACCATCCTCCAAGCGGCTGGAAACGAAGCATGCCATTATCGGTGATTGCAGTGACCATGAAGCCGACTTCGTCCATATGGCCTGCAACCATGATGCGTGGGGCATCTTCAGGGCCTTTCCGTACGCCGAAGACTCCACCTAGGTTGTCTTGGATAAGTTCATCGGAATATCTTCCAAGTTCCTCTCGCATAAAGTTGCGGACCATATGCTCATTTCCCGGTGCCCCAGGCAGCTCTGTCAATGTTTTAAACATCGTCAACGTTTCGTTGTTCATGAAAAGTTCCCCCAATTCAATATGTACTTCCTCTAGTATAATGTACGTATTTGAAACTTTCCATCATAATATTTAGCATACCGAACTAATTTCTCTAATACAGATTTCACCCGAGCTTGCAAGGCCCAGAAACAGTTAAATATTTTTTTGAAATATGGTACACTTGGGGAAGATTGAAGGAGGGGGGTTCGCAGACATGAAAGTGAAAGATTTCGTAGCAGGTGTTTTGACAGGAGTTGCCGCCGGGCTGGTTGTCAATCAGGCAATCGGAAAGATGAACCCGAATACTCCGGCGGAGCATGTCTTGGATGCAGTGAAGGATGCCTTTAAAAAGGAAGGTCCGATTGATGGATCTTGGATCGTCATGAAGCCTGAACCGTTTACAAACAATGTTTTGTCGATGGAAGTGTATCGTGGCGGCGTTACCAGAATCCGTAACGGAGAATTGGAGCAATTTGAATTTGCGGCGAATTCGCAAACAGGCACTGTCGTCGAATTGATCCAAAAATGAACGAGCAAGTTTCCATAGTAAAAGCAACAGGCGAAGGAGCAATAAATGATCTCCCCCACCTGTTGCTTTTTTGTCATTCTCCTCTTGTGAGTCCGACCGATTCAGTGATTTCCTTGCCGCTTTCATCCCATTGAATTAGACGGTAAACCGCATCATGATAAAAGATGAAGCGATATCGATTCGGTAATGCTTCTTTCATCAGCTTTTCCTTCGCAAAAATCGAAGTCATAGGGTAATCGTCAAACGCCAATACCCATAACGGATTGCTATGGGCATGCGTTGGCATAATATCCCCCATATGAAGAATCGTTTCGCCATTTTGAGTCAGCTTG
>NZ_LQYA01000069.1 GCF_001531445.1 Sporosarcina koreensis
TTTGTCGATCAGGCCGAGCGGATCGACCGTATTGCCCTTCGACTTCGACATCTTCGAGCCGTCGGCAGCGCGGACGAGGCCGTGCAGGTACAGCGTCTTGAACGGCGCCTCGCCCATGAAATGCAGCCCCTGCATGATCATGCGCGCATCCCAGAAGAACAGGATGTCGAAGCCAGAGATCAGCACGTCGTTGGGGTAGTGACGCTGGAGCAGCGATTGCTTCGCCTCGCCATCACGATAGGCCTCGGGCGCCTGCTGCCCGCTGCCCTCGGGCCAGCCGAGCGTCCCGAACGGCCACAGCGCGGACGAGAACCAGGTGTCGAGCACGTCGGGATCGCGGGTCAGCGTCTTGCCGCCAGCGAGCGCCTTCGCCTCTTCCTCGTTTTCCGCAACGAAGACATTGCCGTCCTCGTCATACCAGGCCGGGATCTGGTGTCCCCACCAAAGCTGGCGCGACACGCACCAGGGCTGGATATTCTCGAGCCAGTTGAAATAGGTCTTCGACCAGCTTTCCGGCACGATCCTGATCGCGCCCGAGCGCACCGCTTCGATCGCCGGCTTGGCCAGCGTTTCGGCATCGACATACCATTGGTCGGTCAGCCAGGGCTCGATCACCGCGCCCGAGCGGTCGCCCTTCGGCGTCTGGATCACGCGGTCCTCGATCTTCTCGAGCAGGCCCGCCGCTTCGATCGCCGCGACGACCATCTTGCGCGCCTCGAACCGGTCGAGGCCTAGATAGTCGGCGGGGATGAGGCCGTCGCTGGTCTGCACGACCTTCGCATCGGCATCGAGCATGTTGAGCATTTCGGCCGGCTTGAAACCGGCTCGCTTGCCCACCTCGAAGTCGTTGAAGTCATGCCCCGGCGTGATCTT
>NZ_LQYA01000070.1 GCF_001531445.1 Sporosarcina koreensis
GCTCAAAGCAAGTCATTCCGCGCTCAAAGTAATCCATCCCGCGCTCAAAGCAAGTCATTCCGCCTCAAAGTAATCCATCCCGCGCTCAAAGTAATCCATCCCGCGCTCAAAGTAAGTCGTCTCGCGCTCAAAGCAGGTCATTCCACGCTCAAAGCAAGCCGTCCCACATTCAAAGCAAGCCACCACGCGACCAAGCAAACCCCATTAAGTGATTTTCACATGAGACAGCCAACTCAGAATGCCGAAACACATTGCCCTCGCGCATTGAACGCGGTACGATCTAGATAGTAAAAGGCCTGCCTCTTCGCGATTTGTCATGAAGCCGCACTCCACTAAAACCGCCGGCATCTTCGTCTCCCGCAGCACAGCGAAATTTGCGGTTTTTACCCCGCGGTCTTTCCGTTCACATACGGATATCATTGAACGATGGATCAGTTCAGCCAACAGAGCAGTTTGTTTGCTCGTTTGCGGATACATATACGTTTCAATGCCTTGCACTTCATTCCAATCGTTTCCACATGCATTTGCATGGATAGACACAAATGCATCCCCATCTAGCCTATTTGCTAGTGTTGTTCTTTCCGCTAAAGGCGCATCACGGCCATTCTCGTGTGTACAAAAGACATCGACCCCCTCCAGCAGCAAATAGTGCCTAAGCAGTTCTGCCACCTCCGAATTGAAATGGAACTCCAGCAGTCTGCCATCGGGCGAACGTTTCCCGGGTGTATTCGGTCCGTGTCCTGCATCTAGTATGATAGTTGCCATCTGATCTCCTCCTCGCCAGCTATATAGTTTGTTTCGCATCATTAGTGGACAAATTCGGACGAAATCATTTCAAATGAGAATGTTCATGGTAAAATGGAGGGCAGGGAAGACTTGACGTGTCACAATCCTTTCGCTTCAAGAAGCGGTCGGAAACATGGCCAACATAGA
Source organism: Sporosarcina koreensis (assembly GCF_001531445.1). Taxonomy (GTDB): domain Bacteria; phylum Bacillota; class Bacilli; order Bacillales_A; family Planococcaceae; genus Sporosarcina; species Sporosarcina koreensis_C. The sequence continues at coordinate 934 of NZ_LQYA01000070.1, forward strand.
AAGGCGGCGAGTTAATGTCGGTTGTCACAGTGGAAGACGTTCAAAATCGTTTTGGACTTGAAATTGTTGCAGGCGTTGCAGGTATTGAACGCAATGTCCTTACGAGCGACATATCCCGGCCGGGTTTGGAAATGGCCGGCTATTTCGATTTTTATCCGGCAACACGAATTCAACTGCTCGGAAAAACAGAGCTTTCCTTTTTTAACAAACTGGATGAGGCGGAACGGCTGAGTCGGATGGACCAACTCTGTACGACAGAAACACCGGCTTTCATCCTTGCACATAATATCAATTGCCCGATTGAACTTCATCAAATTGCGGAAGAGCGGGGCATTCCAGTGATGCAAACGGAGCATCCGACGACTCGGTTTTCGGGCATGCTGACGAATTTTCTGGAAGGCCGGTTGGCGCCAATGACAACGGTTCATGGTGTACTTGTCGATGTGTATGGAATCGGTGTGTTGATTACAGGAAAGAGCGGAGTAGGGAAAAGTGAAACTGCTTTGGAGCTCGTGAAACGCGGCCATCGTCTTGTCGCGGATGATGCTGTTGAAATTAGGCAAGTAGCAAAGAACGTCTTAATCGGGAATGCGCCGAAGCTTTTGAGCCATATGCTCGAAATCCGGGGCGTCGGCATCATAGATATGATGACATTGTTTGGCGCGAGTGCTGTGAAAGACGATAAACGGATTCTGATGGTCATTGATTTGGAAGCGTGGGATCCGGATAAAGTGTATGACCGTTTGGGCATCGATGAAGAAAAGATGAAAATCATGGATTCGGATTTGACGAAGCTCACTGTACCGGTGAGACCAGGACGGAATCTATCCGTCATTATTGAAGTGGCCGCCATGGATTATCGGATGAAACGGTTGGGTATTAATGCAGCGGAAACGTTTTCGAGAAAGCTGGATTTGGCGATTAGTCAAGATGCAGGGAAATCTGATGAAGAGGGGATAGAGTAGCCTAATGTTTGATTTACTAACGATTGACCCGACGGCCTTCAGTCTAGGGCCAATAGATATCCGGTGGTATGGGATTTTAATAACGACCGGCATTATTCTTGCATTCATTGTCGTTCAAAAAGAGATGGTAAAGAGGGGAATGCACCCGGATTTCTTAACGGACCTGCTTATTTGGGCAGTGCCGATTTCCATCATAAGCGCAAGAATTTACTATGTCATCTTTTCTTGGGATTCCTATAAGGATAATCCCGCAGATATCATCAAAATTTGGGAAGGCGGCATTGCCATCCATGGGGCTTTGATCGGGGCATTTTTGACGACTTACTTTTATACGAAACGCCGCGGTATTTCGTTCTGGAAAGTGGTGGACATTGCGGTGCCAGGGATATTGATCGGTCAAATCATCGGCCGATGGGGGAACTTCATTAATCAGGAAGCACATGGCGGTCCAGTTTCGCAAAAGTTTCTGGAAAACACATGGATTCCCGATTGGATCATGAACCAAATGACGATTGACGGCGTAACTTATCATCCGACATTCCTCTATGAATCATTATGGAATGTTGTCGGACTGATTATCATTCTGCTCTTACGTCGAGTTCGATTGAAGCGGGGCGAAATGTTCTTCTTCTATTTGACATGGTATTCAATCGGACGATTCTTTATCGAAGGGATGAGGACTGACAGTTTGTACGGTGGGGATCTACGTGCTGCTCAGATCGTCTCCATCATCGCGATACTATTCTCAGTGATCATGTTCATTTGGAGAAGGTTCATCAAGAAAGTCAAAGTCGTATATCAAGATAAATAGAAGAGGGATGGGAAATGCAGACGCTTCGTAATGGGTTGACAGCTGGTTTGAAGACGACGTGGACATTAGGGAAAATCATTTTCCCAATCACCGTCCTCATCGTCATTTTGCAACATACACCTGTATTGCCTTGGCTAGTGAAGTTGATATCGCCCTTCATGGGATTGTTCGGACTGAGCGGTGAAGCCGCGATTCCACTAGTGCTCGGCAATGCATTGAATTTATATGCAGGCATCGCCGGAATCCTTTCACTCGAGCTGACAGTGAAAGAAGTTTTCATTTTGGCTGTTATGCTCAGTTTTGCACATAATATGTTCATCGAGACGGGTGTCGCTTTAAAGGTCGGCGTCAAATTGTGGATTGTGCTCGTCGTGCGATTCGGTTTGGCGGCGTTCTCCGGCATCATCATCAATTTGTTCTGGAAGGGCGGCGGTGACATTGCAAAGTATGGCATGGCACCTGAAGTGGCAGCCGCTCCGGATGGATGGCTGGAAATCGGATTGCTTGGATTACAGAAAGCGTCGTTCGGCGTATTGCAACTAGCGCTGATCGTCATTCCGCTCATGCTCGTCGTCCAATTTTTGAAGGACCGCAACTACTTGCAGAAGTTCTCGGAAAAACTGGCGCCATTCACGAAAGTTATCGGTGTTCAACCAAACGCTTCCATGACATTGGTTGCCGGCCTCGTCATCGGTCTTGCATACGGTGCAGGTGTCATGATCCAAGCGGTACAGGAAGATGGCGTCAGTAAAAAGGATGCGACGCTCGCTTTCATTTTCCTGGTTGCCTGTCACGCGGTCGTTGAAGATACGCTCATTTTCGTGCCTTTGGGCATTCCGGTTCTGCCGTTGCTCATCATTCGACTCGTCACTGCTTTCGTTTTGACGATTGCGATTGCTTACATGTGGAAACAGGCAGAACGAAAGAGAGAGAAGGAGGTAACAGTTCTGAATGGATAAAATCACAACATTGTTATTTGACTTCGATGGAACGTTACTAGACACAAACGAACTCATCATTCAAACGTTCCAAACGGTTTTGAATGCACATTATCCGGGAAGGTTTGAAAGGGAAGATATCCTGCCTTTCCTTGGACCGACGTTAAGGGAAACGTTCGAAAGTATCGATCCTGAAAAAACGGAAGAGCTGATGGCTGAGTATCGTACGTGGAATTTAGCGAATCACGATTCTTTTGTTTCCGAATTTGATGGGGTCACGGAAACGCTAAGACAATTGAAGAATAAAGGATTGAAAATGGCGATCGTCTCAACGAAGCGAAATGAAATGGTCATGAGGGGCTTGCGTCTCATTGAAGCGGAAGAACTCTTTGATACGATTGTCTGTTTGGATGATGTACAACATGCGAAACCTCATCCCGAGCCGTTGCTTCTAGCAATGGAACAATTGAACTCGTCTCCGCAGGAAACGATAATGATCGGCGATAATATTCATGATATCCTCGGAGGAAAGAACGCTGGAGTTCGCACGGCTGGAGTAGCTTGGTCAGCTAAAGGCGAGAAATTCATCCGGGAGCAGGAACCTGATTACGTGTTGCAGCATATTTCAGATTTGCTGTCAATTGTTGAGGGCGACGAGGCTTGAGACGGACCGAGCGTTATCCTGTCGAAGGAAATGCGAACTCCCTTTGGCATATTTATAAAACAGTTTCTTTTTTTAAAGTGGCGAAGAACTTTATTTTCATTCAAATCGGGCGGTATACTCCTTTCATTCCACTGAAAAATTTTATCTATCGGACGTTTTTAGGAATGAAGATCGGTGATAAAACTTCATTCGCATTGATGGTCATGCCGGATACGATGTTTCCGGAACGGATTACGGTCGGTGAGAATTCAATCATCGGGTTCAATACGACGATCCTCGCCCACGAGTATTTAATAGAGGAATACCGGATCGGCGATGTTATCATCGGCGACCGGGTGATGATTGGAGCAAATACGACAATCCTTCCCGGCGTGGAAATCGGGGATGGCGCAGTCGTCTCCGCGGCATCGCTTGTCAACCGGGATATCCCAGCTGGCGCCATGGCGGGCGGTAATCCGGTACGGATCATTTATACCGCCGAACAATTGGAGGAACGTCGGAAGGCTTCCCAACAATTGGAGGTTGACAAGAAATAGGATGACGGAAATAGAAGTTATGATATAATGAAGCCAGTCGATTGGAGGGACGTGTAAAGCGTTCCTTCTAATTTTTTTCGGAGGAATTTGATTGGACAAAAAGTATAGGAACATAGATAAGAAAGTCATTTCTTTTATCCCGGACGGTGAATTTTACTATCAAAAAGGCGTTAAAGCTATGCAGCGTGACCGCTTTGATGATGCTCATAAATACTTGCAACGGGCTGTTGAACTAAGCCCGAATGATCCACTCATCCTTATGCAATATGGCATTCTCATCATGGAAGAAGGCATGTTTGAGGAAGCTTATGAAATTTTGGCGGCGGCACATGGCCTTGATCCGGAAGAGGAGGACATCATCTTTTATTTGGCTGAAGTCCATGCTCATTTGGGCCTTCTTCGGGATGCGAAGATTTATGCGGAAAAGTATATAGCGCTCGCGCCGGACGGACCTCTAGCAGATGATTCGATGGAAATCATCGACTTTGCTGAGCAGGAGGAAGGCTTTTTCAATGATGAAGAAATGCCGGATGGCGAAGTGTATTTCCTGCAGGAAAAAGCAAGAAGGCTAATGGAAGAAGGTACGTTTGAAGAAGCCATCGATATTTTGGAATCGATCATTGTCGATTATCCTGATTTTTGGGCTGCATATAACAATTTGGCGCTCGCCTATTTCTATATCGGCAAGATCGAGCCTGCGAAGGAATTGCTGTATGACGTGCTCGATAAAAATAAAGGGAACCTCCATGCATTGTGCAATCTCGCCGTCTTTTATTATTACGAGAAAGATAAAGAGGAATTGGACGCGATGCTTGAGCTCCTCTTGAAAATAAAGCCGTATCAATTCGTGCACCGCTATAAATTAGGGGCTACATTTGCATTGGTCGGCAAGCATAAGGAAGCGTATGGCTGGCTAAGAAGCCTGCAGAAACGCGGATTTGAAGGGGACGCGGGGTATTATTTCTGGCTCGCGCATTCCGCATATTTTTCCGGTCATGAACAGGCGGCGAAGGAATCGTATGAAAAGCTTGTAGGGCTGGATCCGTCCAAGGCGGGCTTTGAGCCGTGGAAAGACGTGCCCCCTTCTGCCAAACCGGATTCTTATGAACAGGACCGTGAGTTTTTATTAAGTAAAATTACGAATAAATATAGAAGTGAAAGACTGTTAGGGTTTTATTTATTAGGAAAATCTGCACATAAACAGGAGATTGTCTCACATCCTACGTACATCGACCTCGATAAGTTGAGTGTCATCGAGCAATTGTTTTTGGCGCATAGCCTCGATTATGAATTCACGACGGAAAATGAATTTGACCATTCATTCATGCGTGCTTTGGAAGCGACTGAAATGCTGTATGGAAAATATAAACCGTTGGATCGGCAAGGGACCCATCTCTTTCAAATGTGGTTCACCCTTTGTGAAGTTGGTCTCATGCGTTCGTATCATTTCAGGAATCCGGCAGCACTGGCTGCAGCGGCAGATTATATGTTCCAATCATCACGTTATAAAGGGATTACAAAAACGGCTATAGCCAACAATTATGGCATTTCAGTTCCTACGTTAACGAAATACGTGAGTGACTTGATGGAATTTTTGCCGCAATTTAATGCGTAAGTTGCAGCGATGATCTTGTAAGCATATATATTGATTGACTCCAAGGAATCTTATACGATTTGGACAGTGGTATATGTACTGGAGGAGGATAATGTATGACAACCGAGAAAATATACGACGTCATCATCATTGGCGCCGGTCCAGCTGGAATGACTGCTGCAGTCTACACATCCAGAGCGAATCTATCGACTCTCATGCTGGAGCGCGGCATCCCTGGCGGACAAATGGCAAACACGGAAGAGATTGAGAACTACCCTGGATTCGAGACGATACTCGGTCCCGATCTTTCCACGAAAATGTTTGAACATGCGAAAGCTTTCGGCGCGGAATATGCGTATGGCGACGTAACGGAACTCATAGATGAGGGGAATTTCAAAACGATCAAATCCGGCAACAAAGAATATAAAGCGCGTGCCATCATCATTACAACTGGCGCTGAGTATCGTAAAATGGGCATCCCGGGTGAAAAAGAACTCACTGGCCGCGGCGTCAGCTACTGCGCAGTTTGTGACGGAGCTTTCTTCAAACAGAAAAACATCGTCGTTATCGGCGGCGGGGACTCCGCAGTCGAAGAAGGTGCGTATTTGACACGATTCGCCGATAAAGTGACAATCATTCACCGACGCGACGAACTCCGTGCGCAAAAGATCCTTCAAGACCGTGCGTTTGCTAACGAAAAAATCGACTTCATCTGGAATTCGACGGTCAAGCAAGTGAATGAAAAAGACGGCAAAATCGGTTCGGTCACGCTCGTTTCAACAGTGGACGGCACTGAAACGGTAATGGACACGGAAGGCATGTTCGTCTATATCGGCATGGATCCGTTAACAGCTCCGTTCAAAAGCTTGGGCATCTTGGATGAGCACGGCTATATCGTGACAAACGAAGAGATGGAAACGAAAGTTCCCGGCATCTACGCAGCCGGCGACGTCCGCCAAAAAATGCTTCGCCAAGTCGTCACAGCAACAGGCGACGGCAGCATCGCAGCACAAGCATGCCAAAAATACATCGAAGAACTCGCAGAGAAAATGGCTGCTGAGGTTTGAGAGTGAAAGGAGATCCGTTATCCGGATCTCTTTTATTTGCTTTCCGCAATATTTACCGTTTATTTAATGATGAATGTAACATAGTTCGCTGAAGGTTCACATAAACGGATGTGAAAACGCATAAAAGCTAAAAAATACGCATAACTTCTCTTACGTGCGCATAAACCCATAGAAAAGCGCATAAAAATTATTTATGCGTCTATTTTTCGATTTATGCGTCATTTACGGTTTTTATGCGCGAATAGTATACCGGGAGGCTGGAAGGTATTCGACTGGAGCTGACATTACGTAAGTAAACTAGGAAACATTAATCTTTCTTTAATATTCCTGTAACCGTCCTGCAATACAAAAAGGTTATGATAAGAATATCAATTGACCCCCCTTTTTAATATAGCAACATTTTAAAGACGATCTGCCCTTCAAACGGCAGGTGGTCTTCTTTTTTTGTCGTTTGCTTTCAAAACATTGTATAATGGATATAAGCGCTTTGATAGAAGTGAGGAAATGGTCATGCAAAGAATCGCAAATTTACTAGTCATTAAAGACAACCAAGTACTTTTATTGAAAAAACCGAGACGGGACTGGTATGTGGCGCCCGGTGGCAAGATGGATCCGGGCGAATCGATTTACAACGCAGCCGTCCGGGAGTTTGAAGAAGAAACAGGAGCGACACCTGTCCATCCACATGTTAAAGGCATCTACACAATGATGATCGTAGATAAAGAAACAAAAGAATTGTTGAACGAATGGATGCTCTATACATTCGTTGCGCGGGACCTGATCGGAACACCTTATGAATCAAACAGGGAAGGCCTGCTCGAATGGCATCCTGTCGAAAGTTTGAAGACACTTCCCATGGCGGAAGGCGACCGGACGAATTTATTATTTGCAGCCTCCCAATCAGGCGTGCAGTATGGTACATTTTATTATACAGAAGAGTTTGAACTATTAGAGGAACACATACAAAAATCAATGGAAGGTGACAGGGATTAATGGAGAATGAATTGCCGAACAGCGATGTCGAATTAGTTATCATCACAGGTATGTCAGGGGCCGGGAAAACAGTTGCTATGCAGAGTTTCGAAGACCTGGGGTTCTATTGTATCGATAATTTGCCTCCTGAGCTGCTCGTCACTTTTCTGGATTTGATGATGAAGTCGGAAAACAAGATGAGACGGATTGCCGCGGTCATGGATACAAGGGGCGGTGACCTGTTTGATGCCTTGATCGGGGCGTTGGATAACATGCTCCAAATGGACGGCGTATCGACGAAATTGCTGTTCTTGGATGCGGATGACGAAACGCTCGTCAGGCGGTACAAGGAAACGAGAAGGTCCCACCCGCTCGCAGAAGGCGGACTGCCGCTCACAGGCATCCGCAAGGAAAGAACCCTCTTATCTGAACTGAGAGGCCGGGCACGATCCATCTACAATACATCTGAATTAAAGCCGAGGGAATTAAGGGAAAAGATCATGTCGACATTCTCTTCTAAGGAAGACACTGCATTTACCCTCAATTTCATCTCTTTCGGGTTCAAACACGGCATGCCGATTGATGCAGACGTCGTCTTTGACGTTCGTTTCTTACCGAATCCCTATTACATCGAAGATTTGAAACCAATGACCGGTTTAGAGAAAGAAGTATATGAGTATGTGTTAAAATGGAATGATACGCAAGTCTTGATAGAAAAGTTGACAGATCTGTTTAAATTCATCATTCCACAATATAAGAATGAAGGAAAATCCCAGGTAGTCGTCGCGTTTGGCTGTACAGGCGGACAACACCGATCCGTATCGCTTGCCGAGTACTTCGGAAATCGCTTCAAAGAGGAATATAAGACATTGATTACCCATCGGGATGTAGAGAAGAGAAAGGGTTGACACCATGTTGCAATCCGGGAAAATGAAGAAAATTGTCGTCTTTGGGGGCGGGACCGGATTGTCCACGTTGCTTCGAGGATTGAAAGCTTATCCAGTCGATCTGACCGCGATTGTAACAGTCGCAGATGACGGAGGCAGTTCGGGCAGGCTGTTGGATCAATACAATATCCCGCCTCCAGGCGATATCCGTCAAGTCATGGCAGCGCTTTCAGATGTAGAGCCGTTAATTGAGAAAATGTTCCAATACCGCTTTTCCAACTCGGACGATTTGAAAGGGCACTCACTCGGAAACCTCATGCTTGCTGCGTTGACAGACATAACTGGCGATTTTGCCCGCGCTGTTGAAAAGATGGGCAGAGTTTTGAATATTAAGGGAAAAGTATTGCCAGCCGCAAACCAAAAGATCACCTTGCATGCTGAGCTAGATGATGGCACAATTGTAACCGGTGAATCTAAAATACCGGTGTATGGGCGTAAAATTCGGAAGGTCTATCTGTCTCCACAGGAAGTCGAACCTTTGCCGGAAACGGTGCAGGTCATCAAGGATGCAGACTTGATCATTTTTGGACCTGGGAGCTTATATACGAGCATTTTACCGACGATACTTGTGAGAGATATCCGTGATGCCGTCCTTGCGTGTCAAGCGAAGAAGGTATACATCAATAACTTGACGACACAGGAAGGCGAAACCTATCAATACACAGCATCCGAGCATGTGAAGGCATTATATGATCATGCGGGCAGTCAATTCATTGACACAGTGCTACTGAACAAGACGGATTTTCAAACATTGTTAAACGGGGAAGAGCCGTCCGACGTCCAGCTTCCTGTAGAAAATGACATTGAAGCATTGCAATTGCTCGTCCCGACAATCGTCTTAGGAGACTTTTCGACGATTGCGGACGGAAGAATCATACATGATGCACGTAGGGTTGCATCTTGGATCATGGGTTATATGGAAGGTACAATCGTTAGCGAGGAGACCTGATCATCGCCGAGAGAGAGGGGGAAAATCATGTCTTTTGCATCTGAAGTGAAAAAGGAATTGACGCAAATCGATTCTAAGGAATGTTGTGTGAAAGCCGAAATCGCCGCCTTCATCAGGATGAACGGCGCTCTATCGTTTTCAAATAAACAATTAAGCTTGGACGTCCAAACAGAAAATGCGGCAATCGCCAGAAGGCTTTACTCAAACATCAAGAGGTTATATCCTTATAAAGTCGAGTTGCTCGTCCGCAAGAAAATGCGCCTGAAGAAGAACAACGTCTACATATGCCGAATTCGCGACGGAGCGAAGCATTTATTAGAGGACTTGTATATACTGACAGGAACCTTTCAATTTAAAAACGAGATTGTAGAGCAATTGGTAAAAAAGAAATGCTGCCAGAAATCCTATTTGCGTGGAGCATTCCTTGCAGGCGGTTCTGTCAACAATCCCGAAACCTCCTCCTACCATTTGGAGATTTTCTCTTTTTACAAAGAGCATAGCGAAGCGTTAGTGGATTTGATGAATAAATACCAATTGAATGCAAAATCGATTGAACGGAAGAAAGGTTACATCGCCTATTTGAAAGAGGCGGAGAAAATTTCGGATTTTCTTGGGATCATCGGTGCACACGTTTCGTTGATGAAATTCGAGGATATCCGGATCCTAAGAGATATGCGGAACAGCGTCAATCGCCTCGTCAATTGCGAAACTGCCAATATGAATAAAACAATCGGTGCGGCACAGCGGCAAGTCGAAAACATTAAATTGATCCAAAGCACAATCGGGTTGGATCAATTGCCTGATCGCCTACAGGAAATTGCCCAGCTGCGCATCGATAACCAGGACGTCACATTGAAAGAGCTCGGTGAAATGGTGAGCGGCGGGACAGTAAGTAAATCCGGCGTGAATCATCGTCTTCGTAAAATTGAAGAAATCGCGGAAAATCTCCGCAGCGGAGGAATTGTAAGCCGTTAAAGTGAAACTTCAATCGGTAGAGGTTCCTTTCTCCACTGATTGTTAGTTGAACCAATCGGGCTTTTAGTGGCTGTCGATCCCCACAAGTGGGGACCTTACAGCCAGTTAATGCGGGATAAAAATAGAAACGTATCAGAAAGGAGTCGAATAATTTGGCAGAAAAAACGGTTGAAGTAAAAATGAAGACAGGTTTACAAGCACGACAAGCTGCTCTTTTCGTTCAAGAAGCGAATCGCTTCACGTCAGACGTCTTCTTGAAAAGGGATGAACGTCAAGTGAACGCAAAAAGCATCATGGGTGTAATGAGTTTGGCGATCGCAAGAGGTGCTGAAGTGACATTAATCGCAGAAGGCGTCGACGAAGAACAAGCAATCGAAACCCTTTCCACACTTGTTGAGAAGGAAAATTAACATAAAAACAGCCGTTTCCCTATGTAGAATTAGGAGACGGCTGAAAATAAAAAAGCCGTAAACATGTAGTACATGTTTACAGGCTTCTTTCTAAACTTCATAACGCCCTCGGCAGGAGTCGAACCCACATTTTAAGAACCGGAATCTTACGTGCTATCCATTGCACCACGAGGGCAAGCTAGTGCTGTTAGTAGTAACAGACAAGATTCATTATACAAAGAAAGTGGTATGATTGCAATACCTAATTTCAAAAGCGTTATATTTGACCTTTATTGACCATAATAGGTATGATAGACATACAGTTGAAACAACTGGTTTCAGCAGAACGAAAATCCTGACCCATTCATAAGGAGGAAATAAACATGAATCTAATACCTACAGTCATTGAGCAAACGAACCGGGGAGAACGCGCTTATGACATCTACTCCCGTTTATTGAAAGACCGGATTATCATGCTAGGAAGCGCAATCGACGACAACGTCGCAAACTCGATTGTTGCCCAATTGCTTTTCCTTGAAGCAGAAGATCCAGAGAAAGACGTATCGATCTATATTAATAGCCCGGGAGGCAGCATCACAGCGGGTATGGCGATTTACGATACGATGCAATTCATCAAGCCGGACATTCAAACAATCTGTATCGGTATGGCTGCATCAATGGGATCATTCCTGTTGACAGCAGGAACAAAAGGGAAACGTTATGCGCTTCCTAACGCCGAAGTAATGATTCACCAACCACTTGGCGGAGCGCAAGGGCAAGCGACTGAAATCGAAATCGCAGCAAAACGGATCCTCTTCCTACGTGAAAAATTGAACACGATCCTTTCCGAGCGCACAGGCCAACCTGTTGAAGTCATCGCGAAAGATACAGACCGTGATAACTTCATGACGGCTGAACGTGCGAAAGAATATGGTTTGATTGACCACATCATCACACGCAGCGACATGAAAGAATTAGACGCGAAGAAATAATTATTGATTGATGGCCGACCCGGGCGAACTGGGTCGGTTTTTTTATGTTTTGCGGATTATCGATCATTTCCCAAGATATATGGTCATTTTGGGACCTTTGATGCACACGAGTATTCTGTCTTATTGTCGGAATCAATCCATGTTCGCTTCCAGGGTCCATCTTTTGGCTCATTCTTTCGCCGGCAAGGTCCATTCTTTACGTCTCAAGGTCCTTTCTTCGGGGTTACGGGTCCATTCTTTTGAACAAGGGCCCATTCTTCGTCGCTCAAGGTCCATTCTTTTGAACAAGAGCTCCATTATTCTGTCAAGGACTCCATTATTTCGTCAAAGGCTCCATTAATCCTCAGTTCTTGTACTGGGGGCAAGAGTTCTTGTTCTTCGAGGAAACTTCTCGTTTATGTACTCTGTGTTCTTGTTTGACAGTTATTCCATTCTTAAATTCCCCTTACACTCGATTTATTTCTGCGAGGTTTGAAACCTTTTCATGAGACATACGATAAATAGTATATCTACCCAATAGTTTGGGATGTGATGCCAGTTGGGTATTGCAAATATATCGAATGGAGGAGTAAAGATGAAAAAGATATTAGGACCAATCGCCATTATTGTTGTCATTCTGGTGATCCTTGGCGTCATGTTAGTGCCAAGCTATAACAAATTTGTCAATCTGGAAGAGGATGTCGATAAATCGTATGCACAAGTAGAGAATCAGCTGCAGCGTAGGCTTGACCTGATTCCCAACTTGGTGAACACGGTCAAAGGATATGCGAGTCACGAAAAAGAAGTGATTGCTGAAATTTCCGATGCACGCGCGAAGCTTGCAGGAGCAAGCGGACCGGAAGAGCAGGCGGCTGCTGATACGGAACTTTCAAATGCGCTTGGCCGATTGCTTGTCGTTGTGGAAAATTATCCTGATTTGAAAGCGAATCAGAACTTCACTCAATTGATGGATGAACTTGCTGGAACGGAAAACCGGATTGGCGTTGCAAGGATGGACTATAACAACGTCGTATCGGATTACAATAGACAAACCAAGCGTTTTCCAGGCAAACTTGTCGCTTCGATATTCGGATTCGATGAAAAGGAATATTTCAAAGCGGATGCAGCTGCGAACGAAGCTCCTAAAGTCGATTTCGGAGATGACAGCAAGTGATCCGTAGGACATTCCGATGCATGATCGCTGTATGTCTTAGCATCATGATCATGCCGGCAATGGCGTTGGCAGCTGACGTCCCGCCATGGAATGCAGCGGATTACTATATACAAGATCATGCCAATATCCTCTCAGCTGAACAGAAAGCCGAGCTGAATCGGTTAGGTGGACAGTTGAATGACGCGACAGGCGCTGAACTTGCGGTACTCACCTTACCGAGCATTGGGGATGAGCCGGTAGAAATGTACGCGTTACAAGCTCTTAGGGAATATAAGCTGGGAAAAAAAGGCGAGGACAATGGAGCATTGCTCGTCGTGACCACGATTCCGAATTCGGACGATGATAGGCACTTTGAGTTGTCAGTAGGCTACGGCTTGGAAGGCGCACTGCCTGACGGTAAAGTCGGCAGAATCATGGATAATGTCGCAGTTCCGTACTTGCAAAATGAACAACCCGATATGGCAATTATGAATGCATACAAATCCTACTATAATGAAGTTGCTGCAGAATATGGGTGGGACGGGGAGACCGCTGATGTAAACACGCTCGCTGGACAGGGCGGTTCAGGCATCGGAATTCCTGCACCTATTATTATCTTCATCATTATCTATCTGTTGTTCCGTTTCATGGGAGGCGGACGCGGTGGTGGTGGCGGTCCAGGTGGGCGAAGAAGAGGAAGAAGCGGTCCGGTTTTCTTCCCTGGCTCCTTTGGCGGAAGCGGTGGCTTCGGTGGTGGAGGCTTCGGCGGTGGTGGCGGAGGCGGCTTCTCCGGCGGCGGCGGTTCCGGTGGAGGAGGCGGCGCTGGTAGAAGCTGGTGATAAAACAAGGGGACAGTCCAGAAGGTTCCTAAATACAACAGGTGGAGAAAAACGATTTGTTTTTCTCCACCTGTTTTGGTTATAAATCCGGTTAAGCATAAAGCGTGGCAAGTGCTCATAAAGCGTGGCAAGTGCTCATAAATCGTGGCAAGTGCTCATAAATCCGGTTAAGTGCTCATAAAGCGTGGCGAGTGATCATAAACCCGGTTAAGTG
>NZ_LQYA01000071.1 GCF_001531445.1 Sporosarcina koreensis
TTTAAGAAGGTTTTTGGTGAGTTGGTGGACAAGATAAGGGAAAAAACAACTGGAAGCGAATTTGAACGATTACACAAGCGTGAAAAGGCTCGTGAGCGAAATAATGATATGAGTAGATAAAAAAAGAACCTTCGAAGGTTCTTTTTGTTTTTGTCTTTTGGGATTTTGAACTTGATCTTAAAGGATTTTGATCTTGGTTTTGAGCGTAGCGAAAAACGGTTCTTTCTTATCTTGATACTACTAGAAATAACGTCATTATTTTTAGGTTGTTTTTTTAGGATTTAAAACT
>NZ_LQYA01000072.1:0-19337 GCF_001531445.1 Sporosarcina koreensis
CACATCTCTGTCACAAATAAAACACGAGATAAACCCTATACCTAAAGTCTTTCAAGAAGTTGTAAAATTAGCCCTTTATTCATTCATCAAAATGAAAGCGCTTAACTTATCATTATACTGATATAACATAAAACATATTAACCAAAAGAACCTGACTCAGTCGCTACAAGCACTGCGTCAGGTTCTTTTTCACTGCTTTGGATTACCCAAGCAATTCTTCCAACTCATTCAATCTTTCCTCAAACACCTTGCACGCCTCTTCAATCGGCTGCGTGCTCGTCATATCGACGCCTGCCTTTTTCAGAACTTCAATCGGATAATCGGATGATCCGGCTTTTAGGAAATGATTGATGTAACGGTCAACAGCAGGCTGCCCTTCTGTCAAGATCTGATGGCTGAGCGCCACTGCGGCACTGAAGCCCGTCGCATACTGATACACATAATAATTGTAGTAAAAATGAGGGATGCGCGCCCATTCAAGAGCAATTTCCTTATCCTCTTCTACTGCGTCGCCGAAGTATTTTTTGTTCAACGCGCCATATTCCTCCGACAATTTGTCAGCAGTCAACGCAACACCTTGCTGGTCAAGCTGGTGGATCCGATGCTCAAACTCTGCAAACATCGTTTGGCGGAAGACGGTCCCACGGAACCCTTCAAGCCAATGGTTCAATAAATAAATACGTTTTTGCTTATCATCGATCGTTTTCAATAGATGATCGTTTAAGATAGCTTCGTTCACAGTAGATGCAACTTCAGCGACAAAAATGGAATATCCGCTATAGTTGTACGGCTGGTTCTTTCTGGAATAATAGCTATGAACGCTATGCCCGAACTCGTGCGCCAATGTGAACATATTGTTTACGTTTTCTTGCCAGTTCATGAGGATATATGGATTTGTGCCATATGATCCGGATGAATAAGCGCCTGAACGCTTCCCTTTATTTTCACGGACGTCCACCCAACGGTTTTCAAGTCCTTCTGTGACGATCGATGTATACTCCTCACCAAGTGGATGGAAGCTTTCGAGCATTGTTTCTGTCGCTTCTTCATATGGAATTTTCATGTCCACGTCTTTTACCATTGGCGCAAACATGTCCCACATATGCAGCTCGTTCAAGCCAAGGACCTTTTTACGCAATGCAACATAGCGATGATGCAAACCGAGGTTTTTATTGATCGTGTTGACGAGGTTGTCATATACTTGCTCCGGAATATGATTGTTCGACAACGCCGCTTCCCGCGCAGATGAGTACTTACGGATGCGTGCGTTGACGTTATTCCGTTTTACATTACCGCTCAATGTGGATGCAAAAGTGTTTTTGAACTCGCCATACTTGCTGTACATCGCTTTGAATGCGTCTTCACGTACTCGCCCGTCCTTGCTTTCAAGGAATCGTATATACCGTCCATGCGACAGTTCCGCCTCTTCCCCGTCTTCGTCCTTCACCATCGGGAACGTCAAGTCGGCATTATTCAGCATACTGAACGTTTCCGATGAACTTCCTGTCACTTCGCCCATCTGAGCGAGTATCGCTTCCTGTTCAGCTGGGAGGATATGTGCGCGATAAGCATTCATTTCTTCGAATTCATGCTTGTACACTTTCAAATTATCGTTGTTTTCCGCAAGGCTATTCAATTCCTCTTCAGGGATGGAAAGCAACTCAGGTGCGAAGTATGAAAGCGCTGTCGAAATTTTGACATACAGTGTTTTTGCACGGCTCTCCATCGCCTGATAGAAACTGTTAGTCGTATCCTGATCGCCTTTCAAATGAGCATACGTATATAGTTTCCCCATTCTCTGATAGATCGAATCCCGATAGGTAAGTGCTTCGAACAATGCATCCGCACCTTTGTCCAACGTGCCTTTAAATGTTTCCGCTTTCCTTGAGAGCTCTTCAATTTCCTTGAATTCCTGCTCCCACGCTTCGTCAGTCGGGAAAATATCCTCGAGACGCCAAGTTTCTTCCACTTTTACTTGATCACGCGTCAATACTTTGTTTTTCGTTTCAGTCGTCATTCAAAATCCTCCCCATCATCTTTCTTCGTAAATCGAATCATTTTCATTCTCTCAATTTCACCGCTCATTTGCAAGGAATCTTTCTGAAATGAGTTGCAAAACCACATTTTCAGTGTAGTCTGTTTTTAGTGATGCGAAGTCAATGCTTTGTTGGCTTAAAAAATGGATATACTGCTCACATGCTAGCGTTTTCTCTGTGAAATTCCCGTTAAATCCATGAACAAAACGTTCAATCGAATACGTCGCTACATCCGAAAACGGAATCTCATTCCGCTTCAGGAAATGGATAAAGCGAAACTGCCATTCAACGTCCGCTTCCCGAAATGCCCAATTTCCTGGAATAGGCACACCAATCCATGGGGCCAACTGGGTCGGGAGCATCTTCATTTCATAGCAGCTTCTTAAGAATGGATCTTTAATGCCCTTTCTATTCAATAAAATCCTGTTTTGCAGCTCCTTCTGACGGAGTGATTCATAAAGATTGCTGTATTGCCTCATTTCATTCTCGATTGGTGCTTTCGGGCGTGCAAAAGGGAAAACTTGAAAATGAAGGGGAAGAATGCGATGCATTCCGATATACCGCTGTCCGACTACATGCAATAGACTGCTGAAATAGTGAAATGTTTGATTGTGGGGATTAAATGTGAGGAGAACGTCATCTTCAGGGGATGTTTTGGTGATAAACCATTCTTGGAATTTGGAAAACTGAAAGATGCCGACACCTTCCGCCCTACTCGCGAGCTTTGCTGGAGTATGCAAAATCCAGATCGGTTGCATTCCGGCTTTGTGGTATCCATCTGTCCGTTTTTCCAGAAGAGAAATGGGGATCGTGCTGCATTGGAACTCGATCGGGAACTTCGACTTTCCTGTCTTGACGAGCAAATCGGGACGCTGCGATATTTCGTTTACGAGCGGTTCCAAAACGACATCATGGTTGCCTGCCGAAAGAAACTGATACAGTAACTGTTTGCCGTTCAAGTGTCGCGGGGATTCCCCTTCTGAAAAAGAGGCACTGCATGTTGCGTCTTTTCGATGCGCAAAATGTGGTGTTACAATGTCGCCGACTTTCAACTGGACCGGCCCTTCGCATTGTGGACAATAAAAGCTACGGGTCTGCCGCCACCTTCGCAGTTCTTGCCGCTCCATTTCGGGGGACAAAATAATCAGTTGGCCTTCATCCGAACTAGCTGTTAAAATTGCTCTCACTCCTTTCAATTGTATTGTAAGAAACGGGGCGAGTTATTTCAAATATTATGAATTTATAAGTTGAAATAAAATCAAACCGGGTTTTCGCTACAGGCTGACGAGTTCCAATCGAACGGCGAAGGGTTCAATTCGCCTTAATTTCTGCGTGCTTCGCAGAAATTAAGGCAGCCTCATCCTGCTCCCCCAGGGTCGCAGAAAGCATTGCTCGCAATCGCCGTTCTCCGTGACGGCGTTCGCTAATCCCCAAGAATCGCCGCCTTTCGCTACAATCAACTAAGTGTTGTCCACTTCTATGAGGACTCGAAATATAAAAGTCGAATTTCAGCCTTTATGGTCTTTTAATTGTTTTATATGTCCCCATGATAAAATCCTTATAAGGGGTTATTGGCATGGTAGATATATCCTCCATTGCTAACTCAATCAAACGGTTGGCTTCTGTTTTATTTCCCAAAGCCATATTACAAAAGTGCCTCATAGACATCCTTTTCATATAGGATGGACAGGTCGAATGGATGGTGAGCGTAGTCTGGAATCTTCACCTGATCAAAATAAGCCAATGCCTTCTCGTATCTTCCAAGATCGTAAAGTGCCTTTCCTTTCTCTTCCATAAAGGAATAGGATGTACGATTCATCAAAGCCATATTCATCATGGTGCTCTTTAATACGTTCTAACGCTTCCCCATATCCCTTTTCATAAGAAGTAAAATAGTAGATTTCCACAAAATTAATAAAGGGAATTGCGTCTCGATCGTCTGCAAACTCTCCATAGTTCAGAATTTCACTCTCATAATACCGTATGGAGCTGACATCCTTATTCATCATTGCATTCACGATTGCCAACTGATACAAGTGAGCAGCGCGATAGAAGATCTGCTGTTCCTTGGAAAAATTCATCCCTTCGTTCATAATTCGGACAGCCTCCTCGGAATTGCCGACAGCAAAGTGAAGAAGTGACGCCCAATAATCGAAATCAAGACGGGCAAGAGGCTCAATAAGCCCATTCCGCTTTTCAATTTTAGAACGTTCCTCCAAAAGGATTGCAAGGGAAACACCATACTCACGCTTAGTGAACTTCGTGGTCGACTAAAAAATACCAATGGCTACAAGGTGGCTTGTTAGGTTTAGTTGATCATAAAGGCAAGTAGCCTTATTCAACATTTCCTTCCACTTGTCCATTTTTTTGTAATATAGGGAACAGCCATACAACTCCAAAACGATTCCAGACGAGTACAAAGGAAGAGTATTTTCTATAAACGGCACAGTAGGGATGTTCCTCATGCCAATAGGAACAATCGTTTATGGAGCTTTAAACGAAAAAGGCATCTATTTTCCGGTAAATTTATTCTCGGCAATCACCATCTTAGTAACCGTTTTCCTTACCTTAAAGCCATTCATAGTGGCGAAAAGTGCTACAGAGTATACTCAATTACACTTTCACTTCTGGATTCAATAATCAAAATGGAACAGAGCAACAGCCGAATTCACTGTACGCTCTGTTTTCGGTAATCGTCGAGGGAACATACCATACCAAATAGAGGTGGGTCTTTCTTTATTTAAAAACAATGTCAACTATAGAATCGTATTTAATGTTAGCTACTGTCTATAAGGGTTATATAGAGAGTTTCTGGGTGCAAAAGTTGAGTAATAACACATCAAAATTAGTTGTCCTTCGCAAACTTGTCATTCCCCACTCAATCCCTTAGTCTTTAAACAACGTAATAGTGTCAAATAGATATTAATTCTTCGGGGTTATAGTTGCTCTCTCACATATTAATTCTTCGACGGCATTTATTTCAGTGGTTTGTAAAAGAACTTGTCCGTTATCAGGTCACGAAAAGGTTGAAACGACTATGATTCACTTGGTGGAGGCATTCTGGAAGGAGCGACATGCGATACATTCGTGGAAAACTGAGGAATTTGGAGAATATATATTGAAAGTAACTTGAAAAAACCGCCTATTCAGCTAATTTATCTTACTAATGCATCCATTTGTACTACAATGTCAACCAGAAATATTTCTGGTTGAACATTTAGTAAAAAAACTCTCTCTTTTAATCTGATTCTTATTACATTTTTGTTTAGTCATAGTAGCCTTTTCTAAATACAATTACTGCTTCCACATATGCATCGGGTTCTTCTTCATCATAATTTGGGGCATATAGTCCAATACCAAGTTTATATGACGTTACTCCAACATGTCTTTCAAATTTCATTTCACTGTCAAATTTTTCTAACCATTTCTTAGCTTCAGCAAAAGGTAAACCATTTATCGGTTTTCCTTCAAAGATAGCTATTGTAGGTTGACCGAATTCGACAGCTTCACATACCCCATTTTCAGCTGTATAGTATGCAAAGAGAAATAATCTTTGAAAGGAGTCTGTATAAGGCCCCCGTATATTATGCGAGTCCTCTGGCTTTTCAGGCAGAACACTCCTTATTTCTTCCTTTGTCATCCCCAATTTAATCGGGCCCACACTTTCGTAGGGTTTTATAATTAATTCCATGTAGTTTCCTCCCACACTATACTTTTCCAGATGCAAGATTATCTTTTTACTTTTAATTCATTATTAAATTATTTTAAACACTAAACAACAGATTGTCAATATTTAGAAAAATATGGTTTTTATAAGAAAAAAATGTATAGTATATGAGTCATGATTTTAAAATTATCTTAATGCCTGTACATTGTTTAGTGTGGGACGATTCCTCTGAAGGTAAAAATGAGAATGATACAAACTCGACTTAAGGAATTTCTTAATCTTTTAGGAAGATAGCTGAAGAAACGCGCAGGTATTCTAGTTCTTGATCTATCAATTTACTGCTTCATTTATACATAATGTGATCTGGAATAAGGGTTAATATAACACCGTCCCAATTTAATGGGACGGTTGTGAAACACAAATATTTCTAGTCAATCAGTTTCCTTAGATGATTATATACCAAAGTAACCATAGTAGTAATAAGCACATAATACCAAGTAATCATTGTATTTAGCTGCCAAATTGCTATATTTCCCTTCAGGATCACTTATGTTTTTAAAAGCTTCAACTTCTAACGATATTAAATCCTCATACTTTCTTTGTCTTAAAAGATCCTGCTCCTTAGCTCTAAAATTAGCGGCAGCTGTAGAACTTCCCCAGTTTGGTGTTTTTGCGTGATCTTCTGCTAGCATTCTAATAGATGGTGCAGTATTTGAATTGAATCCAAATGCTGTTAATGAATCCTTTGAAACAAAATGATGTCTCTCTCCACCTGACGCTGTTATGGAACTATAAGGACCAACAGCAAAGTTATATCTTTGATACAGGTATTTATTATCATTGTTTTTATTACTGTAAACCCAGGTTTGTCCATCTTCCGTTACTGTCAGATTGTACTCGAAATAGTCCGACACATTCGTTTTGCTGAATTGCCAAGTGTCTACTGTTCCATTACCAACTTGAAATTTCGAAATGGCCTTACTGCCACCAAAATCCCAATTTCTTCCATTCTTTTTGTACATGGTAAGATTACCGGTAATTGAATCTATTTTGTCAAAACCAATATTAACTAAATTAATTTTAAAGCCGTAATCATCTGCTGAATAAGTTAAATACCAAATGTTTTGAATGGAAATGCTATCAGTTTCTTTGTATTTAACAAGGAAAAATTCCTCTATCAATACTTCTGGTTTTCCGGGCATTTGTAAGCCGAGTTTTTTAGCAATTTCACTTAATCGGTCCTGATCAAGATTTTCAAACCTTGATGTGGATTCTGATTGAGCAAGATTCAATTGTTTATATAGAAACTCGTCCTTCTTAGTTCCAGTTTCTAGAAGGTGCTGAAATCCCTTTTCTTCAATAATTTCTTTAACGTCTGGATAGTTATCTATATCCTCTATTTTTATACCTTCAAGCTTTTGAATATCGTTTCCTATATCTATACTTACTTGTGCATAAGCAGGATTAACAAATAAGCTCGAAATTAATAGTAAACACAATAACAAAAATGATATGTGCTTTTTGATTTTCATTATTATCCCCCTCGTATATTAGTAATAATGGTTGCCGATTATTTAACAAAGACAAAGATCGAATAGCTATAAATCAAAATTGCTATTGTTTCACCACCTATAAACTCTTTGCTTTTTTAATACTTTTTTGTTTAAAACTTATAGGCGACACCACTTTCTGTATTATTTGTTTAACTAGTTATTGAATAAAATATTACCATACAAAAAAAGGTTATATGTATCGGGAAAATACCATCGGACAAATGGACTATTTTTCCAAATGATTCAGTGTGATAAACGACTCCCAGTCCTTCTCCAGAAAAGCGGTAAAATATCTATTATGCACTCTCAACTGGAACGTATCACCTTGCCCGGCATAGTAGGCCTCCTGTCCAATCCACGCTCTCCATTCCTGTTCATTTTGGTCGAAGACCAGGATACCCCAGCTACTGAAAGTCCACCTGTTTCGGTAGCGAGACACATGGCCAACCTTGTGATCGGGATGCAATGGCCTCAATGGCTGCGAAAGCGGCCGGTGAGGATTCAACTTCAAACAAGTTTTCAGATGTGGTAAGCCTGAAAGGATAAGGACATCTGGATTCCGTTGAATCCGTCTTGAAATTAAAAAGGTCCTTAGCCATTTGCATTTCATCCAAGATAAAAACAGGTGTCAGCTTACGTTCCTCAGCCATACGTTCAATACCTTGCTGGATTTGACGGAACAGGTCCACCTTACGGAATTTCGGTTCTTCATCTAAACCGTAGGCAATCCCCCTGTAAAAGTCCATTACCCCTCCTGTGGAAAGTAGACGACATGGTATAGGGAAGTATTCAACGATTCCTTGAATGAGCGTAATGCGAAGGTTTTACCAGCTCCCGGTTCACCGACAAGCAGCCCAATGCCCCTTGTTTTCTGTAAATAGGACAACGCTTACTGTACTCCCTCGTAATCCGTTGATGAGAAGGCCTCTGACGGACGGAGGTCCTTGGAGAAGGGTGCACGTGCCAAGGAATAATACGCTTTATACACAATCAATTCCCTCCTCTTCCTCATGATTCGCCTTTACGAAAGGGGAACGCACCCTTTTCGCATATGCATTATCCTTCATCGAAACGAGTTGGGCTTCTGCCACCTTCCGGTCCTTCTCAAAGATATAGACGCTTTTTTATCCAGAAGGCCGTCTGAAGTGGAAATCAACTTTTCCAGGCATACTTCTATGCAAACAAAAAAGCTGTTCCCCATTATCTATATGGGAACAGCTGTATATTGTTAGTTGCCGAAGTATTTATTCACAGTTGCCAATACGTCAGATTCCATAATGACTTTGCCATATTCTTCAAGGCGGTGGATCGTCACTTGGGATAAGGAGCCGTATTCTGAAATGAGGCTACAGAAATCGGATTTATCGTCATCATCCATTTTCGATTCATCATAAATCACATACAGATAGAATTTATTTTCAAACGAATAGAGAGATGATTCGACTGCGTATGGGGGAATGATATTTGACAGCGGAATGAGGTTTTCGAACTCTTCAAAGACGAACATATCAGACGTCCATACGACAGGCTCATCATTCAATTCATTCATAAGCTGCTCGGAATTGGCAAACATACTGGGATCCGGTTCGAAAGACTTTCGGTTATCATCCATGCCGAACTGTGCGTCCGATTCGTCATTGTCCGAAGCTTGCGCCCGCGTTACTGTCACTTCAATTCCGTTATTCATCGCATGGACTTGGATCCACAACGGACCTTCCACTTCGAATTCGGTCTCATCGTTGATTTCGTCCATCATCTCCCAGAAGAGCTCTTCGCTTTTGTCGCGATTGTACCAAACCTCTTCCCGTGTGAAGCCACGTTCCTCAATGTCTATATACGATAAGTAAAACTTTACGGTATTATCATTGATTCGCTCTATTTCCATCCCTTTTCTCTCCCTTCCTTACAAACAGGCTTATGCCCATTTCGTTATTTTCGCAATAAACCTGCAATGCTTATACTTACTATATGACCGTCCTTAAGGTTTTGAAAGGGTTATCCTCAGGTGGACGAATAATATAATCAATTACGCCTTGGCGTAATTCAAAATCTGTGACATCCGCCAGAGGCAATAACAAATCCAGCTGTTTTATGCTGAATTATGTTACTAGCATTGTAGAGAACATCAGCATGATAAGCAAGGGTAAAATTCAAAAGCGCCCCGAGTCCAGGGAAAATAAAAAGCCGATAGGATTGGCATAATGCCTGTCAACTCCCTATCAGCTTTACTACGTCTTATATTAGTTTACCATGCGCCGCGCTTCAAGAAGCTGATAGGCTCTTACTTTCCGAGGTAGGAAGCGTCTGATTTCATCTTCATTATACCCTACCTGAAGCCTTTTTTCATCAAGAATGATTGGTCTTCTTAATAGGCCCGGATGCTCTTGGATTAATTCATATAAACGTTGCAGTGGAAGGCTTTCCACGTCTACATTCAATTTTTGGAAGATCTTCGAACGTGTTGAAATGATTTCATCCGTTCCGTCTTCCGTCATGCGCAAGATTTGTTTGATTTCGTCGATATTCAAAGGCTCTGAGAAAATATTACGTTCGGAGTATGGAATTTCGTGTTCCTCCAACCATGCCTTTGCTTTTCTACATGATGTGCAACTCGGTGAGGTAAATAATGTAACTCCCATTCGCTGACACTTCCTTTCAGTCGGCTAACTATCTTTTATTTAGAAAATTAAATTAGAATAATTTTAATGTAATGAGCTTAACTCCTATTATACACATATTCATTCTCAATGAATACACTTTTTCACAAAAAAGTGGAACAGATGGATTCTTTGTCACATTTCCGCAATATTATAGGGTTTACAGCTCCTTCGGCTATGTACTTTGACACTTCTTTACTGTTATACCCGGCAGAAGAAAAGTTTAAACATCATTGTTTCAAAAAATCTCTTTTCTCATTTAGAAATATTCGAATGAAAAATCTTACTCCACACTTAGTAGTACGACAGAGAAGGCTAAAAAGTTTCAGTAAACATTGAAAAAAAATTCCGGAAACCTTTTATCTTAGGCTTCCGGATGTACATCAAGGCGTGTAATCCACACCCTCTGTATATTTATTCTTCGCATTCCATAAAAGGAACTCATCAATGCCATTTTCTTTCAATGCTTTGATTTGCGCTTCCACTTCTTCTTTCCCATAGTGGAGATAATTCCCTCTTCCGAGCCATGGAGCGCTGAAATCTTGCAGCCACGGGCGGGAAACCGGCGGGTTATCAAGAGCTCCCAGTTTGGCGTTTTCCACTTTCGCATATTCCGCTACCAGTCGATAAGGTTCAAGGTCTGGTTTCGAAATGCCAAAATAAGATGTCCAATGACTCGGGTAAATCATCGATGAGATGACATCGACATTCTCGGAAATCTTCGAGAAGTTTTGTCCGATTCCGGGCGCTTCCGGCAAAGTTGCCGAGTAGCCGAAAATATCGACGGAAACGTCTACGTCATATGGCTTCAGTTGTTCACGTGCGTATTCGACAAAATCCGTTACGGCTTCTACCCTGCGCTGAACGGGGTCAAGATCGGATTCTTTGTAGTCATCCATCGAATAGTTCAGCATCTCATGTCGTTTTTCGAATCCTTCCGGAAAACGGACATAATCGAACTGGATTTCCTTGAAGCCCATCTTCGCCGCTTCAATCGCGATGTCGACATTGTGGTCCCATACTTCTTTCATGAACGGATTGACGAATGATTCGCCCCTGCCGTTTTTCCATACTTCATCGCCATCCATGAATGAAAGTTCAGGCCGTTGTTCCGCAAGCACACTATCTTTGAATACGACGATTCTAGCGATTGGATAGACCTTCTGCTCTTCAAGCGTCTCTAACATCTTTCGTGGATCTTTTATGTACGGCTGCCCAATGCCCATGTTGAATAATGGCGAATCCTCTTGCGGCTTATACGTCAAATAACCGAAGTCGTCTTTTATGTCGATGACCATTGCATTCAAATCCGTCGAATCGATCAGTTTCAATAATCTTTCGAACGCGGAGCCCCCTGCAGAATGCCCGGTTACGTAAATCCCCCGCACTGCGTCCGGATAGTCAAATACGAGCCCCGAATCATATGTGTATAATTTTGAGCCGGCAACGAGTCCCTCTTCTATCGTTTCAAATCCGTATGTACGTTCCGCGAATTCTATATCGGCATTCGTCACGTCTGCTTGCACTGCCAGTGGCAAAGCGACTGCACCCGCAAGCATTAAAGCACTGACCCATTTCAATTTCTTCATATGACACTTCCTCTCTTTCACTCATTCTATCAAAGCAAAAATATAATGAATAGGGAAAGTCATCTATTCCCTTGATTAGCTGTCGAGAAACCTGTTTATTTGTCAGATGCTCCTTAAGACAGCTATATTTGCATATAAAAGCGCATGTGGAATATTTTTGAGTTGCTTTATTCTTCATGCCATATTATACTTTTGACAACTATTACGAAAAGCGAAGACGGAAAGAGTATGCTTGTCGCGACATTGAAGAGAGCCTGTGGTTGGTGTGAACAGGTATGGCGGACAAGAGGAATTGGGTTCCCGAGCTTGATTGGCGAAAAGATGTTCATTCATCATCCAGTAGCCTCTCACGTCCCCCCGCGTTAAGGGGTTTGAGTGGCCTGCTTGCAGGCTGATTCGGGTGGTACCACGGTTGATTCACATCAGTCGTCCCTTTTTTAGGGATGGCTGGTGTTTTTTATTTTCAGAGGAGGAATTGGAATGAAAACTATTTTTTCGGGCGTTCAGCCCACAGGAACCGTAACATTAGGGAACTACATCGGGGCATTTAAGCAGTTTACGGAGCTTCAGCACGAATACGACTGCCGGTTCTGCATCGTCGACCAGCACGCCATCACCGTACAGCAAGATCCGGCTGAATTGGCGAAGACGATCCGTTCGCTCGCAGCCATCTATATCTCCAGCGGCATCGATCCGGAGAAATCACTCCTGTTCATCCAATCGGAAGTACCCGCGCATGCCCAAGCAGGATGGATGATGCAATGCATTTCCTATATCGGGGAGCTTGAGCGGATGACTCAGTTCAAAGACAAATCCGACGGGAAAGAAGGCGTATCTGCCGGACTTCTCACATACCCGCCTTTGATGGCTGCGGATATTCTCATCTACAATACCGACATCGTGCCCGTCGGAGACGACCAAAAACAGCATGTTGAATTGACTCGGGATCTCGCTGAACGTTTCAATAGACGATACGGCGAAGTACTTACCATTCCAGAAGTGCGCATCCCGAAAAATGGTGCACGCATCAAATCATTGCAAGACCCATTGAAGAAAATGAGCAAATCAGATCCGAATAAAAAAGGGACGATTTCGCTATTGGATACACCGAAAGAAATTGAAAAGAAAATTAAAAGTGCAGTGACCGATTCAGATGGCATCGTAAAGTTCGATGTTGATAACAAGCCGGGAGTGTCAAATCTATTGACGATCGAATCGGCGTTGAGCGGCATCTCAATTGCCGACCTTGAGTCGAAATATGATGGGCTTGGCTATGGCGCATTCAAAACAGGTGTCGCAGAAGCTGTCATCGGACACCTCACACCTATTCAAGAACGATATGAGGAGCTTTTACATTCCTCGGAACTTGATGTGCATCTTGATCGCGGTGCTGAAAAAGCGAATGCCATCGCGTCCGCAACGCTTAAAAAAATGGAGTCCGCGATGGGACTCGGACGAAGACGGTAATAACGAGAAGTATGACTGCCATAACGAAAAGCGTGAAATCCGCCGTTTGAACAATGAACAGCAGGATCTGCTTCCAGCTATATCCTAACGATAGATAATTGAAATAGAATATCATATGTGTAGTTGTAATGACTATGAGTCCGTAGCTAATGAGGAAGAAGAAGATACGTGTCATATATACATCGCCCTTTTGCTTTTCTTCCATTGTATGAATGAAAGCTCCCCTTTTAGAAGAATTCTAAAGGGGAGCTTTCAGCCTGTTGACAAACGCCCGCATCCGTTGTTGCTCGTCTCGCTCGTCCGCTCATGAACCTTAGTTCTATTCGCGTCTTCGCTCTACTTCGCGCCTAGGCTGGCAAGCGTTTTCAATCAGGCTGAGGAAATTCCTGCCCATTGCTACTTGCCTAAAAACATTATATTTTTTTAAATACAAGTGAAGCGTTATGTCCGCCGAAGCCGAGAGAGTTGCTCATTGCATATTGGATGTCCGTTTTTCTCGCTTTGTTGATGACATAATCCAGGTCGCATTCAGGATCTTCATTCACATAATTCATCGTAGGAGGAAGAATTCCTTCTTGCAATGCCTTCACCGTGAAGATCGCTTCCAATCCGCCTGCAGCGCCGAGCAGATGACCCGTCATCGATTTCGTCGAGCTCATTGCCAGCTTATACGCATGGTCGCCGAAAACTGTTTTCGCTGCCATCGTTTCGAACAGGTCGTTATACGGTGTGCTCGTTCCGTGTGCATTGATGTAATCGATTTTGTCCGGACTGATTTCCGCTTCTTCGATAGCTTGACGCATTGCGCGTGCTCCGCCTTCCCCTTCAGGAGCTGGTGCGGTAATATGGTGAGCGTCTCCTGTTGAGCCGTACCCGACGATTTCCGCATATATTTTGGCACCGCGTTTCACTGCATGTTCATATTCCTCGAGAATAAGGATGCCGGCGCCTTCCCCGATGACAAATCCGTCCCGTTCCTTATCGAATGGACGGGAAGCTGTTGCCGGGTCAGGATTCAGCGACAATGCCGTGTTCGAACAGAAGCCTGCCACTGCCATTGTGGTAATCGGAGCTTCAGCGCCTCCTGTAATCATGACGTCTGCATCGCCGCGCTTGATGACTTCGAATGCGTCGCCGATTGAATTCGTTCCGGATGCACATGCGGTCACTGTACATGAGTTGATGCCTTTCGCGCCGAAATGGATGGACACTTGACCAGATGCCATATCCGGAATCATCATCGGAACGAAGAATGGGCTGACGCGACGATATCCTTTTTCAAGAAATGTCTTAAATTGCTGTTCATGCGTTTCCATACCGCCGATGCCTGAGCCGATCCAGACGCCTGTACGTAGGGCAGTTTCTTCATCCAATTCGAGATCCGCATCTTTCATTGCCATGATGGATGCAGCAAGCGCATAGTGCGTGAATCGGTCCATTTTCCGCGCGTCTTTCCGCGAGATGTATTCTTCGATATCGAAGTCTTTCACTTCCGCAGCAACTTTCACTGGAAATTGTTCACTGTCCAGTCTTGTGAGTGGTCCGATGCCGGACTTTCCGTTGATTACCGCTTCCCATGAGGTTTGCGCGGAATTTCCTACTGGAGAAACTGCTCCAACTCCTGTAACGACTACACGACGTTTTTCCATTCTTGAAAACTCCCCTTCATTTTACAAATAGTAATTGATGTGTAAAAGTGTTTTTCTAATTGAATTCATTATATAGTAATCCGAAATTATTTTCCCCATTTAATGCATAGGGCGCCCCATGTGAGTCCACCGCCGAATCCGACCAATACGATGATATCGTCATCTTTTACGCGACCTTCCTGCAAGTCGTCGCATAATGAAATCGGAATAGATGCCGCTGAAGTGTTTCCATATTTATGGACAGATTTGGACATTCTTTCAATCGGCAAGCCAAGCCGTTCGCGCGACGCTTCCATAATGCGGATATTCGCTTGGTGCGGAATCAAATAATCAACGTCATTTGTCGTCAAACCTGCTTTTTCTGTTACGCTCACGGCTGATTCACCCATTTGACGGACTGCAAATTTGAATACTTCACGGCCATTCATGTGGATGTATTTGTCTTGGTAGAGGTGCTTGCCTCCTGTACCGTCAGCGCCTAATTCGAAGGAAAGGATTCCTCGGCCTTCGCTCACTTTCCCGACAACTGCGGCACCTGCACCGTCTCCGAAAAGGACTGCCGTATTGCGGTCTTCCCAATCAGTAATTTTCGACAGCTTCTCGACGCCTACAACAAGAATATGTTCATACGTTCCGGCCTCGACGAAGTGCTTTGCTGTTACAACACCGTACATGAAACCGGCACATGCGGCGGATACATCCATCGCTGCTGCATTTTTCGCGCCTAGTCGCTCTTGGATCATCGTTGCGACGGATGGGAATGGACGGTCTCCCGTCACAGTTGCAACAATGATCATTCCGATATCTTCCGGCCGGAGTCCTGCATTTTCAATCGCATCCAAAGCCGCAGCGTACGCCATGTCGGACGTATCGGTATTATCATCCGCAATGCGTCTTTCTTCAATGCCTGTACGTGTGCGGATCCATTCGTCCGTCGTATCGATGCGCTTTTCAAGATCATGGTTTGTCACAACTTGCGAAGGGACAAACTTCCCTATGCCGATCAACCCTGCATTCATATTACATACCCCGTTCCTTATCATCTAATATTAGTACCTGGTATTAATTATAGAAGATAACAGACTACTTTTCAATATGTCGACACGATTTCGCCAAAGAAAATATTGATAATACATTATTTTGTTTATCGATTGGACGTGCTATGGTATGATGTACAATGAAATAGTTACAATGAGGTGAATTCGATGAAATATATCATGGCATTTGTTTGGTCTTTTCTACTTGTAACGATGCTTAACTATGTAGCAGGTTCAATCGCCGGTCTTCCTTTCGATTTCATGGCGGGACTCGTCGCTTCGATCGTCTTGGCAGTCATCATTCTTTGCATCACTTCAATCACTCCAGACGGGGAAGTCGCAGATCATTGATCCATCCGTAAAGCCGTTCACTTCATTGTGGATGGTTTTTTTATTTGTAAGGATGAGAACTACTTGCATCGTAATGAGAACTTTTCGATGTTAAATGAGAACTTGGCGCCTGTTAATGAGAACTCTTTGATGATAAACGAGAACTCTTCCTAAACTCAATGCAAAAAGCCCCAGCAGCCGACATCGGCATACTAGGGCTATTGTTATTTCTTATCAATCTTCAGTTTCCCATCCTCCATGCTCAACACCA
The DNA here is from genome assembly GCF_001531445.1 of Sporosarcina koreensis. GTDB lineage: Bacteria > Bacillota > Bacilli > Bacillales_A > Planococcaceae > Sporosarcina > Sporosarcina koreensis_C. Next base: position 16,257 of record NZ_LQYA01000072.1, read on the forward strand.
ATTTCTGTCCGTCCGTCAAGTCGCCTTTGATGATTTCCTTCGCGACAGCCGTTTCGACATGGCGTTGGATGAATCGCTTCAACGGCCTTGCGCCAAACTCGGCATCCGTTCCTTCCCGCACAATCCAGTCCAGAACGTCCTCGCTGTACTCCAAGACCACTTCCTGTTCATCCAGCCGCTTCACTAGATCTTCCAGCATCTTCTTGGCAATCAAACGGAACGAGTCGCCCGACAATGAATGGAAGATGATAATATCATCCATCCGGTTCAGCAGCTCCGGTTTGAAGTGGCGGCGCAGCTCCGCCATGACGAGATCTTCGGCGGCATGCTCATCGGAATCGAACTGGCCTTGCAGCAAGTACGCAGAGCCGATGTTGGATGTCATGATGACAACTGTATTCGTGAAATTGACGAGCCGTCCTTGGCTGTCTGTAATCCGTCCGTCATCCAATATTTGAAGCAAAATATTCGATACGTCAGGATGCGCCTTCTCGATCTCATCAAGAAGTACGACCGAGTAGGGATTGCGGCGCACCGCTTCCGTCAATTGTCCTCCCTCTTCGTATCCGACATACCCCGGAGGCGCACCGACGAGCCGGGACACACTATGCTTCTCCATATATTCGGACATGTCGATCCGGATGAAGTGGTCTTCCGAATCGAACAACGTCGCAGCGAGCGTTTTCGCAAGCTCTGTCTTCCCTACTCCGGTAGGACCGAGGAACAGGAATGAACCGATCGGCTTGTCAGGGTCCTTGATGCCTGCACGCGCACGCCATACCGCTTCTGTGACGAGCTGCACGGCATCATCCTGACCGATGACCCTCTCTTCCAGCGTTTCGCGGAGTCGGAGCAATTTCTCCCGCTCCCCTTCCACGAGCTTCGTGACAGGTATGCCCGTCCAACGAGCAACAATCATCGCAATCTCATCCTCTGTCACTTCTTCCCGCAACAACCGACTATCCGAGCTGCTCGCGAGCGGGGCTTCCATTTCATGTAGCTGTTTTTCCAGCTCCGGAATCTTGCCATATTGGAGCTCAGCGGCTTTATTCAAATCAAAACGGTTTTGCGCATCCTCCAGTTCACGGCGGTACCGATCAAGCTCCTCCCGCTTCACCTGGATATCGCGCAACGCTTCTTTCTCCTTGTTCCACTGCTCCCGCATGCCTGCGGAGGAATCTTTCAGCTCCTGCAACTCAGTGCGAAGCGCTTCAAGCCGTGTTTGGCTGATCGCATCTTTCTCTTTCCGCAACGCCTGCTCTTCGATTTCAAGCTGCATGATCCGGCGTGTGACCGAGTCAAGCTCCTGCGGCATCGAGTCGATTTCCGTACGGATCATCGCGCTCGCTTCATCCATTAGATCGATCGCCTTGTCCGGCATGAACCGTTCCGTCAAATAGCGGTCAGATAACGTTGCTGCCGCAACCAATGCCCGATCGTGGATGCGGACTCCGTGATGCAGCTCAAAACGTTCCTTCAATCCGCGCAAAATCGAAATCGTATCTTCGACAGAAGGTTCGCGTACCATAACTTGCTGGAATCGTCGTTCCAATGCCGGATCCTTCTCGATATACATCCGGTATTCATCGAGCGTCGTCGCACCGATACAATACAATTCACCGCGGGCAAGCATCGGTTTCAACATATTGCCCGCATCCATCGCGCCTTCTGTTTTCCCAGCACCGACGATCGTATGAATTTCGTCAATGAATAGGATGATCTCCCCGTCACTATCCTTCACTTGCTTCAAAACGCCTTTCAACCGCTCCTCGAATTCCCCGCGGTATTTCGCGCCGGCAATAAGCGAGCTCATATCCAATTCAAAAATCTGCTTATCCTTCAGCCCTTCCGGCACGTCGCCTTTCACGATCCGCTGGGCGAGCCCTTCCACAATTGCTGTCTTACCGACACCTGGCTCACCGATCAGCACAGGATTGTTTTTCGTTTTTCTCGATAAAATCCTGATGACATTCCGAATTTCTTCATCCCGCCCGATAACGGGATCCATTTTACCGTTCTTCACATCTTCAACGAGATTGCGGCCAAATTGCTCAAGTGGTGTACGTTGGTCTTCTTGTACGCCATCCATTCTCATATGCATTCACCTCATTAATTTGACTTTGACTATCTTTGATTAATTAAATTATATGCTTTTATTTCCTATTCGTAAAGCAATCTGCATCATATACTTTTCCCTGCACGTTGGAGAATAAACACGAAACAAAAAAGGCTGCCTGACAAGATGTCAAACAACCTTTTCCCTATTAACGTACGCCGAGCGCCATCTTCGCATAGCGTGACATATTATCTCTCGACCATGGCGGATTCCAAACAATGTTGACGTCCACATCTTTCACTTCAGGCAATTCCATCAGTTCCTGTTTGATGTTGGCGACGATTTGCGGTCCCATCGGACAACCCATTGATGTCAATGTCATTGTCACTTTGGCTGTGCCTTCTTCATCCAATTCTGCATCATAGACAAGCCCCAAGTTGACGATATCAATACCGAGCTCGGGATCGATCACGTTTTCAAGAGCACCCATCAAGCTGCCCTTCATATCATCATTCATTGAAATTCCCCTTTCCGTATCTGTTCTGTCTCCATCATAGCAAGGATGGTCTATTCATTCAAATATGATGCGAACCAATCAGCGGCGTGCAACATGCCTGTTCTTGAAACGGCGTGTCCCGCCGTCGGATCCGAAAGAAACTCGAATCGTTCAGGTGCATCCATATAATCCTTCTTCGCTGCGTTGTAGAAATTGAATGTCGGCTCAAACGGGACGGTTGTATCATTTTCACCGTGCCAGAAGTAAACGGGACGGTTGTTAAGTTTTTTCCTTTGTTTTGTCATATCAAAAATAGCAAGTGTATCGAGCAGTGATTTCCGTTCTTCATCGGTGATCGGCAATTTGAATCCGCGCCGTTCAAATTGGGACATTTGCGCTTTTGCAAGCTCCACATAGCCAGGTGCCCCCATCATGACCGCCGCGACGTCGATCCACGGATAGGCAGTCAGACAGCCGAGCGTCGTAATGCCGCCCATTGAAGTTCCGCCCATACCGATTTTCGTGACGC
>NZ_LQYA01000072.1:19356-29334 GCF_001531445.1 Sporosarcina koreensis
TTTCCTGTAATTCTCTATGAAGGACGGTCATTTCTTCAATGGAAGTAAGGACGATTTCCCAAAACCGCAAGCTCAGTTGGACTTCATCCAACCTTTCATCCCGTACGCCGTGCAAATGGGCATCCGGCAATAGGACGCGGAATCCTTTCTTTGCGATATTATATGCGTAATGCAAATTATGCTCTTTGGCACTCGTGAAGCCGTGCAGGAAGATGACTGTTGGCAGTTTGCTATTTTCCTTTGCTTCATCCACAATATGCAGTAATGGTATATTGCTCCAATTTTCCTCTTTGACAATCATACGAACACCTTCTGTACTTTTTTTAAATCGTATCAAAGTTTTACTAGAAAAACAAAAAGGACGGTTTTCTGCCGGAATGTTTTGACTTGCTCCGATAGATAACGATAAACTGGACAATATAAAGGTAAGCTGGGTATATAATAAAGAATCTATCCAAAAGGGGGCAGAACTATGAAACCGCATTTGATTGTCCTCGACTTGGACGGGACATTGCTGACAGATGAAAAAGTGATATCAGTAGAAACCGCACATACATTGAAACGAGCGGAAGAACAAGGGCATCAGGTGATGATTGCGACCGGCCGCCCGTATCGCGCAAGTTCGATGTATTATCGTGAGCTTGGCTTGAAGACACCGATTGTCAACTTCAACGGCGCGTTCGTTCACAATCCGACCGACCGCTCCTGGAAGACGGTACATGAAACGATTTCTCTTCCTGTCGTGAATGATGTTGTAGATGCGATGCAGGATTTCCGCCTACATAATATCATTGCCGAAGTGATGGATGATGTGTATTTGCAATATCACGATGAAAAGCTATTGGATATCGTCGGCTTCGGAGATCCCATCATCAAGCAAGGGGACATCCGTACGTCCTTACAGGTCGAGCCTACCAGTTTGCTTATTCAAGCGGATCCTCAATATGTCGAACCAATAAGGAGGCATCTCGCAGAGGTACATGCCGAGGCGATCGATCATAGACGTTGGGGCGCGCCGTGGGATGTCATTGAAATTGTTCGCCACGGTTTGAACAAAGCAGTCGGCATATCACATGTCGCTAAATGGCTCGGAATCCCGCGGGAGCGGATCATCGCATTCGGGGATGAAGACAATGATCTTGAAATGATCGATTATGCGGGTGTCGGCGTCGCGATGGGCAACGGGATCGACAGGCTGAAATCCATTGCGGACGAAGTGACGTTGACGAATAACGAAGATGGCATTGCAGAAGTGCTGAAGGATCGATTGTTAGCAACAAAAAAAATATAATAAGAATGCGAGGGGGACCCTACAATGAGAATTTTTGCTGACAGTGGTTCAGATTTACCGAAATCATTTTTTGATGAAAACGATGTGACGCTCATTCCATTGCGCGTGTTGATTGATGACAAGGAAGGCGATGATGTCCTTGAAATCGATTCGCAGGAAGTGTACGACGCCATCCGAAACGGCAAGCATCCAAAAACATCACAAGCATCACCCGAGCTATTGCTTTCCACTTGGAAAGAGCTTGCTGCTTCTGGAGAAGATGGGATATACATCGCTTTTTCATCCGAGCTTTCAGGAACGTATAACACAGCTGTCATGATGAAGGACCAGGTGAAGGAAGGCAATCCGAACATGAACCTCGTCATCATCGATTCACGCTGCGCCTCGCTCGGATATGGCCTACTCGTAAAAGAAGCTGTCCGCCTAAGGGATGCGGGTGATGATGTCCGGGCGATTGAGCGTAAAATCCGCGACATGGCTGCGCATATGGAGCATCTATTCACCGTCGAAGATCTTGACTACTTGGCGAAAGGCGGACGCGTATCGAAAGCGAGCGCATTCATCGGCGGTCTTTTGAACATTAAACCGCTCCTGCACGTTGAAGGCGGAAAGCTCGTACCAATCGAAAAACACCGCGGCCGTAAAAAGGTTCTGCGCCGCATGCTTGAACTGATGGATGAGCGCGGGGTCGAATTATCGAAACAGACGATTGCTATTAGCCACGGTGATGACGAAAGCACGGCTCTTGAAATGAAAGCACTTATCGAGGAAAAATTCCAGCCGAAACACGTGGAAATCCATATGATCGGCTCTGTCATCGGATCACATTCAGGACCCGGTACAATCGCAATTTTCTTTTTGAATAAATACAATCAATAAAATTAATAAAAATGCCTTTTCTGACGTGGCCAAAACCAAGTCAGAAAAGGCATTTTCGTTTTTATATTTCATTTTCCGTCCGTCTTCTGTCCCGCCCTTTTTTGATGACAAGGAATAGGAAACCGAGGAATATGACATAGACAAGAATTGATGCAATCAGATAAGGGGTGTTGAAGCCTTTATCATCATCCGCGATATACACTTCCGCAATCTCCCTATCAAGTACGACGCGGAACAAGCCGTCGTCGGATTCCCGGATTAGATCGCCATCCAACAAGCCGCGCAATTTCTTGTTTTCGCCGATTTTTTCAGCAGGAATTGCAAAATCGGAAGTCTTGGATGTGTTGTTGACCGCAATGACCCATGTTTCGTCCTCAGAGGTACGCGTATAGATCAAGAAGCCATCTTCATTGTGCAGCATTTCGAAATCGCCGGTACGGAGCGTTTCGGATTCGTTACGAAGCAAGTTCAGATTGCCGATCAGATCTTTGAATTCCATATCCGTCTTGAAGTTGAAAAGCGGGTGGCTTTCAGGTGCTTCTTTTCCGTTTACCGCGATTTCAGTGCCGTATGTCATAAGTGGAACACCGGGAAGCGTAAACAATGTAGTCGCCGCCACTTTCCACCGGGTAGGAGGAAACATCCGGGCTTCTACCATATCATACGTGAAGCGCGGTCCCGTCAAATCATCAAATTGCAGCAGTCCACTTTGCTCGTTCTCTTTGAATATATCCATCGGGGATGAATCCGGATCGAACCTCACGAATGACTGACGGAGCGACTGGATCGTCGCATCGCCTGGCTTCAAGTCGAACGAAGCCCCACTTTCTTCATTCGTCAAAACATATGCGCCATCCTTGGCGTTGTGGATTGCGTCGATCATTTCATTCAAGAAGGCATCATCAAAACCTTCCAGCTTCGTCAAACGAAGTCCATCCAGATTGTAAGCGGTGAAGAAATCGACTGCCGCTTGTATCAATGCATCCTGCATATTCGTATCAGTTGGATCCCAATCGACTGTTCCGTCTGCCGAATGAGTGAATTTATATGTTTGTCCTTTCGTCCATTCGTGATCCGCGCTCACCTTGCCAAGTGGAAAATCGGCAATGACTTTCATTTTCTTCTCATGGATTTCCTTCACTAACGCATTGAGCTCTTCATCGGTACCGAAATGCGGCTCCAATTCCGTATAGGACAGAACGCTACTCCCATCATACGTCTCCGTCTTGAAGACGGAACCTAACGAGATCATCGTAAAGCCCATATCGATAATATGCTGCAAACGCCCCTGGATGCCAAGGAAATCGCCGCCATGGAAGGCATTGCCTGTATATGTATCGACATCGATGTCGTTCGTTCTTTCCCCGTTATTAAAACGGTCCACCAACAGATCATATATGCTTTCATCCATTATCCCGCGCTCCGCTTTGGCAGTTGCAACGGTAGGCATGATTGCGGAAATGAACAATAAAAAAATGGCAGTTAAGCCAATCAAACGTTTCCCTATCACGATAAAGCCTCCCTAAACGAGCTATCTTTAGCCATTTTAACAAAACAGAACGTGCCCTGCCATGGAATGGTACGAAAAATGATTTCCACACTTCGGAAATGAGTCGAATTTGTGAATACACAAAAGCGGAGGGCGCTTGCTCAGCTGCGACAGGCACAGGACAAAGATACGAAGTGGCGTTCTTTGCCACGTAGTAGCTTTGACTTATGACCCGAGCCAATCGAACTGCGAAGGGTTCGATTTGCCGTATTTCTGCGGTTTTTGCAGAAATTAAGGCAGCCTCGTAGCGCCCGAAGTCTAGACATGGACACACACCTTAAAGAAGCCACCGGCAACTTCGCCGGCGGCTCATCAGTTCAATACATTACATCAATCAGAAAAATTCAAAGCCCATCGGCAATTTGAAGCCGAAGTACATCGTCGCAAATAGGAAGACAAAGAACAAAATCCAGAATGTTGTCACTTTCTTCCCTTTTTCAGAACGTACGAGAACCATTTCCATCATCCCGATCGTCAATAAGCCCAGCAGGAATTTAATGCCATACTCCATTCCTCTTCCATAATCCATCCCTTTGATGAAAAGCGCGACTCCAGAAATAAGGATGAGCACGTAAAATAGGCGTGCAATCATATGGGTAATTTTTTTCCCTTTCGTTCCGTTCGCCATGACAGCCGAAACGAGGAAAATGATGATGCCGACGACCCATGTAAAAATATGGAAATGGGGCGTGCTTGATAAAAAGTCCAAACTGTTCACCTCATCATTAATCAATTTCGCCTCGGAGAAATTGCATTCGGATTTTGAATTGTGCTTGAGGCCAACAGGACGTTGGTCATGCAACCGTTGCCAATCGAACTGCGAAGGGTTCGATTTGCCGTATTTCTGTATTTTGTGCAGAAATTAAGGCACTATCAGGATGCGGCGAACTTAGGTTGCCTTCCTAAAATCCTTTCAAAATCCGTGACATCCACCGGAGGCTTTATCTTTATTATACTATCATAGAAAAGCTTTCCATAGTAGGAAACGGCATTATACAAACCGATTAACGAGCGTGCCGATGCCTTCTACGGAAATCTTCACCGTATCGCCCGCTTTCAGGAATTTCGGCGGTGTAAAGCCTTTTCCGACTCCTGCAGGTGTACCTGTCAAAATGACATCTCCCGGTTCAAGCGTGACAAATTTCGAGATTTCGGCAATCAATTCATCGATCTTGAAGATCATATCAGCTGTATTTCCATTTTGACGGACTTCATCATTCACTTTTGTAACGATTGAAAGATCATGCGCATCAGGAATCTCATCCTTCGTGACGATATAAGGACCCATCGGGCAAGAACCATCCAAGCTTTTGCCAAGGAAGAACTGCTTATGTCCGTATTGGATATCCCTCGCCGTTATATCGTTGGCAATCGTATAGCCGAACACGTGATCATACGCGAGCTGTTTCGGGATATTGCGACCTTTCTTGCTAATGATGACAGCCAATTCCCCTTCGTAGTCTAGATTATCTGTAAGGTCTGCATGCGTCGACAGATCTTGCTCATCTGCAGCAATCGCAGTAGGCGATTTCGTAAAGATCATTAACTTTTCAGGCGGCGCATCCCCTCCCATTTCAACGGCATGTTCGGCATAGTTTTTACCGACGCAAAGGACGTTTTTCGGCGTACGCGGAATCGGGGACAGCCATTCGATATCCGTGAATGCATACTTGAATTGTTCCGGATTTTCACTATTCCGAGCTTGCTCAGCAAGTTTCCTCACCTTTTCAACAAACTCCAAACCTCCTGCAACACCTTCGATGATTGTTGAAGGGAAATCCGTTTCGCCGAATGCTTCAGCAATCGATTTCACATTCCAGACCGCTTCCTCTTTCTTCACTTTCGGACCGAATAATGTTTTCCCTTCAAACCGGAACGATAAAAGTTTCATGTACAAGCCCATCCTTCCTCATAATATGGAATTCTTTTCATTCTACAAATGAACCAGCATTTCAATTACATACTACAATTCTACACAGCTTGCCCTTTCTCCTCTTTTTTCGCCATTCTTTTTCCGTACGTCCCTTTCCTCCATAGCCATTCGAAAGGTCCCATTCGGAATTTCAACAACCACAGCTCCGCGAAAATGACTTGGATGGCAAAAATGCCGACAGCAATCAGCGTACCTGTCTCGATATCCACTTTTCCATATAGACCGAAACCGTATCCGTAAAAGAGGAGCGTTGCAACAATTGACTGGGTCAAATAGGTCGTCAATGACATTCGTCCCGCCTTTGAGATTGGGCGGAAGATCGTACGGAACACAGGCAATTGGCAAAGCAGGATAATTACGCAGGCATACCCTATCGCTAAAATCGGACCGCCGATAAGCTGCTGGGTCAATTGATTGTAATAAGTATTTCCATCGATAGACGGCCATGATTTAATGAAAATCCCAGCCACTAATGTGATGATGCCGACAATCGCAATTTTCCCTTTCAATTCTGCAGCCCGCTCAAACAGCTTCCATTTTGAGAAGGCGGCCCCTAGCATGATCAATGGCAGCACCATGAAAACAGCCATGAATGAGCTTGTCAAGCCGATCAAGAGCCACTCCGTCATACGGAAAACTAACGCCTCGCCATACGTCCCATGTGCATATGCCGTAATTGCCAATTCGATCTGCTGAATGTCGACAAATCCTTCCATTAACGAGTTCGGATCTAGCTTCGTCAGTAAATAAATGCCGCCGATGAAAAGAGCTGTCGGTAGCAAATAGACGATGAGCGCAATCCATAGGAGCCATTTTTTCGGAATCCTGACGACCGCCAGCATGATAAAGCCCATCAGCGCATAGGTGAACAAAATATCACCCGACCAGATGAACAGCGCATGGATCAAACCGAACCCCATGAGAATCGCAAGGCGTTTGGCCATCATCGGCACATAGGACGTCCCATTCGCAATCGCTTTTTCATATTGCATATTCAATCCATACCCGAACATCATTGCAAATATCGGGTAAAAACTCGCTTCTACAAAAATAGTAATCAACTTGTATGATGCAACATCGCTCGGCGTACTGAAATACGAATGTGGATCTATATAAAAATAAGGTGAATGGAAAGTGAGCATATTCGCGATGAATATGCCGAGTAGCGCAAAGCCCCTCAATATATCCAGTGCTTCAATGCGGTTTCCAATCGTCGGTGTTACGTTCAAACTGATTCCTCCTGAACATGCACAATCCTCTCCCCATCAAACAAATAGAGGACCATTTCTTTTATTTGTATTCTAGCGATCGATTCGACTGCTTTTTTATAAAGACTCAATTGGATGCCGTAACGTTTTTGCATTTTAACTTGAATCTCTTCGTCTGAACGGAATCTGCCGCGGATCCTATCCGTCTTATAGTCGAGAAGAACCCAGCCGTCCTTTTCTTCGAATAAACAGTCGGCGATCCCTTGCAAAATCTGATGGTCGCCGTCGTTTGCATCGTATGCATACGTGAACGGAACTTCCTTGAGCATCCTCGTAGATTGCGATAGCCTCTTGTACAGCGGCGTTCCAAAAAACTGGACGACCGCTTTTACATCGACTGCATTCGCTTCTTCCGCCGTCAATAATTGCCTCGTCGTCAGTTCAGTGACAAACCGGTCCACATCCTGTACGGTATGTGTCTTCGACAGATCGATATGCTGCATGATCGTATGCATCGCCGTACCGATTTCCGCTCTGGACAGCGCCCTTGACTGCATGAACGAAGGACGGTCATGCAAATAAGGCGTGCTCACTTCATCATCCTTCGTTGTGAAGAAATCGTCGAAGTCCGGCTCCATCTCTAGCAGCGCCACTCTTTTCAAGTCGCTCACCGTCTGCTTGGAACGCTTCTCGACGGAAGCCATGAATGGATACGCGTAATCGAATCTGCGCTTCACTTCTTCAGGCCAATCCGCATCGATCACATCATCCGTTGACGTCGGCTCAGGCCTATTGACAACTTCCTCTCCCTGCTCCTCCATCGTATTGAATGAAGACACGGGATACGCAACAATTTCCCACTTCGATGGATCATCCACGGATCGGCCCCCATACATGAAACCGAACTTCTCAAAATCCGGGTGCCGCGCAATCGCGGGTCCAATCCAATCCAAATAGCCATTTGCTCTCGATCGTGTATATTCTGGCAGCATTTCGCCCGCTTCGATCAGCTGTGCGTCTTGCCAGCTGCCGATTGCCTTTTCAATATCCTTGACAGTTGCAATCAATTCAAGATGCTCCTTCGCACGCGTCATCGCTACGTATAAAACTCGCATCTCTTCAGCACGCATTTCGAGCTCCTTCTTCTCTTTCATCGCAAGGAATGGCAAGGATGTATACGTAATGCGCAATTCAGGATCAATTGCCTTTACCGCCAAGCCGAAATGCTGGTCGAATAAATAAGGTTCGTTGAAATCCATCTTATTGAATTGCCTGCCAGCGCCCGCTACGAACACGTATGGGAATTCAAGTCCTTTCGACGAGTGGATCGTCATAATCCGGACGACATCCTCCGTCTCGCTTACGAAACGGGCAGCGCCAAGGTCATCCCCCCGCTTCTGCATCCGGTCAATGAACCGGAGGAAACGGAAAAGTCCACGGAAGGACGTTTTCTCATAATCGATGGCGCGGTCATGCAGCGCACGTAAATTCGCTTGCCGTTGCTTGCCGTTCGGCATCGCACCGACCATTTCATAGTAATGCGTATCGTTATACACTTGCCATATGAGCTCCGACAATGAACCACGTCGCGCTAGATTGCGCCAGTTCTCAAACATAAGGAAGAAACGCTGCAATTTCACTTGCGTTTCTGCGGCAATTCCCGCTCCGCCCGTCGCTATGAACAATTTCAATGCTTCATAAAACGGCTTGTTCTTTGCAGCGAGACGCACTTGTGCCAACTCGTTTTCCGTCATGCCGACGAATGGCGCACGAAGGACTGACGCAAGCGGGATATCCTGATACGGATTGTCAATGACACGAAGCGTGTTAAGCATAATCATTACTTCGATCGCTTCGAAATAGCCGCGCGAGAGCTCCGCGTAGATAGGGATGCCTGCAAGCTTGAACTCTTCCGCAATTTCTCCAGACCATGTCATTGAACGCATGAGAATGACGATATCACGATATTCGAGCGGACGTTTTTTATCCGTGAACGCGTCCGTCACTTCAGCACCTGACGCCATCAATTCTTTGATTCGCCGGATCATATACCGAGCTTCAGCTTGCGAACTCTTTAGACTTTGCCCTGTCAGCTCCGTCGCTTCATCTTCCAGTTCCTCTTCATCCGTCTCGTATAACAACGTCAAAGTTGCTGGTGATTCCCTTTCCGGATAACGCGCGCCGTATTTCAATGCAGCGGCTTCATCGTATTCGACTTCACCGACCCGTTTCCCCATCACTTGGGAGAAGATGAAGTTCGTCGCATCAAGCACTTCCTTCCGGCTACGGAAGTTGGCATTCAAATCGATTTTCAGACCATTTTCCCCATCATTCGACGTAAAACGATTGTATTTCCCAAGAAATAGTCCCGGTTCGGCTAATCTGAAGCGATAAATCGACTGCTTCACGTCACCGACCATGAACAAATTCCCATCCGCTTCACCGCCGCGCTTCACAAGCTGGATAATTGCTTCCTGCAGCATGTTGACGTCCTGGTATTCATCGACTAGAACTTCAGCAAACCTATTCAAATAATCGACTGCGATATCGGACGCTACAAGGTCTCCGTCCTTCTCCGTCGCAAGGATTTGCAATGCGAAATGCTCCAAGTCCGAAAAGTCGACGAGCCCCCTATCCATCTTGACGTCACCGTATCTTTTGCCGAAATCGATGACAAGCTCGACAAGCGTATGCATCATCGGCGCCATGAGACGGATTTCATCCAAAAGACGTGCAGGCGTCCTCGTAAAATACGATTCTTTCAATGAATTGACGATCTTCTTCACAGAATCGCGGAGTGCTTTCGCCCGTTTCGCCAACTCCTCATCGCATGTGTTTTTCCGAATTGTCCCTGCCTTCACCCATGTGAGCGATCCGAAAAACGCATACGTCTCTTCCCAAGTCCCATCTTCAATCCGCCGCTTCGCTTCCGTGATCCATTGCAGGTCAGCGTCGGCAGTCGCGACGAGCGGCTCGGGACCTTCCGGCATCAATGCGATCCGCTTCATATCTTGCGTCAAATGGATCGCTTCCTCTAACGTATGGCGGATCGCCGTTTTCAACGGCCCGATGAAATCGAGCTCGTCAATCGTCACCTCTTCATCCAATTCATATTGCA
>NZ_LQYA01000073.1 GCF_001531445.1 Sporosarcina koreensis
TTTGATTATCTTGTTGGGGGTGGGGGGAACATTAGGCGGGGGAACTTGGGATAGATTCGAAGAAGCCAACAATTGTATTTGATTGTTGGTTTTTTTGTTGTGTAGAGACTTATGTGCATTCGGTATGCTTATGAAAAAAATTCTGTTGTCACTGTTCCTGCACAGGAGCAAGCATGTACTTGCCGTAAGACGTCCCTCATAAAAATAGTAATCGTACATAGTATCATTTCAAAGTATCTCAATCAAATAATGATTAGCCTCCTACTCAATTGAAAGTCAATTTGAAAAATCATCTACATAGCGTTTTTTTATTTTTGTTGATAACGCTTTCAAAAAAGATTGACTTTCATTTTGTGAAAGTTTAGTATACTATTAACGACCATTTAACGACAAATAATAAAATTTCGAATAATACAACCACCAGGGGGTTCCATTATGGAGAATCGTAAAGCTAAAAAAATGAATATTTGGATGGCTATGCTTCCTTTGGCAGTCATGATTGTAGTGATGATTTTTACAGTCGTCAAACTGGAGCAAAGTCCTCATATGCCTTTAATCATCGGTACGTCTGTGGCAGCTTTAGTTGCATGGAAAGCAGGTTTCTCTTGGAAAGAAATTGAAGAAATGATGTATAAAGGGATAAGATTGGCGTTACCCGCTGTCGTCATTATTATTCTTGTTGGTTTAACGATTGGTGCATGGATGGGCGGCGGTATTGTTGCTACGATGATTTACTACGGGTTACAAATTATTACGCCGGCTTGGTTTCTTGTCACGATTACCCTAATTTGTGCCGTTGTATCGTTGGCGATTGGTAGTTCTTGGTCCACGATGGGAACAATCGGCGTTGCGGGTATGGGAATCGGATTAAGTATGGGTATCCCAGCTGGCATGATTGCGGGTGCAGTTATTTCCGGTGCATACTTTGGTGATAAAATGTCGCCATTATCCGATACGACGAACTTGGCGGCTGGTTTAACAGGTACAGATTTGTTTGATCATATTAAGCATATGTTCTACACGACGATTCCAGGTTTGGCGATTGCTCTCGGCGTTTATGCATACTTAGGAAACAAGTTTGCGCAGACAAAAATCGATATGGCAGATATTGCGCAAACTGCGTCCGTATTACAAGACAGTTTTCTAATTACACCATTATTGTTGCTCGTTCCTTTAGCTGTTATTGTTCTTGTCGCATTGAAAGTGCCTGCCATTCCGGCATTAATTATCGGAATTGTGCTAGGATTTTTATCACAAGTTTTTGTACAGGGCGGGTCAATTGAAGGTGCAATTGCATCATTACAAAGCGGATTTACAATCAGTACTGGAAACGTAATGGTGGACGAGTTATTTAACCGTGGCGGTTTGGAGTCAATGATGGATACTGTTTCGATGACGATAGTGGCGATGACTTTCGGAGGGGTTTTAGAGTTTTCCGGCATGCTTCAAACGATTATGAACCAGTTATTGAAAGTTGTGAAGTCTGCTAGCTCGTTAATCGTTTCTACAATAGGAGCCTGTTTCTTAACGAATGCCTCTTGCTCGGAGCAGTATATTTCAATTGTTGTGCCGTCCCGTATGTTTAGTAAAGCTTATCGGGACATGGGATTACATTCCAAGAATTTATCCCGTTCACTGGAAGATGGCGGAACGCTTACTTCTGTATTCATCCCATGGAATACGTGCGGTGTATTTATTTTAGGGACACTAGGTGTCGGTGTTGCTCAATACGCGCCTTATGCAATTTTAAATTTAGCTGTACCATTAATTGGTATTGTCTTTGCGATTACTGGGTTTTCAGTCGTGAAGTTGACGAAAGAAGAACGGGAGGAGTTGGCACAGGAAGAAGAATTGAAAACGAAAAGCAGTGTTGCAAGCTTAAGTTGATAGATCCAAATGAGAAAGGAAAGTCCCAGAAATGGACTTTCCTTTCCTCGTGTCTCATTGGTAGGTGGCAAAATTCAGTTCGTATAACGCGCGTGGTCTGCCTTGTTTGTACGCCATTTCTTCTCCGACAATTTTTACGTATTGGAATTCCATCAGCTTTTTTAATATCCGTTCAGCTGTTCTTCTCGATACGTTCAAATACAAAGAGAGGTCATTTGCGGTGAACTGTTTAGCTTGCCGGGACTGACCGAATTGAATCAATTTAGAGATGTTGGCAGGGCTTAACTTTGTATTCGTTGCAACTTCAACGAGTGATGGTTCATCCACTTTCATTTGAACCGCATCCGTTGATACTGGATAAGGTCCATGTAATTTTTTGTCTGCATCTAATAAGTATAACGAACGCCCTGGATATTTTGCGGCAAAATCGAGTGCGGATTTTGCATTTTCCGTTGCATCTTGTAAATTTTCACCCGTCCCAAAAGCCAACTTTATATCACGCGGCATTTTTTGTATAAGCCGGAGGAAAGCTTTGTCCTTGACAATATTTTCAACAATTCCCGTTGTTGTAAACAAATCATAGTGACCGACATTTTCACTCCATGCCGCTTGCATAAAATCAGCAATTTTCGTTACGAAAGGTTCCAAAATGTAGTTGGGCTGTGTGCCTTTTATTTTACCAATGGCAATTTGGGAAGCGGTTGATTTATGTAAAATGGCTTTTTGCTTTGCTTCTTCAATCGTATCTAGAAGGGCACTTTCGGGGTCAATCATTTTATATACAGGGATGCCTGTTTTAATTAACTCTTCGTGCACGGCGTGGACGCTTGTAATCGCAGCATCTGTTTTTTGTTCAAATATCAATTGTTCATGGTAGGCGACAATGTTTTGAATGTTATCCTGTTCTTTTAACGTATATACGTAAGGAAATTGTATTTCTCCATTTACATCGTTGACAATGTGATCAAGGTGAATTTTTTCGCGAACATCGATGGAAATCCGATTTAAATTGTATTTGAACTTTGTCGACAAATACAGTAGTGTTACAGCAACTGCACGTTCATCTTGTTTCAAATAAAGCGTGGGAATGGCGATGTTATTAATTGCCGATTTTGCATAGGCAAAAGGAAGAGAGCCAGAAAATAAGATGACATCGCACGGGATAATGGTTTGAACTAAATTCCCGGCATCTTTTGGACTGGCATACTCATATGGGATTAATTCGATGTCCTTTCTGTTTTCTGTCAGTAACAGGGCGCGTTGACAAAAATGGGTTGGACCTATTAATGCAATTTTAATTCTCATAGTGAATGACTCCTTTCTGTCAAAGATAGAGATAGAGTAGTGTAGCAGTGCAGTGCAGTTTATTTAGCGACTATTTAACGACATCATACAATGGAATTTGAATAGTGTAAATAGAAGGGAAGTTTCTTATGATTATAACAAAGATTGAAGTATTTTCTATTTATTTACCGTTAGTTGAGCCGTTCGTTGTTAGTTATACATCGTATGACTCCATGCCGTCCATCATTGTGAAAATCACGACAGATACGGGGCACGTTGGGTACGGAGAAGGCGTTGCGGATGAACACGTCACGGGGGAAAGTGCAGAAAGTACATTCCAAATCTTAAAGAATACGATTGCGCCGAAATTGATTGGAGAAAATCCGATGCGACTTGAACGTATCCATGAAATAATGGATGCGTCGATTTACGGCGTGCCAACTGCGAAAGCGGCTATGGACATTGCTTGCTACGATGTGATGGGGAAGGCACTTGGTGTTCCTGTGTACGAATTAATTGGCGGGAAATATCGCGAAGCATTTCCTTTGGCACATGTGTTAAGTATTGCTGCCCCTGAGGCGATGGCAGACGAGGCGGCGAGAAAAGTGGCGGAAGGGTACGGTTTTTTGAAAATGAAAGTCGGGACGAATGTGCAAGAAGATGTATTGCGTATTCAAGCTGTACGGGAACGAATTGGAAAGGATATTCCAATTCGGATCGATGTAAATCAAGGATGGCAAACGAGTGCGAATACGTTACAGGCGTTACACGAACTGCGTGACACGCCGATTGATTGGTTGGAACAACCTGTCGTTGCAGATGATATTGATGGTATGGTGGAGATAAAAGCAAAGTCTTCCATTCCGGTGATGATTGACGAAGGATTACGCGGCTTCCGAGAAATGCGTGAAATTATTACAAAGCGTGCAGCGGATAAAGTGAATATTAAATTGATGAAATGTGGCGGTATTTATCCAGCAACGAAGCTAGCGAATATGGCAGAAATGGCAGGAATCGAATGTCAAATCGGCTCAATGGTCGAATCATCTGTCGGTTCGGCAGCAGGTTTTCACGTGGCATTTGCAAAGAAAATAATAACGAGCGTAGAACTTACAGGACCATTAAAGTTCAGCAAAGATGTTGGAAATTTACAGTATGACGTGCCGTTTATTAAACTGAATGATAAGCCAGGGCTTGGTGTTGATGTAGATGAGGAAGTGCTCAGTGAATTGACGGTTCAGTCGACGACAGTACAACTGGAAAAGGTGATGGCATGATTGATACAAAAGTTTTAAAAGATGGTACTGAAGTCGTTGTTGAACAATTGACGATGGATGACATCAAAAAGATTTTAACGCTTCAACAAAAAGTGACTGATACGTTGACGACAAAATCGTTTTACAGTTAGATATGATATCGTCTTGGATGAATATAAAATAGTTATTGAAGTGAAGTGTACACGGACCAGTATGGCTGTAGAGTTAGATTAGATTCATTTCATTACAAAGCAAATCATCTTTTCTTATTTGCTACGACAAAGTGAGTCTTATCAAAATCCAGATGTTTTCGATAAATCTTTACCCGAAGAATACAGGACTTTGACACGGAAATCGAATCTGTAGCTATTCAAGGAATCAACTTATAAAGCTGAATATCGTTTGCTTTTGTCGGGTGATACTACAATTTCAACTTCTTGTACTTATTGGTGCTTGGTGAAACAAATTGACCTTTGAATTTCCAGGCATATGAATTACGGAAACTACTGGAAGTGCTAGCTGCAAAATCAGCGACCGACAGGGAAGCCCCTCGTTTCAATTAGGAACGAGGGGCTTTTTCCACAAAACAGCCAAATCTTATTCTGTTGCCTCTGATTTTGATTCTTCTTCAATAGTTTCGGAATCCAAGTCCAAAACGACAGCATTTTTAATGATGTCTTCTGGCACTTTAATTTCCTTCACTTCATTGAACTTGCTGAAAATACCGCTGATTAATTGCTTGATTGTCACTGTTTCGCCAGCGACTGAAATCGTCATAGCTGTTTTTCCATCTGTCGAAACTGGGAATAAAGTATTTTTGTCAATAACTGTGACAATGAAGAATTCATCGATAGAGATGGATACTTCATCTAGAATCGAATCAAGATCGATTTCTTCATCTTCCACTGCCTCTTCAGCTGGTTCTTCAGTAGTCTCTTCTACTGCAGCGTTTTCTTCAGTAGTAGCTTCTTCGTCTGTTGCTGCTTCTTCATCAGCAGTCTCTTCAGTTGCAGCTTCTTCTACAACAGTAGCATCTTCTTCTGCTTGCTCTTCTTTAACGTCAGTAGCTTCCGTAACTTCTACAGCTTCATTGTCTGTAAAAAAATCTTCTGGAACCATGTCTGTGAATAAAGACATAGCCTCTTCCATCATGTCTTGGAATTCTTCGTTCGTCATTGTTTGAGTGATGATATAAGCATCGTCATATTCGAAAATATGGATGCCTTTCATGAACTGCTTCGTAAGCTCCAATTGTGCAATTGGATCTGCTTGTGCTGAAGTTGCTTCTAAAAGTCCAGCTGTCAATTCTTCAGGAAGCTTTGTCCAGTTCTCGCCAGTTTTTTGGAAGAAGCCATCTTCTGTGAAGTAAGCTTCGCTTGCAGTTTCTTCTGTCTTGCCGTCCATAGTCGTCTTGGTATTCTCAAGCATATGAAGACCAATCGGATTATTCGTGACGCTCATGTCGATCTCCATAAGCATGTCCATGGCTAATTCCTCAGTGTCCGAAACCATCGATTGGTCGATGGACATCTTTGCAGCATAGCTGTTCGGATTTGCAGCAACCATTTTCTCTAGGAATGCATCTACGTCTTGTACACGATTCGTAGTGACAGTAACCGTTTGTTGGTCTTCAGAAATCGTTACTTCAAAGCCTTCCAATTCATTCAGAAACTCTCCGGAAACATAGTTGCCGTAGTTTTTCAATGTAAGCGGGAATAATGCATCAGTTGCTTCACCGTCTACAGTGATCTGTTCATCAGCCACACTGAAATCTACTGTCAAATAACTGTTCGTTACCGTTACTTTTCCAGCAGCATCCTTTGAAACTTGATATCCAGCTTCATGGAATAGATCCTCCACCGGAATCAATACATCCTCTTGCGACATAAATGGCTGCTCATAGCCCTCTACTTCAACTCCATCGACTACAAGTTTCATAGAACCTGTTTGCGCCGATGCAGTCATGTTTGGCCAAGCGAATGAAAGAACAAAAACAAACGCTAAAACCCACATTGCTACTTTTCTCAACATTATAACCCCCGAAATATATTATTCCTATCGCAAAAGACAGGTAATTCAATCATACAAAAAAATGCACAAATTTCCAACCCTATTGTCAAAAACAATCGAATGATGGATGAGAAAGCTTAGCGTGGAGTGGAGAATGAGGAATTGTATAGTGGGAAGATATATTGTCTATAAAATAAGAAAACACCTATAAAGTTCGAACGAATGGTATATATTTCCTATCCACAGCATTACGCTAAAAAGTGCTATGATGATAACAATATTTTTTTCAAGGAACGATGGAGAGGAGGGGGAGATGTGGATGTTAGAGAAGCCCTACAGATTGGCGAGTTAGCGAATAGTACAGTTGTGGCCGGGCATGGAGGGGTTGGTCGTCCGATCACCTCTATAGAAGTCATGGAGGTTCCCGAAGTGATTAGTTGGGTGACGCCAGGCATCCTCGTGATGACTACGTTTTATTCCATTCGGCATGATGAACGGAAGCAAGTGGAGATTGTGCGGACGTTAATTGATAAGGAAGCTGCCGGGATTGTGATTAAGCTGGGCCGTTTTGTCGATTCGATTCCGATTGAGATGATAGCGATTGCGAATGAGAAGGGTTTTCCGATAATTATTATTCCGAAGAGTGTGTCGTATATCAATGTGCTCACCCCGTTATATGAGAAGCTCTATGAAGAAAAACAATTGGTGGAAAGCGAGAATAATCCTTTTTCTGAATTTGAATCCAAAAGCTACGCGTCTCTTTCGGAAGCATTGGATGAAATAAATGATATCGTTGGCAGTCCTGTTTATATAGAAGATATGGAAGGGGCACTCATGTATTCTTCAAAAAACTTTCTTCCGAACGGCTGGAGAAAGTCCGATGCTCTTTTCGCAAAACCGGTATATCCTTCTTACCCTGAAGTGATAGAGGATTGGAAGACGAGTTTAGTGACCAGGGACCGGACCATTCTTAAAATAGAAGGCTTCCGTGATTGTCTTATTTTGCCGCTCGTATCCAATCAGCAAGTTTTTGCTACGATCCACATCCCATACGTTGAAAGATTACATTCGATTCACATGTCGTCCAGTCAATTGAAGACGTTGATTGCGAAGCTGAATGAACTGTTCATGAATGAGCAGTTGTATTTGCAGAAAAAGCGGATTGAGCATTTGGAGCATTTGGAAGAGTTTTCGTCTCGCGGACAGGAAGAAGCAGAGTACTTTGTCATACGTTTTCAAGCAAATTGGACAGAGAAGCTTATCTCTTCATCTCCCTATTTACTCGATCCTTCTTGCCTCGTCTTAAAAGAGCTGCATGGCTTGCTAAATGATCCATTATCGAATCGTTCAATCATTGTTTTTGAAAAATATTACCACTTCTATGCAGTTGTCCAGTGTAGTTCAGACGAGTATTCAATCATAGTAGAACAGCTAAGAAAACGAATGAACGAGGTATACGATGACCTATTTGTTGCGGCGGGACCGCTATTGGGACATAGCCGACTGTTGGACGATGCCATCCGTTTAGTTGATAAAACGATGGAGATCGGTCGTAAATTACGGAAGGGTGAGACGTTTTATACGTACGACAAATTAGGGATCTATGAAATCCTAATTGGCTTAACAGCCGACGAGCATGTGCAAAGCTATGCCGATACGTTGTTAAGCCCTCTATTGCAAAGTGCTACTAAAGAACTGCTGGATACGCTGCAAATGTATTTGAATGAAAACGGGAATGTGACCAAGACTTCTGAAAAACTGTTCATACATCGGCGAACGCTTACGTATCGGCTGCAGAAGATACAGGAATTACTGAATGTGAATATGGATGATGCAGAGATCAGATTTATCCTTCAATTCTGTTTGAAAATCAAGCAATTATCAGGATGAATGCTTGTACAAGTCAATACATGAGATTTTTAAAAGGGCGATGAGAAGATGACTATCTTCTCATCGACTTTTTTATATGGATTTGGCAATCTGCGATTCACATACGTCAAGTGTCTCTCTCCAAATGTAGTCATCTGACGATAGAAAAGATGTGCAAAAAAGTGAATTCAGCTTTTCACACTTCTTGCATTACGAAGAATAATTTAAATATTTATAATCAGTTGAAAGGGGTGGTTGAAATGTTAGGAATAATTCGAGTGCTTACAACAGATGACGATAACGTGTTGCTCGAACATGGAAAACGAATGTGGGAAACCCATCAAGTTAAGACAATTACAAAATGTATCAAAGACCAACCAAACGGTATTTATGATAATGAGTCGGAAACGATTGCCATTCCTAAAATCATCGCTCTTGCCGATGAGTTCATGAAACGGGATGAGATTGATGCAATCACAATTAGTTGCGCCGCCGACCCCGGACTCGACGAATTAAGGAGTTTGACTGATTTTCCGATATTGGGTGCAGGTGCCTGTGGTGCCATGGCGGCTTGTCTCGTTGGCCAACAAGTTGCGGTCATTGGAATTACGGATCAAATCCCACTAACGATTGAAAAGGGATTAGAAGATCAATTCCATTCGTACCGCTATGATCCAACGTTACGAAAAACAACGGATTTACGATCGCCGGATGCGAAAGAGAAGTTGCTTGCGGTAGCTCAGGACGCCATTGCTGACGGGGCTGATGTTATTTTATTCGCTTGTACAGGATTTTCCACAATCAGGTTGAAAGATTACTTGGTTACACATATCGATATTCCTGTTATTGATTTAGTAGAGGCACAAGCTACAGTATACGAACTCATAAAAAGAGGGGAGGAGATAGGATGAACACTAAAACATTTGATTTTCCATTCATCGTATTTTCGATCATCATTTCCGTATTTGGCGCAATTATCGGTATGCAACTGATTACATCATTAGGAATCACGCCCAACACATCCATTATCGGGGCGTTGATTGCAATGTTGATCGCTCGGATTCCGATGAAAATGTTTTACAAATACCGCTCAATCGAAAACCAAAACTTAATTCAAACATCGATATCAGCTGCAACGTTTGGGGCGGCGAACAGTTTGTTGATCCCTATCGGAATTCCTTTTGTTATGGGAATGCCGGAATTAATTATTCCGATGTTGATTGGTTCGGGACTCGCCCTATTAGTCGATGTTTTCATCCTGTATAAGGTATTTGATTCTAAGTTGTTTTCTGCAGATGAAACATGGCCGCCTGGCGTTGCGACAGCTGAGGCACTTAAGGCAGGAGATGAAGGTGGATCCAAAGCTAAATTCTTAGGGATCGGGATTGTAGGCGGGCTTGTCGGTTCACATTTTGGTGTTGCCATGTCGGCATTCGGCGTTGCCTTTATCGGAAACATATGGGCTTTGCTCATGTTCGGGATCGGTTTGTTGCTTCGAGGCTACTCTGATTCATTGTTCGGTGTTGACTTGAATGCGTATTATATTCCCCATGGCATGATGATTGGGGCAGGAAGCGTCGCCCTATTGCAATTCATTTTAGTGCTTGTTAAGTCAAAGAAAGAAAAGAACCCCGACAACGTTCAAGAGGGGGAGCATATCAATTCACGTACTGACAGCGATATCAAGAAAGGGTTTGGGATTGGATTTGTTCTTTATCTTATAGCCGCCGCCATATTAGCTGTCATTAGCGGAATCATTGGAGACATGTCTGTATTACAGATTGTCATGTTTGTTGTTTTTGCTGCCTTTGCTGCACTTGCCAGTGAGATTATTGTCGGGATTGCTGCCATGCATTCCGGCTGGTTTCCAGCATTTGCGGTCACGCTCATTGCATTGCTACTCGGAATGATGCTTGGTTTCCCGCCTGTTGCTTTAGCATTATTAACAGGTTTTACAGCAGCAACAGGACCGGCGTTTGCAGATTTGGGATATGACTTCAAATCCGGTGCTATTTTACGGAAAGACCAAAAGACTGCGATGGAACTATTTGGTCGAAGACAGCAATTGAAAAGTTCATTAATCGGTTTTGGAGTCGCTATTGCAATGGTGTCTTTGTTCCATAATTCCTTTTTCTCGCAAGACTTAGTTCCTCCTGTCGATCATGTGTATGCTGCCACTATCGACAGTGGGTTAAGTGGAAACATCGGCATGCTCCTGCTGTTATGGGCCATTCCTGGAGCAATCATTCAGCTAATAGGTGGACCGAAGCGG
This sequence comes from Sporosarcina koreensis, assembly GCF_001531445.1. Taxonomy (GTDB): domain Bacteria; phylum Bacillota; class Bacilli; order Bacillales_A; family Planococcaceae; genus Sporosarcina; species Sporosarcina koreensis_C. Next base: position 10,579 of record NZ_LQYA01000073.1, read on the forward strand.
CAGATGGGGATTTTGTTTGCGACTGGGCTACTAATAGTAAACCCGATTGCGGGATGGGCCGTTATTGCGGGGATACTAATCCGTTTCATCGTTTTGAAAGTGAAAGGACAGGAAGCGGAAAATGCAATGTATACGATGGCTGCCGGATTTATCGCAGGAGATGCGATTTACAGTTTCTTCACTTCTTTATGGAAAGTGAAATAATGGAGGTTTTAGTATGGCAAAACGTAGATTGACAAAAGAAGATGCAACGAAAGCCGTTTATGGCGGCTGTATATTAGGCGGAGGAGGTGGTGGCTGGATTCATGATGGCCTTGCGAAGACTGAGCAGGCATTTGCAATTGGGACACCCGAGCTAATCACAGTAGACGAACTGCAGAATACAGATTATGTGGCATGTGTCTCACTTGTCGGAGCCCCATCCGCAAAGGCAGCGCATACAGACCGTCATCAACTCATTTCAACAGTAGAGCGGATGCAACAGGAATTTGATCGACCAATCCAGGCGTTGATGACAAATGAAAATGGAGCAGCAACGACCGTTAATGGTTGGCTCCAAGCCGCTGCAACGGGACTTCCATTCCTCGATGCACCGTGTAATGGAAGAGCACATCCGACAGGTTCCATGGGGTCTTTGAATTTATCGGAAGTGGAAGGGTATAAATCGATTCAAGCATTCGCTGGAGGAAAAGGGTCAATGGAAGTGGAAGGGGTAGTGACCGGTACGCTCGATATTTCTTCCAATATAGTTCGTTCCGTTTCCGTCCAGGCAGGTGGTATGGTTGCCGTTTGCCGCAACCCCGTGTCCGTCGAGTATGTGAAAGAGCATGCTGCTATCGGAGGAATTACACAAGCAATTGAACTCGGTGACGTATTCTTCTCTGTTCCAGAAGGACCGGAGCGAATTGAAGCTGTTGCATCCCACTTGCATGGCCGCGTCATTCATTCTGGCACCATCAGCAGTTTTGAAATGAAGGCTATCAAAGGGTTTGACGTAGGATTCGTTCAAGTCGACAGTCTAGAACTGACAGTTTGGAACGAATATATGACAGCCGAAATGAACGGAGAACGGAAAGGGACGTTTCCAGATCTCATTATGACTTTCGATGCGGAAACCGGCATGCCTTTAGTGAGTGCGGAGCTAAAAGAAGGTCTTGCAATCGCAGTCATCTCCGTTCCGAAAGAATACTTGAAGCTAAGTTCTACGATGTCCAATAAGAAACTACTGCAAGCAATTGAACCAATTGTGAATAAAAGTATTATTTGAAAAGGATGATGAACAAATGTCGTTAAAATATACAATGGACGTTATTGAATTGCTAGATGACGTGAATGCAAACGGAGAATCCGTAGTCCGTCTATTCGATGGTTTTGAAAATTGTACAGCAACGTATGAAACCGTTGCAGGACAAGAGGGTTCTACCGACTTTGTAAAAGTTGTCATTAAAGGGACGGAAGGCAAGTCAAGTGGAGGAGATGCACGTACATTAGGTATTGTCGGCCGTTTGGGTGGACTAGGTGCCCGCCCGCAGCGTATTGGCTTTGTGTCGGACGGTGACGGAGCTGCCGCAGCGGTAGCCATCGCATTGAAACTTGCGAACATGTCTGTCAAAGGGGATCGGCTACCTGGAGATGTAATCGTCACGACTCATATTTGTCCGACCGCCCCTACGCAGCCACACGAGCCGGTTGATTTCATGGGATCGCCTGTTGATATCTTAACGATGAATCAATATGAAGTGGTTCCTGAAATGGATGCAGTCGTTTCGATTGATACAACGAAAGGGAATCGTGTATTTAATCATCGCGGTATTGCCCTTTCTCCAACAGTGAAGTCAGGGTATATCTTGAAATTCGCTGACGAATTGCTGCGCATTATGGAGATGACGACGGGTGAACTTCCAGTGACATTTACGGTAACAACCCAAGATATTACACCGTATGGCAATGACGTATATCATATTAATAGCATTCTTCAACCAGCCGTGGCGACGGATGCTCCTGTTGTTGGTGTGGCAATTACGGCAAAAACAGCTGTACCGGGAAGTGGGACCGGCGCAAGTCATGAAGTGGATATTGCCCAAGCTGTCCGTTTCTCTATTGAAATTGCGAAAGAGTTTACAAGAGGTCAAATCGAATTCTATGATGCGGAGGAATTCAATCGCTTGCAAAAACTATATGGCTCTATGAAGCATTTACAAACATTAGGGATAGATGAGTAATGCCAGGTAGAAGTGTAGGTGTTTTGACAATTGGACAATCTCCACGGACGGATGTTACACCCTCCATAGAAGCGATTCTAGAAAATAGTGTGTCGATTGTTGAAAGCGGTGGTCTAGACAGCTTGACTCACGAAACAGTACGTTCTGTTGAACCGGATGAATTTGATACAACTTATATTTCAAGGATGCGTGACGGAAAATCCGTAAAAATAGGCAAGACCAAATTGTTGCCTTTATTACAAGCGGAGTTGAGTGCGCTTGAGGAGACAGTTGATATCGTGCTGATGCTCTGCACAGGAGACTTTCCGACTTTGAAAGCGAAAAAACCGATTGTGTATCCTGACAAAATATTAAATCATATCGTCAGCGCACTTCTGCCTTCAGGGTCTCTTGGACTGATCATTCCACTTGAAGAGCAGCGTGAGACATTGCTTTCGAAATGGCAACAGGAAGAGTTGAGGATTTTTGCTGAAGTTGCTTCTCCCTATGAGGAAAGTGACATTGCTGGAGCAGCCATTGCACTACGAGAGCAAGGTGCTGATCTGATCGTGTTGGATTGTATGGGGTACAATGAACAACATAAATCAGAGGCCGTAAAAGGAAGCGGGCTACCAGTCCTTCTTCCTCGTACCCTCGTAGCGCGGATCATTGCCGAGTATATCGCTGAATAGGGCATGTCTATAAGGCTAAGCAGAAGTAGAATTAGTAGCAAAACAGCAAGGACGCCAACAACGCGCGAATAGCGAAGAGTCCTGCTGTTTTGCTTGTTTTTGTGCTTTTATGGAATTTGGCGGCCCCATTTTTGCCCTGTCGATTACATATGTGATGCCGTTAACGACGATTCTACTAAGCTTCTTCTTTTTGCACGAACCGCTTGGCACTGGAACCTTAATTGCGTTATTGTTAGTTTTATACAGTTTGTTATCATCAAAACGAAAGGGTGTTGAACAATGAATGATTTCCAACAAACAGTTGCTGCATTAATGGTTAACAACTTTGCACTGGAAAAGAACGTGCATATTTTGGTGTTGATGGATATAAGTACAGAAAAACTAGGGAGGAAATTTGCAGAAGCGTTAAAGGATGACGGCTGGCAAGTTAGCACTCACTGTATGGAGGATCGGAAAAAATCGGGAGAAGAGCCGCCGGAAGAAGCAGCAAATGAAATGCTGAATTATGAACTTGTTTTCTGTCTAACGAAGCACTCATTAACACATACGGTGGCACGTAAAAATGCTAACGCAAAAGGAATAAGCGTTATCACGATGCCCGGTATTACGGAAGACATGTTTTTACATGGTGCGATGTCAGCAGATTACAACAAAGTAGAAGCGGAAACAAATGAAATGACGTTAAAGCTGACAGAGGCTAAAACGGTTACGATTCGTACTGGAAAGAATTATGAGCTTGTCATTCCGGTGCAAGGTAGAAATGGCGTACCAAGCACAGGTGTGTTCAGGGAACCCGGTGCATCTGGAAATCTCCCATCTGGAGAAGCTTACATAGCCCCACCTGAAGGCGAAGCAGAAGGAACAATTGAAATCAACGGTTCGATTGCCGGCATAGGCTTACTTGAAAATCCAGTTGTGTTGACCGTTGAAAAAGGGCGTCTCGTGAAGGCGACGGGAACAGATGGAGAAACGCTGCTCACACTGCTAGGCGATGAAGATGGACGGTATCTTTGTGAACTCGGAATTGGGACAAACCATGCAGCCCGCTTGACGGGTAATATTCTTGAAGATGAAAAAGCGTACAATACAATTCACATAGCATTCGGCTCCAATCACACATTTGGAGGTACCATTAAGACGAACGTGCACATTGATTGTGTTACTAAAAATCCAACTTTACTCTGGAAGTAGCATGTGCAGCATTCCTATTATTGTCAGGAATGGTTCAAGTTCGTAGTCATTAACAAAAGAAGCTCATTCCCGAAAAAGCCGAATGCTAAAATCCTTGAACAAGCTAGTAAATTTTCGTAAGTCATAATGCAACCCTCCCTACCCAAATGTAGTTTCTAGTTCCTGGAACAATGCAGCCAGGCCGAATGTGCAAGGTGTATAGGGATATCAGTTGCAGGTGTGAAAAAAAGACGAGAAAGGATGTTAAAGAAGTTACGAGAGCTCATGACGGAAACTGAAATTCGCACGAATAGTTATCTAGATGCTTTAGGCATCTGTGTATCTAACCATTCGGATAATAAACTGCAATTGCATAACAGAAATGGGGAAGTCATTGGCCATGGGCTGTCATTGGCTTCTTTTTGCGATTTTATGAATGAAAGTGAATTGTCATAAATGTATATTACGCATGCACCGGAGCAAGTTTGGTTATTAGGCAATACAACTAGGGGCATAAGAAGTATAAAAGCATTGATAGATCACTTTCATCGGTTGGAGAACTTTTTTTATATCTACACAAGAAGTGATCAAGAATAATAGAAAAACATCATTACGTATTAAACAGCAAACTAAGAATCTATTGATTTTGCGGAAAATTATCTATATCATAGTTGTAGTTGAATAAAATATTTTGGTCCTTTGCATTTTTGTGAAGGTTAAAAAGGAATCAGGTGAAAATCCTGAACGGTCCGGCCACTGTAAATGGAGAGCGGTTTCAACTAGCCACTGGTGAATCACTGGGAAGGCTGAAATTGCGGTAGTATCCATAAGTCAGGAGACTTGCCAAAGTATGAATGCGAAATACCTTCCGGAGAAAGGTTGCATTATGTATTTTACAAGTGAACTGTAAATGATTTGTATACATAAGCTCTGCCTCTTTTCTGGAGGTATGAGCTTTTTTCAATACAAAGAAATAGAAGGGGAGTAAGAATGGTGAATCATCTACATAAGCAGCTATTTTCAATACTTATGAGCCTGCTGTTAGTGTTTTCAATTATGATGCCGGGTGTCCATGCGGCAGAAATTGAATACTTTGACGAAATGCTTCAGCATGAGAATACAGACTCGGATAGTGAAGATGCTGGAGAGGGAATCGATGAAGAAGCCCCATCGGAAGCTGGAGATATAATCGATGAAGAAGCCCCATCGGAAGCTGGAGATATAATCGATGAAGAAGCTCCATCAGAACCTGAAGATATAACAGCGGGAGAAACAGATCAGGGGGCAATGGATGCGGAAGGGAAAGCGGATATTCCAAACCTTCCTAAAGAAAAAATCCGTGTGAAATTGCGGATTGAAAGTTATGATCAGACACTTCTGCCGCTGACTGAAATTGAAGTCGCGCCTTATGATATAACACATGCGGTAGGGAATAATGAAATTGGCAATTGGTATTTGGAGAACGATGAGACGTTAGCAATTCACGCAATCGTTAAGGCGCTGGAAGATAACGGTTTTGATGTTACAGATCGTAGTAAGTTTGAATTTGGGCAAGGAAATTTCATCACAAACGTAAACGGTTTGGAAATGAATTCGGTAAATCCTTACTATGATGGCTGGATGTATTTTGTGAATAATGAATTCGCACCTGTTGGCGTTGGTCAATTTGAGTTGGAAGACAACGATGAAATTACGATGTTTTTTACGACAGACTATGGAGCAGTCAAATACTCTTGGTTTGATCAACCAACTGTTGACGTAACGACAAACGAAGAATTCGAATTGAAGCTGAATTCATCTGGGTCTGTTAACGATGTAGTTATTTTAGTGAACGATGAACCTCTGCTAATTGATGGACAAGAAGTGCTTACGGATGCGGAGGGGGTAGCGAAGTTACGATTCACTGAACCTGGCGAATACAATTTATCCGCAAAACGGATGGATGGGGAATTTAGTAATATTACACGCCCTTATAGCAAAGTTGTTGTTCATCCGGGAAGTGAGGCAACGCCAAATCCAGATCCAGAAATAGGCCCCGAACCAGAGATTGAT
>NZ_LQYA01000074.1 GCF_001531445.1 Sporosarcina koreensis
TTCCAATAGAAAAGGTTAACATAAAGGCTGTGTTCACCCAGTTTGTACTCGCCGGTGATTTATTAAAATCATTTGCAATATCAGGTAATGAGACGTTCAAAACCATTTCATTTAATACGCTAAAAAAAGATAGAACGCAAAGCCAAATTAAAATTTTGTTGTGTCGTAAATTTGATTGTGAATAAGACGTATTCACATTTCGCCCTCCAATAATGAGGGTAGACGCAGTTTATAGGGCTAATG
>NZ_LQYA01000075.1 GCF_001531445.1 Sporosarcina koreensis
TTTTATAAAGCCTTAAAAGGCAAACGATTAATTGTCTATTCTGGGCTATTTAAAGACGCTATGACCAAATTTAAAAATGGTGAGTTAGATGGCTATAAAGAAAAAGATGTGACAAAATATGTCTATGCCATCATGTATAATTGGGGTGGTAAAAAGAACATCGAATTAGAGAAACGGTATTTGACAGATGATGAACTGGAAGCGATCAATGGGAAATTGATTGATGAAGAGGATGTGGAATGA
>NZ_LQYA01000012.1 GCF_001531445.1 Sporosarcina koreensis
TCTCCATAATAGAGAAATTCGAGTAGCTCGAGTTTCTTGCTGGCATCATTTAAGATGTCAATTTTGAATCCGAAGATTCGTTTGTTCATTCCACCGACAGGGTCGGCTTCAGAACTTTATTTGTTGACGTTTTGCTGTTCAGTTTTCAAGGTTCATTGTGCGTCGCTCCGTCTGAAGCAACTCTTATATAATACCATGTTCGCAATTCCTTTGTCAACAACTTTTTTCAAAAAGTTTTAAGCTGTTTTGAAGTAGTTATTTACTTACCGGAAACGCAACGTTTATTACTATACCACCCTGTCTTTTTGTTTGCAACACTTTTTTCAAAAAAAGTTTCTTTGTTTTATCAAACAGAAGCGGAGACCGTGCAATCATTGACTACAACACGATTGCACGGCGCTTCATTATTGATTTACTCTTTATGTCTCATTTGCGGGAACAGAAGGATATCGCGAATCGATTGAGCATTCGTCAACAGCATAACTAGACGGTCGACGCCTATGCCTAGTCCTCCTGTAGGTGGCAAGCCATATTCCAGCGCTTCTACAAAGTCTTCATCCATTTCATGCGCTTCGTCATTGCCTTGTTCTTTTTCAACCAATTGCGCCTCAAAGCGCTGACGCTGATCAATTGGATCGTTCAACTCTGTAAATGCATTTGCGTGTTCACGTCTTACAATGAACAATTCAAAGCGATCCGTGAATCGGCTATCCTCCGGATTCTTCTTAGCCAAAGGAGAGATTTCAACCGGATGTCCGTATATGAATGTAGGTTGAACAAGTTGCTCTTCTACTTTTTGTTCAAAGAATTCATTTAGAATATGACCGACTTCCATCATGTCGGCAATTTCAACGCCGTGCTCCTTCGCATGACCACGAGCCTCTTCAACAGACATCTCTTTCCAGAAGTCCACGCCTGTATATTCCTTAACTGCATCAGCCATGTGCAGACGCTTCCAGCCTGGAGAAAGGTCGATGATATCTTCTCCGTATTTCACTTGTGTTGTACCCAATACATCTTGGGCGACGTGGGCAATCAAGTTCTCTGTCAGTTCCATGATGTCTTTATAGTCCGCATACGCTTCATATAGTTCAATCATCGTGAATTCAGGGTTATGTCTTGTAGAAATCCCTTCATTACGGAAAACACGGCCGATTTCATACACTTTTTCCAGACCGCCGACAATCAGGCGTTTCAGATGAAGCTCGATTGCTATCCGCATATATAGTGTCATATCCAAAGCGTTGTGATGAGTAATGAAAGGACGGGCTGTCGCTCCTCCTGCAATAGAATGCAGCATCGGCGTTTCAACTTCAAGGAAGCCTTGTCCATCCAAATAGCGTCGCATCGATTGGATGATACGGCTTCTCGTGATGAATGTCTCTCTGCTTTCTTCTGACATGATCAAATCAAGATAACGCTGGCGATATCGCTGTTCAATATCCTTCAATCCATGGAATTTATCCGGCAGCGGACGAAGTGCTTTTGTCAAAAACGTAAATTCAGTTGCTTTAATAGAAAGTTCGCCGACTTTCGTTTTAAAGACGTTTCCTTTGATACCAACAATATCGCCTAAATCAGCGTGGCTAAATATGTCGTATGCTTCTTCACCGACCGCATCTTGACGGACGTAGATTTGAATCTGACCGCCGAGATCCTGGATATGAGCAAAACCAGCTTTCCCTTTACCGCGCTTCGTCATGATCCGCCCCGCAATTTTCACCTCATGCACTGTTTCATCCAATTCCTCTTTCGAAAGCTCCTCGTAAGCTTCACGGATATCATTGGATAGGTGCGTTCGTTCGAATCTTGCACCGAATGGATCTAAGCCGTTCTCCCGCAATTCATCCATCTTCTGGCGCCTCACCAGAAGCTGATCGTTCAATTCATCCAAATGGGACATTTCCTTCACTCCTTCATCAGTTATCCCTCACGCCGGATGGCATGTTCCTATTGTACACAAACTCGTTATGTAAAAAAAGCCGCCACGATAATGGCGGCGGCAGGCGTTGATCATGTTTCGAATCTTAGCATTGCCACGAATGCCTTTCATATACCCGACAGATGAGCAACTGCCGCATCACAGCAACCGCCCGACTCCATCAGCTTTCTTCCATAGTATAACGCCGTCGTCATCGGCAACGTTAAACGGGACTCCCGTTACAGGATGTCCGATTGCAGGCGCGATTTCCAATAAAGGCACGAGAACAAAAGCCCGTTCACCCATCCTCGGGTGCGGCACGATTAACTTCTCCGCTTCAATATTGTCGTTATTATACAGTAAAATGTCAAGGTCTGCAGTCCGCGGTCCCCATCTGATATCACGGATACGGCCTAAACCAATCTCAATCTCCTGGCATGCCGCCAACAGTTCATACGGATCCAATGAAGTCGCAACACAGACGACCAAATTCAGGAAGTCCGCCTGATCCGTATAGCCGACAGGCGCCGTTTCATAGATGGAAGATAGCTTCGTTACTTCAATTCGTTCGTGAGATTGAAGCGCTCGAACTGCCTCCACAAGATGATGCAGCCTATCCCCGATATTGGATCCTATCGAAATGTATGCGATGTTCATGAAAATTGCCCTCTCGTAATATCCACGGATACCGAAGCGTAGTGTCCCCGGATCGGCGGATCAGGTTTAATTAAAACAACCCTGACACCACGGACTTGCTCAGCGAATCGTCCTAAAATAAGACGGGAAATTTCCTCCGCTACGGATTCAATCAGTTTCCGTGGCTCCCCTTCGACAACAGTTCGGCACAACTCGAACACTTCCGCATAATTAACCGTCTTCTTCAAGTCATCCGTTGCACCGGCTTCAGCCAGATCGACCGCGAGCGAGACATTTGCACGGAACCGCTGACCGAGGACATTCTCCTCATCCAACGCTCCGTGATAGCCATAAAACTCCATTTCATTTAAATGAATAAAATCCATTCTACACCCTCCAATTTCAATCGACGTTTACTTCCGCCTTGCCTACCAGCACATCCATCATTTTCACCATGCGGGATATTGCCTTCACGTCATGTACCCGTACCATATGACAACCGTGCTCAATGCCATAGCAAACAGTCGCTCCGGTCCCCTCCACGCGTTCGTCGACCGGTAAATCTAGAATGTTGCCAATCATCCTTTTCCGGGATGTCGCAAGCAGAAGCGGGTATCCCATATCCGAAATGCGGCGAAGCCCTTGCATCGCAAGTACGTTCTGCCTTGTATCTTTCGCAAAACCAATGCCTGGATCGAGCCAAATGTCGCTTTCCGCCACACCTGCCTCACGTGCGATCTTTACACTTTCCTCCAAGTCCGCAATCACCTCATCCATGAAAGACCCTTCGTATTTTGCTATTTCCCGATTATGCATAAGGATGATCGGCGCTCCATGGGAGGCCGCCACATCCGCAATCCTCGGCTCGCGCTTCGCTCCCCATACATCATTGACGATCCGCGCGCCCGCTTTCAATGCCGCATCTGCCACGTCCGCCTTATATGTATCGATCGAAATGACACAGTCCAACTCCCGAACCAATGCTTCAATCACTGGAATCGTCCGCTCTAATTCCATATCGAGCGAGACCGGGGCGTGACCAGGGCGTGTCGACTCGCCACCGATGTCGATAATTTTTGCGCCATCCCGAAGCATTTCCTCCGCGCGTTTCAGTGCTGCATCGACTTGGCCGTATTTGCCTCCGTCCGAGAAGGAATCCGGCGTGACATTCAAGATGCCCATCACAGCCGTCTCCTTTTTGAAGTCAAATTCCGTATTCCCTAATCGGTATACCTTTTTTGCTTTCGATAATTCCATAACTCTACCCTTCCTTCATTTCATCAATCGCCTGCATGTACAATCGATGCAGTTTTTGATAATAAACCCCCGAAGCTCCCGAAAGCGGACGCTCTCCTATCACGGAAAGAGGGACGAGTTCTTGAACTGAGTTTGAAACGAACGCTTCATCCGCCCTCTCGACTTCGCCTTTTGTAAATAGCCCAATATGTACCGGCATTCCCGCCTTCTCCCCAAGTTCCATTATAAATGCACGCGTAATTCCCGGTAGAATCCCTGTTTCGACAGACGGCGTGTACAATGCACCAGCGTTCACCCAAAACACATTGGACGTCACCCCTTCAGCGACATGACCGTCCGTCGTGAGGAAAATCCCTTCTAATTCCTTCAAAGATGGTAGCTCTAAACGTCCACGCACGTTGTTCAAAAAATTATGCGATTTGTGCCGGATCCAGCTTTCCGGGAGGTTCCTTTCTGTCTCGAGCCATACAGCCTTCTTTTCCGTTCCCCGCGGCACGACAGCAAGCTCTTTCCTGAATAAGATGACGTTCGGCGAAGTGTATTCGGAAGGAGCCAAGCCGATGTCGTGCACACCCGCGGACACATTCAACCGGAAATACCCGTCACGTCCGCCCGAGCGGACGTGCAGTCCTTGAATCACCTCTGCGATTTCCTCATCCGAATAAGGCATCGCAATCCTGTATTCGCGCAATGCCAAACGAAGACGTTCCATATGCGCTTCGAATAAAAACACGCGTCCCTCGTACGTCCTGAACGTCTCGAAAAACCCTGCCCCATATAAAAACCCGTGATCAAACGGGGAAATCCGCAATTGTTCCGCCTGTTCAAATTCACCATTCATCCAACATAGCATATAGGGGATCCCCCTTTCATTCAGCTGCTTCGGCTATTTCCTTCGCCTGCCAGAGCGCCCTCGCCTTATTAAGCGATTCCTCGTATTCAGCTCTTGGATCGGAGTCCGCAACTAGTCCGGCACCCGCTTGTATATGGGCAATTCCGTCTTTAATATACGCCGTCCGAATGACGATGTTCAAATCCATATCGCCGTTAAAGCCGATCCAGCCGATTGATCCCGTATATAACCCTCTGCGCGTCGGCTCTAATTCTTCGATGATTTCCATCGTGCGCAGTTTTGGGGAACCGGTGATCGAACCACCCGGGAACACCCCTTTGATGATAGCAGCGTTCGATAGGTCGGGAGCTGCCGTCCCTCTTACATTTGAAACGAGATGCATGACGTGTGAATACCGCTCAACGACCATGAATTCATCCGTTTCCACCGTTTCCGGCACACAGACTTGTCCGAAATCCACGAATTCCTGTTCGACAAGCATAATATGCTCGCCTTTCTCCTTTTCATTAGAGAGCAAGTCCTTTTCAAGCGTCTCATCTTCCATTTCCGTCGCCCCTCTTGGTCTAGTCCCCCCGATTGGACGCGTACTCAATTCCGTTCCACGTTTCTTCAACAACAACTCTGGGGATCCGGAAACGACAGCGAATTCCTTGGCTCCAAGTGACGCCATATAAGGTGACGGATTGAAGGAGCGCAACGCTTCATACATCGCTAGCGGGTCAGCTGAAAGCTTCTTCGATTGCCGGACGGTCAGGTTGACTTGATTGACGTCACCATCCGCTATATACCGCTGGACATCGCGCACCATCTGCTCGAATTGCGGTCCAGTCACTGATACTTCTACATTTTCAGGTCTTGCATAATCGATTATGCGGTCGGCCGGCAAGTGGATGCGCTTCGAGAGGCCGACCTCTGCCGCCTCCACCCATTCCCTTTCCACTTCCGATACATCGAGCCCCCGCCCAGGCAGCGTCATGAAATAGACCTCTTCTGTTTCGAGGTCGAGGACAGCCCAGCGGTCAAATAAATAAAAGAAAATATCCGGCGTTTCGAGGTCATCCACAGCGGTATCAGGGATCGGCTCATACGTACGGGCATAGTCATAGCTAATGAAACCGATGACGCCTCCTTGGAAATCTGGCACCCCCGGTACATTGTCCATTTTCATAGACTGTACGAACGCAGATAATAGTTCAAGAGGTTCGCCTTCCCGCACTTCCTTCGTCCCGTCGCGCCATGTAAGCTCCAATGATCGAGACTGCTTGCTTGTCAGTGTCACCAGCGGATCGATGCCCGCGATGCACAACTTGCCCGCGCGCCCGCTTTCCAGCAAAACGTGCTGCTCCGCCGTTTTTGCAAGTTCTTTATACGCGTAAAAAAATTGCTCCTTCGTCATTTCTGTCATTTTAAAATTAGGATGCAATCTATCCATTTCGTTTCCCCCAGCTCCATTTAATATAATTATCTTAACGTGTATAGTATGGTTTAGGCTACTTTAAGCAATGAAAAAAGAGAGCTGCATAAGCTCCCTCCTTCAACTACCATCTCTTATTCTTCTTCAAAATGATAAAGCGGGGTACTTAAGTATCGTTCACCGTTTGACGGGAGGATGGCAACGACCTTTTTGCCTTTCCCGAGCTTTTCTGCAACTTGGATTGCTGCGAAAATCGCTGCCCCGGAAGAAACTCCACCCAAGATTCCCTCTTCCCGCGCCGCTCTTCTAGCTGTATCGTACGCTTCGTCATTCGTCACTTGAATGATTTCATCATAAATGTCGGTATTAAGTACTTTCGGGATGAAACCAGCACCAATTCCTTGGATTTTATGCGGTCCAGGTTTTCCACCCGAAAGGACTGCCGAATCAGTCGGTTCCACCGCGATAATTTTCACGTCCGGGAAGCGCTCTTTCAATACGCTGCCCGCCCCGGTAATCGTGCCTCCCGTACCGATGCCTGAAATAAATGCATCGACACGATCGAGTGCATCCGCAATTTCCGGTCCCGTCGTCAAACGGTGCACTTCCGGATTCGCTTCATTGTTGAATTGCTGCGGCATGAACCAGCCGTTCTTTTCAGCAAGCTCTTCCGCTTTGCCGATAGCCCCTTTCATCCCTTCCGCTCCGGGCGTCAGGACAAGATCCGCCCCGTACGCACGCAATAGATTCCGACGTTCCATGCTCATCGTATCCGGCATGACGAGCACCGCCTTATACCCTTTTGCCGCCGCAATCATCGCAAGACCAATTCCTGTATTTCCACTTGTCGGCTCAATGATCGTGCTGCCTTCCTTCAAATCCCCGGATTGTTCTGCAGCTTCAATCATCGCAAGCGCGATTCTATCTTTGACGCTCGATCCCGGATTGAAATATTCCAGCTTCAAATAAATGTCCGCGCCGTCCGGCTTTGCCATCCGATTCAACTTGACGAGAGGTGTTTTTCCAACAAGATCTGCAATCGTATTCCCGACTTGACCCATTCCTACCCACTCCTAATCCCTACTTATTTGATATGTTTTATAGTATTAATAGTACACCTCGATTGTGAACAGTGTCAATCAATAATGTCTCTCTTACTCTTTCCCTCTTTCCAATTGTATAATCTAAAAAAGCTGTTCAGAACCACTCATTTATCGCGAGGTCCGAACAGCTTCTTTTTATTTCCCATAAAACCATTTTGCATCGAATTCTTTCCAGAACGCTTCGGGATTAACGGATTGCGGAAGCTGCTCTATGGCGAGCTCACGTTTGATGTGCTCTTTCACTTCATCAAAAGAAAATGCCCTACCCTCCACCACTTCATTCACTAGGATAATAGCGTATGAACCGTCCTTCAGCTCAACAACGTCCCCGATTTTGCCTTCCTTCTGTTTAGATGCCGCTTTGTAAATTGCAGAGTCGATTGTCTCCGTCTCCGCGTTTACATAACCGATATCGCCGCCTAGGCTAGCTGACGCAAGATCGGTCGACAGTTCCTTCGCCAAAGCATCGAAACTCGATCCCTTAGACAACTCATCAAGCGCCTGCTCTGCCTCTTCCTCCGTCGGAACGATGATTACTGAAGTCCGGTAAGCGGTCAAAATATTATAAAGAGATTCGTTTTTCTCGTAAAATGCTTTCACCGCATCATCATCAATGACCACGTCATTCGACAATACCTTTTCCAAAATAAGATTAGCTCGGATTTTTTGCCGGGTTTGCTCAATATCCAGCCCCGAGTGGGAACGGCCGTCCACCGAAGTGATCAATGCGAGTTCAAGTTCGATTTCCTTATCGGTCACTTCGATGCCGTATTTCTTTGCAGCCGTCTCCATCACTTTATTATTGACGAGATCTAAAAGCACTTCCCGCCCAACTTCCTTTTCCATGGCAGTCATCCACTGCTCCCTCGTAATCGCCTCACCCGCAACCGTTGCAACCTCTTCGTCAGGTTGCTTCGATTTATCGGGGATGAGCCATCCGATGAACCAAAGAACGTTACAAGCAAAAAGGATGCCAATTAGCACAAGAAGCGGCTTCGTTTTCAACTTCCTCTTTTGGGGGCTCGTCTCCTGGACGTTACGATCTCGACCGTATTTCATCGATAAATCCTTCAAGTTCTTGTTTCGTGAACAAATACTTCTCCAAACAGAAATGGCATTCCGCTTCCGCCTGGCCGTCCTCATCAATCATCTCTCGGATTTCCTGTTCCCCAAGACCGATGATTGCGTTGCCAAAACGTTCCTTCGAGCAATTGCATCGGAACGCAACGTCCATATGCTCGAGGATTTCAACGTTTTCTTTCCCTAACACTTCTCCAAGCACTTCTTCAGGCGTCAATCCACGATCGATCATCCTCGAAATCGGCTCAACGTTTGCAAGTTTATCTTCAAGTCTGCTGATTGTCTCTTCCGTTGCACCCGGCATCACTTGGATAATGAAGCCACCCGCAGCTTTTACAGTGTTATCCGGATTGACAAGCACGCCTAACGCAACCGCCGAAGGCACCTGTTCAGATACGACAAAGTATTGGGTGAAGTCCTCCGCGATTTCACCGGAAACAATCGGAACTTGTCCTGTGAAAAAGTCGCGTAAACCTAGATCTTTCACAACCGTCAGCATTCCTTCTGTACCGACTGCACGTCGAACGTCCAGTTTCCCTTGTTCATTCAATTCAAAGTGGGTATGTGGATTGGTAATATACCCTCTTACATCTCCATGTGCGTCAGCATCGACGACAATTGGTCCGGACGGGCCATTTCCTTCGATTTTCACCGTTAGCTTGTCATCGCCTTTCAGCATCGCACCCATCATAAGCGCAGCTGTCATCGTCCGGCCTAAAGCAGCGGTAGCAGTCGGCCATACATGATGCTTTTTCTGCCCCTCTGCCACTGCGTTTGTCGAATTCACCGCATACGCGCGAATCGTCCCTTCAAAAGCTAATGCTTTTATCAAATAATCTGTCATTCAATTCTGCTCCCTTCAAACATTTCTTTCGTAAATCAAATGAAGTCCCTTTAACGTAAGGAAATTGTCTACGATATCAATCACTTTCGTCTCACTGGCAATCAATTCGGCAAGCCCGCCTGTTGCAATGACAGTCGGCTCCACCTTACTGTGCGCCTTCATCCTTCCAACGATACCTTCAACGAGCCCGACATATCCGTAAACGATCCCTGCCTGCATCGCGGATACCGTATTCTTGCCGATAATATGGTCCGGCCGCGTCAATTCAACACGAGGCAATTTGGAAGCCCGGTCGAATAATGCCTCCATGGAGATGCCGATGCCAGGCGCAATCGACCCGCCCATATACTCGCCCTTTTCATTCACATAACAGAATGTCGTCGCAGTACCAAAATCGACGATAATGAGCGGAGAGCCATACTCATGAATTGCTGCAACCGCATTGACGATACGGTCCGCACCAACTTCACGGGGATTTTCGTATTTTATATTCAATCCTGTTTTGACGCCAGGACCAACGATGAGAGGACGCAATTTGAAATAATTCCTGCACATCTGCTCAAGCGGGAACATGACCGGCGGAACAACAGAGGAAATGATGATGCCATTTATATCTTCAAAACTGAGGCCGACATGGGTAAATAGCGCTTTCACAGACATAGCATATTCATCTTCGGTTCTTTGCCTATACGTTTCCATACGCCAATGATATTTCAATTCTCCTTTATCATAAACGCCAAGAACGATATTCGTATTTCCTGTATCCAATACTAGAATCATTTTCTTTTCCTCGCTAACATTCGTCATTTTCCAAAACATCATACCATAAACCAAAAGCAGAGGGCGACGGTTAGCTTCGACAGTTAGCGCAAAAGCCGTTCTTCGTGACTGAAGTGCAAAGATGTGCTCGTAACGCTTCGCTTTTTACTGCCACCTAGCTGGATGAAACCATATTGGAAGTGCAAGCACAGGACATCGACACACAAAATTTTAAAAGAAACCACAATTTCAGTTGCGTCAAAGGTCCCGAAATGACAATATATCCCGGAAATTGATCGATAAATCGCGGGAAATGAACAATATCTTGTCTGAACCGATCGATATATCCCGCGAAATGATTGATATCTGCCAGGAAATGATCGATATATTATTTTTCAAGTAGTCCCCAGAGCAATACTCAAAAATAAAAACAGTCGACCGCCTAAGATGGCAGTCGACCATAATGTTATTCACAAAATTAATCTCTTCTTTGTTCATCAATTGGAGGAAGGGCTGTGTCGCCGCTCTGGTTCTCCTTCGGCAAATCCGCAATGGACGGATCTGCAGGTGCACCTGTGGAATCCGGATTGACAGTGTCTTTATCCGATTCCGCCGACTTCTCTTCCACTTTGATATTGTCATTTCCATTTTGTTCATATGAACGCTCCGGCAATGTACCATGATCTTTCAAGTGGTTGATCTGCTCTGCATCCAACGTTTCCACTTCGAGAAGCGTTGTTGCAATCAGGTCAAGCAAGTTGCGATTTTCCGTCAAGATCTGTCTAGTGCGTTCGTATTGATCCTTGATGATGCTTTGCATTTCTTGATCGATTTCATATGCAATCGAGTCGGAGTAGTTCTGTTCGGAATTGAAGTCTCTTCCAAGGAAGACGTTGCCGCCTTGCGCCTGGCCGAATTGCATCGGTCCGAGCTTATCGCTCATACCGTATTCCGTCACCATCGAACGTGCAATGCCCGTAGCGCGTTGGAAATCGTTATGCGCACCAGTGGAAACTTCACCAAGTACAACTTCTTCCGCTACACGGCCTCCGAGAAGTCCGGCGATTTTATCAAGAAGTTCAGGCTTCGTCATGAAGTAACGGTCCTCTTTCGGCAACATGACCGCATACCCGCCGGCCTGGCCGCGAGGAACGATTGTCACCTTATGGACAATCTCTGCGTCATCCAACATAAGCCCGACAACAACGTGACCCGCTTCGTGGAATGCGACGATGTTCCTTTCCTTATCGGAAATGACTCGGCTCGTTTTAGCAGGTCCCGCGATGACACGGTCCGTCGCTTCATCGATATCCGCCATGTCGATTTTCGCCTTGCCGCGTCTAGCTGCGACCAAAGCAGCTTCATTCAGCAAGTTCTCAAGATCGGCACCCGAGAATCCTGGAGTACGTTGCGCCAACGCCTTCATATTTACTGATTCGTCAAGCGGCTTGTTGCGTGCATGCACTTTCAGAACCGCTTCACGGCCTTTGACATCTGGACGACCAACAGTGATCTGACGGTCGAAACGTCCCGGACGAAGAAGTGCAGGGTCAAGAATATCCGGACGGTTCGTCGCGGCAACGATGATGATTCCTTCGTTCCCATCGAATCCATCCATTTCAACCAAGAGCTGGTTCAACGTCTGTTCGCGCTCGTCATGACCGCCACCGAGACCAGCGCCCCGTTGACGTCCGACTGCGTCGATTTCATCGATGAAGATGATACACGGCGCATTCTTTTTCGCATTTTCGAATAAATCACGGACACGGGATGCCCCGACCCCTACGAACATTTCAACGAAATCCGAACCGGAAATCGAGAAGAACGGAACGCCGGCTTCACCAGCAACAGCACGCGCCAAAAGTGTTTTACCTGTACCAGGAGGTCCGACCAAAAGGATCCCTTTTGGAATACGCGCTCCAAGTTCAGCAAATTTACGTGAGTCTTTCAAGAAATCCACAACTTCTTCAAGTTCGGCTTTCTCTTCATCCGCACCCGCAACATCTGTGAATCTGACTTTTTTGCGGTCGTCCGAATGGAGCTTCGCCTTGCTTTTCCCAAAATTCATGACCCGGCCGCCACCGCCGCCTTGCGCTTGATTCAATAGGAAGAAGAATAGGATGATGATGATAATGAAAGGAACCAACCCTGTAAAGAAGGCTACCCATGCACTCGTTTCAGGAGCAGGTATAATTTGGATCTGAGGGTTATTCGTTTTACCAGTAGCTTCGATATTTCGAATCTCTTCCATAACAGAAGTGTCACTCGTCAGAATGTTCGTAGTAAATTTCTCGCCCTCTTCATAGCCCTTCATCGTACCTTCAACGGTCAGTACGCTGCGGACCGGTTGAAAAGACATTGATTCAATTTCGCCTTTTTCCAAAGCTGCAGTGAATTCATCATACCGAATCTCTTTCGTCTTCGGATTCGGATTATTTAGTGAACTGAAAATCCCCATAATTGCAAGGAAGATCAATCCGTATAGTAGAAAGTATCGAAGTATACGATTCATCCCAAGCCTCCTCATTTCTTTCAACAGAAAACTATTGTAAATCTTATCATATAACAGATTCAACCTACAAAGGAAATGCCTTTCTTTAAGGCCAGAATACGAAAATGATCTTCAGCCACCTAAGCGAACCGCGATACGATAGGGGCTGATAGCATCCCAACTTTCAGCCGAATATGGAAAAAGCTTTCCACCGCCCCTTGATAAAGGTTTGTTGAAAAGCTTTCAGAAAGAGTAGATTTCCTTTTTCAATACACCGATATAAGGCAAGTTCCTATATTTTTCTGCGTAATCAAGCCCATAACCGACAACAAACGCATCCGGTACAAGGAATCCAACATAGTCCGCTTTCAAATCCACTTTCCGGCCCGTCGGTTTGTCAAGCAACGTTACGATCTTAATGGATTTCGCTTTCCGGTATTTGAAAAGATCAACTAAATAATTTAACGTTTTACCGCTGTCGATGATGTCTTCGATGATCAATACGTCGCGGCCTTCGACACTCGCGTTCAAATCTTTGACGATTTTGACTTCTCCAGATGACACCGTCGCATTTCCATAACTTGATACATCCATGAAATCCAATTCAATATACGCATCGATCCGTTTGATCAAATCGCTCATGAACGGCAAAGCGCCTTTAAGGACACCGATAGCAAGCGGGAATTTATCCTGATAGTCCGCTGTCAGCACGGCACCAAGTTCCGCAATTTTCTCCTGAATCTGTTCTTCTGTGATGAGCACTTCTTCAATATCTTTTTGCAACATCAAGTTCCCTCTCTTTTCCATTCAGATTTTTACTTGTCTTTCATTTTGAATATGTACTTTTCCCGTTCTGTTTTTCGTTTCATGAACTGGATGCCATATCGTACGCCAGGAATGGCGCAAATTTCACCGCGCGCAGTTGTGACAACCGGGACCTTTCGCCGTTGTTCAGCGCCAATTTTTTCGTCAATGAACAATCTGGACAAGCGCTTCGGTCGGACCATACCCGGAAGCAATAGACGATCCCCGTCTTTTCTGCCCCTCACATAAAGCGGCAATTCGGAGTCTTGCAAATCGAAATACATCATTTCCGAGGCGTCCTCTTCATGTGCATCCGCATCGTCCCAATATAACAGCATATCATCACCCCAGCTTGTCCATTCGCCTTTTTGCAGCGTCCGAAGGGAAGTATCCAGGATTGACGTCTTTTTTACAATTGAAACGGTGCCGTATTCCCTCACGAACCGGTACCCTTTCGGAAGGTCGATCGAGACATTTCCCGTACTTGCGGACAGATGGTGATGCAATTGATTCAAAAGTGCTGTGTTGTATTCTACAGGGACAATTTCCCCGGAGTATAGATAATTCAATAGTAGTGGAATGAAGCGCTTTTGTAAAGCAGTGTGCATGCTTCTGAAAAGATTCGAGGAGAAGGTCGGGAGCCCGTCTTCAGCGAACGTAACAATAGACGAAAAACGCTCTTTTGTGAGGCTGTCCAATAGCATTTCATCCTCCTGCAGCCCTGTTGTCATTTTGACGACGTTCACTGCCGCGGAAGGATTTTCCGCCAAGATGACCGGCGCGACATGGTGGCGGAGCCGATTCCGCAAATAGGCATCGCTTTCGTTACTCGGGTCCTTCCTGAAGTGTGCCCCTTGCTCCTTCACATAGAGAAGCAGCTCTTCCTTCATTGCAGGAAGAACCGGCCTGATGATGCTGCCGCCATCGACCTTCCTACTCACTGGGATGCCAAGGGGGACGCTTCCCTTGGCCAATTGCATGAGTACCGTCTCCAATTGGTCTTCTGCGTGATGGGCGGTCGCTAGTATATCGTAATGCTCCGCCCGCATCACCGCATCGAAAAAGGCGTATCTGCCAGCGCGGCAGACGTCTTGCACATTTCCACCTTCCTTGTCCAAGATGGAAGGAACAGTGACATTTCCACCATAGAAAGGGATATCGAGCTTATTGCATAGTTCCTTCACAAACTTGCCGTCATCCGCAGACTCTTTCCCGCGAAGCATATGATCGACATGAGCGGCAGCCACTTCAATCCGCAATTTTTCGCGAATACTTGCCATGAAGAGCAAAAGCGCGACGGAATCCACCCCGCCTGAGCACGCGACAAGAACCCGCCGACCGGATGACAACAATGCCTCTTTATGAATGAAATCAAGGATTTTCTTTTCGAATGCGTGCATGTTCTGCCCCTCCATGTTGTCAGTTTACCTCCCCCTATTCTACCCCATAACTTTTTCCCGGGAAATAAATCGATTTGTGGGCTTTATTGTCGTCCATTTCGGTAAAACGTGCTCAACTTTTAATACCAAGACGGTTCGGTCATCTGCAACAATCCCGAACTTCCTTTCCATTTCGGACATAATACGGTCGGCTAAAGGTTCACAGGATAGATGCTCGTACTTTTCCAAAATCCCATAGATCGCGTCTTCCTGCTTTTCAATCGTTACCGATCCGTTGAATACGCCGTCTGTCAACATGACGATAATATCCCCTGCTTTCAATTCTTCATTTGTCGCTTCCACCGAAAATGACGGCAGGAATCCGACAGGAACCGATTTGCTATCGAGCTGTAGGAACTCTTGGCCACGCTTAATATACGTGCTCATCGAACCCGCCTTCCACGACCAGAGCCGTCCGTCCTGCAAGTCGATCAAAGCCAAATCCAGCGTCGCATACATATCATCAAGCCCATTCAACGACATCATATAATGCAATGTATGCATCGCTGTTTCCGGATCCATCTTCCTGTCCAGACATTCCCGCATGAGACGGATTACCTTCCGGCTTTCCCGGTATGCATTTATATCATGCCCCATTCCATCCGACAGAAGAACGGCGGTAAGGCCATCATGAATCGGAAACACTTCATACGCGTCACCTGCATGGAAAGTTCCTCCCCCTGCAGTCGCCATAATCCCGTATTCCAATGAAAAACGGACAGCCGAGCAGAACATAATTTGAATATGAGGGAAAGGATCTTGCAGCACGACGGTCTTCTCTACTTTAAAAGGTTCACGATACACCTCTTCCAATAGCGGCAATAGTAGACGTTCCGCCACGGTCATTTCCGTTTCGAAATCCGATCGTCTTTCAGGGATGGAAATAACAATCCGGTACGCCCCCTTTTCCTCGGATAAAATATCGATCTGATAATATTCGATTTCTTGGGACTGCAAATGCTTCCCTAATTCCTCTTCCGCAAGATGGTTAACCGACATCTCCCCTTTAATATCATTCATGATTTTTTCCAAATGATTGCTCATATCCCTCAACTGCAAGGCAAGCATTTTTCGCCCATGCTGTAGCTGCCCCATAAGAAGATGGTTGGAAGCCTGCTCCTCCAGCTCGGATATTAAACCCGCAGAGCGGATGCACTTATATTTGATCTTTTCCTCGACACGATGGCGTGCCGCTTTCTTCGTCGCGGAATATGTCCCTTCCCACTCATATAGCAGACGGGCCATCCCCTCTTCTCCCCCTTCCCAACATTTCGAATATCTGAAACAGGACTGGCATATCGACGGAATGTTCTGTGTAACATTCCCGTCATCCGAAGCGAAACGGTCATTGACCAGATTGGACATGAAGGCAGCGAACTGCTGAAAATCGGACAATTGCTCATCCAGACGGTCAGTCAGCCATTGTTGCCGCTTCACTGAAATATCCTGTTGACCGCTCGGTGTAATCATTCGGCTAATCGGTTCCACTTTTTTAGTCGGGACGAAGAAAAATAGCAGCGTTGCCAAGCCGATCGTCAAGAAATGGGACGTATCAAGCGGTAAGGTGAAATCATATAAGAGAAAGAACACGGATACCGCAAAGCCGCCTGTTGCGATACCCATTTTCCCAAGACGTTTGAAAGCGCCTGCAAAAAAGCCTGTCATGCCGTACACAGCCATCATCCCGGTAAACGATAATTCCGCAACTCCCGCAATCGCAGCGATCATCATCGCAATCGTCGTAGAAAACGGCATACCACCGGCAAGCGCTGCCAGTAAAATGGTCAGATGGAGAAGCAATCCAGAAATCGAAATCGGGCCAACCATCAGATTGCCCATCCCCGTTGTCGCCATTATGCCGACAATGCAAACAGCTCCGAGACGTTCCGGCGACCACTGGCCAAAGAAGATGCGCTCGCGATGAGGAAATGCGACAAACAGGAAAAATGTCATGAACAACGCCAATACCGCTTCGAATCCGATCGACAATTGAACATCGACAGGCGTATGCCCGCTATGCATGACAAACTGCCAAAGAACTTGGATAACTATGATCGTCCCGGCAACCGTCAACGGAATGGACTTCCGCATAAGTGGATGCTTGCTCACCACATTGAACAACAGCAATTGCAATAGATGGATCACCGCTTGTCCGAGCCCTAGAAAAGCCCCTCCCGCAATTCCTCCAATGAATACATAGATGAGATGATTCCTGAATCGCATTTGAGCCAATGCCCAGATTGGAAGAAAAAAAGGAACAGCCGCTTTAAAAAGAACAGCTTGCGACAAGAAAAATGTACTCAATAAAAAGAACGCTGCCATCAATACATACATCTTCCGCTTGCCCACCGTGTCGATCACCTGACGAATCTGCTGGCCTACCGGTCTTTCAAGATTGCCTATCATCTTCATCTCCACATTCCCCCTATGTCTACTTGTCCATGAGTATACATAGGTCAAGCCAAAGAATTTGTCTGTTCCTGACAAGGAACCCCATAAATCTTTCGACGTGTTCCGAAGCATTTTTCTATTTTCCAACGAAAGGTTGACAGACACCGTCGACCGTTGTATTATGGTTATTGTCGTTCGGAAACAATTGAACAACATGGCGGCGTAGCTCAGCTGGCTAGAGCGTACGGTTCATACCCGTAAGGTCGTGGGTTCGACCCCCTCCGCCGCTATATAGAAAAGCGTAGGCGGCCTGATTAGATGCGACAGGCATAAGACAACCCGGCGTGTGGCGCTTTTTGCCACTTAGCCGGGTTGACTTATGACCCCGAGCATCTGGCCGCCGGAGCTAGACAATAACTCAAAAAAGCGTCCAGTCTCAAGACTGGACGCTTTTTTATAGCAGAAACGCATAAATCACTGGATTTACGCATAAAACGAAGAAACTACGCATAACTTCATCCAAAAACGCATAAACTCCTGCAATCACTCATAAATCCTTGCAGACGCGCATAAACTCTCCCAATCACGCATAAATCAAAAACGACTCTCTCTTCTTATCGAATCGACTCGATTTGTTCCTTATGATGCGAATCATGCCCAACAAAATCCGTGAAATACTCCTTCAATGTCAAAACATGTTCCCCGATGTTGAACGGCTTCGTCCATTCCGCCTCATCGATATCTTCAAGCCATTCAATAATTTGCTGCCGATACTGCTTTGCCAATGCAATCACTTCATCAAATGAATAGTCTTTTGCAAGTTTTGCAGCCTGCTCATTAAATGGCCCCCACTCCACATTCTCAAGCTTCTCTGATTCTTTCATCCGGTGAAGCCGATTCTCCAGTGTGAAGCGATCCCATTCTGCCATATGCATAAGAATCTCCTTCGGCGTCCATTTCCCTTCCTGATAAGGCGTATTTGCCTGCTGATCAGTCAGTGAGTGCAATGAATCCGCCCATTCCAAATACTTCTTAAGATTGTTCAAAATTTCATTCATTCCAATTCAGCCCCTTTTCATTATTCATTATTCGGCAGTGGTAGGTTGAAATCCTTGTAAAAAAATATCATTTATATGTATTTGGAATCTTTTATGCGTAACTAAATTTATTTATGAGCTTTTCAAGGAAGTTATGCGTTTTTGGAGCAATTTATGCGTATTTTACGGCATTTATGCGTTTTTAAAACAATTTATGCGCATTTCCCCACATGTATGTGTTTCCGAATAAAAAAACGATCTGGCATCTTAACTAGATGCCAGATCGCTTATAACAGATTCACATTTCCACTAATTGAAACAGCCAGCAAGTTACCCTCTTCTTGCGCCACGGCCACCGCGTTTAGATTCTGTTGCTCTTTTCAAAGTTGAAAGGCGTTCTTCACTGTCTTTCATGAATTTCGCCATCTTTTGCTCAAAATTCTCTGGACGCTCATTATGACTAGGACGGCCACCGCTGTGACGAGGACGTTGAGGGCGTTGAGGACGTTCAGCTTCTGGTTTCGCTTTTCTGATCGATAACCCGATTTTTCCGTCAGTGCCGACATTCATCACTTTCACTTCAACCATATCGCCTACTTTTAGGTGGTCATTGATATCCTTCACATAATTGTCCGCTACTTCACTAATATGGACCAGACCAGTTGAACCGTTCGGCAGTTCGACGAACGCACCGAAGTTTGTGATCCCTGTAACTTTCCCCTGTAACTTGCTGCCTACTTCAATTGACATAAAAAAAATGCTCCTCCTTAAGATTTAAACGGCCCCTTTTCAGTAGCCTTTTTACCATATGGCGAGTCCTGCAAGTGCAAGATCCTTACTTTCATTATAGCCAACAAAAAAAGAGTGTCAATAAGACTACTCTTTTCCGTCACTTTTTTCATCGCTTTTCTTCTTGTTTTTAGGCACTGTGAAGATGATTTCATTTTTATCAGATAAGAAATATTCTTTCCGTGCAAGCTTGGCAATATAGTCATCGTCATCCAATTTCACAAGCTGTTTTTTAAGAAGATCTTGCTCTTCCTTCACTTCATCCAACTTGGCAAGCGTTTCGACCTTTTGCTGTTCCTTTTCCTGCAGTGTCTGCTGTTGCTGAATATACATATTCGTCAAACCGCCAAACACCGCAAAAGCGATTACTGCATAGATGAACAGTTTCCGTTGGAGTCGCTTTTTCTGCTTGTTTCTCCAATTTTCTTTCTTACGCAACGAGCGGACATATTCAGTTTCAATCGATGCAACGGTCGTGGATGATTTCCTTTTCCTTTGCTCCATGTCTGCACTTCCTCTCATTACAATCCGAAATCCGATAAGTCTAGTAATTATACATCATTTCTCATCGGATTTAAAGAGAGAGTTAGAGAGTTTGTTGTAAAGATAGATGAACGGAGAAAGAAGAAATCTCACAATCTTGACGAGCAGCTTTACTATCTGGCTGATGATCTTAACTACGAGTCTGATGATGAACAAAATCGGTTTGATAATCAACATATTCAGGATTCTCCCGAAAAACCTGAAAGGCCTATGGAAAATCGAGGCGTATAGAAGCATGCCGCAAATCTGAGCAACCGGGTCATACATCCTCCATGCCCCGTCCCGGACGATGAATAGAACGTAGAACGATGCACATCCAATCAAGATCCATCCAATCACTTCCAAAGGGACCGCGTATTTCCGGATGATTGATTTCTTACCGGTCGCATCCACGCCAGTTCCAATCAAATCCATGAAAGCCCCGGCCCCGATGCCTGTCCCAATCATTGCAAGAAGACTAAGAAACTGGACGGAGAGACTCATCCAAACAATTTATGGAGGAAACCACGTGAACTTGCATCTTCTTCGTCATATTGCATCGTACCAATCGTGCCTTCCAACGTAAGAAGCCCTTTGTCTACATCCAAATGGACGATGCGCAGCTCCTCCCCGCGAATTACTAGCACTCCCTGAGATGTCCGGACGATGAACTCCTCCTGGTCGAACCGGTCGATCGTTTTTACAGATGTGAGATCCATTCGTTTTCGGTTCCGCATCGTGACGACATGATCGCCTGATGGGATTGCGTATGTTGGGTTATCCGTCTGGATTTGCATACTATTCCTCCCTTTGCTTGTACGTTCACTGCCATCTTATGCGGACAACTAAAAAAACATGACAGGAAAAATTCCTGTCATGCCTTCAATCTTCATCATCGATAAATTCAGGTTCCACCTTGTCCAACTTCTCTTCTTTCACAATTGTAAACATTGATGCGGCGTCTTCCTTTTTCGTCGATTCCTTCAACATCTCGACCTTTGCAGTAACGATCTTTTGTCCAAATCGGATACCAAGCTTATCGCCCGGTTTTACGACCGAAGATGCTTTCGACACTTTTCCGTTAATCGTAATCCGACCTTGGTCGGCCACTTGCTTTGCCAATGTCCGTCTTTTGATCAAACGTGACACTTTCAAAAATTTATCCAGTCTCATTTCTTTTCCCTCCCCTTTGCCTCTTGCCAAAACCCATCTAATTCATCAAGCGTGTAGGCGGAGAATTCTCCTCTGCCGTTCCTTACACTTTGTTCCACGAATGAAAAGCGCCGTTTGAATTTCTCGTTCGCATGCGCCATTGCTTCCTCGGGTGACAGTTTCAAAAAGCGAGAAAGGTTGACCATTGTAAATAGGACATCCCCCAGCTCGTCTGTCTGGCTCTGCTTCGTTCCATTCGCCACTTCGTCCTTGAATTCCTGCCATTCTTCCTCGAATTTATCGAAAGCGCCTGTTATATCCGGCCAATCGAATCCGACTTTTGCTGCTTCCTTTTGGTAATTAAATGAAGTGAGCAATGATGAACTGTGGCGTGCCTGTCCATCCAACAGCGACTCGGCTTGTGGCTTCTCAGCTTTCTTGATTTCCTGCCAATTTTTCAAAACTTCGTCCGAATTTTCCACGTTCCGATCACCAAATACATGCGGATGACGGCGGATCATTTTATCTCCGACTGCCTGCAAGACATCTTCCATTGCAAAATACCCGTCGTCCTCGCCGATTTGCGCATGCAAGAACACTTGCAGAAGCACGTCGCCCAATTCCTCGATGATGCCTTCATCGTCCTCCTGGTCAATCGCTTCAAGCAGCTCATGCGCTTCCTCAATCAAATACCGTTTCAGCGATTCATGAGTTTGTTCGCGGTCCCACGGACATCCGTCCGGAGCACGCAAGGCAACGATAATCTCCCTGAATGTCGACCATTCCTTCAGTCGCCCTTCACGCTCCATTACCGGAGGCACATACACTGTCGTCAAATTATCGATTTCCGTCTCCCTGTCCAACTCGAATAAAGGCACAGTCCGAAGCTTTTCCAATGAAGAACCTGCAGCCGTCACAATTGTTATCGGATGGTCGTACGCATACTTCTCCATGAGTGAAAGCTTCACTTCAGAAGCGATAAAAGCATCATACACTTGGCCGATCAATACATGCTGCGTCATCATCACATCATCGCGCTTCATATCCGTGCCATCGAGCAACTGAAACCCTTCAATCGGATCAATCCGAAGCGCAGCAAAAATCGGATCGAGGAAGCTGTTGCCTCCCGCGATCTCAAGCCGTACAATTCCAGCACGTTCTTTTTCAATTAATAATTGCACCGTGCGCTCAGCGACAAGTGGATGGCCTGGCACGACATACGTAACCGTCTTCTCGTTTGCCATCGACAATAATTGCTCCGTAATTTCCTCATACACTTGCTCAAACGCATCGTTTTCAATATAAATATTATCGAAGCTTTCTATGGTCATACCTTCCGCCCTTAATTCCACAATAGCGGGATGCTGATCTGTCCTCGCAATGACGAACTCCGCCGCCTTCAGCTTCCTGTATGTGCCTAGTGACAACTGGTCAAGATCCCCGGCGCCTAGGCCGATAATTGTAATTGTATTCATCCATTCACCTTCTATTTTTAGTAAGACGTAATTGTACACGGGCCAATCTTTTTCCGAAAGGCAGTAAATACCATTCCTTCTCCGCCATTATACGCGATTTCATGACAACGACTAGGAAAACGCCCGCTCCTAAAACGACAGCTGTCAGAGCCGTCAATGTAGCCCCAATCCGGGAAGACAAGTCGTCGAATAAAATCTGATCCGCCACAAGCATCCACGGGAAGATGACCGCCGCCATCGCAAGTGTCGCAAATAAAAGCCAACCGTAAAAACGGAAAGGGGCCAGTTTCATAGGCCACACGGTTTTGAAATAAAGCAGCAGTCCAAACGCAATCGCTGCAAAGCCGATATTTCCGGCTATCGCCGCACCTGTTACGTCCAACAGTGGCACTAATAATTGATTCGCAAGTATTTTCACGACGAGGCCACCAAGAAGCAACAGCGTCGGAATTTTCACTTTGCCGGCACCTTGCAATATTGCGGTCAATGGCAAGATGAGCGACAGCCAAAAGATCTGAAACGCAAATATGATCAATGCCACAGAACCATCCCGCGTCTCAAACAGCATTTCATTCACATATGGCAGGACAAATGCAAGCCCGATTGCAGCCGCCCATCCGAATAAAAAAGCCGTCCGAAACGTGAGCTGAATGAACGGCTCCGCTCCTCGCCCTTCCTTTTTCGCCGCATGATGCGCAATTAGCGGGACAATGGCGAGCGCCAATGTGGAAGCGATCAAAATCCCCATCTGGACAAGCGGCTGCCCACGGTCATAGACGCCCTTCATTTCCATTGCTGCATCCGCGACAAACCCTTTCGCCAGCAATATATTGTAGATCATAAACGAATCCGCCATTTGAAACAGCAGCAGGATGAGCGAGCTTGCGCTGACGCTCAAACTGACAAACGTCAATTCTTTAACGATACGCCATGTATCCACATGTACATGTGGCCCTTTATATGCATTTCTGTAAAACAGGGCAAGAATAACAACGCCTAGCGCTTGACCTATAACGGCGCCCCACATGGCCACTTCGCCGGCCTTGTAAAGAGATGCACCTGCGCGCACAGCCACCCATGTACCAATAAGGATGATTGCCACCCGCAACACTTGCTCACCGACATTCGAAACGGCAACAGGCGTCATCCGCCCTTCCGATTGGAATGAACCTTTCAATACCGCAAGCATCGGCATGACAAGCACGATATAAGCACCTGCACGAAGAAGTGAGACGAGTTCAGGATCTCCCATAGCCTGTGCGAAAAACGGAGCAAACGTCATGAGAATGATGAAAAACGATATCGACAATCCGGCTAAATATAGAAAAGCGACCCGCTTTATCGCTTTTGCCTCTCCATTGCTCGCACTTCCCGCAAGCAACTTCGAAACCGCTACCGCAAAGCCGTACGAGGTCCACACGATAAAAATGCCGATGAACGGATACACTTGCTGGTAAATGAAAAACCCTTTATCCCCGACAAGGTTTTGGAACGGAACCCGGTATACCGCTGCCAGCAGCTTAACGATAATGGCCGATATCGTCAAAATCGACGCACCTTTCATGAACGTTTTCATATTCCAATCCGTCTTAGACATAACTGCGCCTCTTTCGAAGTTTACTGTGTTATATAGTATAGCATCATCGGCAAATCCGGTCCGTGGAATTTATAAGGAGATCAGGCTAGGGTCCATTTGTCCCCGGAAGGCTCCATTCTTCCTGAAAAGTTCTCGTTCCCGGGCGAAGAGTTCTCGTTCATTCCAATAAAGTTCTCCTTCTCAAGGGGAAAGTTCTCATTAATTCCGAAAGACTTCTCGTTTCCAGGCGAATAGTTCTCATTCAATCCGCAAGACTTCTCGTTCCATTGCAAAAAGTTCTCCTTCCAAAAAACAACCACACGCTCCGTTGTAAATGAGCGTGTGGCTGTTTCATTTCATTTTCCTCAATAAATAAAGTAAATACGGCGTGCCGATGAGCGCGACGACGAGTCCGCTCGGGATGTCTTTCGGCGCAATCAATATGCGTCCGACAAAGTCCGCTGTCACTAAGAGCAAACCGCCAAGCAAGCCGGACACGACGAGCAGCGGCAAATGACGGAAGCCTACTAATCTACGGGCGATATGAGGCGCAACTAGGCCGACAAAGCCGATCGTCCCGACGATTGCGACTCCAGCTGTACTGATCGCCACCCCGACAATCAATGCCCAGACACGCGTCGATTTGACAGACAAGCCGAGACCTGCTGCCACATCATCCCCGAATGTCAACGCATCCAAGCTGCGTGTTAAATAGACGGCCGGACCAATAAGCAGAACGAAAAACAATAACGAGAGCTGCACATCTTCCCAACCTTTTCCGTATGTGCTTCCCGATAGCCAGACTAGCGCTGCAGCGACCGCCAATTTCGCCTTCACGACAAATACTTGCGTTGCGGCGGATCCGAATGCAGAAATCGCGATCCCCATCAAAGCGACGAGCATCGGCTGAAAGTTGTTTTTCCAAGCTGTCACCATAATGATGCCAAGAGCAATGGCGGCTCCTACAACTGCACCGAGCGGCATATACTGAACAGGGATTGCCGGAATTGCCACCAATAGCAGCATTGCTCCTGCGCCCCCCATTGAGGTGACGCCTAACACACTCGCATCTGCCAACGGATTTCGTAAGACCCCTTGCAATAAAACACCGGCAAGTGCAAGCATCACGCCGATGATGAACGCGGTGAGCACACGCGGCACACGGAAATTCCAGACGACCGGCTTCATCCAATCAAGCGACCAGGCCATTCCGTTATAGGAAAATGCCAATGCAAACACAGCGACGATCAAAACAGTAACAATCGAAATGACGACCGGCAGTTTGACAGGCTTCAACGTGCCACCCATTTGGCGATCGCCTTTCGTATGCGACTTCGCCGTCTTCCAAGCCAAATAGAGCAGCCAAGGGCCGCCTGCCAAGGCCGTCATAGCACCGACAGGCACTTCCTGTCCAGGCTGGATCAACCGGCCCAGTACATCCGCGCCAATCATCATCACACTGCCCCATAGGAACGATTGGAGGAAAATTTGCAAATGGCCGCGGACGCCTAACATCCGGACGATATGCGGGGCCATCAAACCGATGAACCCGATCGGACCGACGACACTTACCGTCGTCGCTGCAAGCAAAATCGCAGCCGCCCATGCCATCAATTTGACGAAGCGCACATTTTGACCAAGTGAAGACGCAACATCTTCACCTAACGACAAAATATCCATTGGCTTCGCAATGCCTAACGCGGCGATGAACAATACGATAATCATCGGTCCCGCAAATGTGACGCCGCTCCAATTCAACTGCACAAGCGTACCCGATCCCCATAAAAAGAGGCCGTTCGTCTGGTTCTCGAACAACAGCTGCAACGAGCCTGTCATGGAAGCAAACAGCAAGGAGATG
>NZ_LQYA01000076.1 GCF_001531445.1 Sporosarcina koreensis
TTTTTATATTTATATTTAGTTCTCTTATTCAATTCTCCCCATTTGCCTTCTTCATGAATTAACATGTAAACCATTGCTTGTTCATTTAATTTTTCTGGCGAAGTCCAATCTGGTTTCAAGATATGTAAATCATTAAAACAATCATTCCAATAATCCACCATATCTCTTTTAAGTTCAATTTCTACACGCCATAAGTGTTCAGACATAACTTCAACATCTGCATTGTCTTTACGTTCTTGCTTT
>NZ_LQYA01000077.1 GCF_001531445.1 Sporosarcina koreensis
ATCTGCTCCTCATGTATCTCAAAATAAAAAAGAGCAGCCGCAGCTACTCTTAATTTTACTTCTTCAACAATCGCGCCCGATTAAAGAACATCCACCATTTGTTAGAGAGTCGACTTATTTCACTATATCTAAAATCTCAACTTCGTAATTAGTAATACCATTATCAGCAAGTTCTTTTTCAAAATATCGCTTTGCTTTTTCTTTATTATCTAGATTACCAGTGTCCATTTGTACTGAAAAGAT
>NZ_LQYA01000013.1 GCF_001531445.1 Sporosarcina koreensis
GATTGACAAAGTGACATTAATGGAATATGTAGCAACATCACAAGTTGTTAAGGAAATTTTAATCAAAATGTGTTCTGCAATCGGGATTGACCATTCCAGAATTGAAGAAAAACTTTTTCTTCCTGAGCAGTTGATTGATAATCTGCATTCCTTTGATATTAGAACTATTGCCCAATTGGATGTATTGCTGGATGAAAATAAAAATCAGGTACCTGTGTTCATTAAAGCTTATAATCCACAAATTAATTCCAATTCATTAATCGGATATGATTTGGTGTTTGTTAATTTGTTCTACTTAATTATTTATAGGGATTTTTCTGAGGAAAGGTTGACGGAACTTCTAATAAACTATCAGCTGAAAAACGAACAAGATATAAAAGAAATAATAAAAAAATTAGAAAGTTTCTTGAGGAAGAAATTGAAATTTAAATATTCCTCTACGAATTAAATTAAGGAAGACATTTGAATGAGGAAGATGAGGCGTGAAAAGGGAAATAGTGTTAGAACTTTTTGAACTGGTCGATATAATAGAGCAAGTTAATGATAAAACCTATAGAAAAAAATAGTCCCCCTGGCCAACCAGAGGACAACGATGATTACAGCATTTCGTTGTATAATTTGTTTTGGGCTGGATCATAGGGGATGAGAATGTTACGTATCTCGAAAAAGTGAAGCGGAGTCGGGGGAGTTTTCTTGAAATTTGTTAAAGAAATAATGGTGGGTTCAATTATCGTTTCTATTATATTAATTTTGATTAGTAAAGCTGGATTTAATATAAATTTTAAACATATTGTTACCATTATTTTTATTTTATTTATATTAATGATACTTCATCCTCGAAAGTTCTTATTAATAAGAGGAACGCAATATCTGTTAATTTATTTAATGATGATGCTTTCGTTCCTTTCTTTAGTAATAACTGTTTTTATGGGTTTGGCATTATCGAAAATAATAAGTTATGATTATTTGTTCAACATGTTTAGTAAATATATAAGCTTATTCAACGATGATGAAAATTATATAGATGCGAATTCTCTATTTTTTATTATTATATTAGTGTTCTTACCAGCGTACTATATTTATAATATATTATTAATTATTAGCACATCACTTATTGAAAGATGGTTTGGAGAGAAAAAAATTGTTAAATTTGCAGCCCAAAGTTTTAATAAGGAATTATCATTAGCTTATTTCACTGTAATAATCGTATTTATGGGTTTTTTACCTTCATTTGCTGAGGGCTTGATAGCTAATATTGAAACTAGTCAAGTATTTGATGTACTAACTTTAGCGTTCATTTTATGTTAAGCCTATTACCAACTGCTCAATTATTATTTTCACAAGTTAAAAAGTAGTTACAAAAAGTGGGAAATATAAAACAGTCCCC
Source organism: Sporosarcina koreensis (assembly GCF_001531445.1). Taxonomy (GTDB): domain Bacteria; phylum Bacillota; class Bacilli; order Bacillales_A; family Planococcaceae; genus Sporosarcina; species Sporosarcina koreensis_C. The sequence continues at coordinate 1,388 of NZ_LQYA01000013.1, forward strand.
CTGGCCAACCCGAGGACAACATTTGATGACAGCATTACGCTGCGTCATTTGTTGTCCTCTATTTTATTTCACAAAAAAGGGAGTGAGGTAGTGAGAACGTTACAAGATCAGTTAATCGAAAAAGGGCTTTCTCGTCCACATACAGACGAGGTAGACATAAAGAATACTAGGACAAGGGGCAAGCGAGAAGAGCGGCTCACATCGAGGGAGTGGGCGGAAATCATGGGTACCAATCGACCGACATACGGACGGAAAAAGGGCGGAGCGTTTAGACAGAGATAGGAGGGATCTTCATGTTAGGGTGGGCGGATCAGTTGATACAGGAATACACAGTGGGGCAATTGGATTTGATTAAGCGGGCAAATCGACTGGATAGGAAGAATCCGATTGACAGGGATGACCTTACGCAAATCAATAGCATGATTGAGAGCATGGCTTTCTCCATCGAATAGAAGGTATCTCCTTTCCTTTGTCGAATTTTGTAGATAGAGGGGAGTGAAGCCGATGGAGTGGACAGCATTATTAGTTGCGTTAATTGCGTTTTTTGGTGTTTTGATTGGGCACTTTTCAACGTACTTCACACAGAAAAATACCGTAAGTAAGCAAATCAATAACGAAATCAGGCGCGATAATAAAGCGGAAAACATTGAACGTCTTCTGGTTTATAACGGAGTATTAAAACTTGAAGGAGAAGTTCAGATGTTGACGGATGCTGGAGAATACGCTTTATTTGATTTGGAATCCTATCGAGAAAAATTCAGACCTATTCTGTACTCGAAATTTCATTTGCTTGATCAGGACGTATCCATATATGTTCGTGGAATAGATGTGGTTATTACTTCACCAGATATATTCGGGGAAATAGGTAGAAAAAATAATGACAAACTAATAGAACTTTTTAGCAACATGATCGTTAATATTGAATTACATATCGATAACTATAGAAATAGTAATAGTCAATGAAAGAACGTCCACACGGGCGTTCTTTTTATTTTATCTAAAACAGAGAAAAGGGGACGTGAGGTGAAGAATGGAGGATGTAAAAATGCCGTTAGAAGAACGTTTAGATGTCCAAGACGAGCGGATCAATAAACAAGATGATCGGTTAAACAAACAAGACGAGCGTTTGAATCATCACAGTGAGAAAATCACTCAGTTACTCAAGTATGACGAAGAAAAGCACGAACGGCTAAAACTTGTGGAAGAAGAAGACAAGAAAAAAGAAGAGCGTTTGCAGGATGTTGAGAAGAATTACACAAGACTTGAGACTACCATCGTTTCAGAAAATCGGGAAATGCGCTCTTTTTTCCTGACGAACATGGATAAGCAGTGGAATTTGATCAAGACTCGGGATGAACAGCGCCATGACAATTTACGAATGAAACATGAGCTGTCCAAAACCAAAGTCGAAAGATGGAGCGACATACTTTTCAAGCTAATTGGCTCGGGAAGTATTTTGTATGTGTTAATTCAAACGTTCGTTAAATAATACTGGAGGTAATAACATGAAAATCAATTGGAAAGTAAGGATCAAGAACAAGATGTTCTGGCTGGCAATGGTGCCGGCTTTTTTATTGGTTACACAGATCGTCGCGGGGTGGTTTGGATACGAGTTGGCAGCTGATCTGATCGGCATGGAAGCGACAAGGTTTATCAATGCTGTATTTGCTCTACTTGTCATCTTGGGGATTGTTGTTGATCCTACCACTGATGGCGTAGATGATAGCAAACAAGCTTTACACTACCATAAGCCGAAGAAAGATGATAAATAATGAATTTCGTGGAAAAGTTTGCACCGTTTGCAGTTAAGCATGGCATAGCAAACGGTGTTTTGCCGTCGTTGATTATTGCCCAAGGAATATTGGAATCCGGATCCGGAACGTCCGAGCTCGCCACAAAAGCTAACAACCTTTTCGGCATAAAAGTCGGCTCGGGCTGGACTGGACCCACATACACTAAAAGGACAAGCGAGCAACGGCCAGATGGCACCATCTACTATATAGACGCAGCATTCCGGAAGTATCCATCTTTTGAGGGCTGCGTCATTGACCTAATCCATAAATACACGCACGGGACAGGTTGGGAGCATTTCAATCGATATGCAGCCATACTCAACCAAAAGGATTACAAAAAGGCGACTGCTGCACTTCAAGCAGCGGGCTATGCGACCGATATCAGGTACGCCGAAAAACTTAACCAACGCATAGAACAATACAATCTCACTAAATACGACAAGGAGGTAATCAATGTGGTGAAGATTTATATCGATCCCGGACATGGCGGTACTGATCCAGGAGCAACCGGAAACGGGCTGAAAGAAAAAGATTTGACCTTGGCCATTTCAAAACGCATCGAATCCTTATTAAAGGAATATGAAGGTGTCCAGGTCAAATTAAGCCGTACCACTGATCAAACACTTTCGCTTAAACAACGAACGGATATGGCAAACGCATGGAAAGCTGACTACTTGATGTCTGTTCATATTATATTAACGCGGGCGGTGGAAAAGGCTACGAGGATTACATTTTTAATGGAAAGTTAGCGGCAGAACTATTGATTAAAGCGGTTGTTCATGCTGAAATTACAAAAGCGGTCCCGGAATTTCTCAATCGCGGCAAGAAACGAAATAACTTGCACATCGTCCGCGAATCCAATATGTCATCGATTTTAACTGAAAGTGGATTTATTGATAATCCTAGCGACTCCAAGCTGTTAAAGAGTGCTGATTTTCTCAATCGAGTTGCATTAGGACATGTATACGGCATTGCTAAAGCATTCGGACTAAAAAAAAAGCCGGTTCATCCACGCAAACACCGGCTAAGACGGGGGATGACGACTTGAAGTTTACAAGCGGAACTCTCAAAAAGGAATGGGAAACGTTTCTTGGCAGCAAGGCCCAGCGTGAAATAGCTGTTAAGGAAGCCGTAAAACAAGGTTACAATGAAAAGTGGATTAAGGATTTAGCCGAGGGTAAGGCTGCTGATGGCGATGTGGCTGCCCTTGCTGTCGGTGCACTAATTAGAGCTAACAAGTAATAATTTGATGGTCTGCTCAAGTTCTGATATGATGAACACTCATCAGAAAGATGACTGTAAAAGCGCCCTGTCCTTAATTGGATTAGGGCGCTTTTCTTATTTGTCGGTTAATCTACTTATCTCGCGATAGAGACTAAGCTGATAATCAGATAGCTCTTTGAGTGCAATTGGCTTGTCGTCGAACATATCAAACTGCATATCAGCGAGATAATGACCGACTAAATTAAATCTCTCCTTATCTTTTTCTGAAAACTTGCTGGACAACTCCATGATTTCTTTTATTTGGACTGTTATTCAAAACAAGCTCCATAAATTGCTGTAATACCAAACAATGCACCTAGTTCTGTTTTAATTTCAGGTCCATATGCAGCTGTAGCTCTATCAAATGCTTCATCATAAGATTTAGATTTAGACCATCCTTTGTTTCTGTTGAATTTATAATGTCTGTGTAGATTATTTACGAATTTTGCAGTTCCGCCTACGGCATTTAGAGCATTTTTAATTTTTGAGATCTTAGCAATTGGTAAGATGCCGGTTACTAATGCTGCTCCAATTGCTCCTACACAAGCTGCTACACCAAATACTTGGATACCATCGTCAATGATTTGGTCGTTTAAAATATAAGGAGCTATATTACTATCAATAATCAAATTGACACCATCAGTAGAAAATTGATAGTCGCCATCTACATTAGCTTGAAACCAATCTACAATGGCATTTGGCCCTTCTTCAAGAACACTATCAGGAATAACTTCAATAGCATTTATAAATGATGAAGATTCGTCGAAAAACGCTTCTAGGTCTCTTTCAGAGTTGGATACGGGTTTCAAAGATGGAAGATCACTTTCATTATTTAGATCTTGAGCGCTAGCTGTGTTACCATTAAACGTAAACATTGTGAAAATGGATAGTGTCAAGAGAATACTTATAACTTTTTTTAGTTTAATCATAGTAAATAACCTCCATTTGGTGTAATATCATTAATATTCCAATGATTCAAAAAAGTACAATGTTAATTAAAAAAAGAAAGAAATAGGGTGATTGTTTGAATAATAATAAAAACAGTGGTCTTAGTAATGCCATGTTTATTTTAATGTTTTTTGTTTTTATTGTTGGTCTTTTAATGATATTTGACTTGGTTAGCAATCTAGTTAGTGGAATTTTAATGTTAACTTTATTCGGTATTGCAGTAATAATAAAGATTGTAGAAATGAAAAAAACAAGTCCTAAAAATGGAAAAACAGATGATTAAACGGGCGTAGATAACAAGAAAAAAAGCGGCGGTTTTGCCGCTCTTTTTCTTTTTCTATGGCCAATCGGGAAACGTGCTACAAAAGATGATTATTTATTGAAGGCGCTTGGTGATATAGTTAAAAAAGTACGGAGTATGTAAAAAAGAGGGGGCTTATGCCTCCTCTTTTAATTTGGTGCTATGGCAGAACTGTGTGCCCGATGTGCCAAATGTGTGCCCATTAGCAGACCATTAAATAAAAAAGAGTACAAATAATGACCGCAATTGACACCAGTATGAGCATTGAAAGGCGTTGTTAACACGTTTTGAAAAATGCGGAAATCACATGCCAGCGGCTAGGGTATCGCTGGCAGTGTGAAGGTCACCGGTTCGAACCCGGTATGTTCCATAGAGAAATGTGTTGATAGGTCGGCGCTTCTTGAAGGGCAGACGAAGCTGGATGACAAAACAATCACCGATGGCGACTTGTTAGCCCTCGGCGCCGGAACGTCTGTAAGAAACAGCATGGCGAAAGTTGAGGATGCCAAAGAGAAATGATATGATGAATACTCATCAGAAAGATGACTGTACTAAGCGCCCTGTCCATTAAGGATTAGGGCGCTTTTTAATTTGTATTTATATGTGAACATTCACACTCAATAGTGGAATCAAGGTGGCTCAGTCAGTGGAGTTGGGAGAAATCGTTTCCCACTTTCCAAACAGCGTAAAACCAGCTGCTTTAGCCAACGACACAGACGCCTCGTTATCGAGTTGGCATCTATATTGGGGTTCGTACTCCTGATTATAGGCATATTTGCAAATTGAGCGTACCACTTTACGAGCATGACCTTTTCCTCTGAATGGAATTAATGTCAGTACGCCAAGATCTGCAATTTGTTGAGCATTCCCCCAAGGATACATACTTGCAGCGCTGACTAAACGGCTTTTCTCAAATGAGCCGAATACAGCCCAGTGATCTAACTCCACATAAGCATCATCTAAGTCTTGCTTTGATGCGGCGGATTCGAACTCAGAAAAAATTGTTTCATCTTGCTCTGTTAACTGACGCAAGGAACTTTCCAGGGGTTCTTGCATCAATATGTTTTTTTCAGCTCGAGAAAAATAAAATAGATAATCTGCGCCATGCAAAGTAACCCCAATTTCAATCAATTTTTGACGAAATGCAAACTCTGACAGGTCCTGCCATTGATAAAGGTCTAACTTATCGGCTAGCTCAGGAGTCAGCACTGCCATAACCCGGCCATCAGAGGTTTCCAGCATCATGACTCGACGGTCTTCACTCAAGTCAGGGTTGATGGTGACAGTAAAGGCTTTATCAATGTATAGAATATCTCCGTTCAAAAATTGTGTCTGCCAAAACGTAGTTATTGTTTGTGAAAATAATTTCATATTTCTTCCCCCTTCAATTCTTATTCTATCTAATAATACTATTAGAGGGAATATATTGGACGATCCGTTTATCGATGACATAAATTGATGGACATCGTTTCTGTCCAATCAATGAACTAAAAAAGGAAGCGATTGGTAACCTAATATGTCCTATAATAGGGTTGTCTGCAACTCCTTTATTATGATCTTAAAATTGCAGACTATCATAGGTAAAGTGCTTCTGGATGAGGGCGCTTTTTTATTTTGTTATAAACGCGCTCTATTATTTAAAAGCTTTAATTTTTCTTGTGCAACTACGAAATTCATCGCTCCTTGAGCAACCATATATTTTGCATCCTCTGATTTTCGAATTGTGCATACATCCCATAATTCCGGAAGTGTGTTCTCTTTAGCAACTTTTACTGCAAATTCAAAATATCCTTCATACTGAATTGTTCTTCCCCCTAAAATTATCCTTTGGGGATTTAAGAGATTGATAACTGTTGCAATAGCTAAACCTAAATATCCTCCCGCTGTCTGGACTACTTCATGTGCAATCGCATCGCCCTGCTCTAAGTTTCTATGTAGAGTTTCGGCATCAGTATTAGCTTTTGCGATAATACTGGCACCACTTGCTAACTCATCAAGCTTTTTAATGCCATCAGAAGTAGAAATAGGAATGCTACCTAGTTCACCGGCCCATCCTTTACATCCCTTTACAAACTGTCCACCTTGATTAATTCCCGCAGCTATACCTGTTCCTATCATAATTACTACAGTATCAACTTTTTCATTTAAAGCTGTTTCTTGGATAAGCGCAGCCTCAACGTCATTTATCATATAGACAGGAATATTATTTATGTTTAAGAAATTAGTATCCATACCAGCAATGTTAGGCAGCACATCTGAAATCACGATTTTTTGATTTTGCTCAACTAATCCTGGAACGGCAACTCCTATAGAATTAATAGTAAAAGGTAAACTATTGACGAATTCATTAATTTCTCTGAGGATTTCATAATCTGTATACATTTTTCCGGTCGGTACTATTTTAGAGATTTTTTCACCTTGATATTCAACTACTAATAACATTTTGGTTCCACCGATATCAACGCCTAAAGTAGTCATTCAAAATTCTCCTTTGCACAGTTAGGTTTCACCATAGGATTATATAATACGCAATTATTTAATTAAATATATAGGACTCCGGGAAGTGCTATTAAATGCTTTGCAAACGAATGTTCTATATTTAAAATGTTTGAAATTAGGAACGAGTGTGCGTGAAACATTGGAGAAGTCGGTAAGACATGGAGAAGTTTTGGAGATGATGTACTTAGCAGCAGATGGAACTGTCAGTAAGCGTCGTATCAAAGTGCACCAAGTTGGTGAGGTGTCATTTAGGGCATACTTTTACTATCGACAACGTTTTAGCACTTGTCCCTGTGATTGATAAGGAAAGAAGGGTTATTTAATGAAGGTACTTGGAGATATCAAAGATCGCGGAAAAATTAAATGGACGGCGATGATGCTGCCCGAGCATACGGTGCGATTACGAGACTGGTACGCCGAGGATGATTTAGCTCCGGAACCAGAACTAAATGAGGACGATATGCAGTTGCTGCAGGAAGAACTAGAATTGCATTCACAAAAAGAAACGACGCCATTATTACAACTTGGCGCGCAGGTAAAAAGGATACATATATAGGTAAGATTGTACGACTGGATCCGGCACAGCAGAGCATATCGGTGGAGGGGTCATTTGGTAAGAACAATATCAGTACGGAGCATGTAAAAAAGAGGGGGCTTATACCTCCTCTTTTAACTTGCATAAAAATCTGAAGAACATTCAATACTTATTCTGTCCATGAATTAACGTCCCCCAGACTAATGGTTTTAATAAGTTTCATTTACAGAGGGGTAAACAAACGAAAAACCCCAGAAACATTGCTGTTAAGCAACTTCCGGGGTTTTGAAAAACGTTCTTTACAAGGCGTATTAATTAACGAGAGTAGAACTCAACGATAAGTGCTTCGTTAATTTCAGCAGCAAGTTCGCTGCGCTCAGGCATACGTACGAATGTACCGACTTTAGTGTCAGTATTGAAAGTAACGTACTCAGGAACATAGTTGTTCACTTCTAGAGCTTCGTTAACAACATCAAGGTTTTGAGATTTTTCACGAAGAGAGATCTCTTGACCAGGTTTTACGCTGTAAGATGGGATGTCAACGCGTTTGCCGTCAACAAGGATGTGACCGTGGTTGACGAGTTGGCGAGCTGCACGGCGAGTGCGTGCGAGACCCATGCGGTATACGAGGTTGTCAAGGCGAGTTTCAAGAAGGATCATGAAGTTTTCACCGTGTTTACCAGGCATTTTACCAGCTTTGTTGAAAACAGTTTTGAATTGACGTTCGTTCACGCCGAACATGAAACGAAGTTTTTGTTTTTCTTGTAATTGCATTCCGTATTCGGAAAGTTTTTTACGTTGAGTAGGACCGTGTTGTCCTGGTGCGTAAGGGCGTTTTTCGATTTCTTTTCCAGTACCGCTTAGCGAAATGCCAAGACGACGGGAAAGTTTCCAAGATGGACCTGTATAACGAGCCATGAGAGACTCCTCCTCTGTTTTGGTTTTATTTTGTTGTAAAATAAGAACCAGATGTATTCAATCCGTGTGCCATTCTATAATCTTGCATCCTCGCCTCAGCAGCCTCAAGGTTACACGATGCACCTTACCGAAAGGAATAGACTGGACAGCATGGATCATACAACTGCTGCAACTATTTTACACAAGGAACATCATAACAATTATTCGAATGTGAGTCAAGCTCTTATCATCGCCATCCGAATATGTGAGAAGAGTCGATGAATAGCTGTTAAATATAGGTTCAATGTATTAGAATGGTAGCATAGGTATAAATTACGAGTTACGTAAAATGAGGGTGATGGCAAATGAATGATCATGAGTTGACATTATATGAAGTGAAATGTTCCATTTTTGATTTATTGTCGAATTTGTACGATGAGAATCCTTTGGAAGACACGCTCGTGAAATTCAAGGAAATCTTCATGAGTCATTTTGAAATAAAGGATGCGGAAATACTGCTGTACGACAATAATCGATTTACACCGCTAATCAGCAATCTGTCCACACAGAATTGCGGACAGGTTCCGGAAACCTATACAAATGACCATCCGATCTTCAATGTGTCATTCATCTCGCATGTTGCAGGCGGGGAGTATGAATTTGCAGATGACTCGCTCATCATAAGAGATGTCCATCTTGCCCCTCTTGCTGCGCTGCTCTTTGCGGCAAGTGAGAAATGGCATGCATTTGCTCTGACGCCTCATTTGAAGGCATTGAAAAAAGTGTTTGGCACATTCATAGGCCAAGCTGTACAAATGCATCAGATCTTGGAGAAAGAGAAGACGTATAGGCATCTATTCGAAGTGGCAGAGCTATTCAACTCCACGATGGAAAGTGATGTGATTCTTGATGGGCTGATAGAGGCGGTGTCTGGGTCATTTCCAGCTTACGAAGTACATCTACTTCTTTCGAACGAACAAAAAGGAAAAACGAATGAGTACCGTTTGTTTGATTATGCAAATGAAAGGGCGTCCGCTGTCGACGCATTCCTTTCAGGGGATTTGACGATTGAGAATGCCGCGGATATTTCAAGCAGCCTTATGAATGCCCCTATTCGCGGAAGACAGGGAATTTACGGCGTTTTGCAGATTATCGCGCCAAAAGGCACTGAATTCACCGTTTCGCAGAAGAGTTTTATTCGATCGATGGCGAGTGGCGCAGGCAACGCACTCGAAAATGCCAGTCTTTACGACCAATCCCATCGTCTGGTGGACGATTTGCGCTTAGTGAATGAGGCGTCGAGGGAATTGAATAGCAATCTGGATCTTGACGAAATGATCGCATTTCTCAAAGACCAGTTCATGAAGGCATTCCGCCCACATGAAATGGCATTCGTCTTTTATGAAGAAAAACGCAGTTATTCTATTTCACCCTCCTCCACGGCGCTTTTCAAAGAAGATGCAGGAGAAAAATATATAGATGCAGTGTCCGGCCGCTTCAGTAGAGGGGAAGAAGCAGTTTTTGACGCGAACACAAATAGGCACACAGTCGATAAGGACGAATTCAGATCACTTGTCGCCCTGCCAATCAACAATGGCGGAGAAATGATTGGATTTGTAATCCTCATGCACCGGGAAGAATATTTTTTCTCATTTGATAGTTTCAAACTGATGCGATC
>NZ_LQYA01000078.1 GCF_001531445.1 Sporosarcina koreensis
AAATAAAAAACATACTAAGATTAGTAGTGCAGACCAAGGCATTGGTTTGCACTACTATTTTTTATATAGTAGATGGTGAAGAAATAGGCCGAGAGGTGCTTGGGATCACGAATCCGTATAAAAAACCGGCCTACTTCACCACCCTTATTTGAATCAGGTTTGAGTATGTTGGATCCTTTGAGATCGTGTATAAGAAATGGGAATCGATAAGGTGAAGGTGAGGCTTCAAAACATCAAGAGGAGGCAGAGGATGAAACACGTTATAGCGTTTGATATAAGTATGGGTAAAAGTTACATGGTCGTCTATAATGCATTGAAAAAATGTGAACTGGAGAAGGAAATCGAACACACGCGTCCCGAATTTGCAGCACTGAAGTTATTGATTGGTGACATAATTGACGGATATGGTGAACAACCACACATCGTCTTTGAAGCGACAGGTGTCTATTCAAGACCTTTAGAACGTTTCATGCAAGAGAATGGCTACAGGTACTGTTTACTGAATCCGCTAGAAGCGAAGCTCCAATGCGATACGCTACGCATTCATAAAACGGATCGAAGTGACGCACACCAGTTAGCCCTTACTCATTTTACGAACAATAGACGAGTCAAGATAAACTCGTGCGATGTTTACACCCAACTGAAAGCCCTATCTAGACATTATAGTGAACTGGACGATGAATTGAGTGTGGTTCGAAGTAGAATGCATAAAGTCATCCAGGTAACTTTTCCAGAATTAGAGAGAATCTTCACTAGTAAGTCCGAGTTGTTTCTTAATGTAGCACAGCTTTTTCCGCATCCAGACATTGTTCTCTCCTATTCTAAAACGATTATCAAAAACAGGATAATCGCAAACACGAATAAAAGAATATCTGCAAAAATAGCCGAAGAGAAAGCGGTCGAGCTGCTCAAGGCCGCTGAACAATCCTATCCAGCAGTTTCTTCAACGGACGTTTTTTGCGATCAGGTAATCGTATATGCAAAACGGTATCAAGAACTCCTTCATCAAAAAGAACAATGCATCGACAAGATGGCTACGCTAGCTGAGGGACTTGAAGAATACAGTTTACTCCTTAGTATTCCAGGAATCGCCACGAATACAGCAGTCCGCCTACTCGCTGAAATTGGGGACATCCGGCGTTTTGATAATCACAAACAACTTAACGCTTTCGCTGGTATAGATATCCGTCGTTATCAATCAGGTAAGTTTATTGCGAAAGACAAAATCAATAAACGAGGGAATAAACACCTAAGAAAATTACTTTATATCGTCATTCAAAATATGATTAGGTTAAGACGTTTTGGACAAAACCACTTCGTTGACTATTATGACAAACTGAAAAAGCAACCCTATAACAAATGCCATAAGGTCGCTTCCATCGCATGTGTAAACAAGTTGTTGAAGACAATCTTCTTTCTCGTTACACATAATATGAACTATGAATACAGGTTAGCCGCCAACTCATAGTCACATCAATATTTTAGCATACGTACACACCTAGTGAAAAAAATTCAAATTCACAAGGTTTATTTAGTATACGCAAAAAGACTAATATCATTAGATTTCCATCC
>NZ_LQYA01000079.1 GCF_001531445.1 Sporosarcina koreensis
TTTTAGTAACCACACTAAAAATCAAATAGAAAAGGGGATGAATGCAAGTTTTTGAGTGCCATGATTGGCGTTTATTAACTTAAGTTATATGACTCAATATAAAACAAAATCCAAAAAGAATCAAGATATTATGGTGAAATCTACAAAGAAAAAACGTAGAAATGGTGTATTAGCTTACTTTATGGAAAAGCTAGTTTCTGAGAATGTGGTTACAGAAAACACTTTACGACTCATAAAGGAGTG
>NZ_LQYA01000080.1 GCF_001531445.1 Sporosarcina koreensis
GCGCGGGGGTCGACGGCCGGCTCGAGCTGCTCGACGCGCAGCGCAGCCGCTATGCGGCCGAACAGACATTGCTCGAACTGCGCCGTCAGGAGCTGTCGAGCGCGGCCGGCCTCTACCGGGCGCTCGGCGGCGGTGCGGAGCCGAAACCCGCGCGCTGAGGCCGGGCCCAGCGCCTCCACTGCATTGACGCTCGAATATATGGATCATATATGGTTCATATATTCGAGCGAGGCAGCCATGGGCATAGTGAAGATCGACGACGAACTGCACGAGGAAATCCGCCGCGCGAGCACGGTGATGTGCCGATCGATCAACGCCCAGGCCGAGTTCTGGATGAAGATCGGCCGGCTGGCTGAAGCCAACCCGACCCTGTCCTTCAACGAGATCGTGCGGATCCAGCTCGATGCGGCCGCGCAGGAGCCCGCCCCGATACCCGAACGGGCCGAGGCCGCCTGACATGGTCAAGACGCCCGAGGAGATCGCCCTGATGCGCATCTCCGGTCGCCTGCTCGCCTCGGTGTTCGAGATGCTCGACGGGCTCGACCTTGCCGGCCGGTCGACCATGGCGGTCAACGATCTGGTCGAGCGCTTCATCGTCGACGACCTCGCCGCGCGCCCGGCGAGCAAGGGCCAATATGGCTTCGCCTATGTGCTCAACTGCTCGATCA
>NZ_LQYA01000081.1 GCF_001531445.1 Sporosarcina koreensis
GGAGTTATGAGCGCAGAACCGGTTTTATGAGCGCGTAGCAGGATTATATGAGCGCAGAACCAGTTTTATGAGCGCGTAGCAGGATTATATGAGCGCAGAACCGGTTTTATGAGCGCTAGAGCACGAGTTATGAGCGCAGAACCGGTTTTATGAGCGCACTCGGTATTCAACAAACAAAAAGAGTTGGTCTCCTCCTATTTTGGAGGTCGACCAACTCTTTTTCGTAATTAAATCTCTTTCAATTCTTCAATACGGCGTTCGACTGCCGCTTTCTTCTCCAAGTAATCCTTCTCTTTCGTTCGCTCTTCTTCAACAACAGCTTCAGGTGCTTTCGAGATGAATCGCTCGTTGGAAAGCTTCCCTTGAACGCGTTTCACTTCGCTTTCCCATTTCGCCAATTCCTTCTTCAATCGCTCGATCTCTTCGTCAAGATTGAGCAATCCTTCTAGTGGCAAGAACAGTTCAGCTCCCGTGATGACAGCTGACATCGATTTGCCTGGCGCTGCAATACCGACTCCGATTTCAAGGGTTTCCGGATTACAGAAGCGTTCGATGTAATTGCGGTTTGCTTCCAATACGCCGACAGTCGCATCGTCTTTCGCCGCGATATATAGTGGTACTTTTTTGCTCATCGGTGTATTCACTTCAGCACGGATGTTACGAACTGCATGGATCAGGTCAACGAGCAGCTTCATGTCAGATGCTTTTGTCGTGTCTGTCAAAGCAGGATCAGCTACAGGCCAAACTGCAACTGTGATCGACTCTCCTTCGTGCGGAAGGTTCTGCCAGATTTCCTCCGTAATGAAAGGCATTAATGGATGCAAGAGGCGCATCGTGTTATCTAGAACGTAAGCGAGTACCGAACGAGTTGTTTTCTTCGCCGCTTCATCTTCACCGTATAATGGCAATTTCGCCATTTCGATGTACCAGTCACAGAAATCATCCCAGATGAAATTGTAAAGCGCACGGCCGACTTCACCGAATTCGTATTTCTCAGCAAGCTTCGTCACTTGTTCGATTGTTTCATTCAAGCGTGTCAGAATCCAAGCATCCGCAACGGACTTTTCACCTGTAAGATCGATTTCATCATACGTCATTCCGTCCATATTCATCAAAGCAAATCGTGAGGCATTCCAGATTTTATTCGCAAAGTTCCAGATCGCTTCAACTTTTTCCGTTGAATAACGAAGGTCCTGGCCTGGTGATGATCCAGTAGATAGGAAATAGCGCAATGCGTCCGCTCCGTATTTGTCGATCACTTCCATCGGATCGATTCCGTTGCCAAGAGATTTGGACATTTTTCGTCCATCTTCGGCGCGAACTAGACCGTGGATCAATACATCTTTGAATGGACGCTGATCAGTGAACTCGAGTCCTTGGAAGATCATCCGGGAAACCCAGAAGAAAATGATATCGTAACCAGTTACGAGTGCATCCGTCGGGTAATAGCGCTTGAACTCTTCATTGTCCAGATCCGGCCAGCCCATCGTCGAAAACGGCCATAATGCGGATGAGAACCATGTATCAAGAACGTCTTCTTCCTGGTTCCAGTTATCGATATCCTCTGGCGCTTCATGCCCAACATAGATTTCGCCAGTCTCCTTATGGTACCAAGCAGGGATACGGTGTCCCCACCAAAGCTGACGGGAGATGCACCAGTCATGGATATTTTCCATCCAGTTCAAATACGTCTTTTCAAAGCGCTCAGGTACGAAATTGACCTTTCCTTCAGATTGCTGAAGTTTGATCGCTTCTTCCGCTAGCGGCGCCATTTTAACGAACCATTGCGTCGACAAATACGGCTCAACAACAGCACCGCTGCGTTCTGAATGGCCGACTGAGTGCAAGTGATCTTCGATTTTGAATAAAACGCCAAGTTCCTGCAAGTCTTTGACGATCGCTTTCCGGCATTCGAAACGGTCCATTCCTTCATATTTGCCTGCAAGTTGGTTCATGCTGCCGTCTTCATTCATAACGAGAACTCGAGGCAATTCATGACGGTCGCCGATTTCAAAATCGTTCGGATCATGCGCCGGCGTAATCTTTACAGCTCCGCTACCGAATTCCATATCGACGTAATCATCAGCAATGATCGGAATTTCCCGACCGACAATCGGCAATTTCACCTTTTTGCCAATCAAATGCTTATAACGATCGTCTTCTGGATGAACAGCTACCGCAGTATCACCGAGCATCGTTTCGGGACGCGTCGTAGCAATTTCGATGCTGCCGGTTCCGTCTGCCAGTGGATAGCGCATATGATAGAATGCACCCTGAACATCCTTATGGATAACTTCGATATCCGATAGCGCAGTTTTCGTAGCCGGATCCCAGTTGATAATATACTCGCCGCGATAAATGAAGCCTTTTTCGTAAAGCTTGACGAAAACTTCTCGAACCGCTTTTGACAATCCTTCATCCAACGTGAAACGCTCCCTGGAATAATCGAGCGCGAGACCTAATTTCGACCATTGCGCGCGGATATGGCCAGCATATTCATCTTTCCATTTCCATGTTTCCTGTAAGAATTTTTCACGGCCAAGGTCATAGCGGGATTTTCCTTCCTCGCGTAGCTTTTCTTCAACTTTCGCCTGTGTTGCAATGCCTGCATGGTCCATTCCTGGCAGCCATAAAGCGTCATAGCCCTGCATCCGCTTCATGCGGATAAGAATGTCTTGAAGCGTCGTATCCCAAGCATGCCCTAAATGGAGTTTGCCTGTGACGTTCGGCGGCGGAATGACGATTGTATATGGTTCCTTCCCGCTTTCTGGCTGCGCTTCAAAGTATTTCCCTTTCAGCCACCATTCATAACGACCAGCTTCAATCGACTGCGGCTCATATTTCGTCGGCATTGATAAGTTTTCTGTTGACATCTGAACTCCTCCTCTTTACTTGCAAAACAGTTTTTTGAATAAAAATGAATACAAAAAAACTCCATTCGTCGAAAAGGACGAAGGAGTTATCCGTGGTACCACCTTTATTCACGCAAACTAAAAAACGTTTGCGCCTCAATAATAAATAACGGTTTCAAACCGGCTCCCGCTACTTGAAATTCACGGAAACTGCTCCCGGGTGACTTTCGGCAACTCATTCATAGGCCCTCCCACCGATGGCGCCCTCTCTTGGATGAATGAAATCGCGTACTCTCCCGATCAATGCATCATTATATAGTTATAACCATTGTATGCGAATAGAGGAGAGTTCGTCAAGTATATTATGAAAGGATGGTATTTATGAGAAAGGGATACAATCCCTTTTTATTGCCCCCTTGGTTACGAAAGACGAGGTTTTACTGTAAAGGCATCATCATCCCGATCGCCGTTTTTCAATTGATCAGGCTTTTGATTGTTCCGACGACAGGTGATTTCCTCCTACTCTGTCTGCTTGGAGGATTAGCTTTCCTCCTTTACAAAGATATCGTTTGAACGAAATCGCGACGTCGTCCATTCGTCTGGCAATGCTGCAATGTATGACAGTATATCATCCTGGCTATTCCATGAGCTGCTGTCATGCATCGCGGTTGCTTGCGTCTCTTGGACAGGCTCCGCAGCTTCCTGTTTTTGTACAACGGCGGTCTGTTGAGGTTCAGAGGTTTGCTGTTTTTGTACCTCCTCCTGCTTCTCCGCGACTACGTTTTCATTAACATCCGGAACTGCCGCAGTCACCATCTGTTCTTCAGTGATTTCCGATTCCTTGTTCACTTCCATATTTGTAGCACTTTGACTGACCGGTTCCTTGTCAGCGGATTCATTGTTGGCAGTTATCTTGTCGACAGATTCCTTGTTTACTGCGGATTCATTACTGGCAGTTTCTTTGTTTACAGTTGCCATCGCAACGCCTTCTTCGCTGATGCTTTCTTTAGTAACCGGTTCGTTGCCGACAATTTCTTTGCTTACATTTTCTTTCTTGACAGCTTCTTTGCTTTCGGATTCTTTGCTTGCAGTTTCATCCGCAGATGCCTGCCCATATGTGCAATTTACATTCCATGCGACTGTTAAAGAACCTTGTCCGTCAAAAGTGGATTTGACGTTGGTCGCTTCGATATGCAGCGGTTGTTCAACTTCTGGCGGCAAGTCGATGTATAACGGTACAGCGTATTCGAAATAGCCCGTCTGCCCATCCAGTTCCACATCATCCACGAAAACTACATCATTAGGGATTGTCTCATTCCGCTGGCCATCTGTAAAATCGACCTTGGCAGCGATATGATAAATGCCAGAAAGCCGGACTGCGTCATCGGATCGCTTCTCTGTGAATCCTGCTTTCACTTTAACAAGGCGCGCATCATTTGGCACTCCGACACTTTCCGGAAAATAAAAGACCTCTTTCATATCCCATTGTAACGTTTTCATTCCGTTTCCCCTCCCTTGTTTCATTCACTTGCCATTATATGCAGCAAGTGATACTAGTAGAAGAAAGATATGCATGGATTACGGAAAGGCTCATTTATTCCAATAAGAGTTCTATTATTCGCCGCCCCGACAAAAAATCACCCATCATCGATAAAATCGACAATAGGTGATGAAAAATTATCGTGCCAATTGAGCGAATACTTTATGGAATGCCAGGACGGTTTGTTCGATATGCTTCTCCGTATGGGAAGAGGATAGGAACATGCCCTCGAACTGGGATGGCGGCAGGAAGATGCCTTCTTCCGCCATCAAGCGGAAGTATTCCGCGAACAGCTCCAAATCGGACGTCTTCGCTTTATCATAATTGTACACTTTTTCATTTGTGAAGAAGAAACCGATCATGGAGCCTGCACGGTTCACAGTGTGCCGGATATTGTATTTCGTCGCCGCCTCACGGAAGCCTGCTTCAAGCTGATCGCCAAGCTTCTTAAAATGGTCATATGAAGCCGGCGTCAATTTTTTCAATGTCTCAATACCCGCTGTCATCGCCATTGGATTTCCTGATAATGTTCCCGCCTGATAAACGGTTCCAGCAGGCGCGACATTTTCCATGATTTCGCGTTTACCGCCATAGGCGCCGACAGGAAGTCCGCCGCCAATCACTTTGCCGAGGCAAGTCAGGTCCGGCGTGATTCCGAAATAGCCTTGTGCGCAATTGTAATCGACACGGAAGCCAGTCATTACTTCATCGAAAATGAGCAAAGTGCCGTTTTTCTCGGTGATTTCACGCAATCCTTCAAGGAAGCCCGGCTCTGGAGGTACAACCCCCATATTTCCGGCAACTGGCTCGACAATGACGCCAGCAATATCATCGCCGAATTGGTCGAATGCCGATTTGACACCATCCATGTCATTGTAAGCCACTGTGATCGTATTTTTCGCAATGCCTTCAGGTACTCCCGGACTATCCGGCAAGCCCAACGTAGCAACGCCTGATCCCGCTTTAATAAGCAGTGAATCTCCGTGGCCATGGTAGCATCCTTCAAATTTCAAAATCTTGTTGCGGCCTGTATACCCACGAGCTAAGCGCAATGCACTCATTGTCGCTTCCGTCCCTGAGGAGACCATTCGGACGACCTCGATGGAAGGGACACGATCGATGACGATTTTCGCGAGCTCATTTTCCAGCAATGTTGGTGCACCGAAACTTGTTCCGGTTTCGGCCACTTTCTTGATGCCATCAACGACATCAGGATCGGCATGCCCTAAAATCAACGGACCCCATGAAAGGACGTAGTCGATATATTCATTGCCATCGATATCCTTGATGATTGGTCCTTTTCCACTTTCCATGAAAATCGGATCCATATTGACCGATTTGAACGCACGGACAGGCGAGTTCACGCCGCCAGGCATTAATTTCACCGCTTCCGCAAATGCTTGCTTGGATTTTTCATAGCTTTTACCCATTCATTTTCCCTCCAGCCAACGCGCTGCGTCTTTTGCATGGTAAGTCATGATGAGATCTGCACCTGCGCGTTTCATACTTGTCAATGTTTCCAACACGATCTCTTTTTCGTCAATCCAGCCATTCTGGGCCGCTGCCTTCACCATCGAATATTCGCCGCTTACATTGTAAGCGACAACAGGAAGGAGGACATTGTTCTTCACATCACGCATGATATCCAAATACGACAAGGCAGGTTTGACAATTAGGAAATCCGCGCCTTCCATGACATCCGACTCCGCCTCGCGAAGTGCTTCCATCCGGTTGGCAGGGTCCATCTGATACGTCTTGCGATCCCCGAACTGTGGTGCCGATTCGGCGGCATCCCGGAATGGTCCGTAGTATGCGGATGCATATTTGACCGCGTAAGACATGATTGGAACGTTTTCGTAGCCCGCTTCGTCAAGCGCTTGTCTAATGGCAACGACAAAACCGTCCATCATATTGGATGGTGCAATAATGTCGGCACCCGCTTTCGCTTGGCTGACTGCCGTTTTCGCCAATAATTCGAGCGACGGGTCATTTAATACGTCGGATCCATGCACGACTCCGCAATGGCCATGGTCGGTATACTCGCATAAACATGTGTCTGCAATGACAACGAGTTCAGGGTGCTTTTCTTTGATGAGACGTGTTGCACGTTGAACGATTCCTTCATCATTATAAGCACCAGTTCCAGTTGCGTCTTTCTCTGCTGGAATGCCGAATAGGATGACGGAAGGTATTCCTAATGAAACAACTTCCTCCACTTCCTCCATCAAACGATCAAGTGACAATTGATAAATACCTGGCATCGAGCTGATTTCATTTTTCACATTTTCCCCTTCAATGATGAATAGCGGGTAAATAAAATCCTCTTTCTGCAAGATTGTTTCCCTTACCATCGAGCGCAGTGCAGCTGAATTGCGCAGACGGCGATTACGTCGGAATTGTAGTTGAGTCATTGGATTTCTTCCTTTCGTCTCGCCAATGCATTGACGAGTTCCTTGAGAGTATAAATTTCGGGCTTCACGTCTACAACCGCGCCTGCCTCGAGCAACGCCTTTTCGGTGACATGTCCGATAGCGCCTACTGTATAGCCTTTCCAACCGACGACAGGCACCGCACCTTCCTCGAAGACATGTACCGCTGAAGGGCTGGCGAATAAAACAGTGGTATTCGCCTCAGTTTTCAAGAGCTCAATCATCGTGTTGACTGAATCCAGCCGGGCACCTGTTTCATAGATTGTCCATTCCTCCACTTGAAACGGTAGCTCCTCACGAATAATGCTGCCGGCAAGATTCCCTTTTAGGAACAGAACTCGGAGTTCCCGATCATCAGTCGGCTTGAATTGTTTTACAAACACGTCGGCACTGAAAATGGACGGGATGAATTCAACGCTGAAGCCGATCTTCTCTAATGCCGCTGCGGTCTGTGTCCCTACCGCAGCAATTTGGCATGAGATCTGTTGTATCGTTATATTGAAACGCTCCATTTTCGAATGGAATGCTTTCACAGCGCTTTGGCTTGTGAATATAAGCCAATCAAAGCCTGCACAGCGTTTCAGTTCATTCTCATCGGTAGTATCCACAATTTCATTCACCTGAATGAGCGGCATGGAGTAAGGGATACCTCCGTACTGCCTAACGAGATCGAAAACTTCAAGCGATTTTGGCGTCCCTGTGAAAATTACCGTTTCCCCTTGTAAAGGCCACCATTCAGGCATCCATTTCCGCCTTCACTTTCTCGATCACTTCCGAAGCCCCTTCAGCATGCAGGGCGGATGCGACAGACTTGCCGATCTCGACCGGATCTGCACCGCGCACGGTCTTCTTGAAAACTTGTTTAGCATCCGGAGAAGCTACGAATCCTGTGAATTCGATTTCTTCCCCATCATGCTTCGCAAATCCGGCAATCGGCACTTGACAGGAACCGTCCATTTCAGCAAGGAATGTGCGCTCCGCATCGACTTCCTTCCACGTCTTCTCGTCGGAAACTTTTTTCAGTTCTGCGAGAAGTCCAGCATCATCACTTCTGCATTCAATCGCTAGAGCCCCTTGGCCGATAGCCGGGATACAGTCTTCGATCGACATATATTCAGTGACAACGTCATCACTCCACCCCATCCGCTTCAAACCTGCGGCGGCCAGAAGTATCGCATCATATTCTCCGTCTTGCATCTTCTGCAAGCGTGTATCGATGTTTCCGCGGATCCATTTGATTTCAAGATCCGGACGGAGCATGAGCAATTGAGAACTGCGGCGTAAACTCGATGTACCAACGACAGCGCCTACTGGTAGATCCATGAATTTTACATGCCCCTTGGAAATAAAAGCGTCCCTGGCATCGACCCGCGGCGGGATACAGCCGATTGTCAAACCTTCAGGAAGAACTGCCGGCATATCCTTCATACTATGTACAGCAAAGTCAATCTCTTTATCATAAAGGGCCTGTTGGATCTCTTTGACGAATAATCCTTTGCCCCCCACCTTCGAAAGCATCACGTCAAGGATCTTATCCCCTTTCGTGACAATCTCCTTCACTTCAAATTCAAAAGGCGCACCAGACGCTTTCATTTGGTCAATGAACCAATTCGTCTGCGTTAACGCAAGCTTACTTCTTCTTGAGCCTACGATGATTTTTCTCAATACGATTTTCCTCCCATTCTTACTGCCTTAACGTCAAATCCAAAAGTGGAATTGCGATAATCTGCTTCCGAGAAAAAAGTTGATAATAACAAAAAGAAAAGCGAAGACGTTCGCCCACGCAAAATCGTTCGCTGTCAGTCTACCTCTTCTTTGCAAAAACAATACTAAACTATAAAGGATAATAACGAGGAAAGACCCGATGATTTTCATGTCGGTTAACGTCCATTCATCCAGTGCAACCGTTGCCCATTGAATTCCTAGGACAAGGCTGATGAACAGCACCGGTATACCCGTATAGATCGACGCTTTCATCCCCGACAAGGATTGTTGGAGTGACGGAAGTCGTCCGAATTGCTTTGTCCATTTCTTCTTTTTCAGCACTTTATAGACGAGCAGATAAAGGATCGCGAAAACGAAGGACATCGCAAATGCTGCATATGACAGAATCGCAAAAGTAATATGTATGAAAAGCAATTCCGAAATAAGTGACTCACCAATCGGGGATTTCTCAATCTGCACCGGCGCAAAAGTATGAATGGTCATGAAAATGAATCCAATCATATTTAAAAAGAACACAGCGAAACCGACCTTTGAAAACACTTGGAGAATCATCGATAACGAAATGAGCAGCCAAGCATAGAAATAAATCCCTTCATAAAGGGAGAGGATCGGGAATCGCTGTGTGTCAATCACCCGTGCGATTATATAGCCGCTTTGCATCAAATAAACGACCGACAAAATCCCAAAGGCGCTGCGATGGGCAATTTTGTTGTTATTCAAATAATCGATGAAGTAAAATACGAGGCTCACCGCATACAGGACGACGATCACTTCGTGGAATCTCGCCATAGTCATTTCGGCCATGATGCAACCTCTGCCTTTCCCATGAATCTAAATAAATCCGGATTACGCCTCAGCTAATTTTGGCGCAATTCCAATGGATTCGGCTTTTGTACGGCCGACTTCTTCCTCATCCTCTTCGGTCAATCCGAATATCTGCTTGAACAAGGCCATTTTTTCAGCCGCCTGTCCATCCAATGCCAACTCTTTGGCTTGTAGGATCGGTTCCTTCAGCATTTGGTTGACGATCGACTTTGTATGCTTGTTTAATAATTTCTTTTCACGATCGGTTAGATTCGGCATTTTATTTTCAATGCTGGCCATCGTTTCCGCTTGAATTTGGAGCGCTTTTTCCCGTAATGCAGAAATGACAGGTACGACACCAAGTGTCGCGATCCATTCCTTGAATTCGACAATTTCCTCTTCAATCATTAAACCGATCTCTTCAGCCGCACGCTTGCGTTCCGCCAAATTCGCTTCAACAATACCTTGCAAGTCGTCAATGTCGTAAAGGAAAACATTCGGCAATTCACCGATTCTCGGATCCAAATCACGAGGTACGGCGATATCGACCATGAAGAGCGGTTTGCCTTTACGGAGTTTCTCAACGTATTGCATCAATTCAAAATCGATGACAAAATCAGTTGCACCAGTAGAGCTGATTAAAACATCGGCTTCCAGTAATGTACATTGCAATTCCTGCATCGGTTTGGCGACGCCTCCGAATTGCTTCGCCATCTCCTCCGCCTTCGAAAGTGTACGATTGACGACTGTTACTTTGCCGGCTCCGCTGCCGTGCAAGTTCTTGATGGCCAATTCTCCCATCTTTCCTGCTCCCAAGATGGCAATATGCTTGCCATTCAGCGAACCGAAAATTTTCTTTCCGAGTTCAACCGCTGCATAGGATACGGAAACTGCATTATCAGCAATAGCGGTTTCCGAATGCGCCCGCTTTGCGAGTGTAATCGACTTTTTAAATAACTCATTGAAAACGGTCCCGGTCGTCCCGATATTCTGCCCTTCCAGGAAGCTATCACGGACTTGCCCTAAAATTTGTGTTTCGCCAAGTACCATTGAATCGATGCCTGCTGACACACGCATTAAATGCTCAATGGCTGCATCATTTTCGTATATAAGCAAATGAGGAGATAATTCCTCAAGCTCCATATCGAACCAGTCCGCTAAAAACCGTTTGACATAATAACGGCCTGTATGGATTTGATCGGCCACTGCATATATTTCAGTGCGATTGCATGTAGAAATGATGACGTTCTCCAAGATGCTTTTCTCTTTTTGCAAAGCTTGCATCGCCCTTGGCAATTCAGCCTCTACAAAAGATAGTTTTTCTCTAATTTCTACTGGAGCTGTTCGGTGGTTGACACCGACCACGATAGTATACATAAGGTGTTCACACCTCTCCCGTTCTTTTTCACATATACGATTATAACATATCATGCAGTTTCTAACGGACAATTTTGTGACTAACTGTTGAACCATCAATGGTTCGTTCCCTATTTTTGTAATTATTCTAATGTAATGATGGGCTGCCTAATCGAAAATCCGGATGAACGTTAATTTCATCCGGATTGTCATTACATTCTATTTTCAATCTCACGCCATGCCTCATCCATCCCGATCCCTTTTTCAGAAGAAAAGAGGACGATAGGATCTCCAGCGCGCATATTCAATTCGTTTTTCACGATTTTCTTATGCTTTTCCCATTTACCTTTCGGGATTTTATCCGCTTTCGTCGCAATGACGATTGTCGGAATATCGTAATGGCCTAAAAAGTCATACATAAGACAATCATCTACACTCGGGGGATGCCTTAGGTCAACAATCAGAATAACAGCCCGCAATTGCTCCCGACCCGTCAA
The DNA here is from genome assembly GCF_001531445.1 of Sporosarcina koreensis. GTDB lineage: Bacteria > Bacillota > Bacilli > Bacillales_A > Planococcaceae > Sporosarcina > Sporosarcina koreensis_C. The sequence continues at coordinate 11,204 of NZ_LQYA01000081.1, forward strand.
ATACCTCTCAATCATCTTTCCCCATGCTTCCCGTTCCGATTTGGACACTTTTGCATAGCCATATCCGGGAACATCGACGAAAAACAATTTTTCTTCTATTTTATAGAAATTCAACGTTTGGGTTTTGCCAGGCTTTGAAGATGTGCGGGCTAAACTTTTACGTCCGATCATTTTATTGATGAACGAAGATTTACCCACATTCGAACGTCCTGCCAAGGCGAATTCTGGAAAACCATCATCCGGATATTGCTCTGGCTTTACTGCACTCATTATCATTTCAACTTGATTTACTTTCATTCGGAAGCCTCCTCCAATGCGTACGCCAATACCTCTTCAGCATCTGAGACAAGCTTGAATGTCAGCTCACTCCGTACACTTTCCGGTATATCTTCAATATCTCTTTCATTTGCACTCGGCAAAATGATCGTTGTCAGTCCTGCCCGATGCGCACTTAACGACTTTTCCTTCACGCCTCCGATCGGCAATACTCTGCCGCGCAACGTGATTTCGCCCGTCATACCCACCTCACGCCGGATCGGCCGCTTCGTCAAAGCAGAAACAAGTGCTGTCGCGATTGTCACGCCCGCAGAAGGACCGTCTTTCGGAACAGCACCTTCAGGAACATGTATATGGATGTCGCTCGATTCATGGAAATTTGGATTGATATGAAAATCGACTGCCTTTGATCTCACATACGACAACGCAGTTTGAGCCGATTCCTTCATAACATCACCCAACTTGCCCGTTAGTATCAGTTTACCTTTTCCCGGTGACAATGAAACCTCAATTTGAAGCGTATCACCACCGACAGTTGTATAGGCCAATCCGGTTGCGACACCGATCTGGTTTTTCTTCTCTGCTTGTCCATAGCTGAACTTCCTTTTGCCTAAAAGCTTTTCAAGCGTCTTCGCACTAACAGTGAGGCTTTTCTTTTCACCCGTTACGATTTGTTTTGCAGCCCTTCTGCAAATCCTAGCAATTTCCCTTTCCAACCCACGGACACCGGCTTCACGCGTATAATAACGGACGATATTCCGGATTGCCTCATCATTGAAACGGACTTGCGACTTTGTCAATCCATGCTCTTTCAGCTGCTTTGGAATGAGATGGTTTTTGGCAATGGTCCATTTTTCCAATTCAGTGTATCCGGGAATGGAAATAATCTCCATTCTATCCCGTAATGGACCAGGAATAGAACTTAAATCATTGGAAGTCGCGACAAATAAAACATTCGATAAATTATAGGGCTCCTCTATATAGTGGTCACTAAACGTCGCGTTCTGTTCAGGATCTAGAACCTCCAGCATCGCAGAAGATGGATCCCCTCTGAAGTCGTTGGACATTTTATCAATTTCGTCAAGCAGGAAAACGGGATTGATCTTGCCCGCCTTTTTCATACCTTGAATAATTCGACCTGGCATTGCACCGACATATGTACGGCGATGACCTCTAATTTCGGATTCGTCGCGTACACCACCAAGGGAAATCCGGACAAATTTGCGCCCCAAAGATTCCGCAATGGAACGTGCCAAGGAAGTCTTCCCGACGCCAGGAGGACCATCAAGGCAAAGAATTGGACCCCGCAATGAATTTGTCATTTGACGCACGGCAAGGTATTCCAGAATACGCTCTTTAACTGATTCCAGGCCTTCATGGTCACGGTTCAAAATTTCTTCAGATCGATTGATGTCCAATTGATCCTTCGATGCATCCGACCAAGGCAAGGCGATGAGCCAATCGATATAATTCCGGATGACGCCGCTTTCGGCAGATGCAGAATGGACTTTCTCATATCGGTCCAATTCTCTGAATGCAGCCTGTTCCACATTTTCGGGCATGCCCGCCTCTTCAATCTTTTTCGTCAATTCAACAACTTCGATGCTCTTTCCGTCTTTATCGCCCAGCTCTTTTTGAATCGCTTTCATCTGCTCGCGCAAATAAAATTCCTTCTGCGTCCGTTCCATCGCTTCTTTTACACGGGTGTTGATTTTCCGTTCCAATGCAAGTATTGCCTGCTCATCGTGCAGCTTATTGATGAGGAATTCCAATCTTTTCTTGACGTCAGTAATTTCAAGGATTTCCTGTTTGGCAGCCAACTTCAACGGAAGATGGGAAGCGATCATATCGGCAAATCTGCCCGGTTCTTCGATTGATGCGATGGAATCGTATGTCTCTTGGGAGATTTTCGCGGAATAGTTTGTGTAGTTTTCAAAATAGGGAAGTAAAATGCGCATAAGTGCAATGCATTCCGCATCCACTTCCGTGTTGTCCGGAAGTCTTTTCACATCAACGACAGGATAGAGATCCGCTTCCTCATAGTTCGACCATTCCGCTCGTTCAATGCCTTCGATATAGAGACGATATGTCCCATTGTTCAATTCGGTCAATGACTTCACATAAGCTAAAAGTCCAATTTGGTATAAATCATCAGCTTCCGGATTTTCAATACTTGTATCCTTTTGTGAAGCGAGCATAATATGATTTCCATTTGCGATTGCATGTTCGACCGCAAATACGGAGCGCTCTCTCCCGACGTCAATATGTAGAACCATCGTCGGGTAAACTAACATCCCGCGCAAAGGCAATAAAGGCACGTTCAGCTTTTTTCGATTTGGCATGCGGAAGTCACCTCCATAGGTTATGTATGTCCATTAGTGATTTTTCTATAAGGTGGAAAAAGCCGACAACCGATGAGCGAATGATTCGCATCGTCGGAGTCAGCTTTATTCCTCCATTTTATCAGGCCGTATTTTTCTCTTGATCGAGCTCCATTTGAGTTCCATCTTCTCGATAAAGGAGCGGGCTAGATTTTTTTAGGACGGAATCTTTTGTAATGATGCATTCGGTCACTTCATCAAGTGAAGGAAGTTCATACATGATATCCAACATGATGTTTTCAATAATCGAACGCAATCCACGGGCACCCGTCTTCCGTTCAATCGCTTCCTTGGCAATTTCCATAAGAGCATCCTCTTCAAAGCGTAGTGTAACGCCATCCAATTCAACCATCTTTTGGTATTGCTTGACAATCGCGTTTTTTGGAACCGTCAAGATTTGATAAAGAGTTGCTTCATCCAACTGCTCCAGCGTCGCAATAACTGGCAGACGGCCGATGAATTCAGGAATGAGTCCGAAACGCTGTAGATCTTCTGGAATCAGTTTAGAAAGCAAGGAGGCTTCCTGTTTTGACTCCTCTTCGTCATTGGTACCAAATCCGATCACTTTCTGTCCTGTACGGCGTTTGATGATTTCTTCCATTCCATCGAATGCGCCGCCGACGATGAACAGGATATTTGTCGTATCGATTTGTAGGAATTCCTGGTGAGGATGCT
>NZ_LQYA01000014.1 GCF_001531445.1 Sporosarcina koreensis
GTGCAGAAACTCGCCCTTGCCGTCATCCTCGGCACGCTTGCCGGTGACGTTGAGTAGATTCTGCTGCGCGACGATCTCGATGTCCTCGGGACGGAAGCCGGCTACTGCAAGCGTGATGCGATAGCTGTCTTCGCCGTCCTTCACGATGTCGAAGGGCGGATAGCCATCATCGTCGCGGGCACCTGCCTCGAGCAGGTTAAAGAGACGGTCAAAACCGACCGTCGATCGCCGATACGGCGAAAAGTCGAAGTTGGTTCTCATTGCCAAATCCTCCTGTGAGCAATCTGGGCATGAGAAGCGTCGGTACGGGAGAGCCGACGCCCTCTATGTCCACCGGACCCGAACGGCGTCCGGCACTGCAAAAACTAGTTCGGAGCCAACAGGTTTCAAGGGCTAGTGAACGAAATCATCAAAGCACTTGGACAGCCTTTCAGCCCCTTGAAAGGCGCGCGGGCGAATACAACATTTGTCTTGCGGACCGGGCCCCTCTGGCGGCGGCGCTACGCTACCGTCATGTCGGACCGCATCGAGTGCGCTCGGTGCAGGATCGCGGCTTCCGAAGCGAAGCCGGCCGAGTGCCTCATTGACATTGAAGCAATGGAGTGAGGCATGAACAGAATGTTCGAACCGAATACCTATCGGCCTATCCCG
>NZ_LQYA01000082.1 GCF_001531445.1 Sporosarcina koreensis
GTTTACTGGGGCTTCAATTCGAAGCTTCGCTTGCGCTGACCTCTCCTCTTAACCTTCCAGCACCGGGCAGGCGTCAGCCCCTATACGTCACCTTACGGTTTTGCAGAGACCTGTGTTTTTGCTAAACAGTCGCCTGGGCCTATTCACTGCGGCTCTTTCGGGCTGTAACACCCTACACAGAGCACCCCTTCTCCCGAAGTTACGGGGTCATTTTGCCGAGTTCCTTAACGAGAGTTCTCTCGA
>NZ_LQYA01000083.1 GCF_001531445.1 Sporosarcina koreensis
TGGAAATATCGAATGCCTGCAATTGTTGTCATGTCAGTGGCGGGGTTGCTCGTTGGGCCGGTATTCGGATTGATCAACCCGCAGGAAAGTATGGGGGATTTGTTCGGACCGATTATCACGTTTGCGGTTGCCATCATCCTTTTTGAAGGAAGCTTGAATCTGGACGTCAGGGAAATCAAAGGATTCAGCAAGCCTGTCGGTCGGATTGTTACGATTGGGGCATTTATCGCCTGGATTGCAGGCTCATTGGCTGCGCATTATTTGGCGGGCCTTTCGTGGGAAGTCGCTTTCATCATCGGGGGGCTGTTCATCGTAACTGGCCCGACAGTGATTTTGCCTTTATTGAGACAGGCGAAGTTGAAGCCGCGGCCAGCAGCAATCTTGAAGTGGGAAGGAATTGTTGTCGATCCTTTTGGGGCGTTGCTCGCTGTCTTTGCGTTTGAATTTATTAAATTCATCAATGCAGAAGTGACATTGAAGGCGCTTTTGCTATTCTTCGCGGCTTCTGCGTTCGCTGTCCTTCTTGGATGGTTTGCGGCATTGTTCATAGGGAACGCTTTCGAGCGGGGAAGCATCCCTGAGTTTTTGAAGGCGCCGATCCTTTTCGTCGTCGTTCTGTTCACCTTTGTATTTGCGGATGAAGTCATGCATGAGACGGGATTGCTTGCCGTCACCGCGATGGGCATGAAGATGGCGAATATGCGACTGACGACATTACAGGATGTGCGTCATTTCAAGGAAAATATTTCTGTTCTCCTTATTTCGGGCATTTTCGTCATGCTTACCGCTTCGCTTGATCCAAAAATATTAATTGAGATTTTCAACCCAGCAATTATGTTGTATGTGGCGGCGATGCTTTTTGTCGTCCGGCCGTTGTCGATCTGGATTTCGACAATCGGGACGGATTTAAATGTTCGTGAGAAGTTGCTGATCGGTTGGATTGCGCCGAGAGGAATCGTGGCGCTGACCGTGTCGGGTTACTTTGCGGGCATATTGCTGGAAAATGGATATGAAGATGCGGAGCTGCTCACTGCCTTGACGTTTGCGCTCGTACTTTCAACAGTGGTCCTCCACGGATTCTCCATCGGGTTCATTGCCAAGAAACTGAATTTGACGACGACGGACGAATCGGGCGTCGCCATCATAGGCGGAACGCGCTTTACGGCTGAACTTGCACAATCGATCAAGGACACGGGCAATGAGGTCTTGCTGATCGATCAGTCATGGGCGGCGCTTGCAGATGCGAGAAGGCGCGGACTCGACAGCTATATCGGGGATATTTTGTCGGAGCAGGTTGAATATCATATCGATTTGACGCCGTACCGGTATATGCTGGCGATGACGAAGATGGATTTGTACAATGCACATATTTGTGCAGACTTTGAGCCAGATCTAGGGCGGGAACATTTATTCCAAACGGCCTTCCACGTCGGAAAAGATGTCGAAGCTTTTACGGTTGTAGGCGGGCAGACGTTATTTTCCCCGTCCATTTCAATCTACAGTCTGGAAGAGCGGATGCATGCCGGGCACGTTATCCGGAAGACGCTCATCACGAAGCAATATAGCTATACGCAATATTTGCGCGAACGGGATGATAAATCGATTTTGCTATATATTCTTCGGGCTGACGGCTCGATAGAATTCTTCACACCAAATATTGAACTCCAGGCGAGTGCAGGGGATGCAATTGTGGCGTTGACGTCTCAGGCGAAAACGATTGAACGGGTGAAGGAACGGTTGGAAGAGGAAAATGGCGACACGGAAATTCCGTATGAAAAACTGGAAGAGATGTTCACTGAGGATTCCTCTTTAAGCAAGCGCGACATTCCCGGGGAAGCTCCGCGGTCGAACGGGGGACTCTAAATCATCCCAGCCGGTCGGGTCATAAGTCAGCTCTGCTGCACGGCAAAGAGCGCCGGTCGCAGCTAATCGCCATCCTCCGCTTTTGTTATAGAGTCAATTTAAGGCAATCGTACCAATCGTTATGGTACGATTGTCTTTGTGAAAACAGCTTTAAGGAGGATGGACCAGTGAAAGTTTTGTTTGTGGACGGGACCATTATCGGCAACAAAACGGGCGCGGTGCTAGATACGGTCGAAGAATATGTAAGAGATGCAAGTAGCGACTTCCAAATTGAACGGATGAATATGGCGGATTATAATCACCAATTCGTTGATGGGCGTCCGTCAGAACAATATAACGAGGACATGCAGGAGATGGTCCGGAAGTTTGAAGAGGCGGATGCGTATATCATTTCGACGCCGATTTTCCAAGGTTCCATTCCGGGTGTGCTGAAAAATGCATTCGATATGCTGCATCCGCATGCAATGCGCTACAAACCGGTATCAATCGTCGCGAATGGCGGCACATATCAGCATCATCTCGTTCCTGAAAATCAGCTGAAGCCGATTTTAGATTACTTCCGCTGTCTCGTAACGCCGAATTTCGTATATACGCATTCAGGCCATTTCGATCAAGATAACCGCATCATCGATGAAGATGTGCATAACCGGCTGCGTGAATTGGCGAGAGTGTTTGCAAAGTATGCGGAAATGAGTCGAAATCTTTCGAAGGATATATTAGACGTGAACTGAACGTCATTAAGGGCTGTCCAGAATGTCGGAAATCGACGTCTGTGACAGCTTTTTTAGTGAGATAGCGGCCCGCGTCCAAAGTGCGCTCATAAGTGCTCCCCCTGCGCTCGTAAAATCAATTCCGCGCTCATAAGTTCTCCCCCCGCGCTCGTAAAACCGGTTCTGCGCTCATAAGTTCTCCCCCCCCGCGCTCAAAAAATCGATTCTGCGCTCATAACCGCCGCTCCCGCGTTCATAATTGTCGCCTACACGTCCAAAGCAAACCAATTTCGCCCTACATGCAACAAAAGACGTTCTCCCTTATAATAAAAGTAAGTAGAAAGGGGATTTACTCATGTCCAAATCAGTAGTATTAGCCGAAAAGCCATCTGTAGCGCGGGATATCGCGCGGGTGCTCGGTTGTAATAAAAAAGGAAATGGCTTTTTAGAAGGCCAAAAATATATCGTCACATGGGCGCTAGGCCATCTTGTTACGCATGCAGATCCTGAAGGGTATGGCAATGAATATAAGGAATGGAAGCTGGAATATTTGCCGATCATCCCGGAACCATTCAAATTGACACCGATCCGGCAGACATCGAAGCAGTTCAATGCTGTGAAGGCGCAATTGCGTCGGAATGATGTAAGTGAAGTCATCATCGCGACAGATGCAGGGCGGGAAGGGGAGCTTGTTGCCCGATGGATTTTGGAGATGGCGAAGAACCGTAAACCTGTGAAACGTCTTTGGATATCATCCGTTACCGATAAAGCGATAAAAGATGGATTCAATAATTTGAAAGACGGCCGTCAATACGAGAATTTATATGAAGCGGCTGTCGCACGTGCAGAAGCGGACTGGGTCGTCGGCATCAATGCGACGCGTGCATTGACAGTGAAATACAATGCACAATTATCGACAGGGCGTGTCCAGACGCCGACGCTCGCCATGATTGCAGAGCGGGAAAAGCAAATACGAGAATTTAAGCCGAAGTCGTATTACGGATTGCAGGCATTGACGGAAACAGCAAGGTTCACATGGTCAGATAAAGCGGGGCAGACGCAGTCGTTCAACAAAGAAACCATTGAAAAACTGTTGACGCGTCTTGACGGGATTCATTCCGGAAAGGTGAAGGATGTAAAAACGACTCCGAAGCAACAGCCGGCTCCACCTTTGTTCGACTTGACTGAGTTGCAGAAAGAAGCACATAGACGCTGGAGCTGGTCAGCGAAAGAGACATTGTCGACGCTTCAAAATCTTTACGAACGGCATAAAGCGGTGACATATCCAAGGACTGATTCAAAGCATTTGACATCGGATATGGCTGGTACATTGAAAGAACGCATCAAAGCGGTCGATATCGGGCCATACCGAAAATCAGTCAATGTATTATTGCGCTCGAATTCAATCAAACCGCAGAAAGGTGTCATTGACGATAAGCGCGTATCCGATCACCATGCGATCATCCCGACGGAGGAGACGCCAGTCTATCAAAACTTGTCCGATAAGGAACAACGTTTATATGATTTGATCGTCAAGCGCTTCCTGGCCGTCTTCTTCGGCCCGTTCCGTTATGAGCAAGTGACGGCAGAGCTTGCTGTTGAAGGAGAAATCTTCAAGGCGAAAGGAAGAACGGTCACAGACGAAGGGTGGAAGGCGGTTTATTCCACAGATGAGGAAGAGGAGGATACGGACCGTTTGCCTGCTTTCACGAAAGACGCTGAAGTGAAAATCCGTGCGATCGTCATGACGGAAGGGCAGACCAAACCGCCAGCACGCTTCAATGAAGGGACATTGCTTGCAGCGATGGAAAATCCTGCGCAGTTCATGGCGGGGGAATCCAAGGATCTGATCAAGACGCTTGGCGATACAGGAGGCCTCGGTACGGTGGCGACACGCGCCGATATCATCGAAAAACTATTCAGCTCATTCGTCATCGAGAAGAAAGGGAATGATATCTTCACGACTTCGAAAGGCAGACAGTTGCTTGAGCTGGTGCCGGAAGATTTGAAATCACCTGCTCTGACGGCTGAATGGGAGCAAAGCTTAACAAAAATCGCCAATGGGAAAATGAAGAAAACGGCTTTCATGAAAGACATGATTGATTTCTCGAAAAAGACGGTCAGTGAAATCAAAACCGATGACAAAAAATTCAAGCATGACAATGTGACAGGGAAGATGTGCCCTGATTGCGGCAAGCCGTTGCTTGAAGTGAATGGCAAACGCGGCAAGATGCTCGTGTGCCAGGATAGGGAATGTGGGCATCGCCGCAATGTCTCCCAGTTGACGAATGCGAGATGTCCGAACTGTAAGAAGAAGCTTGAGCTGCGCGGAGAAGGGGACGGAAGAATTTTCGTCTGTAAATGTGGCCACCGCGAAAAGCTTTCAGCTTTTGAAAAACGGCGCGCCAAGTCCGGTGGTAAGAAGGCGGATAAACGGGATGTACAGAAGTATATGAGGAAGCAAGAGGAAGAGCCTGTGAACACAGCATTGGCGGATGCCTTGAAAAAAATGTTCGAAAAATGATGTCCTAGGTAAAAATTAGTAGTCGGAAATACCTTTCGAATAATCAGATTTTGAATCTTTCGCAGGATGTTTCCATGTATGGAAAATGGCTATAATACTCATAACTGGAAACGAATACGTATTGGGGGTGAGTGACATGAATGCCATCATGACGTTCGCATCCGCTGCCGACCAAATGCAGCGGTATGACGCAGTGCGACGAAGGAATGCAGAACAAGCCTATCATCGCCAGGCGGATTATAACGGCCGGAACCAGAAGATGCTCGATGACTTGGAAGCATTGCTGACAGGGAAGAAGGAGCCGGACGCTGGACAAGAAAGCCGGGAATTCAAAAAGCTGGATGCCGGGCAAGTGAAACAGATCGCGCTTCCTCTTGGGAAGACGTTGGAGGAGACGATCGATGCGTGGCGTGATGTGCGCAGGGAAGCAATTTCAGCCCCGGAGCCGACGACCGCTGATCATCAGCTCGCGGCAACTGCTTCCGCTAAAATTATGGAAACGGAAGCAAGGCTCGCCCTTCAAAAGCGTGAGCAATCCCAAATGGAAGCCGAATCGAGCCGGGCTAAGGTGGAAGCGTTCAAAGTGGTATCCATGGACCTCCCGACCGATCTTGAACGGGAAATGCTATTGGAACAAAAACGCTTTGCGAAGGCGATTTCCGCCTACTCGATCCAAGTGGAAGCGAAGCGGAATGGGTTTATTGCCGAATGGCCGAGTTATAATAAAATTGCTTGACTAGGAAGGGTCGCCATTTAATGGCGGCCCTTTTGACCATTGGAAAGGAATGCTCAATATGAAAATAAGAGTAGCATGCTCGAGTGACATTCCTCAAATGGCCAATTTGATGGGCCAGTTAGGATATCCAACTTCGGTTGAACAGATGAGAAAACGTTTTGAAAAGATAAGTGCAGAACCCTCCTATCATACTCTAGTAATTGAAGTTGAAGGAAGAGTTGTAGGCATGTCTGGTTTATGTACGGGAATCTTTTATGAGTCGGATGGTATATACGTTCGTATTGTTGCCTTTGTGGTGGACGATACTTATCGTAATCAAGGACTAGGAAAGATTTTATTGGCGGAATCTGAAAAGTGGGCAAGGAGCAATGGTGCAGATGGTATCGTGTTGAATAGCGGGAATCGAGCCGAACGTATGGCGGCGCACGCTTTCTATAAGGCGCTGGGATATCGGGAAAAGAGCACTGGTTTTGCAAAGCAACTTTAATGTAAGTAAGGAGTAATCTTCGGGAAGTGGGTGTGAGTAAATGGCGAAGCAAAAGAAATCAGCGAAAACGAACGCGGTGCGATTGTTGGAAAATGAACAAGTGCCGTATGAGTTAATGGAATATGATATCAATGATGGCCAATTGGATGGCGTGTCGGTTGCTGCGAAGACAGGGCAAGCGACGGAATCGGTCTACAAAACACTTGTGACGATTGCAGGTCCGCGCGAGCTGTTCGTCTTCATCGTCCCGGTTGCGGAAGAGCTTGATTTGAAGAAAGCCGCAAAGGCGGCGGGCGTGAAGAAACTCGATATGCTTCCGTTGAAGGATCTGACGAAAGAGACGGGATATGTCCGCGGCGGCTGTTCGGCAATCGGCATGAAGAAGAAATATCCGACCGTAATTGACGCTTCCGCTGAGCAGCTGGAGCAAATTATTGTCAGTGCAGGAAAGCCGGGATTGCAGATGAAATTGTCCCCGATGGACCTTGCCCGTGTCGCCGAAGCATCTTTCAGCGACATCATCAAAAGCTAAACACGTATATCAACCTTCAGATCACGTGCTACAATGGTAAAACAGAGATCTAGCTATCCATGATGGAATAGCGGGGAAAGAAGAATGTGAATGAGAAAGATATTTGTTTGGAGATGGATTTTCTTCCTTGTTGGCGTGATGGTTTTGTCGCTCGGAATTGCAATGACAATTAAAGGACAGCGCCTCGGCGTGGGACCGTGGGATGTTCTGCACATCGGACTGACGAAAAACTTCGGGCTGACGATCGGGACATGGAGCATCATTCTTGGTGTCGTCATCATCGTCGTGACCTCTGCCGTGTTGAAGCAATGGCCGAAGCTCGGGACGTGGCTGAACATGATTCTGCTAGGCCTATTCATCGACTTGTTCAACTGGATGTTGCCGGAATTCGATACAATGACGGGGCAAGTGATCATATTCACGCTAGGTGTAGCCGTCATGTCTTACGGAATCGGCATATACGTCGCTCCGAATGTCGGTGCGGGACCGCGCGACAGCCTAATGCTCATCCTCGTCGACAAGCTCGGAATTAGCGTGAAAAAGGTACGGACGATGATCGAAGTCATTGTCGCTGTAGCAGGCTGGCTGCTAGGCGGCCCGGTCGGCATCGGCACAGTCATCATCGCTCTCCTCATCGGCCAAATCGTCCACTACGCATTACCGCAATGCCGCAAGCTACTATTGAAAATCGTCGGTGAAGAAGACGAGCAGATTTTGTTTGGTAAATAAAGTTTGGAGCACAGGCAGACAAGCCGTGCTTTTTTTTATTTGCTGGGCATATGGTAGAAATGCAAGTAGTCAATTGGGAAAGGATGGTCATCATATACGGGACAATAACGGAATACATGGGGACAGCCTATACAGGGCGAGGGGTCGCGCATAAATACGATACATTGATTGCCACCGCCGAAAAAACGGTATTTTTGAAAGCGCCGCCGACAAATGCATTATCCAATGTATTGAACGACGCGGCAGCTCATTTCATCAAAAGGGGCTATGACGTGGACCGCTTCAACAATCCCGTCGAGCCTGACAATACGGACGCCATCTTTGTAAAAGACATAAATTTATTCATTCTTCAAGCATCCCACCCCGTGCCGCTTGAGCCGACCGAAATTGGAGGTCGCCACCACGTCATCAGCTTCTATGACGCATACGATGAGGAAAAACTGCAAAGCCGTGCGACCGAATTGGCCAGCATTGCAGAGGAATCGAACACGATGCTTACGAAAATGATGCAAGCCATGTCTGACGCATTGCGGATCCATGACGATTGGGAGCAGGTGAATATCGTCAGGATGATGTGGTCAGAACATGAGCAGATGATCGTCTCGCTGAAAGAGGAGCTTTTCGGCACGATGAAGCTTCATAAGAAATCGACAGTGTCTCACCGGATTGCCGGCTCTTTATCACCAGGCGGATCCCGCGATTTCATTCCATCAATCACGGGCTGGACGAAAAGAAGGATTCTCATGAAAGGGTTATCCGGAACGGGGAAATCGACAATGTTGAAAGAGCTTGGCAAAGAGGCGGAGCGTCGGGGGATTGACGTGCTGTACGGCTGGTGCGCTCTTGATCCGAATAGCGTCGACATCGTATTGTTGCCGGAGTTGTCTGTATGCCTGTTCGACGCGACGCAACCGCATGAATATGATCCTGAAAGTCCGTTGGATGAAATTCTCGATCTTGTTTCGCTATGTACGGAAGACGCGGAAGCAGAAGAGAAAATCCTCGAAATCAGTGGGCGGTACAAGGAGAAAATTATGGACGCGACAGGCTATATGCATGCATATGCACACAGTGAAAACAGGCTGCGCGAAGTTGTCGATCAGGCGATTAGTAGGAAGTCCTTCGAGGAGAAGACAAAGCAACTTTCAAAATGGATTGACGTATAAGACGGTTCCTTCTGCGTGTTTTGCCCGCTTATGCTAAAATGGGGGCATCAACTGTTTGAAAGGAAGATCATTTTGTCAAAAGTTCTCGATGCGTTTTTACAGGAAAATTTACAGGAACTGCGCGACCAAGGCCTCTACAATGTAATCGATCCGGTGGAAGGTCCGAATGGTCCAGTCATTAAAATCAACGGAAAAGATTTGATCAATCTATCCTCGAACAACTATTTAGGGCTGGCGACAGACGAAGATTTGAAAAAGCTTGCAATCGCGGCGACGGAAAAATACGGCGTTGGGGCGGGTGCTGTCCGGACAATCAATGGAACGCTCGATATCCATATTGAGCTTGAGAAAAAGCTTGCGGAATTCAAAGGGACGGAAGCGGCGATTTCTTACCAATCCGGTTTCAACTGTAATATGGCGGCGATTTCTGCAGTCATGAATAAACAGGACGCGATTTTATCGGATGAATTGAACCACGCTTCCATCATCGATGGCTGCCGTCTCTCCGGTGCGAAGATCATCCGCGTCAAGCACCAGGATATGGACGATTTGCGCGCGAAAGCGAAAGAAGCGAAGGAGTCCGGGCAATACGGCAAGCTCATGTATATTACGGATGGCGTCTTTTCGATGGACGGCAATATCGCGAAGCTTCCTGAAATCGTGGAGATCGCGAAAGAATTCGATCTCATCACATACGTCGACGATGCGCATGGCTCCGGCGTAACAGGAAAAGGGAAAGGGACTGTGAAGCATTTCGGACTCGAAAAAGAGATCGACTTCCAAATCGGTACATTGTCGAAAGCGATCGGCGTCGTAGGCGGCTATGTTGCCGGGACGCAGGCTTTGATCGACTGGCTGAAAGTCCGTTCCCGTCCGTTTTTATTCTCCACGGCATTGCCTGCAGGCGATGTTGCTGCCATTATGGGTGCGCTCGATAAAATCTCGGGATCGACGGAGCTGCATGACAAACTATGGGAGAATGGCAACTACTTGAAGGAAGGCTTGAAGCGATTGGGCTTCGACATCGGTGTTTCTGAAACGCCGATCACGCCATGCATCATCGGCGAAGAGAAGCTGACGCAACAATTCTCGAAACGGTTGATCGAAGAAGGCGTCTATGCGAAATCGATCGTCTTCCCGACCGTTCCGAAGGGCAAAGGCCGCGTACGTAATATGCCGACCGCTTCCCACACGAAGGAAATGCTTGACGAAGCGCTCGCGATTTATGAAAAAGTAGGAAAAGAACTCGGTGTGATTTCCTAATAGATGAAAGAATAACTGTCGTATCGGCGCAAAGCTGATACGGCAGTTTTTTGTGAGAGCATGAGAACTTTTCCTCGTTTTTTATCAAAAATGAGGATTACTTCTAGTCAAAAAGGGTAATAGATAGAGAGTAATACACGTTGGAAAAGGTGGGACATATGCGATACAACGAAAGCGTACAACTTTTGCAATCGAACGGCAGAGCCGGAGCGACGATTGTAAAGTTTAGATATGAGAAAATCAAAAAAGTGATGCTCATGATCATTCGTGAAGCGGGCATCATTTCATTCGAAGAACTGTCGAACAGGACCTTGAGAAAATTGACGCAATTTGATGGAAACAACAACTGGTATATGGAAGCGATCGTGACGGATCTTGAAGCCAGAGGCCAGTTGGAATGCCCAATGCTCAATGGTCAATTATTCGTAAAATCCGCAGGCTTTGCGTATTCATCCAAATAAAAAGCCCATCCACGAAAAGATGGGCTTTCTTTGCGTTTTCCGGTTTTCACGCCTCCTCGGTCGAAAAAACTCCCTCCGCCATTCTATTCAACATATGATGCACGACATAGCGCTGCATGCCGACTGCCTGTCGAGTTGCTAGTGCTGTTTCTTTTTGGAATAAATCCTTCTGTCCCTGCTTCAAGGCGATGATCGCTTTAAGCGAATGCACCATCCATGGGGTTCTCACCTTCGATAAAGCTTCGGATGACTTCTCCTTATTATTGCTCATTGTATAACCGATTCCTGCATAATAATCACGGTAAAAAGTTGTATGCATCGACTTCGATGAATCTATCAAACGTCTCCAATCCTTTTGGAACACTAGCAGATTGGCATTATACACATCTTGCACTTCCGCTTGAGGGTAGGACTTCACTATTTTATTCAGCGAATCAATAATCTCCTTATCTGTCCCGTGGGCGAGGGCATACGCATAACTGAAGATCGGCTTATTCCGGTGATTGGCCAAATAGCGATCAATCAGCTTCAAACTTCTTGTTCTGTAGATGATATAGAAGGGATAGCCCATCGTTAAAATAAAAGTGAACACCATAACGATTGTGAATACGAGCCATGTTTGCAAGCCTGATAAAAATAGGGCAACCGCCAACAAAGCGCTGAAAATGATAACTAAAATAAAATTGGCATATTTACTGAACATTGTGCACCTCGACGTTTTTCTATAGTATACCAGAAAAATAAAGGGAAAAGATGATAAGAGAGGAATAGCTGTTGTGTTTTGCAGGCACACATAATATAATCTTTTTATATTGATGTAAAAAGGTTTATTTAATTTTTGAAAAACAATGTCCTTTCCATAAATACATTTGATCTTTAGGAGGAGTCAGGATTGAAAAAAATCATGGTGACTGGTGCACTTGGCCAGATCGGTTCGGAATTGATTGGCAAGCTGCAAAAAGAATATGGCGAAGAGAATGTGTTGTCGACGGATATCCGTCAGCCACTCGAACCGGTCGCAGGGCCGTTCGAAATCCTTGATGTAACAGATGGCAAGAAAATGTACGAAGTGGCGAAGGATTTCGGCGCAGACACCATTATGCATATGGCGGCGCTTCTATCCGCTACAGCTGAAGCGAAGCCACTTTTTGCTTGGAACCTCAACATGGGGGGACTTATGAATGCGCTCGAAATTGCACGGGAGCTTAATATGCACTTTTTCACACCTAGTTCAATCGGGGCGTTCGGACCTTCGACTCCGAAGATGAACACCCCCCAAGACACATTGCAACGGCCGACAACGATGTATGGCGTCAATAAAGTCTCAGGCGAGCTATTATGCGACTATTATTTTCACCGATTCGGCGTTGACACGCGTGGTGTCCGCTTTCCGGGATTGATTTCCTATGTGGCACAGCCGGGAGGAGGAACGACCGATTATGCGGTGGATATTTATTATAAGGCGATTACGGAAGGGAAGTATGAGTCTTTCATCGGGGAAGGAACATATATGGACATGATGTATATGCCTGACGCCTTGCAAGCGATCGTCGACCTGATGGAAGCGGATCCTGCGAAGTTGTTGCACCGCAATGCATTCAACGTGACGGCGATGAGCTTTGAGCCGGGAGAAATCGCGGCATCGATCCGAAAGCATATGCCTAACTTTGAAATGACATATAACGTCGATCCGGTCCGCCAAGCGATTGCTGATAGCTGGCCGAATAGCATCGATCCATCGGCAGCAGTAGCGGAATGGGGATTCCGTGCGACATACGACTTGGATGCGATGACAGCGGATATGTTGGAGAAGTTGAAAAAGAAATTGAATGCATAATATGAAAAAGCCGCTGATCCGGTAATGGATCAGCGGCTTTTACGTCATTGTCTAGCTTCAACGACCAGGCCTTCGGGTCATAAGTCAACCCAGCTTAAGTGGCAAAAAGCGCCACTACGCCGGATTGTCTTATGCCTGTTAGGCCTAAGCGGTCGTTTCCGCTTTTCGTTAATTAAAACAACAGATGTGCAACGCCAGCAACGATTGGTAGTGCGATAAGCGTACGCAATAGAAAAATGATGATCAAATCCAAGATGTTGATAGGGATTTTTGTTCCGAGGATCAAACCGCCGACCTCGGACATGTAAATAAGCTGAACGACTGAAATCGTCGCAATCGTGAACAACGTCATTGGCGAAGTGATGGAACCGTCAGCCAGAATTACCGGCAGGAACATGTCCGCAAAACCGACGACCATCGTCTGTGCGGCTGCCGCGGCTTCCGGAATACCCAACACGGAAAGGATCGGCTCGAACGGCTTCCCTAAAAACGTGAAGACGCCTGTATATTCGGCCAAAATGAGCGCTACTGTACCGAAAGCCATGACGACCGGCGCGACGCCGATCCACATATCGAGTACATTGCGCATCCCGTCCGTGAAGATTTTGCCGATGGAACGGTTCTTTGAAGCGGTATTCAGCGCATTTTCGAGTCCGTGATTGAACACATTATAGCCTTCAGGCAGTTTCTCATCCTCGCCTGTGAATTTCCGGCCATCTATATACTCACTTTTCTTGCCTCTCAGCGGATAAATGCGCGGCATGATGAGCGCCAATATGACGCCTGTCAGCAGCACTGTTCCGTAAAACGGAAGGAAGTAGTTCGACATGCCGACCGTATCGATAATGACAAGTGAGAACGTAATGGAAACGACTGAAAACGTCGTCGCGATGATCGCCGCTTCCCGTTGCGTATAATGCCCATCCTCATACTGCTTGCTCGTCAATAGCACACCGATCGTACCGTCGCCAATCCATGAAGCAAGCGCATCGATGGAAGAACGTCCTGGAAGTTTGAATAATGGTCGCATCACCTTCACCATCATCGTTCCGAAAAACTCCAACAAACCAAAGTTCAATAATAATGGCAATAAAAGACCTGCGAATAAGAAAATCGTGAATAAGAATGAAACAAGGCCATCCGGTGCTAGCAGCAAGCCACCTGTGTTTTCGTTCCAGATTGCTTCCGGTCCGATTTTGAACGTGACCATGATAGCGAAAACAGCTCCGAGTATGCGGGTGACGACCCAGAATGGCGTCACTTTGAACAAGCCTTCCATGAGAGAAGGTTTGGAACTTGAACGCGGGATGAAAGCATATAGCAGCGACCCGATCGCCGCGATAACAATAATGATCGTTGCAGTTATCGGCATGGCAGGTTCGAGCCAGCCGGACAGGATATCCGCAAATTTTGCAATCGGAACCTTCCATTCTTCCCCGAATTTAAGAGGGATCATGAAAAGGATGACACCGAGTATGGATGGTATTAGAAAGTAGAGCCATGTGGATAAATGGTGTTTTTTCAACTCTTTCTTGCTCCTTTATGAATAAAGTATCAGTATTCTTGTATAATCATACATATTATCGATTTTTCATCCAGTTGTAAATACATTGGAATGAAATCACTCTTTTCAGTCTTTTAATCAGGTTATGAAAAAGCCCCGTTTGCAATTGCCAACGGGGCGCAGCTGCTTTTTTACGTCATTCGAAATCTTTATCCCACTTGTATGTGAAAAATTTCTCTTCGTGCAGCCATTTCAATGCTTCAGGGTCTTTCTCGGCCAATCTTTTTTCCATATCCCTCATCATCCAGACGGTTTGGGATGCGTGGGCATTCAAGGTATTGAGCTTTTTTTGCGCCGCCCCTTCGACGTTGTGGAAAATGTCGGGTGCGCCGATCGTTTCCGCTGTGTTATTTGCGAAGGCGATCGTGTATAATGTCGGGCGCTCAGATTCCTTCATCCTTCTGACGGCACGGACGACGGCACGTCCTGTTGCATCGTGGTCAGGGTGGACGGAGAGACCCGGATAGAACGTAATGATGAGTGACGGATTCGTTTCTTCAATCAAATCAGTGATGAGCTTGATCATCTTTTCGTCATCCTCGAATTCGATCGTCTTGTCGCGCAATCCCATCATCCGAAGATCCGTCAGTCCCATGGCCGCCGCTGCATTCTGCAGTTCCTGCTTGCGGATTTGCGGCAACGTTTCACGGTTTGCAAACGGGGGATTTCCGAGATTCCGGCCCATTTCGCCTAACGTCAGACAGGCGTACGTGACGGGTACCCCCATCTCGATATATGTGGAAATCGTACCCGATACGCCGAAAGCTTCGTCATCCGGGTGCGGAAAAACGACGAGCACGTGGCGTTCTTCTTTAATCATTAAAAAGCCTCCTTCACAATCAAATTGCTTAATATGTAAACGGTGTTTCGCTTATTTCGAGCGCGACTGCAAGTTTACCATCGGGATCGAGCCCCGCCATGAGCAACCTGTTATGCTCGTCGACGGTGTAATGGGTGATCCCTTGCGCATAAATCCAACCTGAAGGAAGCTTCAGGCCGATACGGTGCGGCGATTCGCCCGCCACCTTGCCAAGCTCATATTTGACGACGACATTCCGGATGAATGCCCCGGCGTTGAAAAATCCTTCCTTGAAATGGGCGGCATACGCGCCATTCGTCGTTTCAAGATGGATGTAAACATCTTTATTCGCATAGGAATTCAGCAATTCCTGCAACTGGTCCGGTTTCACGATCTCCATGAATAAATCCTCCTTCTTACAAACTGTGGATATAATAAGTATATAGAAAAGTGTAAATGAATGCGATTGAGGTGCTTGAACAAAAGCGGAGGCGGCCTGCCTAGATGCGACAGGCATAAGGCAGACATGCGAAACGGCGCTTTTTGCCGCGGGGCTGACTTATGATCCTTACAGCGCCCGGAGTCTGGAGAAACAACAGCGGATAGGGTAGGTCAAAGGTCACAAAATGACCATAAATCATGGGAAATAATCGATAAGTCAGCTGAAATGATCGATATAAGTCGGGAAATAATCGATAACTACCGGGAAATGACCGATAAATTTTCGCCCACATAAAAAAGGCCAGAAGAGACGGCTCTCTTCTGACCTTCAAGAAATCAAATCTCTGTCGCTGTAATATCAGGTGCGCCTACACGGTTTTTCGCGCCGTGCATGACAGGGCCTACATATTCATTCAACTTCCAGCCGTTTGCAATTGCCGCGGAAACGAATTTTTTCGCTTCGATGACGGATTCTTTCACGTCGAGGCCGTTTGCAAGATTCGCTGTGATTGCTGCGGCGAATGTGCAACCTGCACCGTGGTTATAGTGCGTAGCCGTTTTTTCCGCTTCAAGCAACGTGAATGTCTTGCCGTCGTAAAACAGGTCAGCCGCTTTGTCATGCTGAAGCTGTTTTCCGCCTTTGATGACGACGTTTCGTGCGCCAAGCGAATGGATTTTTTCGGCTACCGATTTCATCTGCTCGATCGTCGAAGGTGTCTTCATACTCGCCAATTGGCCTGCTTCGAACAGGTTTGGCGTGACAATCTCCGCTTTCGGAAGCAAGTAGGCCACCATCGCGTCGACAGTGCCCGGATTGAGAACTTCGTCTTCGCCTTTACAAACCATGACAGGGTCGATGACGACGTGGTCGAGTCCAGACTCCGCAATCGCCTCGCCCGCGGTTTGGATAACTTCCTCCGTGCTGAGCATACCTGTTTTAATCGCGTCGATGCCTGTCGAAAGGGCTGTTTTCAGCTGCGCTTTCAACACATCGATTGGCAGAGAATAGACGCCGTGGCTCCAATTGTTATCGGGGTCCATTGTCACAACGACCGTCAAAGCTGTCATACCGTATGTTCCGTGCTCTTGAAATGTTTTCAGGTCTGCTTGGATTCCCGCGCCGCCTGATGTATCTGATCCTGCAATGGTCAATGTCTTTTTCATAGTCATAGATGGATTTCTCCTTCGCGTTGGATTGCATTCATTTTCAATAGTAAGCAAATTGAAGAAAAAATACAATTATTGCAATCGCGTGGTGGTTTATGCGTGAATTGCGGCGTTTATGCGCATTCTTGCCGATTTTTGCGTGAATAGCCGATTTTATGCGCAATTCGGCGAAAAT
Organism: Sporosarcina koreensis; assembly: GCF_001531445.1. Taxonomy (GTDB): domain Bacteria; phylum Bacillota; class Bacilli; order Bacillales_A; family Planococcaceae; genus Sporosarcina; species Sporosarcina koreensis_C. The sequence continues at coordinate 16,455 of NZ_LQYA01000083.1, forward strand.
ATGCGTATATCCGGATTTTGGAATGAAAGGCAGAATGCCACATGCTTATCTGTTGTCCACTACGAAACTTTCGGCTAGTCTAAACGTACAACTATATGTAAAAATGTGCGATTACAAGTGTCGAAGGATGGTGAAAAAGGGTATGGAAGATAAAAAGAAATTGCGTGAAATTGAAAAACTGCTAAAAGAATTGAAGGCTTCAGATTCTGAGAGTGCTGTCACAGTGGAAGAAGCGCTCGGCAGGAAAAGGAAATCCTGGCGCCCGCGCATGCCATTCAGATTCCTTTCGATGTGGAAACGATCGGCTCTCTTACTGGCCGTGCTCCTCTTGCTCGTCATTATTTCCCTTCCGTTCATCGCCTTCCAATTTTTAAAACTAGGGAGCACCTTCACGGAACAAAAAGGTGTGTTCCTTGAACAAATACAGGAACTGAACGAAATGGCAACCGCGGAAGCGTATACGAAGGTCATTATTGAACGCCAGGACAACCAGCTATTCGGACAAAGCATCGGTTTGAATGTACCGGGGACGAAGCGGCAGCTGCTCGTCGTCATTCCAGGATCAGTGAAAGCGGGCGTCGATTTGTCCGAGCTCACTGAAAAAGATGTCGTCATAGATGAAAAGAATAAGACGGCAAAGCTCACATTGCCTGCAGCGAATTTCCTTGGTGGAGCTGAAATTTATTTCGACCAAGTCGAGGTCTATTCGTATGAAGGTGTCTTCCGTCAGAAAGCGGATATTGAAGAGGCATACGAGCTTGCTGCTGAAGCGAAAAATCTCATCGTTCAGGAAGCGACTGGCCAAGGCGTTTTGAAGACGGCGCAATTCAATGCAGAAAATACGTTGAAAGAAATGTTTTCGTTCGCGGGGTATGACGTGACGATTGAATTCAGGGAGTGAGATTCTTGCAGAAAAGAAGGTTCGGCAATGATTGGGATGAAGTGCTTGCGGAGCAATTCCAGAAACCGTACTACTTGCAGCTTCGCGATTTCCTCAAAAAAGAATACGAAAGCCACACGGTGTATCCGCTCATGGAGGATATGTGGACAGCCTTCAAGCTGACTCCGTTCGAAGATGTGAAAGTCGTTGTGCTCGGACAGGATCCGTATCATGGACCTGGACAAGCGCATGGCCTCAGCTTTTCGGTGAAGCCTGGCGTCAAGATTCCGCCGAGCTTGCGAAATATGTTCAAGGAGTTGCAGTCCGATATCGGGTGCGCTATTCCTGAAACCGGAACATTGACGGGCTGGGCGGAGCAGGGCGTTCTCATGTTGAATACCGTCCTCACGGTAAGGGAAGGGGCAGCGCATTCCCACCGCAAGCAAGGATGGGAGCAGTTCACCGACGAAGTGATCCGACGCTTGTCCGAACGCGATGAGCCGGTTGTCTTCATCCTGTGGGGGCGGCCTGCGCAGGAGAAGAAGAAGCTGATTGATCTGCATAAAAATGCTGTCATCGAAGCGGTCCATCCGAGCCCGCTGAGCGCTAGCCGCGGATTTTTCGGCAGCCAGCCCTATTCCAAGGCAAATGGAATTTTGACAGGTTGGAATGAAACGACGATTGACTGGTGCCGGACGGACGGCGGGCTGTAAGAGAAGAGGTGTCTTCATGGCTGTAAATTGTTTTCGATGTCAATACTTTTTTGTAACATGGGATCCGAAAAGCCCGCGTGGCTGCAAGGCATATGGTTTTAAAACACGTGAACTGCCCTCGACCGTTGTGCAGCGATCATCGGGCATGGAATGTATGAAATTCGAACCGAAGAAAGGGGATGCAGGAAGATGATTTCAACCGAACGGATTATTGAGGAAATGCAACGGCAGTTGAATTACGCGAAAACCGCTGATGACGACCAAGCCATCCGGGAGGCGCTGACAGCGATCAGGGCGCTCTGCCAAGTCGTTCTCGTCAGCAAGGACAAGAAGGAAGAACCGATCATTACGCCAAGAACGATGGCGATTTCCCATCAACCGCGGGTGTCATCGTTGGACAGCAGGCCGCTCGAGGAAGAGGATGCAAACGGCGGCTCGATCTTCGACTTCTGATTTGTTGGAAAGATGTCTTTCTTCAAGTGTGAAACTTGCTGAAAAATTGTTTATCATTAAAGGGGAAGCATTAATCTCTTAATCGGAAAGTAGGAAATCACATGCCATTTTTCATTATCGCAGGCGCTGTCAACGCGGCACTTGCCGTTGCCCTCGGTGCATTCGGCGCGCATGCGTTGAAAGAGCGCTTATCCGAACGGTACCTCGCCATATGGGAAACCGCCGTCCAATACCAAATGTTCCACGCGATCGGACTCATCGCGGTCGGCATCCTCATGAGCACATCGCTCTTGGGCCAATCGACCACTTTGACATGGGCGGGCTACTTGCTGCTTGCCGGGATCATCATCTTCTCCGGCAGCCTCTATATTTTGAGCTTATCCGGCATCGGAATTCTAGGCGCCATCACCCCAATCGGCGGCGTCGCATTCATCGTGGGCTGGATACTGCTTATCATCGCAGCGGTCAAGTTCGGAAAATAACATGGAAACGGTTTGAAGAGCACCAGTTCTTCAGACCGTTTTTTTTTTTGAATCGCGTCATAGGGGAGGAAGGGAGGAGGGTTGTCCCGCGCTCAATGCGAGTAGCCACTCGTCCAAAGAGGTGCATCTCGCGTCTAAAGCGAGCTCCTGCGCGACCAAAGCAAGCTCCCGCGCGTCCAAAGCGATGCGACCCGCGTCCAAAGCAAGCCATCGCACGCTCAAACTCATAAAAATCTCCATAAATCTGTCGAAACTACCTTGTAATCGTATTCGCACTCTTTAGTAAACTAGAAGAAAAGGGGGAGATTCCATGGTATTGACCCGACTACGTTCAAAACAAAGCTTATTTGCTGCATTGTTGCTTCTCGTTCTTGTTAGTAATTATTTTGCGTACCGGTTGCCTGCGATTCCGATGCCGGACGATTCCCGGGCAGTTGTGATCGGTTCGCTGTTGGATTTGGCGATAGTTGCGCCGCTTTTAATTTTGGCGATGACACGCAAGAAAGGCTTCACCCTGAAACGGTTCATCACATTTATGGTGATCGGGCTTGTTGTAGCGAGATTCATTATTCCAAGCGAATATTTTGAGCCTTTCAAATTCATCCCTTATGCTGCAATTGGACTTGAAGGATTGATTGTACTCGCGGAAATCGGGCTTCTTTTCCTGCTTGTGAAACATTTGCCCAGCATTCTAAGGGAGCTGAAACAGGAAAGCAATAGCGGTTTATTCGCGTTTCCTACTCATGTCAAGGAAAGGGTATCCTCCCATCCGCTCATTTCCATAGTCGCTGCAGAAACGCTCATGTTCTACTATGCCTTCGCTTCTTGGAAACGGAAACCGCCCACAGGGGAAGCGTTCTTTTCGTTGCATCAAAAGACAAGTTTGCTCGCCTTCAACATCATGCTCATCCACGCCATCGTCATTGAAACGATCGGCATCCATTGGTGGCTCCATGAGAAATCCATGATTTTATCTATTGTCCTGCTCGTCTTGAATGTCTATTCGGTCATTTATTTTATTGCGGATATTCAAACAGTGCGGCTCAATCCATTGACAATGAAGGAAAATCGGATGCAAGTTTCTCTTGGACTCGGGAAACGCATGGAAATTCCTTTTGACGCGATTAACAAAATCGACTGGTTTGAAGAAGCGGCGCAATGCAATTTGAAGTCGAAAGGGCTTGTCGAGTTCATTGCCCGGGATTTGGAGGAGGCGAAGCCGAATTGCGTCCTTCATTTTAAGGAGCCGCTGAAGGCGACCTTGTTTATGGGAATGGAAAAGACATACGAGATGGCCGCAATCCGTCTGGACGAACCGGAGCGTTTCCGGGAAGTGCTTGAAAAGAAGTTAGGATCATAAAAAAGTCTTCCCTTGCCGAAAGAGGCAGGGGAAGACTTTTTTAGGGGGCCGACTAGACTCCGGGCGACAGAGGCTCGAGGTCTAGACAGGCGCCCTCCGCTTTTGGTTATGGTTGTTGATTAAAATAATTCAGTTCTTCGTCAAACTCCGCATAGTCGAAATAAATCATCGGCATCAAATAGCGTTTGCCGGCAGCTGTGCTTAAGATGACGTGATCGCGTCCGGCCGCTTCCACGATACCGCGGATTGCCAGCGTGTTTTTTCCAGCTTCGACGGCATGTTCGAAAGAGAAATGGAAAACGCCCGGCTTGCCCCGGTTGAGGCGGAGGATATTTTCGATATACGACTCCTCCCGGAATGGGGGCCGTCCTCCTCCTGCTGGAATCTGTGGCGGCGTTGTAGGCATTTGCATTTGCTGCTGTTGAAAACCTGGATACCAATAATATTGAACCATGTTTTTCATCCTTTCTGTTCTCAATTACTTACACTTACGGGCAATCCTGTTCGGTAGGGGAAAAGAAGCAATGCGCTTTGTATCTTCCCTCGGTTCCACCATATGCTTTTAGGCTTTTATTGATGACTGAAAAATATGTATACTAGTGGAGAGGGGGAGAGTACATGCATATTGAAAATAATATTCCGATGTTCTTGAAGTTCTGGGAATCAATCGAACAGCCGACGCTTGCCGATTTGGAAACATACTTAGATGGCAACGAAAAGATCTATGAAAAGTATTTTCCAAACCATTGTCCGAGGACAGAAGAGCGCCTGTCAGCGGCACTCCAGAAATACGAAGGCAAGATTGCCGACATCCGTTCCATCTCTGACGGGTTGCCAGGCATTATTGAGGAATTGGATAAGGAGTATGAGCAGATATTTGGTTTGGGGTTGGACCTATCCTACCAACTGATGGTCGGGACGTTTGGCTCGAATGCATTCGTGACGCGGGACAATCGGCGCGAAATCTATTTTGCGGTTGAAAAGCTATCCTCGGAGCGCGACCATTTGAAAGTGATTACTGCACATGAAATCGGTCATGTCACGCATTTTGCGCTTGCCACGCGTGATGGGATGGATTGGTCAACCGTCGATTGGGAGCATGGCTTGACGACGTTATTCACGGAAGGCGCCGCCACGTATTTGTCGAAGCGGATTGTTCCGGGCCTTCAAAAGCCGGTCTATTTTACATATGATGACGATGGCGAGCCGTGGGTGAAGTGTTATGAGGAAAATAAAGTCGAGTTGAAACGGCGATTTTTGGAAGACGCAATTGGGGATTGGGACATGGTGAAGGAAAAGGAATGGTTCCGTCTATCGGGCGGCAGCTATTTCGGTTATAACCGCCTCGGCTATATACTTGGCACAGATTATGTTGAACAACTCGTCGAGCGGATTGGCGAAGATGCCGCGCTGACATTTTGGAATGGGAATGATTTGAAGGCGGATATTATGGAATGGTTACGAAAATGAAAGTTGGAGCCGTCTAGGATGGCTCTTTTTTATATTCATGATAGCGGGTTATGCGGATTTCTGACGATTTATGAGTGGAAATCGGATTTTATGCGTAATTTTAGCGATTTATGCGTGAATGCACACTTTTATGCGCGAATATAGCGATTTATGCGTGGGAAAATGGATATATGCGTGATTACACCAATTTATGCGTGAGTAATCGACGTAAGTAAGCGATATGAGGTGGATACGCACAAAAAAGAGCCCCTATGTAGAGGCTCTTTCCATCAAATTGTGAAAAATGACTTCTTCTTCTCTTCATCGAGTAATGTGCCGATGAAGAACGAGCCGAACACGCCGTAACGCGCGCTCACTTCATCGAAGCGCATCTCATAGACCAATTTTTTGAACTGGAGAACATCATCTGAGAATAATGTGACGCCCCATTCGAAATCATCGAAACCGACAGAGCCGGAAATGATCTGCTTCACTTTGCCAGCGTAACCGCGGCCGATCATGCCGTGGCTGCGCATCAATTCCTTGCGCTTGTCCATGCTGAGCATGTACCAGTTGTCTTCGCCATCGCGCTTCTTGTCCATCGGATAGAAGCAGATGTATTGGTTGCGCGGTAGTTCCGGATACAGGCGTCCACGCACATACGGATTTTGATACGGATCTTCATCCGACTCGCCCGCAAGATAATTGGACAACTCCACAACCGATACATATGAATAAGCCGGGATCGTATAATCCGCGATCGTCAGTTTATTGAATTCCGCTTCGAGCTCCTGCAATTCGTCAATTGTCGGACGCAATGTCATAAGCATGAAATCCGCTTTTTGCCCGACGACCGTGTAAAACGCATGGGCCCCCGTCTTTGCGTCATCCGCCTGTTGAAGTTTATCTAAATAAGCCATGAACTCCTCGATTGCCGCCTGGCGCTCCTCTTTTGAGATTAACTTCCAGGACGCCCAATCCATCGAGCGCAAATCATGTAGCACATACCATCCATCGAGTGTAATTGCTGCTTCATTCATATGAATTCAAACTCCTTTTTTCGTGGATTTACTTCTATCCATAGTGTAGCATAACGAGCGCGAAAACACGGTTCCCAAGCATAGAAGTCATACAATCGACAAGAATGTAGGACTGTTCCATCCGGTGGAACTAGTGTATGCTTATAGCGGAAAAAATACCGAACGCAAAAAGATCATCAGGAGAATTAGAAATGTCCAATTTACAACTCCCAAAATGGCGTTTCATCGACGAATCGATGACCGCAAAAAATAGATCTGCATTGGAATCCTTCGCGATGGATGACACGCTCTGCCATCTTGTCGGCCAGAAAATGTCCGTGCCGACCGTCCGTACTTGGGTGCATGATGAAACAGTTGTCCTCGGCATTCAGGACCATCGACTGCCGCATATTGAAGAAGCATTGCCGCTCATCCAAGAAGCTGGCTATAAAACGATCGTCCGGAATTCGGGGGGGCTCGCAGTCGTGCTGGATGAAGGTGTGCTCAACATTTCCATCGTCCTTTCTGAGCAGGAAGGATCCATCGACATTCCGGAAGGGTACGAAGCGATGGTGGAATTTGTCCGCATGCTGTTTCCGGAAGTCGCAGAGCATATCGAAGCGTATGAAATTGTCGGTTCCTATTGCCCAGGCACATACGACTTGAGCATCGGCGGGAGGAAGTTCGCGGGG
>NZ_LQYA01000084.1 GCF_001531445.1 Sporosarcina koreensis
GGAAACTGGAGGACTTGAGTACAGAAGAGGAAAGCGGAATTCCACGTGTAGCGGTGAAATGCGTAGAGATGTGGAGGAACACCAGTGGCGAAGGCGGCTTTCTGGTCTGTAACTGACGCTGAGGCGCGAAAGCGTGGGGAGCAAACAGGATTAGATACCCTGGTAGTCCACGCCGTAAACGATGAGTGCTAAGTGTTAGGGGGTTTCCGCCCCTTAGTGCTGCAGCTAACGCATTAAGCACTC
>NZ_LQYA01000085.1 GCF_001531445.1 Sporosarcina koreensis
GTTATGATCACTCATACCGTTTTATGAGCGTGATCACGCTAGTTATGATCGCTCATACCGTTTTATGAGCGCGTTCACGCTAGTTTTGATCACTCATACCGTTTTATGAGCGCGATCCCGACTGTTATGATCACTCATACCGTTTTATGAGCGTGATTCAATTATTTATGAGCGCGCCTGCTAGCTCTCTCCGCAATTCTTCCATTTCCGCACTACTTTTCATGCCGATCCGCAGCCAGCTGCCGTCCATGCCGCGGAAGTTTTCTGAATGGCGGAGGACGATGCCTTTCGCGAGCATATCTGTATATAGCTTTCCGGCATCGCGCGGCTTGAATGTCAGGAAATTCGCTTCTGATTCGGTTACGATACAGTCGAATTTCTTCAGAAAAGCTGTCATTTTCTCGCGTTCAGTCCGGGCGCTACAGATCGCCGCTTCGCGATACGCTTCCTCCCCGAGACAAACCGCACCGATTGCGGCCGCCAACCCGTTGACATTCCAATGCGGCGCAGCAGACTTCAGCTCCACAATGACATCGGGATGCGCAACCACATACCCAAGGCGGATGCCCGGAATCGCGTACATCTTCGTCATCGAGCGCACGATGATAACATGTGGAGAATCCCTCAATTCAGAAATGAACGATCTACTTTCATCAATGAAATCAACGAACGCTTCATCGAGGACGACTTCGCATCCCACTTCCCCGGCCATCTGGATAATTGCCAACAAATCCCCTCGCTCCGGCATGACGCCCGTCGGATTGTTCGGCGTACATATGTATACGACTGCTGCTTCCTCAATTTGAGACAAAACCGCCTCGTTCGGCAGGCCGAAACCTTCCGCCTCGGAAGCGATGACTCGTTCAATCTCCACTCCCTTCGCCATCAACGTCGCTTCGTACTCGGAAAACGTCGGGTGGACGACGATTGCCCGTTTTCCTCGGTACCGTTCCGCAATGAGGGACAAAATTTCCGCTGCACCGTTCCCGGCAAACACCGACGCCTGCGGAACGCCATGATACTCTGCCACCTTCGACAGAAAAGGCTCGCCGGCCGGGTCCGGGTAGGTGTGTAATCGCGTCACAAGATCTGGCCACATATCAAGAACAGCCCGCGGAGGCCCCGCCGGATTGCAGTTTTCACTGAAATCGAGTATCCGCGCAGGCGGGGTCATGCCGAGCTTCCCGTAGACATGGTGGGGGTTCGCCCCATGTTCAGGCAATTGCATAGAAAATCACTCCAATAATCGTCATAAGTATCCAAAAGGCGAAAGATGCCGCTTGCATTTGCCCGATCGCCGATTTGATATGAGCCGCTCGCAACGGCTTCAGTCCGGGTCCGAGTTCCGGTCGTTCGGAAACGATTCCCCGGTATGTACTTTTCCCGCCCAATTTGACACCGAACTGCCAGGCAGTGGCCGCTTCAAGGAATCCACTATTCGGGCTCGGGTGGTTCCTTGCTTCTTTGCTCCAGCCGACAAACCGTTTCCGAAAAGGAATGCCTCCTTCATTCGGAGTAAAAACGAGGATGAGGAAGCCTGTAATCCTTGCGGGAATGAAATTCAAAACATCATCGGCTCGCGCAGAAAACTTGCCAAATTCACGATAACGGTCATCCCTGTAACCAATCATTGAATCTAGCGTGTTAACAGCCTTGTACATCCATAACCCGGGAGCGCCGAAAAGGAATGTCCAGAATAATGGAGATGTAATGCCGTCTGCTGTATTTTCCGATACCGTTTCAATCGCGCCGCGGGCTATCTCGCTTTCTTGCAGCTTTTCGGTGTCGCGGCCGACGATCCATGACAGCTTTGTTCGCGCTTCTTCTAGATTACCAGCTTCAAGGGGGGTGTAGACATCAAGCGCGGCGTCCCGCAGGCTTTTCTGGGCGAGTCCGACGGCAATGAGGATCGCTTCTACCGCGACTCCGAAAACGATATGGTATTGGTAGGCAGACCAGACGATTGCCAGCACGACCGCTGTTACGAGGAACACCGTAATGAACAGCATCCCTGCGCCTTTCAGTACGCGGGCATGCCCTCTATTCAGGACCGCGGTGAGCTTCGAGATGAATGTGCCGATCCAGCGGACGGGATGCGGCCAGTTCGGGGGATCCCCGAGAGCGCGGTCGAGGACGAACCCGATCGCGATTGCAACAAAATGGGCTTGCATTATGAAGTCCAGCCTTTCGCTTGTTTGTAGGCGCGAATCGCGCGGATGGTGCAGTCGTAGACGCCGTGGCCGATCAGTTTGCCAAGCGGGGTGATTGGGCCTGCGTACGGCAGGTGCTCCCCTTCCTGTGTCGCCGCGACGAGAAGGCTGTCAGTCGATGTGCCGGTCGCAATTGTGCCAGTGAGCGGGTCTTTGACGTTTTCAATTTGAAGCGCTTTCGTTTTCGCCTCGGTTGCCGTGATCATCGCTTGGATGAAAGCCTCTTCGGGCAGCTGGCCGTTGACGATGACCCATGTGTTGATGGTGCCAACGCGTTGTTCACGGTCAAGTGCTTGCGAGACGTCGACGGCATTGCCGACGCCTGCTGTCACCATGACGAGGACGGTTCCGAAATCACCTTCGTATTCGCCGATTTCCGCGTGCTCGGTCGTGACGGCGGTCATCATGCCGACGGTATCCGAAATCGAGTAGCCGTGTTGCTCGAGGTAGGTGGACATTTCTACCTTGACGTCGTCGCAGTTGTAGTTTGCATCGACGTGGCGGTTGACGAATGCGCGGTACCAACCCATGCCTGCGTTCACGACGGCTGAAGATAATGTCTTCAACGGCTTGGCGACTTTTAGGGATACGTGGTCCGACGTGACGGTGAAGTTCCCTTTATTGATAGTGAATGGTTTTCTTTCTTCAAGTGTATCAGGGAGAAGCGTCATTTGCGGCTTCGGCAACTCTGGATGTGGCTGCGTTTTAACGCGCGCGTTGTACACTTTGCTGATTGTCGCCTCTCGGATAACGTCCTGCGGCTCGCCGATCGTGGCGATTTCCCCCTTTTCCATGAGGAGCAGTCTGTCGCAATAGAGGGAGGCGAGGTTGACGTCGTGGAAAACGGAAATGACCGTGACACCTTTCTCGCTCGCATGCTTGCGGATCGTGTCGAGCAATTGCTGCTGGTGGGCGATGTCGAGATGGTTCGTCGGTTCGTCGAGCAGGAGGATCGGTGCCTCTTGCGCAAGTGCCTGTGCAACGAAGACCCGTTGCTGTTCGCCGCCTGAAAGCAGTTCGATCGCCGTATCTTTGTACCGCGTGACGCCGGTATAGGCAAGCGCCTCCGTCACCGCCCGCTCGTCTTCATCGGACCAAGACGAAAAAAGCCCGGACTGGTGGGGATACCTGCCGAGTGCGACGGTGTCTTTCACGGTATGCGAGAAGGCATGCGCATGGAGTTGCGGAAGGACTGCCACCTTTCTGGCGAATTGCTTTTGGGAATAAACCGCGGCATCCTCCCCGTCGACTTTGACGGTCCCATTCTGCTTTGGCAATATTCCCGAAATGATTTTCAACAGCGTTGATTTGCCGCTGCCGTTCGGGCCGAGGATGCCGAGGATCTCCCCTTTATTCACATTGAATGAAATGTTGTTGACGATCGGCTCTTTGTCGTAGCCTCCGGAGAGATTGTCGACTTGCAGCATGTTACATGGCCCCTTTCCTTCTCTGTCTATAGAAAATGTACGCAAACACTGGCGCGCCGATGAATGCCGTAATGACGCCGACCGGCAGTTCCGAAGGCGAGATGATCGTTCGGGCGATGAGGTCGCAGATGATAAGCAGCGTTGCGCCGTTCATGAACGACAATGTAAGCAGATGCCGGTGGTCGGACCCCCACATGAGGCGCGTCATATGCGGGACAACGAGGCCGACAAAGCCGATTGTTCCGGAGACCGCGACCGCTGAACCCGTCAGGATGGAACCGCCAATGAGAATCATGAACTTCCGTTGTTTGACGTTGACGCCTAAATGATGGGCGCGTTCCTCGCCGAAGAGCATTGCGTTCAATTCCCTGCGGTTCATCCACAGAATAAAGGAACCGATGGCGACGAACGGCAGCACCATGAGAATATAATTCCAGCCGCGCATCGAGACACTGCCGAGAAGCCAGCCGATGATCTGTCGCAGTTCTTCACCGGTTAGCGCAATCATGAGCGAAAGAACGGAGCCTAGAAATGAGCCGAAGATGATTCCGGTTAAGATGATTGTCTCCATTTTCATTGAACGGTCGACGAGCCTTGCGAAGCCAATGACGAGGAACATCGTCAAGGCGGCTCCCGTCATGCTGAAGACGGGTAATGTGTATGTGCCTAGGATTGGAATCGATAAACCGAAAAAGAGTGTCACGACAGCACCCACTGAGGCGCCGGATGACACTCCGAGTGTGTAAGGATCTGCGAGCGGGTTTTTCAGCAATCCTTGGAAGGCTGCGCCAGAAATGGCGAGTGATGCACCGACGAGCCCGGCTAAGATGACGCGGGGCATCCGGATTTTCCATAAGATATTTGAAGCTGTCGTATCCGACGAGTCCCAAAACGTACTGATCGGAATTTTAACCGTTCCAATCGAAACACCGAGCCATACCGCCACTAGAAGCGTGGCGGCAGACACGATGTAGGCAATTGTTGCTTTATTCACCGAAAGCCTCTGGGTAAATGGCTTTCGCTATTTCCTCGAGGCCTAGTGCGAGACGTGGGCCTGTGCGGCTCGTCAAGTTTTCGTCTACTTGGACGACTCGCTCTTCCTTAACAGCAGTAATGTCGCTGAAGCCGTCGCGTTTTTTCACGCTCTCGACGATGTCTGGCACATAGCTGTACATGACGATGATGACGTCAGGGTTTTGCTTGACGATTTCTTCCGGGCTGATCATAACCCAGTCTTCTTCCGTCACAACGTTTTCCGCGCCGATCATGTCGAGGATTTGCTGCATGAACGTGTTTTTACCTGGTGCATAAATTTCAGGTACATCAGATGTTTCGATGAATACGCGTTTTTCATTCTCAACTTTTGCTGTTTTCGCGAGGACTTCTTCGACTTTCGCTTTCATGTCCTCGATGATTGTAGCTGCTTCTTCCGTTTTGCCGGTTGCCTTGCCGATTGTTTTGATCGTTTCATATGTCTGTTCGAAATCCGCTGCATTTTTTACGACGAATACGTTAATTCCTGCGTCACGAAGCTGTTGAAGCCCTTCTTCGCCTGTGCCGAGCATCGATTCATGCGCGAAGACGACATCCGGTGTCATGGAGACGATCTTTTCGACGTTGAACTCCATACCGCCGATTTTCTCTTTTTCAAGCGCTTCTTCAGGATAGTTATCCCAGTCGTTGACACCGACGATTTCATCGTTCAAACCGAGCGCGAATAGAATTTCCGTGTTGCTCGGAATCATGGACACAATCGTTTCAGGGGCTTGTTCGAGTGTAATGTCATTGCCGACCGCGTCCGTCAGTGTAAGCGGGAATTCAGCTACTTCCTCAGATGCTTGATCCTCTGTTTGCGAGCTGCCGTTTACCGGCGTGTTGTCCTTCTTCGCATCATCTGTGCCGCATGCTGCGAGCAGGAACGTCGCAAGGATGGCCGAAAGCCACAGTTGCCAAAATTTCTTCATTCAGATTTCCTCCTATTTGTTCCAAATAAAAATCCCCCGTTTTGTGGACGGAGGAATGCGCTTAGTAAAAATACAGCAGCTTGAAATTCATTGAACGCGCTGATTTCCACCAAACCTATCCTCGTAGGGTACGGGTGACTCATGAAGGCAGGTCTCCTGGCTTGTGCTTTTCGCTCCCCGCGCCTTCCCAGAAATTTCTCCAGTGGCGTCTTGCGGCTTGCGAGCACTTACAGTGGCGGGACCGCGCCGGAATCGAACCGGCTTCCCTTTTAACCCCAGCGTTGACGGCGGGGCACCTTCATGTTTGGTTATGTAATTGATGTTCGGGTTTAATTATACTATAGATTTTTAGGTTGTCGAGAGGCTGCGGTTTATGAATTAGGTTGATTGTGTTGCGAGAGCCGTTGATTGCTTTGCGACTTCGGTTTATCGCTTTGCGGATCGCATTGATTGTCTTACGAGCCCCGATGATTGTGTTGCACTCGTTTAATTGTGTTGCGAACCTCTTTGATTGCGTTGTGAGCCCGATTGATTGCGTTGCGAACTCCGAATCGACCAAAAAACGCCCCTCCAAAACGGAGGGGCTTGGCCTATTACATTCTTTCCGGCGCAGCGACGCCGATCAGTTTCAACGCATTTGCAATCGTTGTGCGTGTTGCTGTGATCAATGCGAGGCGTGCTTCGGACAGGTCGCGGTTGTCCGGGTCAAGCACTTTTTCGGCATTGTAGAAGCTGTGGAATTCGGCGGCCAGCTCCTGGATATAGATTGTGATCCGGTGCGGCGAGCGGATTCTTGCTGCATCGCTGACGGCACGCGGGAAGTCGCCGAGTTTCTTCAGCAGAGTCAATTCCTTTTCTGTTTGCAATAATTCAACATGATCCGTGGAAGCGGTCAAGTTCTTTTCCTCCGCCTGGCGAAGGATCGATGAAATGCGGGCATGCGCGTATTGCGAGTAGTACACCGGGTTTTCATTCGACTGCGAAATCGCTAAATCCAAATCGAAGTCCATTTGCGAATCAGCAGAGCGCATCGCGAAGAAATAACGGACAGCATCCAAGCCGACTTCTTCGACGAGTTCACGCAGCGTGACCGCTTTACCGGTACGCTTGCTCATTTTGAATTTCTCGCCGTCCTTATATAGCTGCACCATTTGGGCAACTTCCACTTCAAGCGTGTCGCGGTCGTATCCGAGCGCTTCGATGGCAGCCTTCATCCGCGGAATATAGCCGTGGTGGTCGGCTCCCCAAATGTTGATGAGCTTGTCGAAACCGCGGCGAAGCTTGTCTTCGTGGTATGCGATGTCCGGCGTCAAATACGTGTACGAGCCGTCATTCTTAATGAGGACGCGGTCTTTATCATCCCCGAACGTCGTCGAGCGGAACCATGTCGCGCCGTCCTCTTCATATACATGACCGTTCTGACGCAATTTATCAAGCGCGATGCCAATCTTCCCGTCCGTATATAGCGACGTTTCCGAGAACCAGTTGTCGAACGGCACGCGGAAATCTTCCAAGTCCTTCTTCAGCTTCGCCAATTCGAAATCAAGGCCGTACTTCCTGAAAAACTCTTGGCGCTCCTTTTCACCGACGTTCACATACTGATCGCCGAATTCCTTCGCAAGCTTTTCACCGATGTCGATGATGTCCTGCCCATGATAGCCGTCCTCCGGCATTTCCTTCTCAAGACCCAATGCTTGGAAGTAGCGCGCCTCGACTGAAAGGGCCAAATTATTCACTTGATTGCCCGCGTCATTGATGTAATATTCCCTTGATACGTCGAAGCCGGCAAAATCGAGGATATTGCACAATGAATCACCGATCGAAGCACCGCGCGCGTGTCCCAGATGCAAGTCGCCCGTCGGATTCGCAGAGACGAATTCGACTTGGACTTTTTCATTGCCGCCATACGTCGAACGGCCGTAATCTGCTCCTTGGGCAAGCACTGTTTTGACGACTTCCCCTAAGTAATCGCTTTTCAGCTTGATGTTGATGAACCCAGGTCCCGCGATGTCCATCGATTTGATGGATGTCGAAGACGTGTCCAATTTCTCTAGAATGGCTTCCGCAATTGCGCGGGGCGGCTTTTTCGCGATTTTCGTCAATTGCATCGCGATATTCGTCGCATAGTCGCCGTTCTCTTTGTTTTTCGGTGTTTCGAGGATGATATCCGGCATGACGGATTCATCAGTAAGTCCTGAAGCGATAACCGCCTCGCGGAATGCATTTTTTATTTCCTGTTGTATCTTTTCAACTGCGTTCATTTTTGTCCCTCCGAATATGTAATCAATAATTCGTGTTGTCCAAGCAATGCACCTTCTGCATGCAGTTCATAATGTGCGATGAACGTATCCGCTCCGACTTCCAGCTTCGTCGTTTTCACGAGTAGGTCGAAGGCTGCCGGACCGTTTCCGTACGTGCCCGGTCGTGTTTCCCCTGGCGAGAACGGCAGGCGCATCTGAACCGCCCCGCTCCGCATGATCAATGCATCCCCTTCTTCCAACTTCACCGTCGTCCGCACCTGCTGACCGTTCAAGTCTTCCACGAATTGCAAATAGATCTTTCCCGCTTTTTCAATCAGCGTCCCCACGGCTTCCAGTTCATGCTTGTCCGCATCCTGGTCCACATGCCGGATCGTCGATTGAAGCCGGACATCGACATGGCGTCCTTCCTTTTTTGATTCCACTGTTGCACCGCCCTTGACGTTCAAAATATCTATTCATTATATCGCTTTTCCCCGCACTATTCCAATACATCACGAATTGTCGGAATCAAATCCACTCTTTTTCGCCAAATTGCCGTTTAATCTTCCCGCGCCTGTTCCATACTGACTGCAAAGAACGGTGGGAGAAGGGATTGTATGAGACGAGTCGATTATATAAAGAAAAAGAAAAGGAATAATTTCATTCGACGGATTGCCTTGCTGATTGTGACGGCGGTAACCGCAGTTTTTACGATGTTTCTCTGTCTTCGACTTTATGCGCAAATAACGGGCGCCCCTTCGTTGAGCGTGCCGAAAGCGAGTGTGTTCCTCGACAAGAACGGGCGCCAGATCGGCGATAAGTTTTCAGCGGAACGCCGGTATTGGGTCGGTCTTGATGACATTTCGCCATTCCTGATCGACGCAGTGATCGCGACGGAGGACCGCAATTTTTACGAGCATAACGGATTTGATTACAAACGGATTGCCGGGGCTTTATTGAAAGACATCAAGACGATGCGGAAAGCGGAAGGCGCGAGCTCCATCACTCAGCAGTATGCCCGGAATTTGTATTTGACACATGAAAAATCGTGGAACCGGAAAATAAAAGAGGCGATCTATGCGTATCGGCTGGAAACCTTTTACGACAAGGACGTCATTTTGGAAGGCTATTTGAATACAGTCTATTTCGGGCATGGGATGTATGGCGTCGAGGCGGCGAGCAGGTTTTATTTCGCGAAATCGGCTGGTGAGCTGACGCTTGAGGAATCTGCGCTTATTACGGCGATTGCCAAAGGTCCATCGGTTTTCGACCCGCTAGACAATCCGGAACGTTCCCGTGATCGTCAATTATTGATTCTCTCTCTCATGGAGGATCAGGGGTTCATCACCGAAATTCAGCGGCAGCGGGCGGCGGATGTGGCAGTGACGCTGAAGACAGAGGACTGGAAGGATATGAAACGGGTCGCCCCTTACTTTTTGGATGAAGTATGGCGCGAAGCGGAGCGGATTTTAAGCAAAAAAGGACGTTATCCTGCGGAAGGCGGCTGGACGATTCGGACGACTCTCGATCCGCAGCATCAGCAGACGGCGGAGGAGTATATTAAGAAATGGATGCCTGACAGCGAGCTGCAGGTCGGCTTTATGTCGATGGAGACGGAAACAGGGAATATTACTTCGCTCGTCGGCGGGGTTGATTACAAAGAGAGTCCTTTCAACCGTGTGACGCAGGCAAAGCGGCAGCCGGGATCCGCGATGAAGCCCATTCTGTATGCGGCAGCGCTCGAAGAAGGTTATAATCCGCTCACATTCATGTCGACGGAACGGACCATTTTCACATACGATGAAGGCCGTTCGACGTATGAACCGAAAAATATCAACGGCAAATTCGCAGGACATCCGATCTCTTTGGCGCAGGCAATCGCCATATCGGACAATATTTACGCTGTGAAGACACTTGAGGATATCGGATATAAAAAGTTCAATAAAATGGCGGACCGGCTTGGGCTCGATGTCGAATTCCAGGAATCGCCCGCTGTCGCGTTGGGCACTTCGACCGTTTCCTTGCTTGAAATGACGACTGCGTATGATCGGATTGCGTCAGGCGGGCTGGAAGTGGAACCGACGACGATCCTGTCCATTACCGATGCAGATGGAAAAACGGTGTACGAGCAGCCGAAAATAAGCACGAAACGGGTCATCACCGAACAGGATGCATTTGTGCTCACCCATTTGATGACGGGCATGTTCGATCCTGTGTTTAATGATTATTCCGTATCGACAGGGCTTTCGATGCGCTCGAAACAAAAACGGCCATATGCGGCAAAATCAGGGACGACCATTTCCGACCAATACTTGATCGGCTACACCCCTTCACTGACGGCGGGAATCTGGACAGGCTATGACGTCGGC
>NZ_LQYA01000086.1 GCF_001531445.1 Sporosarcina koreensis
TTCTTGGATTCTACGCGGTACAGGCGACGGTGGAGCGGAAAGAACTAGACGAGGACGATAACCGCGTTCTCAATCTACCTACGCGTGATCAAGTTAAAACGTCCAAGCGACTGCTCGATATAGCGACGAACCTTATCAGCTTCGATAGTCTTGAAAAAGAAGGCCGGGCGATGATCGGAATTGAGAAAGGACGGAATGGTGGCGAAGACTTTCGATTAGAATTGATTGCGTTATTCGATTTCGGCGTAGTCAAAGAACTCGAGACTGGCGAAGCTATTGCGGCGGATTTCGATTTTTAATTTGTTCTTTAGTTTTAATCCATATCAAGTTAGGATAGTAGTTACTCGAGGAGGCGAACGCATGGCAATCGTAAAAATACGTAATCAAGCGCTCAACATCGACATTGCCGAAGAACTCGAAGACTTCGACTTCGGCTACAACGCAGACTGGCGCGCGGACAAGCTAATCGCACGCTCACCGTTCCGCGACGATAACCGACCATCCTTCTACGTCCACCTAGACGGCGATTCAGCCGGCACGTGGGGCGATAGCGGCAGTGGTCAGAAAGGCGGCTTGCTCGCGCTACTCGCTGAATTGCGCGGTGAGTGCGAAGCAGAAGTCGCGGACTATCTCACGGCCAAGTACGGAGCGCCAACGAAGCCGGGCGAACCTATTCGGATCAATGCGCCGAAGCTACGGACGCGCCAAACGCACAAGACGCCAGAACCAGTCACGCAAGCGGTAAGTCCGTACTTGAAAACGCGAGGTATTAGCGATGAAGTCCAGCGCACGTATGCCGTTGGATATGGCGAGGACAAGCCGGGCTTTACGGCAATTCCGTGGCATACGCCGGACGGTCGGCTCGCAAATATTAAATACCGCAGCACGCGCGGTAAGGACTTCTTTTATGCGAAGGGCGCGACGCCGATTGCCGACTTAGTTTACGGGCTGGACGTAATCAACGAACGCGGCGAAACGGAAGCGGTACTTTGCGAAGGGGAAATCGACGTGCTTTCGTGGCGGACTGCGGGCATACCTGCGATTGCGGTCGGTAGTGCATCAATAAGTCCTGCGCAAGTAGACGCGATCAAGCGCAGTAGTTTGCGAGTGTTGGCGCTAGGTGGCGATAATGATGCGGCGGGCAGACGGTTGAATGAGCGCGCGGAGACGGCGCTTCAAAGTCATTTGCGGATATGCGAGGTGGATTACGGAGACTATAACGATGCTAACGAGGTATTAATCGCAATGGGAAGCGAGGGTTTACGGAATTTGTCAAACTTTACCGTATTTAAATTGACTGAAAGCACTATACAATTGCGCAACATTTCGGTAAAATGAGGTAAGCGCGGTTGGATTATCATGAGTTGTCGAATAATGGAATAAACGACTTTACATCGAACTATTTTCGCGATAAGATGTAACGGCGATACAGGTTAAACAAAACGTTACCTTGCGCCTGGACGAGCGCGTAACTCGTCCACGACATGCGATACTGCGCGTTATGATAATTCGTAATCGTAGAGATCGTCGAGCGAACAGCGCAAAGCTATAGCAAACTTCACCATCGTCGCGATGTTCATTAGTCGCCTATTATTCTCGTATGCGGAGATAGTTTTCTCGCTTATGCCCGTCCTAACTTCGAGGTCATACTGGGTCCAACCGCGCGCAGTTCGAAGGTCGTATAGTTGACAACGCAGCGTAACGTTTATCACCGACCACCTCCAAGGTTAATTTTACCATAACGGAGGGACGTAGCGTAATACAATGAAAAAGACGCCTGGTTAGGCGTCAGTGTTGTGGATGATTTCGACTACATCTTCGATAGGTAAGTTGAGGTGGACGCAGATTGCTTCGATCACTTCGAGGCTGACTGGCTTGTTATTGCGAATTTTCGTAGCTGCACCGGACGTTAATACTTTTTCTTCATAAAGCGTATTGACCGACATACCTCTTTTTTCTAAATACGAAACAAGTGCGCGATAAGAAATAGCCATAATAATTACCTCTTTCTGTTATGTATTACCTAATATTATACAGTAGAAAAATAATAATGCAACAACTTCAGTTGATTTACGACTGAAATAGTGTATACTATGAAACAAGTACAAGATTTAAAAGTTTTTTGCGCAAAAGTGTGCGAAACTCAAAATCTATGTATATAAGATAGTAGGAGGAGATAATATTGAACTTTGAACAACAATTTAATAAGTTTCGAGCGTACATCAAAACTCTTTCACGGAGATATTCGGCGGCAACCGGAATCCCATACGCGGAGTTTGAAAGCGCACTGAACGAGGAATTTTTCCTTAAGTTCGAGGGGTACAAGGAAGGTGCGGGTAAATTCTCGGCTTACATGCGGGTAGTCCTCACTCAACGGGCGTCAAGGGTCGCTAATCGGAAAGAACGGCAATTCTACGATTCGATCGAATATATCGACGGACAAGCCCATGAGAATGCAGACGGGGAAGAAGCCGCAACTCTAGAGGTACCTTCCGAATACGACTTAGAAGGAAACGAAGTGATCCGGCAAGGACACATTCTTATCCGATTACACAGAAAAACGGACGCTGATAAGCGGCAACTTATCAACGCCCTAGTAGAAAACAGTGACTCACTGACGACGGCAATCGTCAACGAGTATCTAATTACGACAGATGCAAGACCGACGGCAATCGGTAAAAACCTAGGCATCCATCACGAAACAGTATCCCGCAAGTTACGACGGTTGGCCCAAAATTTCAACGAGACTCAATTCGGTAAAATTAATGAATACCTAGCCGTGTAATGCGGATGATGTAGGCAGCCTTAAAAACTGCCAAACAAAGGTGTCTTATTTAGTTGTGGGTAGAATTTTATATAAGTACTTAATAAAGTACTCTAAAAATACTATCCACAATTTATTATAACACCGTTGATTATAGGATACAACAACTTTTAGGAGGTAAATAGCAATGTTTATATATGAATTGCAAAATCTAGGCGAATTCTCCACGCAATCACGACGCAACCTCGACGAAGCTAAACTAACATATGCGCAATACGACGGAGATATTCCGGCAGACGACGATCCGGCGGATTACTACACGCCGGCCCTGAAAGGGGTGCGCCTCGCATGACGGAACAACTTCGCGGCAAACGCGCCTATGCTTGTAGCGACCACGCCAAGCGGCGCGCAGCAGAACGGCTCGGCATCGCATACGCCGACGCGCATCGCCAGCTCATGAACTACATGCAGACGGCGGTCTACTGCGGCGCAACGTCAAATAGCCGTATTTTCGACCACTATAAATCACGGACGCGTCTCGTGCTTGATCCGGACAAAGACGTAATTATCACGGTTTACAGCCTCGACGACATCGCAGAATACCGCGGCTTCGAACCGCAAGCTGGCGTACTGACCGACGCAATCAAGACGACAATTGCGCGCGAACTGCGCAAGGCACATCGAACGTTTAGACGGTCTTATCGCCAGTATACCCTCGCACTTGCGGATTTAAACGTTGAAATCGCGGAGCTATTCCGCAATAAAGTCCGGTGCAAACACCCAGGGACGCAGGCGCTAATACAGTCGCAAATTGACGTACTGGAAGACGAAGCAAAGGCGATTCGAAGCGCGATGCAGACGCAAGAGAGCGAGTTCCGCGCGGTTGAAGAAGAAGCCTCGATATATTTACGGACAGAAGGCGAAATGGTTTCGTAAAGTTAACGTAAAATTGACGCGGAAATATAAAGTTAATTACGCGCCGATCCGTGCGAGTGTCGTGTCCAGAACGCTTTAATGCGGTCGTCGTTCGACTGCGCCCGGCAGGGTAGCGAGGGCATCGCGAACGGCTTCCTTCATATACGATAGCTACGGTTAGCGGGTGTGTTCCGGACATGCCGACGTAAGGTTCGACTCCTTATCGTAGAAGGACGCACGGTTGGGCGCGTAATTACGAAATGATTAACGGGAGGGATGACGTATGAAACGCGCCTAAAGAGCGCAATAAAGCCGGCACTTGCGTCGGCTGATACGTTCGCAAGTCGTATGGGGACAGGGTAAACGTGCAGTAAATTCGGACAGTTCGTAACCTACGATGTAAGCCGCGGTGCGAGCGTATCAGCGGGCGCAGGTAGTGGACGCACACTTGACGGGCAACGCGTGGACGCACGCAACGCCTTTACCGATAATACAACGCAAAGGGGACGTTAAATTGACGAATTACACAGCAGGCACAGACGCACTCGACGCATTGAACGCAACAAATGACGGAGGCAGCGGGGCGGAGTTTACTTCGTTTAAGTCCGGTAGTTCCTTCTTTGTAAAGGTACTAGGGACGGCGAACCTAATTACGTTTTATAGCTACGGTATTTACAAGCAGATCAACAGCTTTGTCGCGGACAAGCCATCGAAGAAATCGGCGGCAGGCTATCCGGTTGCGGACCTTACGCCGTGGGACAAAGCGTGGAAGTATCATAAGGACTTGTCGCAGGATTTCAACGATCATCACGGGCAAGAGGCAGGCAAGTATCGCGCGAAACAACGCTTTGCAATGGGCTTTATCGACCTCGATACTGGCGAGCCTATCATCGTAGACGTTTCGAAGAATCAAGCGCAGGCCATTCATGGCGCAATCAAGAAGTACGAAAAGCGTATCGACAAGCTCGCGTTCGAACTATCGAAGTCAGGCGAAAGTACCGGCACAGTCGTAAGTCTAACGCCAGTCATCGACATGGAGGAAGACCTGACGGACAAGCAGCGCGAGAACTTTTCCAAAGCACCGGCTAGTTTCGATATGACGCTATTCGACGGACTGCTATTCGAAATCGACGAAGCCGAGCAAGTGAAGCTACTGACACAGGCGGGCTTTGACGTAAGTTTGATCGGATACAGCGCGCAAGCAGGTTCTACCGACGCGCCAACTGACGACGAGGACGGTAGCGACCCTCTTCCATTTTAACGGGGGGTCGTCCGCGCCACGGCGCAAACTAAACGAAAGGAAGGCGAACAACATCGCACACGAAACGCAAATTACTGGCGCAATCAGCGAGCTGACAGCAGCTTCGCTACTTATGACGCAAATGGGCTACGAAGTGGCAAAACCACTAGTCCCCGAAGTTTACGACTTCCTGGCGCGCGACCCGCTGAATGGCGAGGTCTACCGCGTACAGGTGAAAACTTTGAGGGTGCGGGCAGACCGCGACAATGCTCTCGTAGTATATGCGCGCAAAGGTAACGGCGAGCCTTATACGTCGGATGAAACGGATTACATTATCGGGGTGGACGGAAATCGTGCTTTTATGTTCGATTGTACAGGTCTGACCGAGTATTGGAGTACGGAACAAACAGCAGAGAAGCGGTGGGTTAAGTTAACTAGAGAGGTGGGTTAAATTCTATCGGAACTTTTATCGACATAACAGGGCAGCGTTTCGGAAGACTGGAAGTCATTAAGCGGCAGGGAAACGATAGTCAGAATAAGGCTATGTGGCTTTGCGTATGTGATTGCGGGAACGAAGGGGTTATCCGAGGGGTTGACTTGCGGATAGGAAAATCTAGATCGTGCGGGTGCCTACGACTAGATGTCAACAAGACAGCTAATAAAACACACGGAATGAGCGGTACTCGCTTTTACAGAGTGTGGGCAGAAATGGTAAAGCGCTGTTCCAACCCTTCATATAAGCAATTTAAAGATTATGGCGGCAGAGGAATTAAGGTCTGCGAAAGTTGGTTGGATTTCAATAATTTTATGACCGACATGTACGGCAGTTATTTAGAGCACTCTAGCAAGTTTGGAGAGTCTAAGACAACGATAGAGCGCAAAGATGTTGACGGGAACTACTCGTTAGATAATTGCGAATGGGCAACACCTCTCGAACAATCTAGAAATCAGCGTCTGCGCAGTAATAATACGACCGGAGTTGCTGGAGTCGTTCCTTCTAGAAGCGGGAAATGGGAAGCGCGGATCAGGGCTAACTACATCTCCATACACTTAGGGACTTTCGAAAGTTTTGAAGATGCAGTAAAGGCAAGACGTGAAGCCGAGAAGGTGCATTGGTGAAAAACTAAACTACGGAAAAGGCGGCGGTTTGAATATGGCGAAACTAGAAAACGTACGTACAATCGATATGGTAAACGGAGAAATCACGAAGATTGCGTATGATGGAGCGGAGTACGTGAAGGTCGAAGAAGAAGCGAAGGTAGACGACATTCTTTTACGAGTCAAAAACGGTATCACAACGCAAGTTACGGTGGGTGAATTCTACGAGGCACACCGTAACGAGGGTGGTAATAGCGATAAAGTTTATTATCGCGACGAAGGGGGAGACGTAATGAATTCGCGTAGTAGTAACTTCGTAGCATTCCGCAAAGTCAACGCAGACATCACGACAGTCCTCGCAGAAGTGGCAGACCGCGTAACTGCGCTAGAAGGTCGCGTGGATGTGCTCGAAGGCAAAGACGAGGAATTAAAGGAAGGCGACAAAGTACGTATTTCCGGCGCGAGTGTTTACGGAAGGGACTCCGATGGTGAGTACGGAACATACCAATACGCGGACAGCGACGGCGAACACTTCGTAAAACTAGACAGCGGGACGGGGCGATATTTCTTTCGGAGACAATTAACGAAAGTTGACGCACCTACTCAAACGATCACGCACAACGGCGCCGAATACACGCTAGTTGACCGCAAAGCACAGCCGGGCGATGTCGTCGTGTTTACGGAGAATAGTAATAGTAACTTTACCAAAGGGAAGGCGTATGGAACGGTATATGAGCGAGGTGACGCTTTAAGGGTGTTGGATATCGAGGGAATACAGCGCAGTCTATATCACCCGACATTCAAACGCACAGAAGCGAACACACTCGTCTACGCGCCGAAAGCTCAGTCGTTTCAAGTCGGCGATTACGTCAAGCCGTTGCCGAGCGCAGATAGTGAATATGGCATAACAGGCGGAAGCATGAAACTCGGTAAAGTGAAAACGGTAAATAGCGACCTCTTTTACATCGAGGTCGTTGCGCACGAAAACAGTCGCATCATCGGGCGTGAGCTTAACGTAAGAACGAAGCACTTTCGCAAAGCAACGCAGGAAGAAGTCGAAGCCGTTACGCAGCCTAAAACGGGCGACATCGTAGTGATTACGGCGAATACGAACGGATCGCGCAATGCAGTCGGCGACATCGGTAAGGTCGGATATACTGACGGAATTTGCGCAAATGTAGACGTGCCGGGTAAGCCGAAAACTCCGAAGGTTCGCGGAAACTGGACGATATTAACCGAAATGCGCCTCGCAACGCCTGCGGAAATTGCGAAGTATGAGGCTGCGGTAGCCGACGCAGAGAAGCCGAAGCTAAAGGTCGGCGATTATGCGGTTGTTACCGGCGGCAGCAACGGACTTACTGAAGTCGGCGACGTTGCAAGGATCGTGAAGGACGATAACAGCAGTATTCCGTACAAACTCGAACACACAAACGGAGGATATGCCGGATGGAAAGCCGCGGTTAACTTACGCAAAGCAACCGACGCAGAAGTCGCGAAGGCTAAAGCACCGAAGCTGAAAGCGGGCGATTACGTGCGCGCACTTGCTGACGGTGAGTACGACGATATGCTCGAAGGCGATTTAGGTAAAGTCGAAAGAGAGGACGAGTACGACGAATACAGCGTTAAAGTACGTCTACTCGACGGTTCTGACTACGACTTCTTCCGTCCGCAAGACATCGAACTTGTCGACGCTGAAACGGCGCAAAAGGCGGAATTATTCGCGAAGATTGGACGCAAAGTGGACGAGTTTAAGAAGGGCGATATTGTGCGTTATGTTCCGGGTGAAACTAAAATCCACGGACTTCGAGAATATCCGGGAATCATTACGGAGGTCGAGAAGATAGGCTGGGACGGCACCATCCTATTGCGAGAGCCTGCGTTTGTAACAAGCAGTTACGGAATGTACACGGCCGTAAGTGAACTCGAATTATTAACGCCAGTCGAATCGCGTGTTGACCGCAAATGACCAACGTAAGCAACGCCTGCCATTGCGGTAAGCAACTCGACGCAACCGACCCGCACACGGACGCAGTTTACGATGACAACACGAAACGCTACTTTTGCGACGTAGACTGCTTCCGCGATTGGGCGGACGAACATTTCGACGAAGTTATTGCGTTTTACGAGAAGATGAATGTTACTTAACGGAGGGATGTCGAATGGAAATTCGAGTAGGGGACGCTATCCATTTTACAGAAGACTTCCCGAATTTAATCGTAGTAGAAGAAGCTGCGGCGATGGGAAGCGGAAAGATTGCGAGGAAGACGGCGCAGTATTGGGTGGATAGACGCGAGGATGTGTACGTTATTGAAAGACGTTAAACTGACGCTGAATTTGCGCAGCCCAACGAAGGGAAGCTCCGAAGCGGTGACGAAAGCTGCGGCGACTAAGCGGGCGAACACCGAGACAATGGACGAGGCTTGGGCGCGTATAGGCGAAATGAAGCTTACGGACAACGAACGCAGACTATTCGACCTTGCGCGGAAATCCCACGAAGCTGGCGAAGTCGGACGGTTACGAACCGGCAAACTAACGAAATCCGAAGTTCTCGAAATGGGGCGCGAAATTGCGGCGAAGCAAGAGGAACGATTGCGCGAGGAACGTATACGCGAAACACTCGCAAACAAGCCGGACGGTTACTATATCCTAACGGACGATAGCGAATTACCTGCGTTCGTCGAGCGATTGCGTGAGGAAGTACGACGTCAGCGCGTGGAGTGGACGAATAGATTCGACGTTCTAGGCGTCGACTCCATGACTGCGGGCGACTTCGAGGGTACTGGCATCGACTCGTATATCGACCTTTCTATCGGATTCTCGATATGGCTGCCGTTGCTTGACGAAGGCTATTACTTAGCTTACGGACACGTTGCGGGCTTTGACGTTCCATACGCGTTTCAGTCGACCGACAAGCAACTGACGCGTTCGAAAGTGCTTGCGGCCATTACGCCGTACCTAACGCAACCGACGCAAGGCAAGACGTTCCACATGGGATCGGCCCGATACGATATGCACATCGCAGAGAATGACGGCTATTCGATGCGTGGCGTAATTTGGGACACCTTAGACGCCATGCACTTAATGAACGAACACGAGGAGTATTACGGATTAAAGCCGTTGATTCAGAAATACGGACGGCATTTCGGCATCAAAGGCGACGTTTATTCGTTCGATGATCTTTTCGGTAACCGAAGCCCTGCGCCGTTCAATACGGAAATCGTCGGCATCTATGCGATTAATGACGTTAAGTACGGATGGGCGCTTTTCGAGTGGCAATTCGAACTAATGCGCAAGACTGACCGATTACTCGAATGCTATTCGCTAGTTGACAAGGACTTACCGGAAACAGACGTTTTCTTGGAACGCAGCGGCTTCCTACTAGACTTCGACTTATTGCGCGAATTAGAAGCGGAGTTTGAGCCGAAAGTTGAGGAAGCTACGCGCCGAGTGTTTGAAACGTACGGAATAGACGACGATTTCATACGCAACATGGACCGAACGATCAACGCTAACAAAATCAAGC
>NZ_LQYA01000087.1 GCF_001531445.1 Sporosarcina koreensis
TTGCCTTCTTCCCTGATAGCCCTGATAGTTATACTAAAGGCTTAGGAGCTTTTCTCCAGGGGCGTGGGGCCTGAGAGAAAGGTCAGACAGGAGTGGATCGCCGGCTCCTTGTTCGGCGGTTATGCGTATCGGGGACGGTCTGTGCCTAACGGGCGGATTTTGGTAGCGGACGATCATCCGCTCATTCGGGAAGCCATTCAGCTTTCGATGAGCGCACGGCATGCAGGGATGGCGGTCGACACGGCCGGCTCGATCGCGGAGGCGGAAGAGTTGATCCGGCGGAACGGCCATTACCGACTGCTGATCCTCGACTATGAATTGCCGGATTCGAACGGCTTCGGCGGCTTCTTTCGCTTACAGCATCTGCTCGATCGAACACCCATCGCGATCATTTCCTCGCATGACGGCGAACAGATGGTATCGACGGCCCAGGCGGTCGGCGCCGCCGCCTTCCTGTCGAAGCGCCTGCCGCTCGAAAAGACGTTGGCCTCCATCGAGATGATATTGAACGGGGGCCGCGTATTCCCGCAGAGCAGCGCGGTCGAACCCGGCGTGGACGATCTGCGCAAGCGCTTCGAGTCGCTGTCCGGCGCGCAACGGCGCGTTCTGCTCGCGCTCGCGAGCGGCGACCTCAACAAGCAGATCGCCGGCGATCTG
>NZ_LQYA01000088.1 GCF_001531445.1 Sporosarcina koreensis
AATCCGCTAGTTGCGTCTTGAAATCCTCGGGTGTTTACCGATGTATAGCGATATACAACGATAAACGTTAAAAAAGTATTGTTCAATCACTAAGTGATCGACTCGGTTGATTACTTGATGTTTTGTTGCTTCAATGTCGTTTTATCCAGTTTTCAAGGAACAAAAATACTCCCATCGGAGTAAGTTGGTGGAGCCTAGCGGGATCGAACCGCTGACCTCCTGCGTGCAAGGCAGGCGCTCTCCCAGCTGAGCTAAGGCCCCGGAATATGAATGGTGGGCCTAAGTGGACTCGAACCACCGACCTCACGCTTATCAGGCGTGCGCTCTAACCAGCTGAGCTATAGGCCCCTTCCGGGTATATGAAGTTTCATTGTTATAATGAACCTTCAAAACTGAACGCAAAACGTCAACGTATGAACCCAAGGTTCATATTCCGTAAATATCCTTAGAAAGGAGGTGATCCAGCCGCACCTTCCGATA
>NZ_LQYA01000001.1 GCF_001531445.1 Sporosarcina koreensis
AGACCCTGGACTGAGCGCAGCGAAGGAAGCGGCTGAAGCCGTGCCCGCGGAACGCGTCCGATCGCAGTGGAAATCAACATTTCTAACTTTATCTCTATTTTAAAAGGAAAAAGACTGCAGGCAACACCAAAATTCAAGGTGTTTGTCTACAGTCTGGATGCTGTTTTTCAAACAAACAGCATCTTTTTTCATTTCAATTTACAATACGCTCATTTTCATTCTTAGTATTCTTTGAAGTTAACAGCTTAATGAGATTTGCACTGAAAGTAATCACGACTAAGATTCGAATAACAAACCACAAGTATTCTTTCCACTCTACTGATGTTTGAAATAGTGTTGGAATTTGATTGTATAGTAAATAACACATAAAAATAATCGCTATAAAATAGAAGAAAAAGCTAAGAATTGATTTCATTGTTCTCGTTCTCCTTTATGAGTTTTCAAAAATATATCTTCAAGTGACGGTTGGTTGATTGCAATGCGATAAACGGTTAATCCATTTCGGACTAAGAATCGAACGACATCCCCAATTCGTTGTTCATCATCCGTACGGAATGCTAATGTTTGTCCTTCGTGAACGACCGAACCTATTAGTTGTTGAATTGCATTTAGTAAGGTCGTAGCATCGTCCGATACTTTCATCGTTACTTCCATTTGTGCTGAGTGTTTCTTTTGTAATGAATGAAGAGTTCCTTCATCCGCAATAATTCCGCTTTGCATAATGGCGATCGATGAACAAATCTTTTCCACTTCAGCTAAGTTGTGAGATGTCATGAAAATGGTCATACCATTATTATTCAGTCTTTGAAGTAATCGTTGAATATGAATGGAAGATTCAGCGTCTACGCCGGAAGTGGGTTCATCAAGGAATACTAGCTTCGGCTTATGCACAATGGCTTGTGCAATTCCAAGCTTCTTTTTCATCCCAAATGAAAACTTACCCACTTTGCCATTCGCATGTTCAAGTAGTCCAACTTGTTCAAGAGCTACATCAACATCATTTTTTGACAGTTTATATCCTTGAATCGATGAAAAATATGATAGATGCTGACGTGCAGTCAAATGATCATAGTACGATGAGTAATCAGGGAGTACACCAATTTGAGATAAAATGTCATCCCGATTTGAAGCGTCAAGTAGCTTGACCTGACCTTCAGTAGGATGGATGATGCCTGTCATCATATTAATGAAGGTTGATTTTCCCGCTCCATTTCTCCCTAAAAATCCATAAAGTTCACCCTCGCCAACTGTTAAATCAATCCGTTTCACAACTGCCCTATTTCCATATTGTTTTGTTAAATTGACGGTTTGAATGGCATTCATTACACATCCCTCCTTTTAAAAAGATCGGTTGAAACAAACACAATGAGAGCGGCTAATCCAAAGTTCACAAGGAAGAGATACGATTCCTCGG
The DNA here is from genome assembly GCF_001531445.1 of Sporosarcina koreensis. Lineage (GTDB taxonomy): Bacteria > Bacillota > Bacilli > Bacillales_A > Planococcaceae > Sporosarcina > Sporosarcina koreensis_C. The sequence goes on from NZ_LQYA01000001.1 coordinate 1,415, forward strand.
AAATGTAGTAATAAGGAGATAAGAATCTGAACCATTTGATATACCACGAATCACTGAAGATTGACCAAACACTGATGGCTGGATACACGATACCGATGATGACCCCTAAAAACATCGAAAGCATCGGTTTTGCGACAAGTAGGGATAGCACGAACGCCATGCCGATGAAAACCGAAACAACAGATACTGTTTCAAAGAACACTTTCACGTCAAACGACTGAGTAAAAATATAGATTACACCAAACGCACCTACAAGAATGCTTAACCAAAACATGGAGATCCCCACGAACTTCCCAAGGACGATATTCGTTCTCTTCGTTTTCGTCACAAGGAACCGCATCATTCGCCCTGAAATCTCCCGATTAAACACATCATGGGATAGTGAAAAAACAAACAACGGACCGAATGATAGGACAGCAAAGGAAATTCCAACTGCATACATGGCATCCACATCAGTAGGCGACTCCGTAAGCAAACCTTGAAATTGTTCTGTTAACTGTATGCCTCCATACGTTACACCAAGTAAAAAAAGAATAACTAAGATTGATTTGATACTTTTCAGCAGCTGTAAATATTCATGTTTACTAATTGATAACATGTGACTCCACCTCTCTATTTGGTAGTATAGTAAAGAGAACTTATTTCCAACTTAACCAAATCTTAAATGTATCTTAACTCTTGGAGGTTCAAATGAAACAAGCACGTATTCTCGTTGTAGATGATGAACAATCGATTGCGGACATGGTTGAAATCATATTTAACAAAGAAGGGTTTAGCAATGTAGATGTTTGCTATTCTGCAGCTGAAGCGGAAAGTTTACTTTTCAAGAATCGCTATGCTTTACATGTCGTCGATGTAATGCTGCCAGACAAAACAGGCTATGAATTAGCCTCCATCATACGCCGCATATCCAAAGCACCGATCTTTTTCTTATCGGCGAAAACGTCTGACGCAGATAAGCTAAGAGGCTTCATACATGGTGCTGACGATTACATAACAAAACCATTCAATCCTTTAGAATTAGTAGCACGAGCAAAAGTTCAACTTAACCGTTATTTAGACTCCCCTACTGATAAAAAAACTGTGTACGAATTTGGTAGATTTCAGTTAGATGCAAATGCCGCGGAATTAGTCGTAGAAGGTGAAGTTGTTCCATTAACGAATAAGCTATATCATTTGCTCCTATTATTTTGCGAGCATCCTGGGCAGGTGTTTTCTAAAGACCAGCTTTACGAACGGGTCTGGGGAGATTCCAGTTTTATGGATGATAATACGATTATGGTGCATATACGAAAAATACGAGAAAAAATCGAGAAGGATCCTAGCAAACCTGAGTATTTAAAAACGGTACGTGGTATTGGTTATAAACTAGTGACTGGAGAAAAGAAATAAATGGCTCGTAAAATAACATTCCGTTTTATCTGCTATTTTTTCTTTTTCTATGCTCTGCTATTTTTGATGTCGATTGCAGTATTGGTGTATACGTTTTTTGAAATAGTTACCGCATTCCCTTATTCAGATATTCGAGAAACTGAATTGTCTACTATTCAATCCTCAGTCGACATGCAGAAAAATGGGGATTATTTCATTGAAGAGTCTTTAGTGAAGGCTGCCCATAAAAGTGGTGGCTATCTTCTTGTCATGAATCATGATGGTGAAGTACTCAGTTCCACTATACATCCATCTTTCGTTCAGGCATCCTATTCGTTTCAACAAATGATGAAATTAGTAGACGATAAGCATTATTATTTGTGGCCATTAGATTCAAATGCTTCATTACTATTCGTTGAACAATCTGTAAGTGATAATATTCTTCAACAGCTAATGGAGAACCCTTCCTTCCCTGTTATGAATGAAAATGGAAAAGAACTAGTAAAGTCCAATGAAGCGTGGTTCGTCCAATTTAATGAGTCTGGGGAAATTGTCGAACAAATAGGGACACCTTCAATAGAAACTAATCAACTTTCTTTATTTCATACTCAACAGCACCTAACAGAACAAAAGGTTGCCGTCTCAATCGAACCATTACCTGACGGAACGACTGTTGCAGTAGGTGTCAAGAATCCGAATTATTTCCCTGAATCAGAAGAATTCAATGCATTTTTCATAAGATTATTGGTCGGTTTCATTGTTTTCAATATCTCGATGCTTCTCCTTATTCTCGTCATTTCTCTTTGGATAGGCCGGCGATTTGGAAAACCACTTTTCTACATGTTGAAATGGATCGAGCAGTTAAGCAAAGGGAACTACGAACGTCCGACAGATTGGAAAGTCCAAGACAAAAAGTCAGGACAATTCAAACGAAAATACAGATTCTATCATGATGTTGAAAAGTCTCTTACTTCATTGACAACGACTTTGAAAGAAAATAAACGATTTGCTGAACGAATGGAACAACTTCGTGAGGATTGGATAACGGGACTTTCTCATGACTTACGAACTCCGCTTAGTTCCATTTTCGGCTATGCCTCTATGCTAGATTCGAAATACGAATGGAGCCTAGAGGAAGTAAGAAATTTCGGTCGAACGATTCAACAAAAAGCAGATTATATGGACAAATTAATTCAAGATTTAACACTCACCTACCAATTAAAAAATAATGCAATTGAGTTGAACTTTGAGAATGTATATCTTAGTAAATATACGAAAAACTATTTAGAGGAAAATGATTGGCCTCTTGAATATGTTGACGATTTGTCAGGTTCAGCAACTGTTTTGCTCGACGTAGATCGATTCGGTCGAGTACTTGATAATATCATTGCAAATGCGATGAAATATAATCCAGAAGGAACACCAATTACAGTTAAACTCCATCAGGAAAAGGAAACTGTGGTTATTCAAGTTATTGATCAAGGTCAAGGAATTCCAAAAGAAGTCATGGAAAATCTGTTTACACGTTACTACCGTGGAACGAACACTACTGATGGTGATTCAGGTACGGGGCTTGGGTTGAGTATCGCTAAACAGTTAGTTGAAGCGCATGAAGGAGAAATTGATGTTCATTCCTCTAGAACAGGCACTACAATTTTCATTAGACTGCCTTTAAATAGTATTGAATTTATTTCCAAATCAGAGGTTTAAGGAAATCATAAAACAAAAAAGGAGACACTAGTTCATATGTGAATTGTGTCCCCTTTTTATGTCTTTTTACATCCAACCGAATTCTTTCAGGTGAGTCAAGATTCCTTACAAATCATCAAACCCGTTCAAGTCACTCGTCTTCACGTATTGCCTCGATGTCTGCTCGAAGAAATCCGTTTTCGTATCATCGAAATTGTCGACATACGCGCGAATCCATTTCATTGGATTGTCCGTAAATTCCGGATAGATCTCACTTAGTCCGAGCATGCGCAGCATTTTATTCGACCGATATTTGACGTAGCCTGCCATTTCATCGAGATCGATACCGTCAATATCTCCTAGCACATAGCGACTCCAAATGATTTCCTGTTCAACGGAGTGGCGGAATTGATCATAAATCCATTCCGTAAATGCTTCGGTATTATACGCAGGATTTTCAGCAAGCGCCGCGCGAAATATGTCGCTGATCGCTTTCCCGTGCTGCAATTCATCCCGATTGATGTAGGAAATCATTGTCGATGTGCCAACCATTTTTTGGTGGCGTGCGAGATTATAAAAGAATGCAAATCCGCTATAGAAAAATAAACCTTCCAATAAAGTCGTGTACACCATCGCTTTCAACACCGTTTCTATCGTCGGATTTTCAGCGAATTCATTGTAAATGTCGACAATCCGTTCGTTCCTCTTCATGAGCACTTCATCAGTGCGGCCCATTTCAAATGAAGCCATCTGCTTGTCGAGTGTCGTGACTGAAGACAGAACGTATGCATAGCTGTGATTATGCTCGCTTTCCTGATCGGCGATAGTCGCCATGATTGATTTCACCGAAGGATCGGTTGCGAAGTCCGCGATTTTCATCGCGACGACGGTTTGTGGTCCGTCCAATGTCGCAAGCAATCCGATGATCTTGAGGAAAGCCTCCTGCTCCGCTTTCGATAAGTTCGGAAATTGCTTTACGTCCTGCGTCATATCGACTTCATTCGCCGTCCAAAAAAGAGAACGAATCCTTTGTCGCAATGTGTAGAAATGAGGGTGGGCAAGGTCATTCCAATTCAAAATTCCGCTCGCTTCCCCGCCGAAGATTGCTGTTGATTTATTGGGTTGTGCTGGATTCAATACTTTAACGCGTGTAAGTGTTGCCAATGTTGAAAAACTCCTTTCGACCATTCGATGACTTTCTTCTCTTGGGTGCCGCGTGGGCTTTGTTCGATTTTCAGAGGGTCAATTGCAGATTCGTAAAACCGTGCCAGTTTAACAGCGGCATGGCAAAAGAGATCGTCCCCTCCAAACTGTGTATCCCCCGTTCCGAAGACATACACATTCCTCGGTTTGTAACCGACATCCGCAACGAAATCCTTCACTTCGTCAGGCGTGGAGCCCTTGTCCCATGTAAATGAACCGATGATCATCGCATCGAACTGCCGCGGATTCGGCATCGGACCGATCCCGATTCGATGCACCGTCACGTCCATTCCTTCCGACAGCAGCGCCTCCTCCACGATTTGCGCCACTTCCTCCGTATTTCCGCTCCATGACGCATACGCAATCAGGAATGACACCATTCGCACTCCTCAATATCAGATGCTGTCGATCTCGTATAATACGTCGTTTTCATGCCTGATTTCCATGCCTGTACATGTAAATCGAGGAGAACGGATGCGCGGATGTTATTCGGCACGTATATATTGAACGAAATCGCTTGGTCAATATGGCGCTGCCTTGCCGCATTCTGTTTAATGGACCAGCGCTGGTCTACGATGTACGCAGAGCGTCGGTAGACATCGTAAGTATTATGATCAAGATCAGGCGCTATGACCGGCAACTTGTAGTCTTTCTTCTCCTCATGATAGAACGCTTTGAAAATGGGGTCGATGGAAGCCGTTGACCCCGCAATGACCGATGTCGAGCTATTCGGCGCGACTGCCATTAAATAGCCGTTTCGAATACCGTTTGTCGCCACATCGATACGCAGTTCATTCCATTCCTTCGATTCGTATCCACGTTTCTCGAAATAAGCCCCGTTTTGCCAATCTGATCCTTCGAATAAAGGATACGTACCTTTTTCAGTCGCCAATTCCATCGAAGCCTTGGTCGTCAAATAGGCAATTCTTTCATACAGTTCATCTGCATAATTGACCGCTTCGTCCGATTCCCATTGGATGTTTTTCAAAGCAAGCAGATGGTGCCATCCGAATGTCCCGAGCCCGATACCTCGGTAGCGTGCATTCGTCCGTTGTGCCTGGACGACCGGTATTTTATTCAAATCAATGACGTTGTCGAGCATGCGCACTTGAATCGTGATAAGGCGATCCAATACATCTGCGGGAACGGCACGTCCAAGATTGACGGACGACAAGTTACAGACGACAAAATCACCTGGTTTCGAACGCGTCACGACGATATCGTCTTCGAGCGTGACAGATTCAAACTCTGTCGGACTCATATTTTGCATGATTTCTGTACAGAGATTACTCGAATACACCATACCTACATGCTTATTCGGGTTCGTCCGGTTCACTTCGTCACGGTAAAACATGAATGGCGTCCCCGTTTCGAGTTGGCTCCGCATGACGCGCTTCATAATTTCAATCGCCGGGACTGTTTCCTTCGTCAATTCAGGGTGATTGACACATTCCTCATACTTCTCACGGAACGAACCTGCCCCCTTCGTTTCATCGTAATAATCTTCTAGCGAATAACCCATAACTGTGCGCACTTCATGCGGGTCGAATAAATGCCAGTCACCACGGGCCTCGACTTGCTCCATGAATAGATCCGGCAGGCAGACGCCTGTGAAAATATCATGTGCACGCAAGCGATCATCGCCATTGTTCAGCTTAAGGTCAAGGAACGTGAAAATATCTTTATGCCATACATCGAGATAAACCGCGATCGCTCCTTGACGTTGGCCAAGCTGATCAACGCTGACGGCCGTGTTGTTAAGCTGCTTGATCCACGGAAGAACGCCGCTAGACGCTCCTTTGAAGCCTCGGATGGACGAGCCGCGAGAACGGACCTTGCCCATATAAACTCCGATGCCGCCACCATATTTAGATAGATTCGCAATATCGGTATTGCTGTCATAAATCCCTTGCAGCGAATCATCGACTGTGTCAATGAAACAGCTGGACAACTGACCATGTGGTTTGCCCGCGTTCGAAAGCGTCGGCGTTGCTACGGTCATATACAAATTACTCATCGCCCAGTACGCTTCCGCCACTTTACCGAGACGATTTTCTGTTTCATTTTGCATAAGCGTCATCGCAATGATGAGCCAACGTTCCTGCGGCAATTCTACAGGATCTTTATTGAAATCAACCGCAACATACCGATCCACAAGCGTTTTCAATCCAATATACGTGAAAAGCTTGTCCCGCTCTGGCTCTATGAATGTTCCGAGCTCTTCCAAGTCTTCCCGCGCATATTTTTCAATCAAAACGGAAGTATACAAGCCTTTCTCGACAAGCCGCTCAACATTGTCGGCAAAATCCGTATATACTTTTGCGCCCCTCAACTGTTCCTGGTAGGAATAAACCTCCTGCAAATAAATCCGCGCAGCAACGAATGTCCAGTAGGCAGATGCTTCGTCAATATGACTGAGTGCCTCCAAAATCATCGCCTTCGACCAATCGGATGCATTCCCTTCAGGATGCCGCTCCTTCCAACGCACGCTCGCTTCTACGAGTGGATGGAGCTTGTCCGCACCAAATTCAGCTTGCAGCTCGTCCATAATGTCTGTTCTTTCCGTAATGATTGTCATTCAACCCATCTCCTTTAGTTAGCTTCGCAATGAAAAAAGCGATGATTCCACCTCTTCGGTAGAGTCATCGCTCATGGATTTTGATTTGGAAACAGATCGGGACCGCCTGAAAAATGAAAGCAAAATTACCCGTTCGCCTCCACCTCTCAACCCCCGAAGAAAGTGTCGCTTGACGATGGATGGCAGGTCTACTGGCTAACGCTTCCTCCTTCCATCTCCCCTTCCCGCGGCTTCGAGCTGCAGTGGATATTGAGACGGTCGTCTGCGTTTACAGTTGCGGGGACAGCTCCGATTTGCGGATTCCCTTTTAAACCGATAACGGCACCATTTCATCGTTCGATACTATATATTGTGTGTTATGTACATTTACTACCCTAACATGTTGTGGTTTAATCGTAAATAGGAAAAAAGAAGCTCTTCTTTTAATTGACAGTTTTTTCTGTATGGCTGAAAATTGATGAATAGAAAGGTTTGAGTAAGGGTGGAGGGCTTCTTGTGAAAAATATTTTATATGTTGAAGATGATGTAGAAATTGGACAGATCGTCAATGAGGATTTGGAGCAACGCGGATACAAAGTGCGATGGCTCACTTCCGGCAACCGTGTTGGTGAGGTGATCGGCGAAGCGGATATCGTGATTTTAGATGTGATGCTTCCCGGCCTGGATGGATTTACAGTAGGCCAACGGATTAAGCGCAATCATCCTGACATACCAATTCTGATGTTATCTGCCCGTACATCCGTTGAAGACAAATTGGAGGGGTTGCAGTTTGCAGATGATTATGTAACAAAGCCTTTTCATCCCGAAGAACTAGCTGCACGAATTGAAGTATTGCTCAGAAGACATCGACGCGCAGTGCATGATGCCATCCAAATAGGTCATCTGACAATTCATATGGTGGAAAATCGAATTGTTTCAAGTGATGGAAATGAGATACTATTAACCGCAAAACAGCATCAGATCTTTATGTATTTAGTACGCCACCCAAATCAGATTTTAACGAAAGAGCAGCTGTATGAAGGTGTCTGGGAAGAGCCCTATATGGACGGAGATAAAACCTTGATGGTCCACATACGCCATTTACGGGAAAAAATCGAAATAGACCCGAGCACACCTACTATCATCGAAACAATTAGAGGAATCGGTTATCGGGTGAAGCAATGAAAAAACTACGAAATTCTCTATTGGCACAGTATTTGTTATTACTCATCACCGCGACGATGATTATTCCGATTGCCATCCCTACATTATCGATCATTTTCTATAACACACTATATTCCGTCGAAGAATCTCCACGGTATTATAACGGCACTGACTTGGAGACGATGTGGCACAAAACGGCAAAAGGGCTGACGGGGGCTTCGGATGATGAAATCCGGGCGAAACTAGTTGAACTCAAACAGCTATACACAGATGCTTCGTTATATTGGGTCGATGCATCCGGAAAAACACGTGATAGATTCCCTGAATCCCTATCAGTTCCGGACACATGGACAGCATCTTATGCGATCGATTTCGTAAAGAAAAACCGCGGATTTACAGTAGATCCCTTCACTGTGATTGCTTTTATTGGCGATCATGACAATGAAGGCTTCATGGTGTTGCAACTTCCACGTTCAGATATGGAAAACCCGAGTGATAAATTAAGAGCAAAGTATAATTATTTATTTCCGATCACACTTTTGCTCGTCTTTGGCTTGTTCATTTTAATATGTACACTCTTTTTCTATCGAATCCGCAAAAGACTGCTTCATTTACAGGAAGCAATGACTACCTCTGAAGCAAGCGGCATCCCCGCACCTGTCGAAGTGAGCCGGGAAGATGAAATCGGACGTCTTGAGCAATCCTTCAACGGGATGGTGAAGGAATTGGAATCAGGAAGACTTCGTGAAATGGAAGAAGAAGAACTTCGAAAAGATCTTATTGCTAATCTATCGCATGATTTGCGGACGCCATTGACGACAATCCGGGCTCATGCGTATCGTTTACAAAAAGAACCACTCAGTACGAAGGGGAGAGATTCCCTAGATTTTATTGATGAAAAAATAAATTACATGGGTGAACTAATCGATAACCTCTTATCGTATACGTTATTGACAACTGGGAAATATCCTTATAAAAAAGAAAAAACGGATATCGTCCGTCTCATTCGCACCTCTTTCGCGGCATGGTACCCATTGTTTGAAAACCATCAATTTGATATTGTATTGGATATTCCTGAGGGACAGGTCATATGGGATATTGACCCGCAGTGGATGAATCGAATCCTCGATAATTTATTTCAAAATATTTATCGTCATGCGAAGAGCGGCAAGTTTGTAGCCGTCCGTTTTGAAGATGGCGCAATCTATATTCAAGATCACGGACCGGGAATGGAAGCTCCTTCTCACCAAAAAGGTGTCGGCGTCGGTCTTTCAATCGTTTCGCTCATGCTGAATGAAATGCAGGTGAATTGGGAAATTCATACCGATGAACGCGGAACAAGGATTAAACTATTCCAATGATGAAGTTGAAGGCTGTTGTGCATCGATCTAGATGTTGCAACAGCCTTTGTTTTTTAAACGAATCTTAAACTTCATCACCCCTTCGTTTTAACCTTCTCTAGATAAGATGGGATTGAGGTGAAGGAAAATGAGTGATTTGATCATTAAAACAAATAAGCTGACGAAAAAGTTTGGTTCAAAGCGTGTTGTCAATCATGTAGATTTGCAAGTGAAGAGAGGAGAGATTTATGGTTTTTTGGGACCAAATGGAGCAGGTAAAACGACGACGATCAGAATGCTATTGGGATTGGCTCGGCCAACAAAAGGATCCATCCAAATCTTCGGGGAAGATATTAAAAAGGACAAGATCTCCATTCTAAAAAAAGTCGGTTCCCTTGTTGAATACCCGTCTTACTATGGGCATTTGACGGCCTATGAAAACTTAGAAGCAGTGCGAATCTTATTGGATGCGCCAAAATCAAGGATTGACGAAGTATTATCAATCGTCCGTCTTACAAAGGATGCGAAAAGACCGGTAAAAGGGTTTTCACTTGGCATGAAACAGCGGCTCGGTATCGCAACGGCCTTACTTGGCAATCCGGAATTGCTTATTTTGGATGAGCCGACAAATGGACTTGACCCTTCAGGCATTATTGAAATCCGCGAACTCATTAAAAGCATGCCAAAAGAGCATGGCATTACGATCGTCGTATCCAGCCATCTATTATCGGAAATTGACCAAATGGCGACGCAAGTGGGGATTATTTCAAAGGTGATCTTTCAAGATTCCATTTCCAAGCTAAGAGAACGCGCTTCCAGCAAGATCAAGATAACGGTCAATGAAGGCGAATCCGCTTGGAAGATGCTATTGTCACATGGCATTACTTCCGATTTAGCGCAACAATCGATTTATCTTGAAAACGGTTCCGACGAAAAAGTAGCGAAGGTTGTTAAGTCACTAGTTGACAATGAGTATTCCATCTATCGGGTTGAAGAAGAAAAGAAATCGCTGGAAGAAATCTTCTTAGAATTGACCGGTAAAGAAGGTGGGTTGTAATGGCGCGATTATTGGGCTCTGAATTGATAAAAATCAAACGAAAAATGATCCTTTTTCTTGTCTTTTTAGGTCCATTTGGCGTCATTGCATTGGAAGCAGTCAATTTCGGAGTGCGATATGACTGGCTGACAGGGGTCTACAAAGATGATTTGTGGAAGGGGCTCATTGGGGAAGTCTCGATGTTATCCGTACCTACAATACTCATCGGGTTGACGATCCTCACTTCGATGATTGCGAACATTGAACACCAGACAAATGCGTGGAAGCAGTTATTGGCCTTGCCGATTTCAAAAACAAAGGTGTATTCAGCAAAATTCCTGCTGACAGTGATCCTTCTGCTTATTTCCTGTTCCCTATTGATGGTTGGCACGATCATTCTCGGTCTCGCTTTGAAATTCGGCACTTCCATTCCACTGGTTCATCTCTTCAAAATGTGTTTCTACCCTTTTCTCGCCGCATTGCCTATATTGGCATTGCAAATATGGCTCGCAATTACATTGAAGAACCAAGCCATCCCTTTAACAGTTGGGATTCTGGGAACAATCATTTCGATGTATGCCGTTGCATTTCCTGATTGGGTCCCTTGGAAATGGCCATTATTACTGAATGAATGGGGCAAACCGATCTTTTCAGTAATAGCCGGTATTTTACTAGGATTCATTATATATTTGGTAAGCATCCTAGATTTTTCACGAAGGGAAGTGAAATAAATGTGGAAATACTTACGATCCGAATTTTTGAAGCTACGAAAATCCACCATTTGGCTGCTCGTCTTTGTAAGTCCCCTTCTCTCGATGTTAATTGGATTTGGGGAAGCCAACTTTACTTCTGATATTAAGGAATACCAATGGGTTTCAACACTAGGCGTTATGACAATCGGCCATTCCATTTTATTTCTGCCTTTGTTAACCGGCGTTTTTTCAAGCTTTATTTGCAGATATGAGCATAGCAGCGGAGGTTGGAAGCAATTGCTGTCACTGCCCGTTTCAAGAAGGAATGTGTATATTGGTAAGTTCCTTATGGTTAGCCTGTTAATTGCGCTTACACAGATCCTATTTGTTGCGGGCTTGCTGTTTATCGGATGGATGAAAGGATTTTCAACAGGGATTCCTTGGGAGGTTATACTTCCGAGTGTCATTGGCGGTTGGCTTGCATGTCTGCCACTTATTGCACTTCAATTATTCGCTTCCGTTTCCTGGTCGAGCTTCGCCGCGCCTTTGGCCATCAATGTAATATTTACGATCCCTAATATTCTTATCGTAAATTCAGAACGTTTCGGTCCATACTATCCTTGGGCCCAGCCCTTTTTAATGATGATGCCAGATTCCACTGACAGTTTTGGCGCATTACATGTTTCGTTTGAGACGCTGTTCATCGTAGTTTTAGGAAGTCTATTGCTGTTTTTCTGCTCAGGATTTATGTATTTCATGAGAAAGGAGATTTGACGGATAATGGCATAGGCGCATGCAAACTACATCGCATGCGCCTGTTTTACAACGGCATCAATGCAGTCGTCCGATACACAAAAACAAATCCATCATACCGGCTACCGACTCTTGATGACACATAGTTCCCGTACGCTTCAAACTCCGGGTTATAGACGACCCCGATGGCACGATGCCCGATCCATCCATTGAATAAATGACGGTTTTTTTCCGTGAATAAAATTACTTGATCCTCCGCTTTTGCCGCATGCATCTGCCCTTCCCATGAGTTGAATTTGGCTGGAGGGACAGCCATCCTTTCATAAGGCTCTCCCCAGCTTTCGCCGGCAATGACGGTTCCTTCATACGTGCCGAAGCCGATGGCAAACGTATCCTCCCTGCCATATTTTTCGCGGATAAGCTGACCGACGTTGATCATTTTATGGTCTGCCATCGATGTTTCCGACGCATCGCCGACATGGGTGTTATGCTCCCAGATGATGATTTTTGCATCATCGCCATGGTAGTTCAAAATCTCTTCGATTGCCTCCACCATATGCAAATCGCGTATATTCCACGAAATGGCATCGTCATGCATCATGGCGCGATAATACGATTCCGCGTTTTTCGCAACCAATGCATTCATCGTCATATTCAAGTCCTTCTCCTGCTCGTTTGAATAAAGATCTTCGTGACTACGGATCGTCGTCAGCAAACTAGAGACCTCGCTTATGCATTCATCCGTGAAATGAGCGGTCGACAGCGCATAATGCTCCGGCATCCGATTATACGGCTCGAAACAGGAAAATGCCTTTTTCGCCAACTCCAAATCGGCTTTAAACTGAGGATTTTCTCTAAGAAATCGCAGTAGTTCATCGATCGATTCATACAAGCTATACATATCGATGCCGTAAAATCCTGTTTTATCAGCTGCGTCCTTTCCGTCATTTTCACCTTTCAACCACTCGATGAGCTCTGCCACTTCTTCATTCGCCCACATCCACGACGGCCAGCGATTAAAGGATTGTTTCAACAATTGCCGAGCGGATTTCCCTTCTTCGTCAAACCCTTTCACATAGCGATTGATCGCCTGGGCGGATGGCCAATCGCCTTCTACCGCAATGTTGGTGAAACCTTTTTCCTGAATGAGGCGTTTGGATAATGCCGCGCGAGTTTTGTAAAATTCCGAAGTCCCATGTGTCGCTTCACCGAGCAGGACAATTCGGGCATCCCCAATTGCGTCTAGTACTGTATCAAGTGCTTGATCATCTAACGGGAAAGCATGCTCTTGTATAGCAGACATTAATCTTTTCGACAAATCAATCCCCTCCTCTGTTGATAGCATACCCATGGCGGCCGGATGGAAACCGGGGGAGTTTTCATTGCAGTGCAAAATGGTTTTCACCGACTTGCCCGGGTTTTTCACCGACTTGTGAGTGTTTACCACCGACTCTCGCGAATTTACCACCGATTCACAACAATTTGAGGTATTTCGCAATGAACCATCGCACTTTTCAAGGCGATTTTTAGTCCCCAAAGTGTTTATGACCGTTCAGAAAAAGTTTATCACCACTCAGACGCAATTTATCACCACTTAGAAGGAGTTTATCACCACTTAGAAGGAGTTTATCACCACTTAGAAGGAGTTTATCACCACTTAACGGACTGTTATCACCACTCGAATAGTGTTTATCACCACTCGACCAACATTCTTCACAAAAAACAACTATCCACAAAAGACGGTTGCCTAAAACTTCTATTGATCCACAACTTCAAATGTCACTTCTTCATTACCTTGCAAAATCTTAAATACTCACACCTTCTTTTCCACATCATATGAGATGTCTTTAATCACCATTAGAGCGTCAAGAGACTTCCCTCCGAACTCATCCAACGCTTTCACAACAGCTTGCGACTCCGACAGCACAGCGCCGATCGGCTTATAATCCGGCAATACTTCCACAAACTTCGCACTTCCTTGCGCAGGATACGATTCTAAAATCCCTCCGGACGCCTCCACATTCACACGCTGCCCGACTTTCAACTCGCCCGCCTCAGGGAAACTGTAATAGGTAGCATCCTCACTTCCTCCCACGACAAGAATCCTCTTTTCCTCGATGGACAGGATGAAGCCACCTTCCTCAACTGGAGAATCTGTGAATGTTTCTTCCGGCCAGATAATGCTCGATTCTTCTGGCTTCGCAACCATTTTTCCCTCTTGTGTGAAATGGAAAGTATGGTCCGGAAATTGCTTCTTCAACTCTTCTTGCTGCTCGGGTTTCAGAAAATCATGGGTGATTTCAATATCGCTTGTCACTGTGTTAGCAGATAACCCAAACGATGCTCGCCCGTGTTCCATCCCTTTCAAAACTTCCAAGACGTCCTCCTGCAAGTCATACAATTCCTGTTGTGTATGCGGACTGCGGAAAATATAGATTGGTTCCGCTACAATTTCACCGGCATCCACTCTAGGCTGCAGCATATCAAGCAACTTTTGAACGCGCTCATCGGGTTCTTTTACGCCGATCCATATGCCTGATTGCTCCGCGCCATCCCGTTGATTTTCAAAGAAAAGAATGCCCTCCTCTTCAAAATTCCCATAAACCTCTTCCACCGACTCGATTGCAGCCGGCCCTTCAATCGCTTGTACCGCCAGATCCTCCTTCAATTCCGTTGTTGGCTCTCCAAATTCAGGGTAATCTTCTAGCGCCTCGATCGCCTTCTCCCGTTCAGGAGACGGATCCACTGTTTGCTTCAACTCCGCAATAATTTCGCGCCCACTTACCTTTTTCAACGTCTTCCATCCACTATCTTCAACCGCACCATTTTGCGTGGATTCACCTGTTCCGCATCCGCCTAACAATAAAGCAGCAACTAACAAATTTAATAATTTATATTTCATTCCAAAACCTCCCACTTATGAAGTTAGACGGATGAATCGTGTTAAAGTTACGACAATTACCCATTGACACCCTTCCTCCGATTTGATACATTCAACTACAATATCGATGACGAAGAGAGTAATGGGTCATCACTTCTGTAGCGAGCCGGGGTTGGTGTGAGCCTGGCGGAGTGGATTCGTGAAGCGCACTTCGGAGATGCTTTTCTGAATGAAGTAGGAGAAGCCGGTGTCTCGCCGTTAGGAGAAAGGGGCCTCTATCCATACATGACAGAGGCAATTTGAGTGGTACCGCGGAACAAGCTTTCGTCTCATTTATTGAGATTGAAGGCTTTTTATTTTACGTAAAAAGGGGTTCGTGCACATGAAAAAGGACATTTTGCAAGCTCTACAAACAGTCAGCCCAATCCAATTGGAAGAGCATATGTTGGAACGGCCGGCAAATTCAAAGTTAGGCGATTTTGCTTTGCCTTGTTTTCCGTTCGCAAAAGTTTTACGAAAATCGCCCGTCACTATCGCGGAAGAAATCGCGGGGTCATTAACACATCCTTCCATCCGTAAAGCGAAAGCCGTCAATGGGTATGTGAATATTTTCCTAAATCGCGGTGAAATTACCGACAATCTCTTGCATAAAATTTTGAATCAATCCGCCGCTTACGGTTCGTCAAATGAAGGCAATAGCGGTGTCGTGACGATTGATTTATCATCTCCAAACATTGCAAAGCCGTTTTCCATGGGCCATCTTCGCTCAACGGTCATCGGGAATTCCATCTCTTTATTGCTTGAAAAAAATGGCTACCAGCCCGTGAAAATCAATTACATCGGTGATTGGGGCACACAATTCGGGAAGTTGCTTACCGCGTACCGGAAATGGGGCATCGAGAAGGATGTCCGTCAAGCACCAATTGAAACTTTGCTGAAACTTTACATCCGTTTCCACGAAGAAGCGGAGGTCGATCCTTCTTTAAACGATGAAGGTCGCGCTGCATTCAAGGCCCTTGAAGACGGAGATGTCGATGCACTTGCCCTTTGGGAATGGTTCAAAACCGAGTCGTTGAAGGAGTTCCAACGGATTTATGATCTACTCGGGGTTACCTTCGACTCGTATAACGGCGAAGCCTATTACAACGACAAAATGGAACCTGTCGTCCAGGAACTCGAAGACAAAGGCCTATTGGTCGAATCGGAGGGCGCCATGGTTGTAGAGTTGGAAGAAAGCATACCTCCATGTCTTATCAAGAAATCAGATGGCGCGACATTGTACGCAACACGCGATTTGGCAGCTGCCCTCGACCGGAAACGAACATACGATTTCGTCAAATCCATTTATGTCGTCGGAAATGAACAAAGCCTCCACTTTACGCAAGTGAAGCAAGTGCTTGGCAAAATGGGGCATGACTGGGCAAATGACATCGTACATGTGCCATTCGGGCTCATCTTGCAAGGCGGCAAGAAGATGTCGACGCGGAAAGGCAAGATTGTCTTGCTTGAGGAAGTATTGAAAGATGCAATTGAACTTGCACAAAAAAACATCAAGGAGAAGA
This sequence comes from Sporosarcina koreensis, assembly GCF_001531445.1. GTDB lineage: Bacteria > Bacillota > Bacilli > Bacillales_A > Planococcaceae > Sporosarcina > Sporosarcina koreensis_C. The sequence goes on from NZ_LQYA01000001.1 coordinate 17,663, forward strand.
ACCCGACACTTGCCAATCAATCCGAAGTCGCTGAAGCCGTCGGTGTCGGCGCCATCCTCTTCAGTGACTTGAAGCAGCACCGGAAGCATGATATCGAATTCAACTTAGAGACAATGCTGCAAGTCGAAGGCGAAACCGGTCCGTATGTGCAATACGCCAATGCGCGGGCACACTCGATTTTGCGCAAAGCGCAGGTCTCCAAAACGTTCGCGATTAACGAAGTGAACGATTACGAATGGGAAACGGTCAAGCTGCTCGAACAATTTCCGCAGACTGTCAAACGGGCTGCCGACGAATTGGACCCTTCCCTTATTGCGAAGTATGCGGTCGACCTCTCCCAAGCGTTCAACTCGTTTTACGGGAATGTGCAAGTGTTGACCGATCATGCTAGCTTACCTTATCGCTCGGCACTCATCGAAAGCGTTACAATCGTCTTGACGGAATCGATGAGACTGTTGGGTATGAAAGCTCCACAAGAAATGTGAAATTGGAGGGCGGCAGCGAAAAATCGGCTCCTAAAAAAACAAACGTAAAAAAGCAATCGTCCACCAAAATGGCGGGACGATTGCTTCACTTTACAGTAATTTAAATCTCTCAACGATCAATTGCAATTCATTTGCGATATTTTTCATTCGTGTCGTCGAATCGGCCACCCGTTCCAATTCGCTTTGCTGGGTAATAGACGAAGCGCTCACTTGTTCAGCAGATGCGGCTGTCTCCTCTGAAACGGCCGACACACTTTGAATGGATGTCATCACTTGATCTTTGTGTTCCAGCATTTCGGATAATTCAGCCGTCAACTCTTTGATTGACTCGCTCATCCGCTCTGTCAGTTCCGCGTTTTCCATAAAGGAAGACTCGGTGCCTGTGACAGATTTGTTTTGTCCATCCATCAATTGAAGATTGGATTCAATCACTGCGGACGTCTGTTTGGATTCCGTGATGATCTCTTGGACAGTCTGTTGAATCACTTCCGTTTCAACTCTTGACTGTTCCGCAAGCTTCCGCACTTCCTCCGCGACAACGGCAAACCCTTTGCCATGTTCACCGGCACGTGCCGCTTCAATGCTCGCATTCAAAGCAAGAAGATTCGTCTGTCCAGTAATGCTTTGAATGGATGCGATTACTTGATCGATTGCTGCAATTTTCGTCGAGAGCGCATCCATTTGCTGTTGGACTCTCGTATTCATCTCATTTGCTGTTTCATTATGTTCCCGCAAGCTTTGAACTTCCATTATTCCTTTTTCCGTAGAGGCAACTGTTTGTTTAGATAACGCGTCCATGCTATTAGCCAGATTGGAAAGCGTAGTAATTTGCTCCGCTAATTCAGTCATCCGGCTACTCGTTTCTTCCGTGTCTTCCGATTGAGTGGAAGCTCCCTGCGCGATTTCATTTGTCGCCAATGCCACTTCCTCGCTGGATGCCACAATTTCTTCAAAGGCGTGGTGGACATGCGCAGTAGACTCACTTAATTCATTTGTAGAAGAGCGCACTGCACTCATCGCTTCGTTCGTTTGGCGCAGCATATGATTATAAGCGTTCGTGACGGCGCCGATTTCATCGTTGCGGATATATTTCTCGTCAACGTATTGCGTTATGTCGCCAGTCGCTGCTGTTTCAATGGAACGCTGTAAATAAGAAAGTGGTTTCAGCTGTTTGAAGATAAATCCTGATGTCGCCCCTGCCATGAGCACAACAATTATAATCGCTGAAATCACTGTTACCAATAAAATCTTATTGAAAGTGGCAAGAATTGTAGACCGTGGCAATACGGTTTGCACAGTCCATACATCATCTATATTATCCAGCATGATTGGCGCGAAAGTATTGAAGGTCTTCTCATTCAAAGTTTGGGAGTCCTCGTAAAATGTGCCGACCTCTCCACGATGCAATTGCACTTTCATACTTTCCCAATCCATCGAATCTCTCATATCTATCCCGATCATTTCCTGTTTCAAACTATTCGCCGTCAAAATTCCGGCCTCCGTTATAATCGAGGAATATCCGCCTTCCGGTTGAATGGATGTCACCAAATCATTGAGGAAGTCGATAGATAGATCTGCTGCTAACACACCAAAAATCTCGCCCGACTCAGTCATGAGCGGAACAGCCATCGTTGTCATTAATATTGAATTTCCGCCACCTGCATCATATACGTGAGGTTCAGTCAGATGAGCCCGCTTTTCGCTTTTCGGAATCGCATACCAATCCCCATCTCCCTGGACATCGTAACCCACAAGCCCTCTTAGATCGATACTGTCGCCTTCTTTGTAAAAATAAGGGATAAATCGATTGGATGAATCCACTAACTCTTTATTCGCCTGCTCATCCAGTGGAATAAAACCATCCTCGAAGATGGCGGCCATACCTATTGCATCGGGGTTCTTTTTTAGAATATTAGTAACGACACTGATAATCTCATCAGTTGTTAGCTTCCCCTGCGCCTGAAGTGTTTCGAACATATATTTCGTAGTATGCAGCATTTCGTTCGTTTTCCCGAATCGATTACTTATTTTCACGGCATTCAACTGTGTATCTTCTATCGCATACTTTTCAGCATCCGACACGGTTTGTCCATATAAAATCGTACTTGTCGTTGCCGTATAGGCAATGAACAGCAATAAAAACAGCCCGATAATCAACGCAGACAGCTTCCAAGTGATACTCCTATGTTTCTTCACCAACAATACCTCCTGCAGTACTATAATGATAGAATTATAGCAAACTTACCTATAATTAAATATACCTACTTAATACTAAACTAAAGTTTCATATTTCAAAAAACGAACATAAAAACGACGGCTTGCCAACACGGACAATGCCATCGCCTTTACATTATTTTTCATCCTTCCAACAGTCAGCACCCTTCAATCCTGGTTCTGCTTTGTAAACCGGATTCTTCCCTTCCTTCCGCTGTCTCGTAAAATCATCCAGCACACGGAAAGCGATGTTCCCAAGAAGAAGGATGACGAGGAGGTTAATGATTGCCATAAGACCCATGAACAGGTCCGCCATACTCCAAACAACCTCGACTTTCGCGAGAGCACCGAACATGACCATGCCCAAAACTACAATTCGGTAAAGTGTCATCCACGTCTTATGCGCGTTGATGAATTCGATATTCGTTTCTCCGTAATAGTAATTCCCGACAATCGAGCTGAAGGCGAAGAACATGATTGCCACCGCCACGAAGTAAGGCGCCCAAGAACCAACATGAACGGCCATCGAAGCTTGCGTTAGCAATATGCCGCTCTCTTCCCCTTTGTCGTATAGACCTGCAAGAATGATAATGAAAGCGGTCGCCGAACAAATGATAATCGTATCGAAAAATACGCCAAGACTTTGGACAAGCCCTTGCTTCGCAGGATGCGAGACATTCGCCGTCGCCGCCGCGTTCGGCACACTTCCCATCCCTGCCTCATTCGAGAATAAGCCACGCCGGATCCCTTGCATCATAGCAGCTCCGACTCCGCCGCCGGCCATTTCTTTAATGCCGAAAGCATGCTCGAAAATCAATGCAATCATCGCAGGAACTTCCGAAATATTAATGAAAACGACAAACAATGCAATTAGAATATAAAAGGTTGCCATGATCGGAACAATCGCCTGCGTCACTTTTACAATCCGTTGCACTCCGCCGAAGATGATAATCGCCGTCAAAATGACAAGCAGCAAGCCGACAGCCCAATACGGAATATTGAACACGTCATTGAACGATTGACTGATCGTGTTCGATTGCACCGAGTTGAAAATGAAACCAAAACACATCGTTAGGAGAATCGCGAAAACGATACCTAGCTTCCGAAGGCCTAGCGCCTTCTCCATGTAATACGCCGGCCCTCCGCGGAATGCATCCCCGTCGCGCACTTTATACACTTGCGCAAGCGTGCTTTCCACGAACGCCGTCGCCATCCCGATGACGGCAATCACCCACATCCAGAAAACGGCACCCGGTCCGCCGATTCCGATCGCCAATGCAACACCAGTTACGTTCCCAGTTCCAACCCTGGAAGCCGCACTGATCGTAAACGCCTGGAACGCCGAAATGCCATGGTCGCTTCCCTTCTTCTCAACGATGAGACGGAACATCTCCCCGAAAAGACGGATTTGGACAAATTTCGTGCGAAAGGTAAAATAAAGGCCAATAACAAGCAAAAGACCAATTAATATGTACGTCCAAATAAAATCATTCGCCGGTCCGACGAGCCATTCCAATGCGGCCAACCCTACCACTCCTTCTCAATCATAGTAACTTACTTACTATCCATACCCTGCCACGCAAAAAACTCACATTTCAAATAGAAAAAACCGCTGAGCCAACATGGACTCAAACGGTCTAGAAGCTGGCGACCAATTTTAGTGCCGCCGCTTCAGGAGTTTTTTTCGATTTGACTATTCTATCATCAACACGCCATTTTGCAACCCATTTTTTTAAAAAACCGCCGAAACTCGTCGGAGAATGTTGGTTATCACCGATTCGGATGAGTTTACCACCGCTGCTCGGGACATTACCACCGATTCGGACCGGGTGACTGTCGTTTGTCTATAATTTGTTCCATTGCCCTACGGTTTCCCTTAAATTACATTACGTAAGGTGGTTATCACCGCTTGTTGGCTGGTTATCACCGTTCAAGGGTTCTTTATCACCGCTTGGACAAGCGTTATCACCGTTCGATCAGAATTTCCCACAAAAATGCCATTATAGCGCAGCCTTCACCGTTTTACGATAATACCCGACCGTCAGGAATGCGAACACAAGATAAATGAGCGCGTAGATGCCCATAGCGATGGATGCAGGCAACGTAATATCAGACATGAACAAGAATGAGGCTGCTTTTATCGCAAAAATCGAGTGCAGCAAACCAATCAACAACGGTAAGCCGAAGACGAACACTTGCTTACGAACGATCCCTCGCATAATATCTTGCACGGTAAAGCCCAATTGGCGCAATGTTGCGTAGGTGCTTCTCTCCTGCTCTGCCTCCGTCATTTGCTTGAAGTATAGAATGCTGCCCGTTGAAATGAGGAATACAAGTCCAAGGAAGCCAGAGATGAAGATTAACAAACCGCTATCCTCCATCGCTGAGACATATTGAGAATAGTAAGCATATCCAAATTTATTATTTTCCTTATTGATGCGCTTAAAGATGGCGGTTGCCTCGGCTAGCTGATCTCGATCTTGTACATTTATTGCATAGGCATTTGCAATGCGCGAACTGCTTTCATCATTAAGAAATTGCGCTTTTAATTCTTTATAAAACTCACCATTTACAACGATTTGTGTACCTAAAAGTGGATTCAACACATTCCCTTCGCCCACCTTCGTAATCCGCATGTTCAACTCGGTATTAGCATCTGACATCTTTACGTTGAAAGGGACTGCCACTGTTTTCATCTGCCAATAGAGTGTCGCGTCATAATAGTAAGCCGTACCGGAATCCGGAACTTCGAAGTCCATTCCCGCCCGCTGCAATTGTTCTCCATTCACGATATTTGCCGGAAACGTTTCAGGAATTAATTTTGTCAAAGTTCCCTCTTCAAAAAAGCGTCCGTCCAATCGCAGAACTTCTATCGGCGTGTACGTATAAGAAATGTTTTGATTATCCAGTTCGCCGACGAATCTCTCGAGCGTCGCCTCCCCATCTTCATTCCGAAAATCATGTAACATGAAGTCGAACGGTAAAATAAGCCGTGTTTCCTTATCCGTCGAATAGTAAAGGGAATACATACCCGCCAACATCGTCAATGTCATCGCGGATAATACGGTAATGATCGTCAATGAGTTCGCATTGCCTTTCATCCGATGCATAAGCGGCGCCAGCGACAAACTGTTGTATAGCCCAAGATGGCCTTGCTTCCTTTTGCGGATTTGATAAAGCAGCCAGCTGATTGCCACCCGGAACAATAAATAGGTGCCCAGAATTGTCGTAGCCAAAACGACAATCATATTAATGAAAAGCAAAGCATTCATCATATGACCGGACAGCCAGTATCCGAAGGCGATGAGTGCTATCCCTAAAATTGAAAGAAAGGCTGATCTGAATGCTTTCGGCTTTTTCGGATGCTCACCCTTCTTATCAGCATTGAATAACCCAAGCAAAGTGTTACGGTAAACTGCCACGATCATTTGAATCGATGTGAGAATAATGATTCCAAGGAAAACAATCACTGTCTGGATGACTGCAACCGTCGAAAACTCCACTTCGATAAATCCATCAAATCCGACAAGCTTCATTAACAACAATAAAAATACACGTGACACAAGAATTCCTATGCCAATCCCAATGGCTAATGCTCCAGCGCTCAGCAAAGAGTTTTCGATAATCAACAGACGTGATACAGAGCCTTTCGTCAATCCAATTAATTGATACAGTCCAATTTCACGGCTTCTTCTTTTTAGGAAAATCGCGTTCGCATAGACAATAAATATTCCTGCAATGAATAGCAACAGTATTCCCGCTGCTTTGAATCCCGCACCCATGCTGCCGCCAGATCTCTCAACAACTGACGGATCATGCTGCAATGTCGCAAAGACGAAGTACAGGACGACACTTAAAATGAGCGCGAAAAAGTATAAGTAGTAATGCTTAATGTTTTTCCGCATGCTGCGGATGACGAGGTCAAAGAGCGTCAACGCTGTCACCCCCGAGGACACCTTGCACCTTCAGGATTTCCTGGAAGAAGGCCTGTCTCGTTTTATCGCCGCGGTACAGCTCCGAGTAAATATTACCGTCTTTCAGGAATACAACTCGGCTGCAGTAGCTCGATGCGACGGGGTCATGCGTCACCATCATGATCGTAACGCCGCGTTCTTTATTGACATCTTCCAAAGTCCCTAATAAGGATGACGCCGATTTCGAGTCAAGCGCGCCGGTCGGTTCATCCGCAAACACCATGGACGGCTTATTGATGAGCGCTCGTGCTGCGGAAGTCCGCTGTTTCTGCCCACCTGAAATTTCATGCGGATATTTATCCGCCAACTCTTTGATGCCCAATATATCGGCGATCGTTTTGAATTGGTCCTCTGCGACACGCTTTTTCATTTTTCCAAGAGAAACCGGCAAGAGAATATTTTCTTTCACTGTCAATGTGTCGAGAAGATTATAATCTTGGAAGATGAAGCCTAATTTGTCTCGCCTGAATGCAGATAGCTCACGGTCTTTCATCTTCGAAATATCAGCATCTCCAATGAGGATTGAGCCTTCCGTCGTGCGGTCAATCGTCGCAAGGACATTCAACAACGTCGTTTTTCCGGCACCCGAAGCACCCATGATTCCGACGAACTCCCCTTCCATCACACGCAGGTCGATCCCCTTCAATACTTGCTGCACATTGCCCCGCGTGCCGTACGATTTCCGGATATTTTGAGCATGCAAAACTGTTTTATGTTGGTCCATCATTGTACCCTCCCTGTTTGCTATACCCTTATCTTACTGTGTGAACTTCTTCCGGTCGTTTGATTTAGATGACAAACAGGTCGGTTAATGTGACATTATTGTCACGTTCGTGTGGCGTCAAACTCATTTTCCGTGGAAAACGTCATGTTCATCGTCGTTCCTTTGTTTATTTCGGAGTGTGCAGATAGGGTAATCCCAATTTTCAAAGCAACTTGCTGGGCAAGATACAACCCGAGTCCTGTCGCCGCGTTATGCAGCCTTCCCGTGCCCCCGGTGAACCCTTTATCGAAAACACGGGGAAGATCGTGAGCCGGGATTCCCGGACCTTCGTCTTTTATGGATAAAACCGGATGTCCTCCAGGTGTCTGGTGTACCGTCATACAGATGGTGCCCCCGTCTGGACTATATTTCACCGCATTCGTCAACAATTGGCGGATGATGAAGCGGCACCATTTGCTGTCCGTTATCACTTTCATGGCCTCGCCTTCGATTTCCACGGCGATATTTTTCTCGATGCACCATGAACGTAGCTCGCGGATTTCGGGAGTCATTAGCTGATGGGCATCGGTTTGTTCCAATACATAATCCGTTCCAAGCGACGGCAAACGTGATATATAAAGCTGCCGGTCAATCAGCAAATGGACACGCAGCCAATCGGACTCGATTTTCCGGATGGCCTCGTCTTGTCGATTCGCATCAATCATCATTTTCATCGAGGTGAGCGGCGCTTTCACCTCATGCACCCACGCCGCCGTATAATCACTTTCCATAAGGTTTACGGCTTTCATTTCCGACAGCTTTTTCAAATGATCATTTGCCACTTGCCGCAACAGATCATTCGTCGTCTCGTCCCTCGTGAAGAGTGGCTCCGGCAACCCCTCCTGCCAATCCCTAGAAGGATCTTCAGAAATACGAAGAAGCTCTTTCGTGAATTGCACCTCTTTTTTATAACGCCAGATAAGGAATAAAATGAAAATGGCGATCAAAAGCATATTGAGGTAAAGTAAAGAGCTCAACCTCATCGACAGACCTTTATCAATCCAAATCAGGGCGTCTGTCAACACGAGTGATACAGCGAATATCAGTATCCAGCTTTTCATATCCTTTACATACGCAATGAACATCGAATCCCCCCTACAGGCTGACCGCCATATACCCCATGCCTTTTTTTGTGAGAATCGCGTCACCAAGTCCGATGTCCGCAAGCTTTTGGCGCAGCCGCGTCACATTGACCGTCAACGTATTGTCGTTGACGAACCGCTCATCATCCCACAATTTGCGAATCAACTCGTCACGCGACACGATTTCATCCTTCGCTTGAACGAGCACCACCAAGATGAAAAACTCATTTTTCGTCAACTCCACTTCATTGCCATCGAGCCGAATGACTCCTCGCTTCATATCGATCATTGCACCATTCCATTCAAGAACGTCCGCCGCCTCATCCGCCGTATACGCATACGTTCGCCGCAGCGTCGCCTGGATCTTCGCAAGAAGGACATCCGTATGGAACGGCTTCTGCACATAATCATCCGCCCCCATATTCATCGCCATCACCATATCCATCGGATGATCCCGCGACGACAAAAAGATGATTGGCACCTTCGAAACCGCGCGGATCTCCCGGCACCAATGGAACCCGTCATACGCAGGAAGCTGGATATCGAGTATGACAAGATGCGGTTTTGTGTCAATAAAAGACTTCATCACATCATGAAAATCCTCCGGCCCCGACACATGAAGCGACCACTGGCCAAGCCGCTCTTTAAGTGAATTGAAAATCGCTGAATCATCCTCGACGATAAAAATATTCATCTCCATATCCGCTGCACGTCCTTTCTTACGCTTATTATAATGGTGCGAGGCTGGGATGGAAAAGATTATCACTGGGTGGCAGTGGTTTACCACCGATGCGCGGGAGTTTACCACCGTTGCTCAGGCCGTTACCACCGACTTTGGCGGGTTTACCACCGACTCTTGGGGCATTACCACCGACTCGCCAGTTTTCAGCAATTCACCTACAGATGAGACCTATATACCACCCTCCACTTCTACTAATAACCTACTGAAAAGTCGAAATTTCAAAACTTTCACCTCCGATGTATGTTATACTTATTACTGAGACATCGCTCCTGGCCAACCAGGCAGTATAAATGTCTTCTTTTTTTTAGCCGTTGTTTTATATTTTCATCCCAAATTCAACGAAATACAGTTTTGTAAAAAAACATAGGAGGATTTTATGCTTAAGTTTGAAAACGTAAGTAAAGTGTATGATGACGGGTTCAAGGCTGTTGATTCTATCAGCTTCGAGATTCCGAAAGGTGAGCTGCTTGTTCTCATCGGTCCGAGTGGCTCAGGTAAGTCAACAACGATGAAAATGATCAATCGGATGGAACCGCATACAAGCGGGAAGATTTCGATTAACGGCAAAGATAATAATTCGTATGTCGCTTCTGAGTTGCGGAGAGGAATTGGCTATGTGATCCAGCAGATCGGTTTATTCCCCCACTATACGATCGAAAAAAACATCGCCATTGTTCCCCAATTGAACGGGTGGAGCCCGGATAAAATTAAACCTCGAGTTACCGAATTGTTGGAATTGGTCGGGCTGGATCCCAAAATCTATGCAAACCGCTATCCGAAAGAACTTTCCGGAGGCCAACAGCAACGCGTCGGAATCGCCCGCGCACTTGCATCCGATCCCGAAGTCATTTTAATGGATGAGCCGTTCAGTGCGTTGGACCCGCTTACCAGAGAGCAGTTGCAAGGTGAGCTCATTTCATTGCAGAAAAAACTGAATAAGACAATCATTTTCGTTACTCACGACATGGACGAGGCACTCAAAATGGGTGACCGAATTGCAATTATGAAAGACGGCAAGCTCCTTCAGTTGGACACTCCAGAGAATTTACTTCATGAACCTGCCCACGGTTTTGTCGAGGAGTTCATTGGCAAGCATCGAATTATCCAAAATCCTGAGCTGATGCCGGTCATTGACATTATGTCCGAATCGGTCATCACATCACTTCCTCAAAGTTCTCCCGAAAAGGCAATCTCACTTATCCGCCAGAGGAAAATCACTGATCTCATCATCGTGGATGAATCAAAAGCCTTGCTAGGCATCGTGTCCGCTTATGATGTCATCAAGAAAGTGAACAACATCCGAACGATTGAAGAAATCATGCAGCCGATCGGACACTTCTTGCAAGACACCGCTTCCGCAAGAGACGCCATCATCATGATGGATGAATCTCCATTTGGCCTGATTCCTATCGTGGATGAAAAGCAAAAGGTTATCGGTCTCGTAACACGCGGTTCATTGCTATCCGCATTGTCCAGCCAATGGACGGAAACGGAGGAGGTCGTCATATGAACAATTTATCCATCTGGCAACAATTGACCGAACAATCGCAAATGCGCTGGAGAGAAGTTCTTGAAGCGACATCCGTCCATATCCAACTCGTATTTTTCTCAATGTTGATCGCCATCATTCTAGGCGTTTCACTCGGCATCCTTGTCACCCGGGTTCCCCAACTGACGACACTCGTACTTGGGGGCGCAGGCGTCATGCAGACCATTCCAAGCCTCGCCTTGCTTGGATTCATGATTCCCATCTTTGGCATCGGCGTGAAAACAGCGATCGCTGCTCTTTTCCTTTATTCACTGCTGCCAATTGCCCGGAATACGTATGCGGGAATCAATGACGTTGACCCGGCTACGCGGGAAGCTGCCAAGGGAATGGGAATGACGAGCATGCAAATCCTTTTCAAAGTGGAGCTGCCACTCGCGATTCCCGTCATCATGGCTGGAATCCGGACAGCCGCAGTCATAAACGTCGGAAATGCTACCCTCGCCGCATTCATCGGTGCAGGCGGACTCGGGGATTTCATTTTCCTCGGAATCACACGAGGCATTGACGGACTAATCCTGCTTGGCGCAATCCCTGCCGCACTGCTAGCCATCATTCTGGAAGTGTTCTTCAGCTCGGTTGAGCGCTGGACAACGCCGAAAGGATTGAAAGCATAATGAAAAAAACATTTATTTCATTGCTGCTTATCGCAGTTGTCGCAAGCATGCTCACTGGCTGCATATTCATTGAAAAAGACTCATTGACGCTCGGTTCACGGAACAATACAGAAAGCATCATTTTATCCCACGTCATGGGACAGTTAATTGAGAATAAAACAGATATTAAGGTCATTTATAAAGAAAACCTCGGCGGCTCAAACGTCGTATGGAACGCAATGCTGAACGGCAATATTGACGTCGTTCCCGATTATACGGGAACAATCGTCGTCAACTATTACCACGAAGAGCCAGGCAACGCCGAGGAGACACTGGAATTGACAAGACGCCTCGTCGCCGAAGACGGCATCATCGCCTTCAACACGTTCGGCTTCAATAACACATACACCCTCGCGTTGGACGAATCAAAAGCGGAAGAACTCGGCGTCGTCACATTCAGCGACTTCGCTGCTTATTCCGAAGACTTCACACTAGGCGCGGTCTTCGAATTCATCGACCGGCCCGACGGACTGCCCGGCTTCCAGAAGGAATATGGGTTGAAATTCAAAAATGTCAAAGGCATGGATCACGGCATCATGTACCGCTCGATCAATGCTGGCGAAGTCGACGTCATCAACTCCTACACGACGGACGGCCAGCTGCAGGAATTCGACTTGCGCGTATTGGAAGACGACAAATCCTACTTCCCTCCGTACCACGCGCTACCGCTTGTGCGGAATGAAACGTTGCAGGAGTACCCTGAAATTGAAGAGGTGCTGAAGCAGTTAGAAGGCATGATCGACGAAGAAGCGATGCAAAAAATGAACGCCAAAGTCGACAACGACGGCATGATGGTCGAAAGAGTTGCGGAGGAATTTTTGATGGAAGTTGGGTTGATTAAGGTGGAGTGAGTTGTTAGCGCCTCCGCTAAACAACTGGTTATCACCACTCGGCACGTAGTTATCACCACTTGTAGCAGCTTTATCACCACTTAGACGGGTGTTATCACCACTCAGACTACCTTTATCACCACTTAGCAAATTTCCAACAAAAAAGCGCACGATTATGTGCGCTTTTTCTGATATGACGGTAACCACATCATATAAGTTCGATTGCGATTGGCCCCTTCTGTATGTAAATTCATCTCCCGAAGCAGCCGATTTGCATTTTGCTGTCTTTCGAGATGAAGAAATGCCCTGCAATCTTTATTCATCATTTTTCCGCCAAACAGTAAAAACCAGTCTCTGATTGCTTGTTTGTGCGCTTTCTCGGATCGGGATCCACAATTCATGCATTCCCATTTCCGTTTATGCCAAGTCATCCCTAAGATGCCACACTCCGGACAAATCACACCTGTCCGAATGTCACTTCGTCGAATAGAATAAGCTTCACAAATAGGAGAAGGAATGAAAGGGCGATGGCCGCTGTTGAGCTGCGTTAAAAGGGAAGCAAACGTTTCATCATCCAACAATGGGGAGGTTGTTGGGAGTTTGCGGATAAATGTGGGGACCGCACTTGGGAATAACATAGGGGTATTCGTGTCGAATACTTTGATGCGCTGCTTTGCATACGCCAGCACAACAGCGCCGTACACTGGCAACGATAGATTTCGGCTATACAGCCAGTCTTGAAACAGTTCACAATTACTTTCCAATTGGGCGATCGGGCTTTTGAACCCGCTCACCTGTCCGGTTTCCAACGTGCGGATCAACTGCGGCGGGTTTTCTGTCACCGTCAATTCGCCGGCGATGTTCTTCACTTCAAACAAAACCGCATACCATGGAGTGATGATCAGAGAGTCAATTTGGAAATGGGTGCTGGACAGTAACGATAGATCGTGAAAAATCCCATGCTTCATTGAAAAAGCATAGTTCTCAAACATCTTGTCCAATTCCTGCTCGCCGCCAAATCCGGCCTTGACCGCCGCATGCTTCGAACGCAAAGCAGGAATCGCTTCATGATGGCTTGGCAATCGCCTAATCGCCGCCTCCAGTCCTTCCAACAAGAGTGGTGCTTGCCTTTCTTTATGAATAAATAGTATCAGCTCCTCTTCTTTTATTCCGCTATTTACTAGTTTAGCATATTAGTCTCACTGTTCAATTAAACTGTAAATACTCCCACACATTTCCGAACGGATCTCGGAAACTAATATATTTGCCTGGCGGGCAGTCGGTCGGTTCCCCGATGATCAATTCCACATCATGTTCTTTGAGCGTTGCAAGGGATCGATGGATATCATCACTTTTCAACGTCAGCACAACTCCTGAAGACGCTTTATCATATTCCGTATTCTCCATTTCCTCCAAAACGATTGGCAACTCCCCGTGGACAAGCGTTACAATTTTCGAGCCATACTCTTTATTCACCTCAAAGCCCAAAACCCCCGTGTAAAATTCAACCGCCTCTTTCATATCCGGTACATAAATGCTAATTACACAAACTTGCGTCATACTTCTTCCTCCTTCCTTTCCCCTATGTACATATCAATCATTCTCCGTAAAAACCTCATCGATTGATCTTCCACATCAATCTGCAATCGAATCCACTCATACTCCCGTTCAAGCAATCGGCTTATCTGCACAACCGCCTGCGCATGCTTGTCAGGAGTGATGAACTCCACTATAACCGTCAACTCCTCTACAACGGAATCCGGCAATGATCCCTCGATCGCCTTCAACCCCAACTTCGCGCGTTCCGGTACATATCGATAAAGCAGCACCCTTCCTAAATGATGCATGACATTCGTCAGCATCTTAACCGCCCAAATGTCATTTCCTCGTGCAGCAGTTTTCGAGTATTGGAATAAAAACCAGCCAACATCCATGACATCATCCCGATACTCCGCCTCCGTCAGCGCCAGCCCTTGCATCTTCATAAATTCATCCATTAACCTCTCCGGATCATACAGCACCTTGAAATGGTCGCCGCCAACAAACGTTTCCTTCGTCACCGTGAATAAATCGATATGTAACAAATCGTCAAACACAGCTATAATCTGAGGAGCTACAATGAAAATATCATCCATTAATATGATGTCGCGATACGCCTGCAAATGTTCCACCCGGCTCTCCAGGAATTCTTTCTTATCCTCCTCGTTCACCAAGCAATACAAATCGACGTCCGAATGCGCATCATGCTCTCCTCTCCCCATTGATCCTTTCAGAAAGATTGCTTGTACATGCGGATCCTCCTTCAAACTAGCAACAATCTTTTCAACAGCCAACTCCTGCGGTAACATATTCATCCCCCTTACTTGTACACAACTACGTACTCCTCATAATCCAGCACTTCAATTACTTCAGACCAATGCAGCACCGTCCCGACAAAATCCCGAATATCAAGGCCCGGCATCTCGTACGTTTCATCTGTATTTGCAGTCCCTGTAGCGTCCTCAATGAATGTCACTTTATAACCGCGGTCGAAAGCAGAAATCGCCGTAAACATACAGCAAAACTCAGTATTGAAGCCAGTAATGAATACATGATCCACTTCCAATTTCTCTAACAAACCCGCCAATTCAGTTTTGAAAAATGAACTCGGCGTCTGCTTTTCCACTACAACTTCCGCGAACCCTTTAATGGATGAATGTAATTCAGAACCTACTGAGCCCCTATAAAGCGGACTTTCCTTTTCATCATCGAAATGTCTAATGAAAATAACCGGCTTCCCTGCCCCTTTAAAGTCCTCGATTATATTTGTAATCAAGCCTAATTCAGCACCAAAATCACCGGATTCAACAATCCCATTTTGTACGTCAATTACTAACAAAACTTCCATACTCACACCCCTTATTAAAGATAGTTTCTATACCCACGAGCAATTTTCCTTTATTTCAGTTAAATAAATTCAACCACCCCGGATAATCGAATTGTTCATCGGATATCTTAATGAAATTGCCGAATGCGCTGTTTCCGCATGATTCATCCAACAAAGGGTATTCTAATCCGTTAGGAGGGTGATGAAAATGACATCATTTTGCCCAGAAAGTTGGCCGGAGGACCCGACACCGGAGAGCCAGTTGAACTGCGAGGAATGTGGACTTTATCGACAAGGAACGCGGATGATCTGGGGAGAAGGGAATCCGAACGCACCCATTATGGTGATTCTCGATAATCCAGGCGCCCGTGAAGACGGTGAAGGAAACCCGTTTGTTTGCGGTACGCGGCAGACTTTGCAGCAAGCTGTTCATGAGGTCGGATTGGATAAAGAACTGATCTATGTAACGTACATTTTAAAAAGAAGGCCCATCCGAAAATACGATAAAGAAAGGACCCGTGAAATCTGCATGCACCGCCATCTGGATGAACAGCTTAAACGGCAGAAACCCGAACTCATTATCTGTATGGGCAATGTGGCCGTACAATCCTTTTTCGATAATGCGGAAGTCGATGTAAAAGGATTGCGGGGCAGCTGGCATGATGTGAAGGGCTATCGGTCCACTGTCGCTTACCATCCGCTAGCCGTCAGACGCCGCCCAAATTTGTATAAGTTATTTTTAGAGGATTTCATGCTAGTGAAGTCTGAAATTGAAAATAAATCCAATGCTTAACCCTGTTTTGTCCCGAAAGTTGGACAGAATGGATGAAGACTCTATTCTTATACGTACCAAAATAGAGTCTTCACCACTTCCTATTAAATTGTCATATCTTCTTGCTACTGCGTTTGTTCCAAAAGCTTTGCCGCTAAATATTTTCGCGCTTCGGCAGTCAAGATCTGCAGACAAACATCTTCTTCCTGCCGTTTAAACTCGACAAACATACCACTTAAGTTTTCATGTACAGAATGGATCTTAAAGCCACTGGCTAAATAGCCATCGACTTGTTTCATTTCATCCAAACTTAACAAGTGATCCGACATACAAACACCCCGCTTTTCTATTAAGCACCTTTTTCTTCTATCTCCTGCATGACGATATCGTCCCAGTCATGACCAACTGTAATCCCTAAATACTCTGCATCACTCGGATTATCCAGTTCAGCTTGCGGATACTTCTTAAACCACCAATATTTTGCCAGCACATAGTAGACAATCGCCCCAA
The DNA here is from genome assembly GCF_001531445.1 of Sporosarcina koreensis. Classification (GTDB taxonomy): domain Bacteria; phylum Bacillota; class Bacilli; order Bacillales_A; family Planococcaceae; genus Sporosarcina; species Sporosarcina koreensis_C. Next base: position 34,103 of record NZ_LQYA01000001.1, read on the forward strand.
CGAAAAAGCCAACCAATGAAGAATACGTCGGGAACATATTCGCCAATGCTCCGCCAATCACCCAAGCAAATAACCCCGCTAAGTTAAAACCGCTCATATACTTGTATTGGCCGTCTAACTCGTACAGATCTTTTACGTTCACACGACGTTTACGGATTAAATAATAATCGGCGAACAAAATCCCCACAATTGCCGTTAAAATACCTCCAATGATTAATAGCGCATCGACCAACACGCCAAACAGGCTCCAAGGCTGTGCTAAAACCCCGATGATCCCCGCGATGATGACAGCAGCCCAGAATGGCACTTTCGGTCCGCCGACGTTCGAGAAAATCGTTGCTGCAGGAATAACATTTGCGGATGTGTTTGTTGACCATTGCGCCAACACGATCATCAGCAATAAAACCCCCAGCACAATTCCACTTGCACTTTGCTGCAAGGCATTTATCGGATCAGCGGAGGCAACTGCCATATAAGCTACTGCCCCTATCGTTACGATAAATGTATTCGTAATCGGCATCACAATCAAAGAGCCGACTAACTGTGTTTTATTACGCTTGAGCCAATTGCGTTCATTTTTTGGTGCTTTAAAGAAACGTGACAATGTCGGCATATCAGCTGCCAATGTCGCCCAGAATCCCATGTTCGCCATCATCACAACCATGAAAGCTGTAAAAGCCGCTATCCCTGTTGTCGGGGATTCTACCCAAGTCCATACTTCTTTCCCTTGAGCCGTTGCTTGGTCGGCAAGCGTGATGTACATCCAGCACGATATTAAAATAATGACCGGCGCCGCAAAATCCGCAAAGCGCTCAATTGATTTAATGCCAAGCGATGTGTTGAATAACTGGAATGCCGCAAACACTAGGAAACATAAAAACCAATTATTGAAGTCGAATAGTAAATTTAAAATCCCGTTGATGGCCATCGCGCCAAAATAGGTGTTAAGCCCAAACCAACAAGCTGCTGTCACCCCGCGGACGAGCGAAGGTATATGCGTGCCGATTGTGCCGAACGGGGCACGCATATACACCGGGAAGGACAAGCCGTGCTCGACGCCAATATCACCGATTAACGTCATGAATACGCCGATTAATACGGAACCAACTAAAGTCGCTACAATCACCATCGGCAATGACAAACTCATAATAGCTGAGCCGCCAATTGCAAAGGCGGCTAAAACGATCGCCATTCCTATCCAGATCACCGCAAAACCAAATGTGCCGACGCTTCTTTTTTGATGTGTCACTGGAAGTAAATCTGGGGATTTTAAATAATCTCCGCCATTCGCCAATACATGTCTCTCCCTTTACATGGATTTCCAGTTTACGCACAACCAATTCTTTTCTTTTCACTTTGCATTAAAATTGTGGCCGCTTTTTTATCGGGTAAAATTGCTAATAAGAGATTGACGTTCGTTCCAAGTCATCGGCGGAATCGTAGACTTTTTTTCGATCATCGAAATCGCGCCGTCTACCGGGCATACAATCGCGCATAAATTACAGCCAACACAATCCTGTTCACGCACTTTCAGCATCGGACGACCACTTTCTGTGTATAGGTCAATGCATTGATGCGATGTATCTTCACACGCGATATGGCATTTATTGCAGTTAATGCACACATCATTATTGATTTGAGCAACAATATTGTAGTTCAGGTCCAAGTCACCCCAATTTGAATAGCGCTGCACGGACTGACCGACCAAATCCATCACCGAGGCAATGCCCTTGTCATCCAAATAATTATTCAGTCCATCTATCATATCTTCGACAATACTGAATCCGTGGTGCATCGCTGCTGTACAAACTTGTACGCCTGTTGCACCCATCAGCATGAATTCTGCAGCATCCTGCCAGTTTGAAATCCCGCCAATCCCTGATATAGGGACATTGACGAGCGGATTTCGCGCACATTCAGCGACCATATTTAGGGCAATCGGCTTGACGGCCGGCCCGCAATATCCGCCATGCGCCCCTTTCCCGCCAACATGCGGCACGGTATTCCATGTATCCAGATCGACACCCGCTAAGCTGTTGATCGTATTGATCATACTGACAGCATCTGCCCCGCCGCGCACTGCCGCTTCTGCCGTCATCGTAATATCCGTTATGTTCGGCGTCAGCTTGACGATGACAGGTGTGCGTGCAACTTCCTTCACCCAATATGTCTGCTTTTCAACCAATTCAGGGACTTGACCAGAGGCAGATCCCATTCCCCGTTCCGCCATACCATGCGGACAACCGAAATTCAGCTCTAGTCCATCGACTCCAACAGCTTCTACTTTTTTGACAATCTCATGCCACTTTTCCTGCTGTGGCTCTACCATTAAGGAAGCGATAATGGCATGATTGGGAAATCTTTTTTTCGTTTCAAGAATTTCATTCAGATTAATCTCTAATGGACGGTCTGTAATCAGCTCAATATTATTGAAGCCCGCTACTCTTTGTCCGTTAAAGCTGACAGCCGCAAAGCGCGATGAAACATTCAAAATCGGCTCGCCAAGCGTTTTCCATACTGCGCCGCCCCACCCCGCTTCAAATGCCCGTTGCACTTGGTAACCCGAATTAGTCGGTGGTGCTGATGCTAACCAAAATGGATTCGGTGATTTAATCCCTGCTAAATCAATTCGTAAGTCTGCCATGTATGATCCCCCCTATGCGTTTCCGCTCTGTTTTTTGAAACGCTCATGAATGATGTTCGCGGCATTTTTTCCTTGCTGTGCAGCTGTTACGACCATCGCTTCACCTTGGCCGTTGCCGAACACGACATCCCCGCAGGCAAACACTTTGGCATTCGACGTTTGCATTGTCGTTTCATCAATGTCTACAACTCCGTTCGTATGCTGCAATCCAAACGCTTCAATAAGCGGGACAAAACGCGTTTGTCCAATCGCTTTAATGACTGCGTCAACCTCTATGATGAACTCAGATCCCTCGATCGCTTCAGGTCGTTGCCTGCCGTCTGCTCCTGCTTCTCCAAGCTTCATCTTGACGCATTCAAGGCCCGTCACTTTCCCTGCCTCATCCCCAATAATTCTCTTCGGCGCTGTCAGCCACTTGAACCCAACGCCATCCTGCTTGGCAAATTCATATTCATATTGGTAGGCAGTCATCTCTTTTTCCGTTCTTCTATAAAGAATATCCACTTGCTCCGCACCTAGCCGCACAGCACAAGTCGCCCCATCTATGGCTGTGTTGCCAGCACCGATGACCGCAACACGTTTTCCGATTAAGTCTTCTGTCAATACACCCATTTTCGTGCGCTTTACAAACTCAATGGCATCATGGACGCCTTCCAGTTCCTCGCCTTCAATGCCAAGGTTAGGTACGGACCCCATCCCAACCGCTACAATAACACTGTCATATTGCGTTAAAATGTCCTCAGCAGAAATATCCACGCCTACTCTTGTGTTTGTTTTGATTTCCACGCCAAGCTTTTCAACTTGAGCCACTTCCCAATCCGCTACTTCATTCGGCAATCTGAAGGACACGATGCCATAAGTGTTCAAGCCACCCGCCTTTGCCTCCGCTTCGAAAATTGTGACACTATACCCGAATCGACTAAGCTCTCGCGCCGCCGACAAGCCCGCCGGACCAGAGCCCACAATCGCTACCTTATATCCATTTGGTTCACCTTTTTTAAATAGCTCTACGTCTGTTTCCATCGCCCAGTCTGTTGCATAACGTTGCAGTTGTCCTATTTTGATAGGCTTGGTCGAAGAATTTAGCACACAAGCCCCTTCACATAATATCTCGGTCGGGCATACCCGCGCACAGCTTGCACCTATCGGATTGGCGTCCATAATCGTCAAGGCCGATCCTTTCATATTGCTGGAGGCAATTTTTTTGATGAAATTCGGAATTTGAATACTCGTTGGACAAGCTGTAATGCAAGGTGCATCATAACAGTACAGACAGCGATTAGCTTCTTCCATTGCTTCGTTTTTCGTCATCCTGCCAGTCATTTCCACAAAATTACGTTCAAGTTGAGAACTCATTAAACCATTCCCCCTAATGGATTGATGATCAGACATTGATCCGTTCTGCAGTCGCCGGCTGTAGTGCACGCTTGATATAACGGCCGCTACCTAATGCTCCTACAAATTGTCTGTTTTTAATGACGTATTCACCACGCACAAGTACACTGACGGGCTCCCCTGTCACTTCCCATCCCTCATACGCGTTATAGTCGACATTCATATGGTGGGTGTTCGCTGAAATTTCACGTTTTACTGTAGGATCAAAAATCACGATATCTGCATCAGAATCAATCGCTATCGTTCCTTTTTTCGGATATAAGCCGAAAATTTTCGCAGCACTTGTCGAAATCATATCGACGAAGTCATGGATGGAAATCCGCCCTTTCGCCACGCCTTCAGAATATAAAATGCTGAAGCGGTCTTCGATAAAAGGTCCACCATTCGGAATTTTGGAAAAGTCATTCAGCCCTAATCTCTTTTTTCCGTTAAAGCTGAATGAACATTGGTCCGAGCCGATTGTTTGCAGCTGCTTAGCTTTTAGCGCATTCCATAAATGCTCCTGATGGTATTTCGGGCGAAGCGGCGGTGACCATACATATTTTGCCCCTTCAAAGCCCGGCTGTGCTAACGCTGACTGATCGAGCGTCAAATAAGGTGGACATGTTTCCCCATACACGTCATAGCCTTTTTCACGCGCTGTGATGATTTCATCTAACGCCTCTTTACACGTCACATGGACAACGTAAAGCTTGGCGCCTGCGATATGCGCCAGTTCAATGGCCCGTTTCGTCGCCTCACCTTCTACTTCCGCGGGACGCGTCAATGCGTGGTAAATTGGTGCAGTCTTGCCAGCTTGTCTCGCCTCCTCTACTAATTCGTCAATGACTGAGCCATTTTCACAGTGCACCATCACAACAGCACCTACGTCTTTTGCAATTTTAAAAGCTTTGAACAGCGTACGATCCGACGCCTGGAATTCTTTCGCATACGCCATAAACACTTTGACAGACGTAATCCCTTCGCGTTCTAACAACAAAGGTAACTCTGCCTCTGTTTCAGGCGTTAAATCACTGATCATTAAATGGAAGCCGTAGTCAATGGCTGAATTTCCTTTTGCTTTTTCATGCCACTTTTCCACGGCCGTCGCAAGTTTTTCTTCACCCGCTGACAAGCAGAAATCTAAAATGGTCGTCGTCCCACCGAAGGCAGCGGCAATTGTACCCGACTTCCAATCATCATCTGTTACCGTGTTGTTGAACGGCATATCCAAATGCGTATGCGGATCAATTCCGCCCGGCATGACGTATTTGCCCGTTGCATCTACAATTTCCGCTCCGTCCGTTGATAAGTTATTGCCAATCTGTATAATCTTGCCGTTTTCAATTAAGATATCTGCCTCATACAAATCTGAAGCTGTCGCGATGAGTCCGCCTGCAATTATTTTTTTCATACTATCCTCTCACCTTTCGATTAATGATTGTAGGTTTTATATATTTTCCGATTTCGGAGTTTATTACTATGGCGAGTCACGTTCATCATTGGGTTAATGTGCTTCTACTGAACTTCGTTTGCAGTGCCAACACGGTTTCCAATAACACGTCTGCTCCCTTTGCACAGTCTTCAAATGTCGTTTCTTCTTCCTCGCAATGACTTTTCCCGCCGATGCTTGGCACAAAAATCATTGCAGAAGGGATCAAGCTCGCAATATACTGAGCATCGTGACCCGCCCCGCTGAACATCCTATGAGAGGAATAACCGAAGTCAGCGCACGATTTTTCCACTTCATCGCAAATAGCTTCATCAAAGAACACTGTCTCCCGCCCCCATAGCTTGACCGGTTGAACGCGGCAACCGTTTTCCTCGGAGGATACTCCTGCCAATACTTCCTCCACTTGACGCATCACCTCTGGATTTTGATGGCGCGAATCAATCGTAAATACCACTTCGTTCGGAATAACTGTATGGATATTAGGCGTCACATGCATACGTCCAAAAGTGAATACAAGCTTTTCATCGATTTTGCCCAACTGCTCATGCAAAGACGCTATTAAACGGGATGCCACAATCATCGGGTCTTTGCGCATCGACATTGGTGTTGTGCCTGCATGATTTGATTCACCCGTTACGGTAATCTCATAGCACACCATGCCTAAAACGCCTTCAACGACTCCAATATCACACTGCTTAGCAGCTAACACCGGTCCTTGTTCAATATGCAGCTCAATATAAGCGAGGGCTTCCGTCAAACGATTTCCTTGTTCCCCCTCATAGCCACTCGCCTGTAAAGCCTCTTGAAAAGTAATGCCATTTTTATCGGAAGAGCTGAGCATTTTTTCTCTACTGAACTTGGAGGCAATGACACCGGAACTCATCATCGCCGGATCGAAGCGAGCACCTTCTTCATTCGTAAAATTCACAAGCATTAATGGAATTTCAGTCTCAATGTCGTTATCCTTTAGCGTCCGGATCGCCTCTATTCCTGTTAAAATACCTAGCACACCATCAAACCTGCCGCCTTTTTCAACAGAATCCAAATGCGATCCGATTACGATTGGCGGACAATCTTTTTTCCCCGGCAGCGTCGCATAGATATTGCCCATATCATCTGTTTTGATATCCATGCCTAGCTCTTTGCATATTTCAATAAAACAGTCTCTTGCCAAAATATCCTCTTTTGACAGGGACAGACGGGTTACGCCCCCATTAGCCGTGCCACCAAACTGACTGAACCGTTCAACTAATGCCTGCAAACGATTCCTATTACATGCATACATATGCAAGTCCTCTCTTTCATAGTTATTGAACTATCTACCAATTAAAAAACTATAGAGTAAGTGTATTCGGAGTAAGCGGATATAAGACTAACAAATATGGGCAAGCGCATATTTTGAGGATGGTGTTTATATAATAAGGGGCCGTGTGTATAACGCAGTTTTTCTAAGGAAGTTGAATAGTGGTTTTATTGGCATAAGATAAATGAAGGAGTGATGATTTCCATGACGAACTTAACAAGTCAGAATTGGCAAGTAAAAGATGAGCAATATGTATGGCATGCCATGAAGCCGTACAACCCGAATGCTACGTCAATTATTCAGAAATCGGAAGGCGCTTGGATAACGGACATTGACGGGAAACGGTACTTGGATGCCATGTCCGGTTTGTGGTGTGTGAACGTCGGATACGGGCGGGAGGAACTCGCTAAAGCCGCTTACGATCAGTTACTGGAAAATGCTTATACACCCCTATCTATCGGGCACGTCCCTGCCATCCAACTAAGCGAAAAGATTAGCGAATTATTAGGTGATGATTATGTTGTGTTTTACTCCAACAGCGGTTCAGAGGCGAATGAAGCCGCCTTCAAGATCGCACGTCAGTATCATCAACAGAAAGGGCATACCAATCGCACGAAATTCATCTCCCGCTACAGGGCCTACCACGGCAGTACAATGGGGGCATTAGCGGCGACAGGGCAAGCCCAGCGCAAATATAAATACGAACCGTTAGCACCCAACTTTATTCATGTTGCTCCGCCAGATGCCTACCGCGCAAACGAAGATCATATTACAGAGCCGACTGCTTTGCCGTCTGTTCAGACGATTGATGATGTCATGACGTGGGAAATGTCCGATACGATTGCCGGCGTTATTCTCGAGCCCATCATTACGGGCGGCGGCGTCATTATGCCGCATGAGGACTATTTGCGCGGGGTAAAGGCCGTTTGCGAAAAGCATGGAGCATTGCTTATTGCCGATGAAGTTATTTGCGGCTTCGGACGTACAGGCAAAGCATTCGGTTTCCAGAACTATGGCATTCAGCCGGATATTGTCACCATGGCAAAAGGCTTAACAAGCGCATATATGCCGTTATCTGCTACGGCAGTGCGCCGGGAAATCTATGAGGCCTTTATTGGAAGTGAGGAGTACGACTTTTTCCGACACGTCAACACATTCGGCGGTTCTCCAGCGGCTTGTGCGGTTGCCCTCAAAAATATCGAAATCATGGAAAGTGAAAATTTATTCTCCCGCTCAGAAGAAATGGGCGCAATTCTCCATGCAGAACTGCAAGAACGCTTACAGGATCATGCAAATGTCGGCAACATTCGCGGGAAAGGCTTACTGATCGGCATTGAGCTTGTAAGTGACAAAAACAGCAAAGCGCCGCTTGATGTAACTGCTGTCAATAAAGTCATTGCCTTATGTAAAGAAAACGGGCTAATCATCGGGAAAAATGGTGTCACGGTTGCAGGTTTCAACAATGTGTTAACAATCGCACCACCACTAATTATTTCGATGGCAGAAAAAGATTTTATCGTTGAAAAACTCACTCGCGCATTGCAAGAACTACTGCCACAAAGGGGAAATGAATGAATGGTGACGAATACAGAGGTAATAGAACTGGGGCACTTTATTAATGGTGAAATCGTAGCTGGCACAAGTGGTCAGTTCTCAAATGTCTTCAATCCAAGTACAGGTGCAGTGATTGCACATGTCCCTATTGCAACGAAAGAGGAAGTGCAAGGCGCCATTGCAACTGCCCAAGCAGCCTTTCCAGCATGGCGCGCTCTGTCAGTCAGCAAACGCGTTGACATTGTCATGAAGTTCCGTCAATTGATGACCGCACGTATGGATGAGCTCATCGAAATCATTTGTACTGAAAGCGGGAAAACAGTCGAGGATGCAAGGGGTGAAATTACACGCGGATTGGAATCTGTAGATTTAGCTATCAACGCCCCTCACTTATTAAAAGGCGAGTACTCCGTCAATGTAGGCGGGAATATTAATGCTTATTCGGCAAAAGTGCCACTCGGTGTCGTTGCAGCGATTGCCCCGTTCAACTTTCCAGTGATGGTGCCGCTTGCCATGACAAGTATGGCAGTCGCAGTCGGCAATTCCATCATTTTAAAGCCTTCCGAGCGTGTACCCTGCTCTGCATTGTTTCTTTCGGAGCTGTGGAAAGAAGCGGGATTGCCCGATGGTGTTTGGACAGTCATCAATGGCGACAAGGATGCGGTCAACGAACTATTAGAAAATCCCGCCATTGAGGCCATTTCGTTTGTCGGATCCACGCCAGTCGCCGAGTATATTTACAAAACCGGCTCAAAATACGGCAAGCGTGTTACGGCTTTAGGCGGCGGTAAAAACAATATGATTGTCATGCCCGATGCAGATCTGGAACAAGCAGCAAACGCATTTTTAGGCGCGGCTTATGGGGCCGCTTCCCAACGCTGTATGGCCATTTCGACAATCATTCCTGTTGGCGACGAAACTGCAAATAAGCTTGTAGACGTACTGGCTGAAAAAATCGCAAAGTTAAAAGTGGGACCTTACACAGATGCAGGGGTTGACTTCGGACCTGTAATTACAAAGCAGTCAAAGGAAGTAATCATCGGCTTTATCGACCGCAGCCTGGAGGAAGGCGCTACACTTGTATGCGATGGCCGCAAGCCGGACATCGCTGAAAACTCCAACGGTTTCTATCTGGGCCCTACTCTGCTGGACAATGTCAAACCCGGCATGGAAGTTTATGAGCAAGAAGTATTTGGTCCTGCCCGCAATGTCGTCCGGGTCAATTCTTTAGAGGAAGCAATCGAACTAATCAATGCGCATGAGCTAGGAAACGGCGTGACAATTTTCACAAATAACGGGGCGGCCGCACGCAAATTCACAACGGAAATTGATGTCGGCATGGTCGGGGTAAATGTGCCCATTCCCATTCCTGTCGGTTACCATAACTTTGCCGGCTGGAAACGGTCCAGATTCGGCGAGGGACATATGTTCGGGCCTGACCATGTCCGCTTCTTCACCAAAACCAAAATCATTTCGGAAAAGTGGTTTGAAGAAAACAGCGAATCTGCGTCAACCTTTGCTTTTCCGAGTAATGACGACTGAGGATACAATATAAACAGACCCATTTGGCCAGATGCCTAGGGTCTGTTTTATTACTATCAAATCCTTTGCCATACACAGCTCTACGCATATGAATGCAATCCCGCGATCACAAGGTTTACAAATACTTGATTGAACACGATGAGACCGAAGCCAATAATGGACATCCATGCCGTCCGCTTCCCTTCCCAGCCTTTGGATGTCCTCAAATGCAGCATACCCGCATAGAATAACCACGTTATCAACGCCCAAACTTCCTTTGGATCCCAGCCCCAAAAGCGGCCCCATGCAAGATGTGCCCAAATCATCGCAAACAGCAGTCCACCTAACGAGAACAAAGGAAAGCCGATGATGACAATTCGGTATGACATTTCATCCATTAACGTCGGGTTTACTTTATTCGTAAATGGCTTTAGCAATTGAATCACTTTTTTACGTGTAAACAACCGAAGTAGCGCATAAAGGATTGACCCAACAATAAACGACCATAGCAAAGTATTGATCTTCCGGGCATCCAATGAATTTGTTATTTCAACGAATCCGATAGATTGCTCATTTTCTACACTTTGCGCTCCATCATTTACGATGATAGGCGGCATTTTATACGTGACTTGCTCTATTTTTTGTACCTTGTTTTCAAACTGAACATGATTCTCCTCCGTGAAAGCGGAAAATGCCATGGAACTAATCGTGAATCCGACAACTAGGAGTAGGCAATACATGACAAATTCCAACGATATTGTATGTTTCGTCCTCTCCTCCACATCCAGTACACGGAGCAAATAAATGATCCCTGTTGCGAACGCGATGGAAAAGATAGCGCTCGAAAATGCTACCGTAATTACGTGAATGGCGAGCCAATGACTTTGAAGAGCAGGAATCAACGGAGATGCCTCTCTTGTAAAAACGCCTCCAAACCCAATAATGATCAGTGAAACAGGAATTGAAAATAGGACGACTACAATTTGTCTGTAGATTTGGTACAGTAGAAGAGTACTTGCAAGTAGCATGATGCCGAAAAACGTCATGAATTCATACATATTGCTGACAGGTGCATGTCCAATTGCCATCCATCTAAGAATAAAGTATAGGAACAATAGGGATAAGGAGAGATAGGATAATCCGATACCGATCCGTCCGGCCCAACTATGTTTTGATTTCACAGCAATGCCTACTGGTATAATAGCAATCAATAATAGAATAAATGCACAAAATAAAGATTGGTTACTCAGTTCTAAGAGACTGTCTGCTTTCATTCAAAAAACCTCCAACTTCTACACCGATTCAATTGCTACAATCATGCCCATTATAGTGCTGATTAAATGGTTTGAGGTTTTTTTATCTTCAACGTCCTGAAAAACATCTTTATCGTATCAATAAAATACGAGGTGACATGATGACAACCCCGTTTTTCATTTTTAGTCTTTTGAATTTCCTTATTATCTATGGATCGATTTTTTATATCATGTACCTCAAAGTGACAATAAAACGGATCCTTGCATGTTTACTCGTCAATGCGCTTGTCTCTTTATTGGCGGTTCAATTCCCAGAATCCCTTTGGATACCAATGAGTTGCAGCATACTTTTCAGCAGCGGAGTATTTTATTTACTAACGAGACAGCAAATTGTAGTTGTTCACCTTGTCGTCATCCATATCATAAGCATTCTAGCTGAATATACAGCGTTGCTTTTTGTCGAGACGTTGAATTTATCGCTTTTTATTCATGGAAGTCTGATCATTATGCAGGTCACATTTGTCGTTGTGTTATATAAAAGACTTTTACTTCACTATAAGGAAAGTATCCGATTGTCCATCCAATCCCGTATCGTCCTCATCTTAATTGTAAGCATCACTTTTTTCGTTTTTTATGCAATGGTTTTCGTACCTATCGGAAACGGGTTGGAAGTTTCGGTGATGACACTGCTACTCTTGTTTTTTTATTTTTTAATTATGGTGGGCCTCGTCAATATTCTTTTACATACAATCGGCAAGGAAAACCGTTTGCATGAAAAAATGGTCGAACAGCAACAATTCACGGATTATATGCAAGCTTTAGAACAAGTTAATCGTGACATGCAGACGTTTCGCCATGACTATGCAAATATCCTTTTATCCTTGCGTGGTTATATTGAACACGAAGATATGGAAGGACTTCGTCACTATTTTCATGAAGAAATCGTAAAGGTCGAACAGCGCACCCTTTTTAAAAACCAGGTATTCAGCCAACTTGATCGATTAAAGCTACTTGAAATAAAAGGGGTCATCGCAACGAAGATTTTATTCGCCGACAAATTTGGAATACCTGTCAATGTCGAAGTACCTGAGACGATTGAGGAAATCCCTATGGATAAGATCCATTTATCACGTGTTTTAGGGATATTGATAGATAATGCAATTGAAGCATCTGTTTCCATGGAAGATCCTTGTATCAACTTGGCTTTCCTTACTGTCTCCAACAAACTTGTGATTGTGATTGAAAATCGCTTAGCCTGCGATATAGAATTCGAGCGATTATTTGAGGAAGGGTATTCGACGAAAGGGAATGATAGAGGGAGAGGCTTGCCTACCGTTAGGGATATCTTATCAAGCTACCCGTCAATCATGTTCAACTCACGGACTGAAAATCGATGGATGATTCATGAAATCGTTATTGAGGGGGCAAACTAACATGCGAGTCATCATATGTGAAGATGATATACGTCAGCAACAATTTTTGCACAAAGAAATTATGAACTATGCCAGCTTTCATGAACCGAGCATAGAAGTTGTTTTATGTACAAGAACACCCGATGAGGTATTCACCTACTTGGCAAGCGAAGAAGTGGATTGTTATTTCTTAGATATCGAGCTCAATCATCCAGTAACCGGAATGGAGATGGCTATGGAAATCCGCAGAATGGATCCTTTGGCCACAATCATCTTTTATAACCTCACACGCAGATCAATTGAAGCTGACATTTACATATAAACTTGCAGCGCTCGATTTCATCGTGAAGGAAACACCCGAGCAAATCGCTTCACAAGTGCGGGAGGCATTGCAAGCTGCATTTAAAAAATACAAACAGCTAGGTGAGATCGAGCAACCCGCATTGGTTCAAATTGCAATTGGCGAGCGCATTAAAAACATCGCTATGCAAGACATTTTTTTTATTGAAAGCTCGTCAATCCCACATAAGCTCGCACTTCACGAAAGAAATGGGTACTATGAATTCTATGGCAAACTCATAGATTTTGAAGATGTAGACCCGTCATTTTTCCGTTGCCATAAAAGTTATTTGATCAACCTCCGGCATGTAAAAGAGGTCAATAAGAAAGAACGGTTAGCAAAAATGGCAAACGGGGCTGAGTGCATTATTTCATTCCGCCAGCTACGGGAGTTGCAACGGAGATTAATGGATTTGCAGTCAATAAAACAGTAAATCAGGAGTGCCGAGGGAGGAAACTATGCCAATAATTGAATATGAAATTACGATAAATGCACCGATCCATATTTGCTTTGACCTTACCAGAGATGTAGACGTCCACACGGAAACAACGGCAAAGACGAAGGAAAGAGCCATCGCCGGAGTGACGACTGGACTCATGGAAAACGGTGATACGGTCACTTGGGAAGCCATTCATTTGGGAATTAAACAGAAATTGACTGCGAAGATTATCGAGATGAATCGACCTTATCATTTCACTGATGTCATGGTGAAAGGCGCATTCCACTCATTTACGCACACACATGAATTCATTGAAAGCGATGCGGGAACGGTTATGAAAGATACCTTTTCGTATCAATCCCCTTTTGGAGTCATAGGTAAAATAGCTGATCGGCTGTTTTTAGAAAGGTATATGCGGAATTTCATTGTCGATCGGGCGAATGAATTGAAGAAGATTGCTGAAAGAAATCAGGCACATCAAAACGAGCAAACTAGACCATATTAAGAGCGCAAATGCAAAATGATATGGGAGGTTTTCGTAATGAAACAAGGCGCGCACAGCAATCTATATTCCAATCCGAAACCGCCGGGAAATCGACAAGAAGTAAAAGAGGAGATTTCGATGGAATTGGCTGAGCTTGGCAATCTCCAGCCGAAACAGGAGCCGATGACGCCGAACCATCGGGAGACGGCCGAGAGGGATAAATACAAAGGCTGAGTATAGAAAGCCATGTCTGTGTGTGAATTCAGACATGGCTTTTGTTTTTTAGGGGGCATTCAAACCACCAGGAACCAATTGCCTATGTTTGCACCGGTTTACCAACTTTTTTCTTTTTATATTTATTCCTCATGAGGGCAATGACCAAAAGGAACAGCGGGAGTGATAGTTGAATGAAGAATGAATACAGCGGGAAATCAGTAGCGTCGGAGCGGCCAAGTGCCATCTCACTCGGCACTCCCCAATAAGTAAATTGAACCAACAATATTCCAATCGGCCAAACGACGGGACGGTAATCAGAGAGGTTCAACCATTGGGCCGTTCCTAGGGTGAGTACGTAATACAAAACGGATATTTTGACAAAAGCACCGACAATCCAAACCGCCATGATGACTGCCTCTATGTTCTCGAAAAACGAACCGAGACTAGCGTATCGGATCACATTCATGAGCGGATAGGTTTTGTTGGATATTGCCATGCCTAACACAAAAAGGGCAGCTAGATTAACGATCATAAGCGTCAACATCGCGCCCAAGACGGAAAGTATGCCAAATTTCATGCCTTTCTTCCCATCTGCCAAATAAGGAAGCAGAAATGCAATTACAAAAATCTCCCCGAACCATCCCGAAGGTGGGATTGCCGCTTTTAGGGGGGGCATGATTCCGTTTTCCAGTACCGGAAGTATGTTGCCAAATTGAAAGTCTCTTGCCAGGAAAGCGATAGAAAAAAACAAAGGGAGTATAAATACTGGAAAAAGAAATTGAGCGCATCTTGCCAGTACTTCCAGACGCCCGTATATACAGAATGCACAAAGAATTAGCATAGAGGCAATGACGAAAATTAGCGGTGTACGGAATAAAAAAGATGTAAGAATGAACTCACTATAAGACCTGATTACGTTTCCTGTAATCTCCATATAGAAAAATAGGACAAAAAAACCAATCACTTTTCCGGGTATCCGGCCTATGATATCTTCACTGTATTGCATGACCGTTTTCCTGGGGTAGAGATTGTGAAGCTTCACAGCAATAAAAACAATCAAAAAACCTGCTAAAGAAGCAATGATAGGTGATATCCAAAGATCATTTCCCGCATATTTAGCCGTGATGGCAGGCAACGTAATGATGCCAGTGGCAATAATGGTAAGATACAGTAGCATCGACATTTGCAAAGCTGAAATTTTCCCCTTCTCTATTATTACCACTTCCTTTCGCAAGATTAAAAAAGGTATTTCTGCATATACTCTACGAATGGTTTAAATAGAAACTGTCTTACTGAAGTTGGCCCTTTCATATACTGAAGGTCAAGCATGGATAATAGAAGGCCAATGACAAGGAGTACAATAAAAGCTGTTTTATCTTTTTTAGGATTTGTTTTCATTTTCGGCCACTGTAAAAAAACAATGGTCATCACAATGAGCATGGTAGCAAAGAAGGTACCCCACATCACTTTCCACTCCCCCTTTCCCTTATTGACTTATCGACAAATCCCCGACTGCGAATATGGGCATCAATGACAAATTCCACTTTCACTTCCGGGAATACTTCCTCTTCCCAGTGATTCTTGACTTTCTTCCATTGCTTTGGATATTTCCGATGAAACTCTTTCCCAAAGTGAGCGGCATCTACTTTCATGCCCTGTGATTCTTCAATCGCTTTTCTCATACGATTCTCGATTTGTTTCCCAAAGGCTTTCTCGATTAACTTTACTTGTTTGGGATCATCCAAATTCAAAACCGTGCTATTCTGCACAACAACCCCTTCCGTTTTTACCTTGATCATCATAATCCATTCTCCGCCGGAAATCTTCGGTGTCAAATTCACCTTAGATTTTATCTGGGTCATGGATATGTCACCTGTTACATTTTCGGGGGTCATATTTATCGTAGCTTCCTTAATCCTGTCTTTTAACCAAAGCAATCCTCTTGTTGTCGATTCGGTCAGAACACCAACCATTTTATCTTTTCTGAACATCGCGGTTCCATTAATGTTTGGCAGTTCAGATAGTGTGCCATCACTTGTCTCTTCCTCTTTTATCGTTAGGTATGGAAGATTGGCACTGTAGTCTTCATTTGCCATCATTTCATCCAGTTCCATCAAGGTGACGCCAATCACTGAACCCCTCACAGTTATTTCACGAATCATTTCCGCCGGATTTCGTTCTATTGGAACCTCATGTCTTATGAACGGTTTTGCCTCGCCTTCACTTACGAAAACATAGGCACGTTCTCTCGGCAGCGGGTCGCGGACAAGAAAGTCCAAATGATCTTGAATCCCATCCTTTGCAATCCCCTCACCGAATATAAACACTTTGCAAGATCCCCAGAAGACCTTTCGGGGCAAGTCGGCTTGTAGCTTGGATAGGGCATCGGACAGATTATCACCTTTTTTGGACCTGACCGTGGTCGCTTGCCCCCCATCGCCGCCCCTTGCTCCCTGACTACTGCCAATCGATTTTGGAACGACGATTTCAATTGCCAATTCCACTTGGCCATTATCACTTTTATCGATTGCGGCTGCCGTGACAATGGCTAAATCATTAATTTCTATCCTGTCTCCACAACCGCTCACAAACAGGAACGGTACGAAAATGGCCGAGAATAGGAGCACGTTTTTTAACAGCGTGTGTTTTGTTCTATGAATGACTTTAATCATCATCCTTCAGTCCCTTCCCCCTCGTTCCGGACCCGGCTCCTGGTGAGGAGCTTGTCGATTTATATTGGTTTCTTTGTTGAAATGGGGACGCGTATCCATCTTCCACATAGGCGCTCTCCACAGGACATCCTTCAAATCGCTCGTTTTCAGTGGCGCGAGCGGCCCCAAATAAGGCGCTCCAAATGATCTTAATCCACTTAAATGAATCACAATAGCTAAAATACCAAGCATAATACCTAGCAATCCAGACACGCTTGCCAGTATGATCAATGGAAAACGAAGCATTCGAATTGAATAACCAAACATATAGCGCGGAATCATGAAAGACGCAATTCCCGTTGTCGCCACTACAATTACCATTGGGGCTGAAACCAATCCCGCCTGAACTGATGCTTGGCCAATGACGAGGGCACCGACAATACTAACTGCGGAACCCACTTGATTCGGTAGCCTTACACCTGCTTCGCGCAGCGCCTCCAACATCAATTCCATAAGTAACACTTCTACGAAAGCGGGAAAAGGAACGTTTTCCCTTGCGGCTGCAATGCTAATCAGCAAGGCGTCCGGTATCATCTCTTGATGGAAAGTCGTTATGGCTACGTATAGTGCCGGAAACACAAGAGCGGCGAAAAGGAAAACAAATCGCAACCAACGGATCAATGTGCGAATAATATAGCGGTCATAATAATCATCAGGTGCTTGAAGCATAGTAAAAAAAGAAACAGGGGCAATCAAGGCAAAGGGTGTCCCATCTGTCAAAATAGCTGCCCGGCCTTCCAGTAAACTCGCACTGACGACATCCGGCCGCTCCGTTGACAAAAATTGAGGGAAAGGTGAATACGGATTATCCTCGATCATTTCCTCAATGTATTCACTTTCTAACACACCATCAATTTTTATTCGTTTCAAACGACTTTCCATTTCCTCTATAAGTGGTGGAGAAACAATTCCTTCGATATAGATAAGGGATACACTCGTCTTTGAATATTCACCAATCGTCATCGTTTTGATTTTCATGGCAGGACTTTTAATAATGCGTCGCAACAACGACGTATTCACCTGAAGGGATTCAATAAATCCTCCGCGAGGTCCCCGGATCACTTTTTCAGCTTCAGGCTCATCTATGCTTCTTTTTTCAAACTTCGTCAAACCGAAAGAAAGGGCATAGAGTTCCCCTTCCAACAACAGAATTGGACGGCCCGCAGAAATGGATTCAATGCAATCCGCCACTAGATTCACTTTCTTTGTATCGGATATGGATAAATGGTTTTTGATCCAATCAATCCCCGGCGGCTCAGCCTCATCTGCCTCCATTTTCATCAAAGGGGATAAAACATTCCAGTCAAGCAGATCTGTATCAGTAAGTCCCTCAATGTATATAATCATTGCGTCCATCTGTCCAAAAATGCGGAATGACCTAAAAATAACGTCTGAACAATCCAGATAAATGGAGCGAAACATATTGACGTTTTGCTGAAAATCTTTTTGTAGGGTTTCCTGCGACTTGGTATTTTGGTCTGTAACTGACTGCTGTTTTGGACCTTTATTCTTCAATAGCTTCTTACTATTCCGAATCAAGCCAGCATCTCCCCCCTTTTTTATATTCCACTGTTGCTACTTTTCACTTACTTGTGAGTTTCTATACTTCAGATTGCAAAAGGTACCAGGTACCGATGCGAGAGTTTACCACCGGCTTGGGCGGCTTTACCACCGACTCTCGGCACTTTACGACCGACTTGGACGGCATAACCACCGACTCGGCATTTAACCATCAAAAAAAGCGCACAGTTCATGCGCGCTTTTTGCATTCAGTATGGACGATGGGAGCTACCTACATAATAGTAATAGAATTATTAGAGTTGGCTGAGCTGGGTAATCTTCAACCCAAGAATGAATCGATGACGACCAATCATCGGGAAACGGACAAGAAGGATAAATACAAAGGCTAAGTTTAGAAAGCCATGTCTGATCGAATTCAGAAATGGCTTCTCTTTAGCTTTATTCCGTTTTCACCCTGCATACATACACCATCGAAACGCTCTCCGTGTGCAATTCATTCTCTTCCCAATCGCCATACACTTTCACTATTTCGAAGCCACTTGCGGCTACTAAACGTTCCATTTCTTTTGGAAATGAATAACGGAGAGAAATTCCATCCTGCTCCTCCGCGATTAACGTATCGTCCCGATAAATTCTGCGATGCGTCCGGCAATCCAAGATCTGCGTCAAATGATCATACATATCACGATGGCTTTCTATCACCTGATTGCCATTTTTATCGACGTACTTTTCCTCGTACTCATCGACAGTAGAAAGCTCCTGCAACACCGGATTTCGCGTATCGAAAATGAAAATTCCACCATCCACCAAGTGCTTTCGGACAGACTGGAATAAAGCGTCCTGCGCTTCATTCGTTAGAAAATGTTGAAAGGAATTTCCCGTCATGAAAGCGAGCGAACTTTTTATCGGCAAGTTCAATTTTGTACAATCTTGCTGCACAAATTCAATACTCACTTCCGCTTTTTCGGCTTTCTGTTTTGCTCTTTCCAACATGCCTTCATGCAAGTCCACTCCAACTATTTGGAATCCGCGTTTCGCCATTGGAATCGTCAATCTGCCTGTACCGCAAGCTAACTCAAGTATCGTTTTACTCTGGCTCGCCCATTTTAAAATGATGTTCAGATCCTTTTGATACCCTTCATACAAATAATCGTACATTTCGGGATCAGCATATTTCTCTAAGTTTTGTTCAAAGATGTTTTGGTTCATAAAACCTTCTCATTCCCTTTTTTATTCTTACAATTTATTGCTGTCATACGATATAATTCTTCTTTTTATCTGAATTCTACTTCTTTAGATGGATAAACATCCGCAAACCACCTTAATACGCCATTATGATGGTTAATAATTTGTTGAGCTGAAATTTCACTGGAGCTCCAAGTGCTGTGAGAGTCTGATAACAAAGTTACCTTATAACCCATACTAAACGCCCTGCGACAAGTCGTATCAACACATGCTTCCGTTTGAATGCCCGCAATATAAATATGTTTTATCCCTTTCTTATGCAGTTCTTCTTCCAATGTTGTATTCAAGAATGAGTCAGGAGTTGCTTTTTGGATGATCACGTCGCCTAGATGAGGCGCTATTTCAGCGTGTATTTCCCAGCCTTCGCTACCATATTCCAAAGGTTTTCCCACTGGAGCATTATGTTGTATGTATAATATAGGCGTGCTGGATGCACGTGCCTTCTTTATTACTCCTTGTAAAGTGGAAATCAGCTTATCTCCCTTAAACACAGTATCTCCTTCTTGAAACATCCCTTTTTGCACATCAATGATTAGTAAACCATTACTCATAATACACCCATATTTCGTAATATTATCGGTACTATATTTTAAATCTATTAGTAAATAATCTTCGAAAGTGCTCGATTATTGGCCGGATCATCCCGAACAATTATTAACTTATCCAAATAAGGATGAAAAATCCCATTCAACTCTTCCCGTTGCCCTTCAAAGTGCTTTGTCCATTTATACATATTCCGAAGCATTTGAAAATCCGGTTTATACGCACATTCTTCCACTCCAATTACTTGCTTCACATGCCTGCTCAAAATCCGGATTTTCCGCTTCCATAAAGGCGGATCTAGCCAAATGATGACGTCGGCCATACCCAAAAGGAGGTGATAGGACGGGCGGTATACACCTTCTGCAATCCAGTTCCCCTTTGCATCCATTTCATGAATGATTTGCACTTGCTCTTCAGGAGTCCGCTTGATCCGCACGCCATCCACGTTATAGTAAACGACCGAATCCAATTCAACAAAAAGCAAACTCATTTGCTTCGATAATTCCTTTGCGTATGTCGTTTTCCCACTTGCCACGATGCCCATGATGAAGATTTTCATTTTCCACATTCCGTTCCTAGGTTTAATAAACTATACAAACTGTAGTACTTCAATAGTTTCTTTAATGCTGTAAATGTTAGTAGCCTCATCCGGTACTGCCACGTTGATACCAAAACCAACCATATTCATTTGTATAGCTAGTTCCATATCAACAATCGAGTCGCCTATGATAAAGGATTCATCCAATTCTATCGTTGGGTACTTTTCAATTGCATTCTGAACCATCCCCGTTTGTGGCTTGCAGCAATTGCAGCCTTCCTGCCGACCATGCGGACAGTAGAAAACATCTAAAATAGCTGCATCATATCTGGTCAATTCATCCAACATTCTTCTATTAAACTCTTCATATTGCTGCAATGAAATATAACCTTCGCTAATCAAATATTGATTCGTAATGATAATAATTTTGAACCCACGTTCCAGAAGCTGCTGTAACGCTTCAATCGAACCTGGAAGAAATTCGGGATGCGTAATAGTGGACCATTCCTCATCAAGATAGTCTTTTATAATTGTCCCATCCCTATCAAAAAATGCGATCTTCAACTTCAAACCCCCGTTCACATTTGACACTTCTCCAAAAGAATTCAATCGTCTTTTGCCACGAATCCCTGCTCGCTTGGGCGATATCATATTTATTCCCGCCGGTGAATAGACTGGCCGATACAGGAATGAAAGGAATTCCAACCTCATGCCCCGCCCCTTCGTATACGAGATGATTGTATTCATTATTAAAATTATACTGGCGAAGCCTTTCCATTGCCCTTTCATTCAACCGCACGGAATCGAAACAAGCATCGTCCGTTCCGGAAATCAATAATATCGATCCATTGATCTTTTCAACGGGAATGGTCGCCTGCTCCGTTATTTGAGGATCTGAAGTTAGATACTCGTACCAGATGCGAAGCGGATTCTCCCCCGCTTGCCGCATAGCACGACAGGCATTCGAAACTTCAACCGAATTGTCTGGTCGTGCATACGGAATTGCTTTGCCTCGAAAGGTCCATGCTGGAGGCAATTCTTTTTGCTCCGTCCATGGAACAATGCCGCAGCACACGACAGGTGGGCCGCTTAATGAAACAACTGCCGTTATGTCTTCAAAATAGGTTGCTGCTAGTAAAGCAAGTTCTCCACCTTTAGACGTTCCATGCATTCCTAGCCACCCCTTGGCGACATCAGGACGAGCCTTCAGCCACTGAATTGCGCCTTCTATATACTCAAGTGGTATTTCAACAAGTTGTTTAGGAAGGGGCTCTTGTCCCCAATATCCTAAAGCAAGTACATTGAATCCATGGGAGGCTAGCAAAGAGGCGGGAAATTCATAAATCCCACCTTCCGATCCACCGACGACAATGATCGTAGGTCTCGGCAAGGAATTGCCCATATGAAAAAATGTGCCCACCACCCCTTTTTCATTCACAGGGGTTCTTATCACGTCATCATCGATCCACTTGCGTGTGATGATTTTCGTGTCGATCACCTTTCCATCACTTTCGAGCAAAATCGTTAGGGATTGGGGTTGTAGTTTAGTAAAGACTTCCTCGGAGTTTTCTTCTGTACGTTTTACCTGCAAAGACCAGAACAGACCCATCCCATCGACGCCTTCATATGTACCTTCAATTAGACAAGCTTTCTGTAGGTCGACGACACCATCTTCATCCGCTATAAATGTCCCATGGGATTCCATCAAATAAATTGTAGTCCCCCAATATGACTTTCGTTGAAATCTCACAGTCACCTTCTGCCCGCCACTAAGCCCTGTCACCCGGATGCCAACTGCCCGGTCAATCAATGGTGAGTCCATGTGAATTTGTAATTGAGGCTTTTCCATCAACGTTTCATCCCTTCCCCGTCGTTTCCCGATACCAGACGATTGCTTCCCTTTCAATCTCTGATGCAAGCTGCTCTTTCCCTTTTATGTACGATTCAATATCATAAGGAAATTGCTGCGCTAGCTTCTCTTTCAAATCCCCATATGCCTTCGCCTTCTCGGGATGCGCACGCAGGAAGTCGCGAAATGCAAGATGTCGATCAATTTCCGGAGAGCCATTCTCGTAAATATGAACATGATGCGTCCGGTCGTCCCCGCCTTTTTGAAAATAGCGGCGACCTGGAATGCCATTCTCCCCCTTCGCTTCATACCCAATTACGGACATACTTGCGTTATACTGATCGATTTGCGAAATATCTTTCACGACAGGCATGATATCGATGATCGGTTTTGCCGACAACCCGTGTACGGATGTGCTGCCGATATGGTGGATTTCGATTATTTCCACACCAAAAGTCTCGCCCAATACTTCCGCTTCCTTTTCAAAATCAAGTCTCCATCTCTCGGAAAAAGGTACAACATCTACTCTGCGCACAGCGCGTCACCAATTTTTACTACTCTTTTCATTCCACATCTCCTCGTATTCCTTGTAAGCAGCAGTCCAATGATACGGCTGGACATCGGACAGCTTTTTGAACGTCAATTCCGGCCCAGGCAAAGTGACTGCCACTTTTACATTCGGACCCCAATAGAATAGACGCTCTTGACATACACCGCATGGAGACAGCACTTTAAATTCGGACATTTCATCGTCCCGGACTACGCATATGGAATGCGTAATCCTTTTATTCAATTTATGCGCCTCCAAAATCGAACCCGTTTCCATGCACAATTCCGTCGATGCGTTTATAACTTCCGGAGCAACACTTGTTAAAATCGTTCCATCCTCCAAGCCCATAGCCGCTGCTCCGCCCCAGCCTGTAGGATATCGTTTCTTAATCAATTCAACAGCCGCATCATATAATGCTTTTTCAAAACTCATATAAACTCCACCTATCCATTCAATATAAACCTCACACAAAAAGGGCTAACAGATTGTGTGATTGTTAGCCCTTCCATTGTCCCGTACTTATTTTTCCGAAGCACGCATCAATTTCTTAATCAACCGAATTTGCCCCCGGTGATTCAATTCATCCTCAAACACATGGAACCATTTGAAATACTTATTCATAGGCTCTCCTCCCCAATACGGGGCTACTTCGAATAGCCATGAATCAGGCAATGTCCCGAATGTGTCGATTGTCTTTTTCCTCGTTTGTTCCAGTTCTTCCAGGTAGTATTCAATTGGATTCCCATTAATTTGTTCCCGTGCTGGATCGCCAAGTTCCAGTGCCGGATTCAGTAGTTGGATATCCTCATCCGTAAAATCCCGGTTTTCAAATGTATCGATTTGATATGCTTTTTCTACTGACACCATATGGGCGAGCAGCATGCCGATGGAGTTGGCCTCGTCGTTAATGAGGAAATCCAATTGGTCCACAGTTAGATCTTTCACTTCCGCCAATGTTGTCACCCTTGTATATTCCATCATGGTTGCCAATTTGCTAAACTCCAAGCTTAAGCCATCTTTCTGATCAATTACGTATAATCCTTGATTGCCCATGATCATTTCTCCCTCCGTTTAAACCCATCTCTATAGTCATCTATTTTAGATTCTAGCTTGTTGCACAACGCAATAGTCCATTGAGGATTATTCAAATCGTTCTCAACATCTACTGTTCGAAGCAAATCAGCAAAAGTAATCAAGTCATGGAACCTTAAAAACATGGGAATCGCATTGATTTCCTTATCTGTCACGTGCATTTTACTTCTATAACCTTCAAGAAACAGTTGAAAAGAGTTGTTGGAGAAATCAACATCTCCATTGAATAAATCTCGCAAGGCAAATGCGATATCCGCCGTGTACCAATGTTCCATACTGCTTTCAAAATCAATCATTTGGACGTTGTCGCCATCCCAAATCAGATTATCCAGTTCAAAGTCAAAGTGAATGATTCCATAATTGGCATCATTGATGTCAAAAGTCATGAACCACGTCTTTAGTGTTTCAAGTTCCCTGCGCGCCGAACTTTCACTCTCAGGCAAAAAGTTCTCCAAATCGGTAAGTTGATTCCGCGTACTGCTCTTTTTTATAAACTGCTTTGAGTAACTATGAAGATTCCCTAAAGCTTCTCCCCATAAGTACAATTGCCTTTCGGATAGTTCTTCAACTTCATATTGCGCTCCGGTTAGAAAGCGGAAAACAACAGCTTGGAAAACACCCAAGTCATTCTTCGTTTCCTCAACCATATTGCCCTTCTTCGATCGTTCAGGTCTGTTCACACTAACCTCGTTCATCGACAGAAAAGATAAGAACGCAACTTCCTCCATCAGCTTATTTCGATCACCGTTAGGAGTTATCCTTAAAATGTACTTCTCACCGTTTCTTTCAAATACAAACACGAAATTACTGCTCGCCCTCAAAAACTGGACCGAATCCTGTTCAAATCCCCAGTTTTCCAACAGACTATGAACGAGGAACTCGCTTTCATTCGACTCAAGAAAATCTCTCATAATGGACAACTTCATCATCTTTTCTCTTCCTCCTAGGATTGTGAGAACAAAGATGTCAGGATAACGAGTCCATTCTTCAGCCTTCCGCGGATGAAAAAAAGACTATCGATTTACGATAGTCTTCGATGAAGTAAAGTCATATCTCATCGCCAAAGGAAGGTACTTGATTGGACATCGTGAATCTTTTTGCTCTCGTATGAATGTTAAACCGACTCATGATATCACCTTCCTTTTTATAAGAATTTCCCAACTACTTAAATTCTACTAGACATTCAGATAATAGTAAACGGATTTTTTGAAATTAATTTCATGTCTTCTTACAAATCTTCTTCAAATATCTAATCTTGTCAAAGTCCTTGAAGTTATTATTCTCTGCCCTATAGCTATCTTGAGATGACGCTTGATAAACCGACAAGTATTGTACAGGTGAAAGTAAATAATACTTTATGCCCTCAGTAGAATGTACTTCAAGCTCGCTTAATTGAATACCTGCGAAATCCGGGAGCGTATCAATAATGCCAAACTCAACTGAAAGATTATCCTTCATAAATTCATGTTCATGTAGATCCATCAATTTATAGCCTAGTTGCTTCATGATCGACATAATGCCTTGCCAATTATGCAACGCGGTCTCTGCGGGAGCTTCCCATCCCCTGCTATCTCCAGGGACATGAATATCGAGATCACTTGCGTCCCACTCTCTTCGAGTTACAATTTCTAATCCAACCGATCCCATTAGTAACGGAATAATATTGAGAGCGTTCAAGTCCTTTGCAATTTGCAGAAATGTAGTAAACTTTTCAGTAGAACCCATTCTCATACTCCTTCAATTTCTGTTTCCAATACTCCCACGCCTTCAAATACTCCCCCAAATCATGCGGATGCACTTTCTTGCAAATGCTGATCCGCATATATAACTGGAAAACAACTTCTTCGACTAAACGCGACGTATCCATCTCCACATTTTTCAATAAAGCAAACGATTCAAGCAATGCCTCCATATCCAAATCATCCGGCGAAGAACAAAACGCGTATGTAAAGTCATAGATCACAGGACCTGCCATTGGATCGGGGTCAATTACACCGACAAGTTGATTCTGATGAAACACAAAGTTATGCACGCCTGTATCGCCATGGAGTAAATATTTATCGGTTTGTCGCTCATATTCCGCAAGCCGTTCGGCACTCTCTATCATTCGAAGATAATCCTCATGCGGCAACAGATCTCCAACGTTTTCATAAGCATAGGCCAAGCTTATTCTGTTAAACTCAACCCAGTTTTGCCGAGGTGTTCCCCCTAATCGTCCCCACGACGTTTGCGAATCATATTTTTCATAATGATTGAACAGCCCTTCAACGAGGAATTTCATCCAATCCGCTTTAATACCACGATTGACGTGAGTTGTTCCTTCAAAATATTCATAGAGAAAAAATTTCTTTTCGGGATCAACATAATAAACATCAGGCAACAGCTCAATATCTTCGTATTTTTTTAAAAATTGCTCAACGACGCCAATATCTGCTGGGTGATCGTATTTTAGAATGCAAGAAGGGACACCGTTTTCTAAAACCTCATACACCTGTCCATCCGTTGTTCCACTCGTCAGTTGCTTAATTTCTGCTTGTCTTTCGATAAGTCCTTTGTTTTGCAAGTCAATAATTGTTTGATTCATGATACTTTCCTTCCTCATGATCCTTTTGAAATTTACAATGCCCGTCCGCTGTCGTTCCGATCAATGAGAAACCATTCTTTTCGTAGTACGCACATAACTTCGGGTTATGCGCGACGCAATCAAGCCTGATTGTGTTATGTAAGTTTTCATCTACCCAATTTAATATTTCTTTTCCAATCCCATTTTTCATATGTTGAGGCCGGACAGTCAACCGATGGAGATAGAGGACTTCAGGATTTTCTTCAATTCCCCAAACATGCTGGTCCCACTCGCTTTGCTGTGAGTAGAGCGTAACAGTAGCAATGATTTCATCGTCCTGCCAGGCTACATAAGTTGCGCTATCTTTTATTGCTTGCTGGATCTCCTCATCCTCTCCTCCCTCTAGTAAAAATCCCCATTGGTTGATGTCGTTCTTTTGCAGCCAACCAGCGACTTCTTTTAGCAATGCAATAACGGTTGAAGCATCCTCTTCGGTCGCCTTACGAATTTCATATGTATTCATCGTATCTCCCCCTTTCTATTTATGAATTCTCTTTCCGAAGGGCAAATTCCTTTATTTTAAATAAAGGAGAAGGAGATTCCAATGTCGAATGTATATTCCCATGGAGGGATGAATATGAGAAATGATTCACTAGTATTGAACAAAAAAAGCTGGGATGAAGTGGCGCCGCGGTTTTTCGGGCGGAATCCACTGCCTGAATATGGGCCGCTTGCGCCTCGAGAAGAACAATTGAATTTACTTGGCGATGTGACTGGCATGAAATTATTGGATATTGGCTGCGGGAGCGGACATTCTTTGCAATATATGGATTCTCGGGGTGCTGCGGAACTATGGGGAGTGGACCTTTCAAAGACTCAGATTGAAACGGCGAAGGAGTTGCTGATGGACACCAAAGCGCATGTTCATTTATTCGAATCCCCGATGGAGGACAACCCCGGGCTGCCTCATGCTTACTTTGATATTGTCTATTCCATCTATGCACTAGGTTGGACGAGCGATTTGCACCAAACGCTCACAAATGTGCACAGCTATTTGAAGCCGGGTGGCATTTTCGTTTTCAGTTGGGAGCATCCTTTGCATAGTCGAGCAAGCTTGGAAGGCGAAGAAATTCATTTCAATAAATCGTATCACGAAGAAGGAGCGTATGATCACGAAGCTTGGCACGCGCCTGCGATCATGCAGCAGTATAAAGTGAGTACATATATCAATACATTAGTTGAGTGTGGATTTGAAATCGAAAAAGTTGTCGAGGATGTTTCATTGACGGAAGAGGATCGGGAAAGACATGCGAATCGATGGTATTCGTATGAGAAAGCAAAGATGATGCCGACTACGTTGATTATTAAGAGCCGAAAGAAAGACAGATAAGGTCTGATAAAGGAGGAAATTCATTGGATATAACACTCGAAGCGCTACATATCAATGATACGAAAAGTTTGTTTGAGTTTGAACTTGAAAACAGAACTTTTTTTGAAGAAATGGTTCCTTCACGAGGAGATGATTATTATAACTTTGAGGTTTTCAAGAGCAGGCATCAGGCTTTATTAGATGAACAAGCTCAAGCCAGTTCGTATTTCTATCTAATCAAAAATAACAATGGTTCTATCCTCGGAAGAATGAATGTAATAGATATTGATGAAACACGAAAAACGGGTCATGTTGGGTATAGGGTGGGTCAAAGATTTATCGGGAAAGGTATTGCTAGTAAAGCATTAAAATTGTTGCTTGATGCCGCAAGCGAAATGGGCCTAAAGACAATTCAAGCGAAGACGACAACTAATAACAAAGCGTCCCAAATCGTTTTAGAGAAAAACGGATTTACTCTTATAGCTACTCGTAATGAAGAATTTGAATTCGCTGGGCAAAGGGTGCAATTCTTACATTATGTTTGGAGTGACCTAAAATGAGAGAATTTATGGGTATATTTTTGGCCTGTCTTGCTATTTGTTGTGCAACATTGCTTTTCTTCGGCGGCCTTATTATAGATAACATTTTGGGCATTGTTATTGTCATCGCATTGTTATTGTCAGTGTTTATTACAGTTTTAATAAAACAAGAATTTAGGATTGAAGAGTTGGAAAAGAAAGTGGATACGTTACTACATAGCAAACAGGAATGATGTGCAAATTTGGATGTAACGAAATACCCGATTTTCTGTCTTATGGATAAAGGGAGCGATGTCAATGAAGAAATGGAGTATACTCATTTTCATTTCGATTTTGCTATTGTTATCGGGTTGCCGGCTATCAGCTTTTGGTGGTCAGGTTGTAATTGATTGGATTGACTTTATTCATATTGACGGAAAAGAATACTATGGAATCCATTCCGGAGTTTTAGCTGACATAAGTTTTATTGGAGAAAAGATTGGCACGGTGAAATTCAAAGTGACGGACAATGTAAAAAATCCAAGTTATAAGATCAAAGACGGGGATGCTGCCTTCCATGAGAAGGGAACTGAGATTTTTCAGATTAAGGATCATCCGCATTTAATAGCCGTCAAGGATGCTCAATCCGTAAATGGATACAGGGTTTACTTTTCAAGCGATGATATTGAATACCAATGGCATTTTAAAGATATGTCATTGGAAAAAGTCGAGAGGATCGAGGTTTACAAAACTGATTCCCCAGCAGGTGATCAATTGATTTCTGAATTGACTAAGAGCGAAGAAATTAATAGCTTCCTTCAACTATTAGTGCATAGTGAAGAAAATCCTAATTTCCAGCCAAACAATGCAAGCGCAGATCCTCTTTTTTATGAAATGATTTTTTATACTAATGAGCCAATTGCCTATAAATATTATATGCAGTTCGATGGTGAAACTTATTTTTGGAATCCATGGGATACTTCAATCATATCTGATGAGATCCAAATGTTTATTGGCAGTAACTGAATATGACTTTAAATAACAGGCGCATATCCATACCATGGATTCGCGCCTTTTTTGAATGGGGATAGCTGTTACCAATGTGGGCAAAATAAGACTTAAATCTTTTAAGGAGGGATTGACGATGAAAATACGTATTTTATTACTACTCTCTCTCATCTGTTTTCATTTTTCTTCAATCGCAAGTGCAGAAGCCCCATTAACAGCTGCATTTATCCGTGATCATCAATTATGGATTAAAAAGGATGGTCAAGAAATACAACTTACAAAGGACCGTTATGTGTATGGTCTTAAGTGGTCATATGACGGTCGCTTCATCGGATATATTGATGGCGATGCAAAGGGAGAGAAGTCAGATTTATTCATTTACGACACAAAGGAAAAGGAAAGTTACCAGCACTATGTTAATTCCGTCACATCGGACTTTAAATGGGCTCCGAATAAAAATCAGATAGCTTACACTGATCGCGGCCTATTAAATGTGACTAAAATGAAGAATGGCAGACCGTATGGATTTGAAAATGTTTCATTAGGCGTTAGCGGCTTTGAATGGTTTCCGAGCGGTAAAGAATTTATTGTTTCCTCATCGTCCAACTTACTCCCAACTGGTTGGAGTCCAATCCCGCTTTTTAGAATTCCAGTAGATGCAAATCTAGATAAAGATAAAATGAAGCCTTTTTATACGATCCAAACTAAAGAACCTGACTTATTCGGGATTGATGCCGACTATTTCAAGTGGAGCTCTGATGGGAAATGGGTTAGTTTTTTAGTGATTCCAACTGCCTCTTGGTCAATGGACAGTAATACATTAAGTGTTTTATCATCACAAGGAAAACACTTTCAAGCAGTTGGGAAAATGTTGGGATTTAAAGACTGGTTTAAGTGGGCACCTTCCGCCAATGAATTGGCTTATATATCTGGCGAGGGACGGTTTTTTGTTAAAAACAAGAAAACGACGATTGCGGAAATCCCAATACTTAAAGAGCAAAAAGAATATACACCTAAAGGATTTGTAGACCTTGACCTTGAATGGTATTCCAAAGACTTGGTGATCGTATCGCGTGCGTTAGAGAACAAAGAGTGGAAAGAAGGACCTGTCCCGACAATGTTCACATCACTTTACACAATAAACATAAGAACAGGAGAACAACAACAAATCACATTTCCAGGGAAGAATGAAATTGACGAAAACCCTCAAGTTGTCGGACCTTACCTTACTTGGATTCGAAGGATAGCTGGGCAAGCTACGGGTGATATATGGGTGAAAAATACGTTAGATGGACAAGAGCAGATATGGCTAGAAAATGTGAATTATGCTCCCACGTTTTTTATTCCTAAGCAAAACCGTTAACGTTCGGCCATTCAATATATTGTACATTCGTTTTCACCCTGAATTTCTTTCACAGAATCAGCGATCCGCGCTAGCATGTCAGGCGTCTCCATGCCAGACACCTCTTGATGAATGCCTAGTAAGTACTGCAAGTTGTTTTTTTCGAAAACATAAAAATGAAAGTTATGGGAATCAAAGTAGATACCTTCGCCGCCATATTGAAGCACATACTCTTTGCCATCAAATATAATTTTATTATGGACTGGCCTAATATCAATTTTATATATGTTTTTACGATGGTCTTCATTCACAAACATAATTCCAAGATTGTCATTCACCTTGTAGCGTTTATCTTCAAAGAACCTTCCGAATTGATGTGTGAATGAAATCGGTGACAACATTTCGGGTAACTCCACCTTACATTGAAAATGGTTTTCAAATTCTTCAACTGCCTCTTCAATGGATGTATATCCGACTTCTTCATAGCCTTATTTGAAAGAAGGTGGTGAATTTTGTTCAGCAGCATAGATTCCTTTATTCGAAAGTAAAACAACGATAACAGGTATCAAGAGATAACGTTTTTTGTCATTGTATAACTCCCTCCCCTATTCAGATTAGGGTTGCTAATAGGAGGAAAAGTATACAATTAAAAAAGCAAAAAAGCACCCTAAATTGGATGCTTTTCCTGTTGAAGCAGCCATTTCACCGCGTCTAACAAGTTTTCAGCGACATAATCCGGCTCTATGTCAGCCCATTTATGTCGATAATGGGTTAAAGAACTTGGACCCCACCCAGTTAAAACTAAAATCTTCTTCGCACCGACTGCATGCGCTGCTAACATATCTGTTGCCCCTACATCTCCGATAAAAGCCGTTTTCGAAAGATCTAGACCATGTTTTTTCGCAGCTTCCCGAAGTAGACCTGGACTTGGTTTATGGCATTCGCATCCTTCCAAGGAGCCGTGAGGACATATGAATGCATCATCAAAACCAAATGACATGAATTCATCGTAAAAATCTTCAATGCTCGCCTGTCCTTTACTAATTCGGTGCTGGTTTGTACAGGAGAATGTCTTAATTTCATTATCCTTCAAAAGTTCAAGAGCTTCTTTGCTAAATGGATAGGGAGTGAAATCCCTTGGGTGAATGAAGTGTCCGGTTCCACCAATCGTTCCATCGCGGTCGATAAAAACTGCTTGCAGCTTTTCCATTTGGCACGCCCTTTCATATGACTTGCATTACTGCACCGTCTGCCCATATGGAACAGTCATCAGCTCCAACTCAAGCTGTCGTCCATCTCTCATTACGGTAAGCAAAATCTTTTTGTTAGGCTCTGTTTCTGAAACGATGATTTCCACATCGTCATATGAAGCAGTTCCAAGGCTGTTGACATGAGTGATAACATCACCAACTTCAACTAACCCGTCTGCAGGAGTATTCGGTTGGACCTTGACCACTTTTGCCCCAGGAATGCCGCTTGAATTCGTCCGATGTAAAACGCCAATCCAGCTTCTCCAAAAACGGGAACGCAAGTCTTCTTCACCTTCATAGACACTTTTCAAGTTCCGCATGAACTGATAAGTACCGAACGCCATATTATCCGCTTGCATCATTTCGAAATCACCCGACCACATGCCCGTATATTCAATCGCCACGACAGATCCGCTATCTTGCGGCGTGATCGTCCAAATGGTCAGTTCCTTGTCTTCCCCTTCAATGACAAGCTTCCGGTTCTCCTCAAGTTCAATAATCGTGCCGACATAGTTGACCCCCCAGCCATAATCGAGACGAACCGATCCCCCAATACGGATATCCAGCTCGCAATGCCTCGTTTCCCAACGATTCCTTTCTTCAGGTATCGTCAACGCTCTCCACACCTTCTTAGGAGAGGCCTTTACAAAGATCTCCCTTTTCACTGAATCAATGACTTTCTCCATCGATTTCTCCCTCCAAATACGTTTTCAATTTCAGCAATTTGCTGTCCAAAACGCCTCCGATTTCCTGCTGGAGCTTTTCGTATTGGTCCTTGAAATTGTCCCTTTTTAACCTGTAAACACGATACCTCCCCTCTTTCCTCTCTGCTATCAAATCCTCTTCAACTAAAATAGCAAGGTGTTTCTTCAAGGCAGGCTGCGAAATGGTAAATCGCTCAACCAATTCGGACTGCGTATATTCATTCCGAGACAATAAAGTTAGTATTTTTCTTCGAGTCGGATCTGCAATTGCCCGATAAATATCCGTCATATCTAAGCCTCCAAGTCATATAACCATTTGGTTATACCAGAAGCATAACAAACCGCACCACTTATTGTCAACAAAAGTCAGACTATTTATTAAAAATCCCTTCCAATGGCTCCCACGGGTAGATCGTCGCTTCAAATTTCCCTTCAATCACCGCAGGGTCGTTATCAGCAAACTGTTGCGCCGCTTCCAAGCTATCCACCTCAAGAATAATCAAACCACCAGTATGATCCATGAACGGCCCGCCCGCAATCAAAATCCCTTGAGCCAATGCTTCCCTCACATATTCCCGATGCGGAACAAGCCCCTGCTCCCAATGCGGCTTTCCCACTTTCCAAGCCTTCCCTGTCGTGAAATGAATGACGAATTTCATGCAAATCCCTCCCCTTTATTACCATTTACTTCGACACAACCTTGGATAATACCTTGCGCGCGAAGTGGTAAAGGGAAGAATGCGGCATATTGTGTATTCGTTCCACTGTAGCTCTTGCCAGTTCCTCGGCCTTTTTTTGATTCCCCAAATGATAATGGCAAAGTGCTTCATAGCTGTTCGATAAAACCCTCAGCGCAACGTCAATCGGGTTTAGTTGGATGCGTTCCGGAAGGACAATCGGATTCTCTTCAAATATAGATAGTGCCTCCTCATATCGTTCCAATCTCGTCAACACTCTAGCCAGTAAACTTTTCGGCAGCGTATTAACTTCTCCCTTGACCTCTTTCGGGAACCTGTCAGAGGCTTCTATTTTGCTAATCAGTTGTTCAGCTATCGTAAGGGCTTTTATATAGTCTTTTTCGAAAAACTCCTCCCTGAACACTTGATTCAATTCATGTTCAAACGTAAAGCTCTCATGCTTGATCAACTGGACAAATAACGAACACTCTTCAACATACTCGCGCGCTTTCTCCGGCTGTTGGCTGTCGTAATAAAAAAAGACCCTTGCATTTAGCAAATTGTAGTACTGATCCATCACCAACTGTTCACGTGCAAAATTTATTGCAACATCCAACTGCTTATGGGCTTCTCTATTTTGGCCCAATGATTCCAGGGCAATTGCTTTTGTCCCTAGCAACTGGATATACATTGATTTCGTCTCGAGACTATCCATCACTGACAATTCTCCCAGCGCTTGGTCGATAATCTCCACGGTTCCAAAGTAATTTGCCTTGTCAAATTGGATATCCGCCAAAAACCCCTGACATTTAATCACCCGCCAATCCATTTGCAGATCGCGATATAAATTGATCGCTTCCTGAATGAACGGCTCCCAATTGTTCTCCGCTATGTCGTTATACCGGTCAATCGCAACCACATACAAGTGATAAAGGATTCTCGCGTAGAGTTCATACATTCGTGCCGCCTCGTAGCCAGACGGTTTTTTCTCTAAGATTGGCCGAAGTAGAGCCGCTGCATCTACTGTGGGCTGGATTCCCGTTTTTCGCCAAAGCTCCAACACCTCTTTCAGTGTACTCTTCATCTTTTCACGAGGCACTTCCTCTACCAGTTCGGAAATATCCACATCCAGCTGACGGGCAATATGTAGCAACCGTTCAATCGAAGGCTGTGTTTTCCCATTTTCGATTAAACTGATCATCCCTCTGGAGACGTGCTCGTTCGCAACATCTGAGATGGTCATATTTTTCGCTGTTCGTATGCGTCTGATATTTTCTCCTACATGGGTCAATTGACTTCACCCTTTATCGTTTATTATTCCTTTAATCATAGCATCGTTCAATAATTAAAACAATTTCGTTTAATATATTGAATTTCATTTCTGCTCATGTTATGTTCAATATATTAAACAAAAGGGGTTGGGAGTTTTGATTAAGAGGAATATGTCGTTGATTGTGACGAACCAATTTTTAACCAATTTGGCTGACAGTATTTTCACCATTTCAATCATGTGGTATATGTACGAAATTACTGGGTCCCCACTTTCTTCGGCGCTTATCACAGCTGTCGGCTCTTTAAGCAGTGTCTTTATTGCGCCGATTATTGGGGTGTTGGTCGACAGAAGAGAACCGAAATCCTCCATGCAATTTGGCTATTTGGCAATGGTGATTGTAGGCGTGTTTTTGTCACTTGCCTATCTGTTTTGGTTAGACGGGGTTGCATTTGCGATTTACACGGCACTTATCATCCACGATATTTGCATGACGTTCATCGGACCGGCTAAAAATAAGCTGTTGCCACGGATTGTGGGTGTCAATCGAATTGTGAAAGTGAATGGGTATATTTCATCGACAAGTAGTACAGCAAGCCTGATCGGGCAGGCAATTAGTGGGGTGTTGATTACCATCATGGGGTTTGTCGGTGTCATGCTGTTTCATTCGGGGGTGTATGTGATTGCGAGCATTCTTTTAATTTTCGTCATTAATATCGCAGCGCCTCGAGAAGAAGAGGCGCACAGCGATGTGCAGGAAAAAAAGAAGACTTCCATGTTCAGTGAAATGAAAGAAGGATGGGTCGTTTTGTTGAGGAATCGGGCAATTTTCAAATTGACATTATTAGGTTCCGCAATGAATGCGACAACGATTGCAGGCGCTTTAGCGGTCGTATTGATATCCGATCATTATGGTGGGAACGCTTTTCAATTTGGTTTGTTCGGAGCGTTTGCCGCGGTCAGCAGCATTTTGGTCGGACTTGTTGCTGATAAGGCAACGTCCTTTGCAAGACCTGCAATTGTCATGTTTTCGACAATGTCGGTCAGTGCAATTGCCTTTTTATCGATGGGTCTAACAACCGCATTGTATTTAGGCATCCTCTTTTTCGTTATCATGAATGTATTGATGACGGTTTATGGAATCCTCTATAGCGCTTTGCTCATCGTATTAGTGGAGGACAAATTTCGAGGACGTGTTTTTACGTTGAATGGCGCAATTGCCTCCTTCCTAATGCCTGGATTCGCTATAGCGGGCGGAATCATCGCAGAATGGGGTATTCCAGTAAACCAATTATTCGTCGGAGCCGGAATATGGGTGTTGCTTCTTTCGTTCTTTTTACTAGTGGATCCAGATATACGAGGTATTCAGAAGGTTTCAGGGAAGAAGTCTGGTGTTGAGGATATAGCTGTTGCAGGGGAATGAAGAATGGAGCGTTGGGCGGCGATGGTGTATTGGGTTATCACCGCTTTGCATGGGTTTATCACCGACTTGTACGAGGTTATCACCGACTCTGGGGCTGTTATCACCGACTTGAGGCGGTTTATCACCGACTCGGATGAATTTACCACCGTTCGCCTACAATTTAGCAAGTTTTTCACTTAGAAAGCTTAATGATTGGGTGTCACACAAGTGAGATTGCGATGATTTCGAGTGTAGAAAATAGTTATCACTGCTCAGTTGCGCTTTATCACCACTAAGACAAGGTTTATCACCACTCAGCAACACTTTATCACCGCTTAGACAGTAGTTATTACCGTTCGACCATTTTTAAGCAAATATCGTCATTAACAGGCAAAGAACAACTCATCAAATTACGACCGAATCAGCGGTTTTTACAGATAGCTATCCAACTCTCTTCATGAAAAAATGCCCACTGGTGAAAGTGGGCATGTTGTATTATACTTCGTCTATTGTAATTCCTGCGCTCGCAGTACCAGTCACTGCTCCAGCTACTAGAGTACCTTCTAAAGTGAATACCATTAACAAACGATCACCTGTATTAACCGGTACTGCTGCGCCAGCCGCTCCGGTTAATGTTGTTCCTACTGCTAGTAATGGTGTGAGTGTAGGTGTCAAATCAACAAATGCAGTCGTAGGACTGAATGTATCGCTTCCAGCAGGTGCTCGATAAATCTGCGCTCTGACCGTCCCTGTTGTGGCAAGAGTCAATGCGACGGTAATCGTAAATGTAGCAGCAATCGATGTTATCGTACCTGGCCGAGGCACTGTAAAAGCTTCGTTCAAAAGTCCACCAACAGTTGGCAGTACAATATTACCACCAACGAATACACCTGGCACTGCGGTTCCGAAACCTAAGAAAAAAGGAGTTTCAGCTAACCCTCCAGCTAGCGAAGTCAACGCGACGGGAACTGCTCCAGATGCATACGGAATAATAGATCCTCGAGCAAATCCAGCTGCAGGTGGCAAACAGGCTTGATCGATTGCACGAATCGGTCCTAAGTTTGTTGGACATGAAGTTCCGTTGCCGTTGCCGTTGCAGTCACAACAACCTACGACCCGTCCTCCACATCCTCCTCCTTGAAAACATCCCATAGTAACACCTCCTTTCTCCGTTATATTATTCATGGAGATTGGAGACGGACGGGCTTGCGACTACCTGTTTTCTGTCTAGATACCTTTATACAAAGCGTTTTCCATTAACAGAAAGACAATTTACTCATTTCTTTTTAAACTTTTTCCAAAATGACGAGTCTTGGATTTCATCCCTAGCATACAATTGCGTTGGCGGTTGAGCGGATTTTGACTTCTCGATTTCTTGGTTATCTCGGCTTGTTTGACCCCCAAAAAGCGATGTAGCTGCATCGCTGTCTTCCCCTCTACGTGGTCGATTTATCTCTTCGTGTGTGATTGGTTTAAGTTCACGTATTTCCGAAATATTGGTAGATACAGCTGGTGCGTGATATCGAGGGGGCTTTGGTGATTCATTTGGTTGAACGGATGGATGCAGTGCTGCCAGCTGCCTTAGTCTTTTAAAGGTTGGTACGGTACTCTGATGACTGGAAGATTGGGCATCTGGTTGGATTGATATGCTGCTCGGAAGTTCGTTCTGATAGGAGTGGGCTGATTTTATCCGGGGGGGCATAGTTTCCTTCTTTCCTATAAGCTGTTCATTATACTTTTCAGCCAATTCTTTTATTTCATAAGAGAGATTAGTAATCCCTTCATCCACAAGATTAGCCAATTCTTGCACCTTCCCGTTCAGCTGTTCAACATTTTTCTCAAGGCTTTGCACCTTTCTTTTTAGATGAATATCTTCCGATGAATTTTCCGATCTTAATGAAGACAATGCTTTCCGATACTTTTCAATTTTGTTTTTCAACTGTTCTATTTCCATCGCCTCATTAGATTTCTTCATTATTTCACCTCTTTCAACTTTCAATCTTTCTTTTCTATCCTATTGTATAAACAATCTGTCTGTGACATTTATACAGCTTGCCCTTCCCAATCAATTCAATGAAAGAGTTTTGCGAGTAAGCCTTTTCTTTGCCTATGCAAAGTATTCTTATTTACATATTATACGATGCACGACCAATTAAAATATGGAGGTGACAGCTACTATGCAAGATCATTTACATCTACCAGATCAAGAACTGATCTGTATTAATGTTGACAAAGTATACGACTGGGTGATGAAGGAAAACACATTCGATTACTTCCCGACGGCACCAATCGCATTCCCGGGAGTGACTCCGACAACTTCTTTAACTGGTGCTACCGTATCATGCGAGGTGACGCCTGCAACAACGAATCCCGTCGTCATTTTGAGACGTGATAATCGGCAGTTTACAGTGGACGGTGAAGTCGTCTGTCTACAATTATTGACCATCCAGAAGAGTTTCACTGTTGTGATCGTTCTTACTTTGCCAACAGGTGTTGTTCTGCGAAGCAGCCCGATTTCTGTATCACGGTCCGAACAAGTCATCCTTTGTGCACCTGAAGGAACAGACGTCACTGTGACATTCACGGAGTTGGATTGTTTCATCAGTGCACCAGGTACATTTGTTCCAGGAACTGGGGTAGTGACATTTACAGGACTCGTTGTAACAGTCATGACATGCCAAAGCATCCAATCCACATACCCAGTTACAGTTGAATTCCTGGCAGATTTCTGTGCACCGCGCGCCGACTTGGCAATTGGGGCATGCCCACTTCCAGCAAGGCCGCTTCAGTGTCCAACCATCTATCCGGAATAATGCTTACTTCTATACTGTACTAAATGTACAAGTAGGCACATACGATAAAGAGGGGGGTTCAACCCTCTCTTTATTTTCGTTCAAGGAGGTTGAATAGATGAATTCAGGTTCTATCGACATCGAGAGTAAGTTAATGGAATACCATCAATCGACTCAGTTTCATTTGAATGAGTTGAAGGAAGCACTTTTGCAGCGGGTACATCGCCTTGATTGCATCACTTATTTTACATATGCCTTACATCTTGCACATGATGCGACAGAAGAAAGCTTTTGCCTTGGCTCTTTCCACATCCAAAATATCGGCAATCAACCGCTTACAAATCCCTTCATTCACATCATATTATCGCAAGATGCCCCTTTTTCTCTGCATGGGAAATTCGTGAACACGCAAACCTCTCTATCGACGAGATTGACGGGGGGATGGGAGCGCATGAATGACCGTTCCAATCGGTTCGAATTCCATTTAAGACCGATTGACAAAACGAGTATCCAACCCGGTGAAACTCTCTTGTTTTCTAATTTCCAACTGGACTGGCAACCGTCCAATTCCTACTTCGGCAGCATGGCAGGCATTCTATTTTGCGATCAGTATCCGGATGGAGTAGCTGCACTTAATTCAATCAATATAAACGGAACATTTTCCACAGGGGAGGAGGTTTGATATGGACGATAATCCACTTCATAAAATCATAGCTGACCTGACAAAGAACTTGACCGAAAATACCGGCGAACTGCCATCTAAAAGCTTCGTCTTTCTGGACGCCAAAACGATAAACCTTCTGCTTTTATACATCCTTATGAATAAAGATCTACAACTGACAAGGCTCACAAACCGGAATATTCCTACTGTCATTCAGAAGACAATTGTGGAAGAAATCGAGCGCATGATGAAAGAGAATCAGCAATCCTTTGAAGAGATATTAAAGGAAGTGCGGAATAACTATTAATCCAAAAGACAAGGAGGCGAGCGCATGAGCCATAGTGACATAAAAAGCAACGACCCTATCCAATTAAAACAAACTATCATTTATTTACGTGCCGAGCTGAATAAATACATGAACAAAAACCAGCATGCCTCCCCTTCCCTGTTCGATGAACTCCATTCGGAAAATGAAAGACTGACGACTAAATACAAGGAACTTCTTCATCAGAACAAAAAATACGAAAAGCGGCTCCATTTATACGAACAACGAATTCGGACTTTGAAGTTCCAACGAAAAGAAACCCATACTGCCTTAGAACGTTTGCAAGGTACTGAACAAGAATTACGTACAGCGAATACTCAACTGTCGGAGGCATTGTCCTCAATTGGGAATGACCAATACTCGGAATTCATTCAGATCATTGAGAGATTGGACATGAAAGTGAATAATTTTTCCCATCAATATACCTTCCTCGAAAATCAGCTTTCACTCGCTGAAAGCAAACTTTCCAAATTGCAGCTTGACTTGGAGACTGCTCGTAACGTGAATGCAAAACAATTCGAACTCATCACCATTCTGGAAGAATATATCCAACACTTAACGGAAGTGTTATCGTCGACTTGACAGAGTTTATTATCGACTACCCGTACTTTATCACCGATTCCCGACACTTTATCACCGACTCTCCTTTCAAAGCTGCAAAACAATGCACACAGCCCCCGCTGTGTGCATTTTCATCCAATCTATTAATTATAAACAGGCTTATCCTGTAAGCGTAGCTTGAAATCCAAATGAGCTGTGTAGAAGTCGGTCTCCAATCCTTTTATCGCCCTATCCTGCTTCTCCAATTTCGTAACGAGAGTGCCCCGTACCCCATTAGCAACGTCGTTGTCCAAGTATTGATTGCCTTCAAAGAATACTTGGGAAATGAGCGGGTCGCCATTTTGCGGTCTAAATAAGAAGTGAAGATGGGCTGGCCGGAACGGATGGGAGTCGATCCATGTCAGGAACTTGCCTGTTGGGCCATCCGTCGGAATCGAGTAATCGCCTGGGACAATCGTCTTCACTTCAAACTTTCCATTTTCATCTGTGAACAGCACTGCGCGCAAGTTCTCCGCCGGAATCCCTTCCGCAAATCCTGAGTACTCACCGTTCGTATCCGCCTGCCAAATGTCCACTTTCGTATTCGCCAGCGGGTTGCCATCTACATCTTTGACGGTACCGCTAAAGAAAAACACATCGCCTTGCTCGTCATCGCGCATCGGCATGACCCCCGGATTTTCGATTTCAGGAGCATTCGGAAGATAGAACGGCCCGAGGATTGTCGGCTCTGTCCCCTCTACATTTTTATACATTTCCTGAAGGGCGTGCGTTTCGAAGAACACATCCATGAAGAGCGGAATTTCACCCGATCGTCCAAGTTCATCCGCCCAATTGACGAGCGCCTGGTAATCATTATGATCCAGCTTATGCTCACGGATCAGTTCCTTAAATTTAACGACCATCCCATTGTAAACATCCACCACTTTTTGATTCATCTCTTCATCCTTTCAATATGTGTTTTTATTAGTAATCCCTGGCGTAATGAAAGATTTTCTCCACATCCATCTCCATGCCATAGCCTGGTCCGCTCGGAACGTTCAACTGGAATTCTTCATAGTAAATTGCATTTGTCGTGATCGTATCTGTGAATAAAAGCGGACCGAACAGCTCCGTGCCGTACGTCATTTCAGGGATTGTCGAATAGAGATGCGAGCAAATGGCCGTGCCGAGCGACGATTCGATCATCGTTCCACCGTATAGTGAAATGCCCGCCGCTTCCGCAATGGCCGCCACCTTTTTCGTCGCAGTAAGACCTCCCACGTTTGCCGGTTTAATGGAAAATACATTCCCCGCACGACGCTTCGCCACTTGGTAGACCTCTTCCAACGAACCGAGCGACTCATCCGCCATGATCGGCACTTTGAACCTTGACGCAAGGCGTGCCATCCCTTCTTTATTCCATGCGGGCAGCGGCTGTTCAATCAAATCGATGCCGCCATCCTCCAGCGCTTCGATGCAATACATCGCCGTCGTCTCGTCCCAAGCTTGATTGACATCGACCCGGACACTCGCCTCGTCTCCGATAGCTTCCTTGATTTTCAGCACGTGTGCGACATTCCGTTGCGGATCGCCGATACCGATTTTTAATTTGAAAATGTTATGCCGCTTCGCATGCAAACTTTCCTTCGCCTCTTCAATATCCCGTCGCGTATCCCCGCTCGCAAGCGTCCATGCGACTGGCAATGACGCGTGGATTTGCCCGCCGAATAATTCATGGACGGGGATTCCCCTCGCCTTCGCCGCAAGCTCGACAATCGCTGCCTCAACTGCCGCTTTCGCAAACGTGTTGCCGACGACTTGCTTATT
The DNA here is from genome assembly GCF_001531445.1 of Sporosarcina koreensis. Classification (GTDB taxonomy): domain Bacteria; phylum Bacillota; class Bacilli; order Bacillales_A; family Planococcaceae; genus Sporosarcina; species Sporosarcina koreensis_C. Next base: position 76,393 of record NZ_LQYA01000001.1, read on the forward strand.
TACGGTATTCGAAATCGCATCGAAATGGGCCGCATTCCGACCGAGAACGAGAGGCTTTATATACTTTTCAATATTCATTTTGATCGC
>NZ_LQYA01000089.1 GCF_001531445.1 Sporosarcina koreensis
GCTTTGGACGGTAAATGGCTTGCTTTGGACGCAGGGTGACTTACTTTGGACGTGAAATGGCTTGCTTTGGACGCAGGGTGACTTACTTTGGACACAGGATGTCGATTGAAGATCACTTGCTAGGATTTTTAATCACTTACCAGGACTTATGATCACTTCACGAGATTTATGATCACTTCTCGGGATTCCTCTTTTAATTCAATTTCCTGAACTGTTTTTTGTGATCAATCATCATTGCAAGCACAAGCATTTGGTCTTCTCTAGCTTCAGCCCCTGAACTAACTTACAGTAGTTAGAGAAAAGAAAGCGATAATAGCCACTATCGCAAATGTTTGAATGACAATCCCAACTATACTGCAAATTAACCCGGAAGTAGCTAAAGCACCGCCACTTTCATTAGTTCTCTCAATTTCTTTTGTCGCTTTCCTCGAAACTACAACTCCTATCACACCAAGTATGAAACCTAAATAGGGCAGTAGGATTGAAAGCACACCAAAAGTTAACGAAATTACCGATTTACTGTTTGTTTGCGTTTTTTCAGCAACATGCATTTCTTTTTCCACCTCATTTGTATTGTAGTCTGTTTTTATGAAAGAGAGATCTCCAAGTACATTTATTTACTATACTCAATGCACCACGCAAAAGCGTAAGCAATGATCAGTTTTATGTAGGATACCGATTGTTCCTTGTTAACTCCTCTACCCCATTAGCAAAATAATTTATTGGACAAATTCAATAGTTTTAGCGGTTCTTTCAGCAGTAGTTTTCCCCATAATTTGCTCAACGAGATATAATGCCATGTTAATTCCAGAAGAAACTCCTCCAGAAGTTATCAGATTGCTATCATGTACAACTTTGCTGTCTGATACCACATGAATATCTGGATATTTTTCTTGTAATACTTTTAATGCTAAATGGTGAGTCGTTGCCTTCTTTCCATCCAACAAACCTGTTTCTCCTAATATATATGCTCCCGTACAAACTGAGCATATATATTCAATACTGCTATGTGTAAGAATCCAATCTCTTATTTTTCGGTTTTTAACAACTGATTGGACTGCCCTTAATGGTCCACCTGGAATTATTAGAATATCTAGTTCAGGACAATTATCAATACTAAAATCAGGTACTATCTTTATCCCTGAATGGGTTTCTATTTGAGTTCCAGTGTCTGTAATAGTTAATACTTCAAAAGGTCTCGTGGGCAACAAATTCTTTTTGTAAAGGGTAAATGCTTGCTCAGCTTTATTATTAGCTGTTAATGATAATACTTCGGCTGGACCAGCAAAATCTAAAACATCGACAAAATCAAAAAGTAAAATTCCCACTTTTCTCTTTTTCATTATTCTATCTCCTCTATCAAAACATTTACTTGAGCATAGTCTTAAACGTCTATATTTGAGATTAGCAATCTTCTTTAAAGATAATTACTACTTTCAGGCAAGTTTTCACCCGCTCATCAATCATCAAGTCTATCTAACCAGTTAAGAACCAATGCGTTGAATACATCTGTTTGTTCGATCTGTAAGTTGTGACCAGCCATATCAAGCACGGCAAAAGTTGCTCTGGGGTAATCTTCAATTAGTCGCCACGCATCGTTGTATCCGACAACATTGTCCTGACGTCCTGTAATAATTAGCGTAGGATGCTCAAATTCAGTAGAAATATCGAAGGTAAAGCCATATCCATTTTGACGAATTTCGTTTGTGAATTCATAGTTTGTTTGTTTAGAAGGAAGTAAAATTTCATTTCGAAACCTCTCCCATTCAGTCTTACCTTGCACTACCCCCATGGCGCAAAACGCTTCAGCATCCTCTGTAGACAATTCCGATATCAAGTTGCTATCTCTTTTTAGAACAGACTGCTTGGGTACTTCCCTTTCATCAAATTCGGGTATCGTCATTGGTGCCATCAGCAGTAATCCATGAACCTGATCCTGCCGTAAACGGACTATCCCTCTCGCAATATAACCGCCATATGAGTTACCGCAAACAACAAACGGTTGACCAGGGATAATCTCGTCCAACAGACGTACTACCGCTTCTAAAATATCATCAGAATTCTTAATAGAAGGATGTGACTTGGATTGCCCCATTCCTGGCAAGTCTATATATATCCTCTTCCAACCGCTACGTTTCTCGAATAACGGCTCCATCGCATGAAACATCACTTGATGATCAAGCGACCAACCGTGCAACATGACGATTGGAAAGCCCTCTCCCATTTCTTTGTAGTAAATCGCCATGTATTTGTTTCCCCTTTTCTTGTAAACTAGATGCTTATAGAGAGAAGAGATTTCCACTATTTTTCTTCCTCGTAAACTATACACATATCATCACTTATTTCTTAACTCAAAACTTTCGCTTGTATCGTTCCATTCCACTTTTATAACTAACTCATCGTTAGCACTCGTGGAGGGACTATTAGAACTTAATGATTTGCGGTGATATAAGCCTTCTTGATTTAACGTAGCATTATTCGCACCGAAATCTACTACTCCATTATTTTTTGATTCTACATAATACCGAAAAGTGTCAATTTCCTCTGAGTTAATTCTTTTGTACTCAAGCCGAATTTGATAATTTTCTTCTCCATTCATTTGAAGAACGGTTACTTCAGCTAACCAATTCTCACCTTCTCCAACAAATGTTATGTCATCCTTGTTCATTAGGCATGCAGATAACAGGGACACAAGAAGTACGATGAGAACAAATGATTTTCCCTTCATATAAGTTCTCCTTTGCTATCCTTAACCAAAGATTTGCGCAGCAATAGCAAATAACTTTTTATTTCTATATGGCATTTTACTGGAATTCTTTATCATTAATGGAGGATTACTAACTTCTCTAAATCCACTTTTCTCTAAGAATAACATTAACTCTTCATTATTTGATGGCACATCAATTCTTATCCTTCCTTGATAATTACGAACCAACCCATCTATTAGTAAAGCAGCGGTTTGTGGATCTGGTGCTACAATAGGTCCTACCAATAGATTAATTGGGCCTAAGATGGATAACGCAAAACCAATTATTTTTCCCTTTAGATCTCTAACTACCAAACATTTTTTTGATTGATTGATCCTGTTAAGAAGAAATTTTCTTCTCTTATCACCAAAAGCAGCTGAATCTAGTTCAATAATTTCCTCAATATCATTTTCACAGTACTCTTCTATAGTTATTACTCGATGAATAAACAATTCAGTCGGAATATAATTATCACTTAAATACTTATGCACATGATCGACAACATTAAACCCCAAACTTTCATATAAAGGTCGACCATCTATAGTTGAAATTAACATTATTGAAGTATTTTGAGAAACACTGTTTATGCATTTCTGTGTAGTTTTTTTCCCTAAGCCTAAACCTCGATATTCTTCATTTACAATTACCATGCCAACTGAAGCTAATTCAGTATCATAAGGTATTATTGCTGCACTTGAAACAATTTTCCCCACAGCATTTTTATGTCCATATATTTTACCGGACGACATAACAGTTCTAATTTCGTGTTCATCATAATCCCAACCAACTGATGCAGAAAGTTCTATTAAACCTAAGACATCTTGTTTATCAAATTCCACTAAATCTAATGTTTTACCGTCTTCACGCATATGAAATCCCTCTTTTAATAGTTACTAGCATTTTTTATTTTTAACATCGAGTTGGCATTTAAGTGATCTTTCAAGTTTTCAACCGAATGATAATAAACAATGTCGCAAGCTGTTATATCTACCAACTGCAGATCCTACTATAAAACTCTCACCAGCTTGAAATTCGCGATAATATAAATCAAATCCGATTTTCTTGCAGTGGTCTTGCCCAACGATCTCCGCTGTTTGTGACTCTCAATAAGTCAGATGAATACAGGATGAAATCTATTTTCTCTACCAAACCTTTTATTTCTTCCCAATCATTTCTGCTTGTTTTCTACCCAACTCAGTTAGAGGAGTATCTGTACAACCTCCTGACTTAGTATTTACCTGATGCTCCGATTGGCAATGCTGGATCAAGATTATGTTGCTCACCCCAATCCCCCCTACTAGTCATCTTCATCCTATAACACCATGCAAAAACACCTTCGAATAAACACTTGTTAAGTGAACAATCGAAGGTGTTACTATTATGGTCCGACTCCCAATATCCCTATAGCAGCAAGCGAGA
>NZ_LQYA01000090.1 GCF_001531445.1 Sporosarcina koreensis
AAGGGTCCCCTCTACTTTTCTTTTCTTAATTCTTCCAATATCTTCTGCGCTTGGTAGCCGACTTCAAAGTCATAAAGATCCGCTTCTTGCCCGAACTAATCGAACAGAATGTCAGAGTGGAAATGATCGGAAATTTCGATGCCCTGCCTCCACATACGAAAGAAGCCATCGTAAAAGCGATAGACGCCACTTCAAGCAATGACGGACTCGTCTTGAACTTTGCAATGAACTATGGCAGCCGACTAGAAATGGTAGAGGCAGTAAAAGAAATCGCAAGACTTGCTGTCGACAACCAAATAGCAATTGAAGAGATTGACGAATCATTGATCGAGTCACGTCTCATGACATCACACTTGCCTGAACCCGATTTGCTGATCCGGACGAGTGGGGAAGTACGATTGTCGAATTTTATGCTTTGGCAGTTAGCTTATTCGGAATTTTCCTTTACAGAGGTTCTCTGGCCGGACTTCGATGAGTCGTGCATGTTAAGTGCAATCGAAGAATTCCAAATGCGCAACCGAAGATTTGGAAGTGTGGAAGGGGATAAAGGAGTTTGAAACAGAGAATTTTAACAGCGATCGCCGCATTGGCCATATTTTTCCCGCTTGTCATCATCGGTGGGCTCCCATTTACTATCGCCATTTATATTATCGCTTCAGTTGGATTGTATGAATTGCTGCGCATGAAAGAGATCCGGATTTTTTCTTTCGAAGGCATTCTCGTCTGGATTGCACTAGCCATTTTATTACTGCCATCAAAATGGACTGTGGAAGTCCAACAGTGGATCGGCTATACAAAAATTGAAATGATGTTTGCACTCATTCTTATTTTATTGATTTATACAGTCATCTCAAAGAATAAGTTCACATTTGATCATGCGGCGTTTACAGCATTCAGTGCATTATACGTCGGTATCGGATTTTATTATTTGATTGAAACCCGTTTTTACGGATTTGAGTACGTTTTTTATGCACTGTTAGTCATTTGGACGACAGATTCGGGTGCGTATTTTATAGGAAGAAAGATTGGCAAACGGAAGCTGTGGCCAGAGATCTCCCCGAACAAGACAGTGGAAGGATTTGTCGGAGGAATCGCCTTTGCCGTCTTATTTGCATGTGTGTTCCAAATCTTTTATCCGATAGCGCCTTCCTATTTGATGCTGATTATTGTAACGATCATCGCCTCGATTGTTGGACAGTTGGGCGATTTGGTCGAGTCAGCATTGAAAAGGCATTTCGGAGTAAAGGATTCCGGGAAGCTTTTGCCGGGACATGGAGGAATTCTTGATCGTTTCGATAGTCTCCTTTTCGTGTTGCCGCTCATTCATTTTTTACATCTAGTCGGTTAATGGAAAGGAAGTTATTCATATGATGAAGAAAATAAGTCTACTCGGTGCCACAGGATCAATCGGCACACAGACTCTCGATATTATCGAATCAAACAAAGAGCAATTTAAGCTCGTATCTTTTTCAGCTGGGATGAATATACCGAGAGTAAGAGAAATTACATCGCAGTTCCATCCGGAAATCGTATCTGTTATGCATAGGGAAGACGCGGAAACATTGCAATCGGAATTTCCCAAAACGCGTTTCATGCATGGCAAAGAGGGTCTCATTGAAGTGGCAGCACATTCCGGCGCGGACATGCTCGTCAATGCAGTCATCGGAAGCATTGGATTGGAACCTACTATGAAGGCGATCCATGAAGGCATCACGATTGCGATTGCGAACAAAGAGACGCTCGTAGCTGCAGGGGATATCGTCATGGAAGAAGCTAGAAAGAGGGGTGTCGACCTCCTGCCTGTCGACAGCGAGCATTCAGCACTTTTCCAATCGTTAAATGGCGAAAATCCCAAACGGGTCTCCCGGCTTATTCTGACAGCATCTGGAGGGAGCTTTAGGGATTTGACAAGGGAACAATTGCAGGGCGTCACAGTCCAGCAGGCTTTGGATCATCCAAACTGGTCAATGGGCAATAAATTGACAATCGACTCTGCCACGATGATGAATAAAGGTCTTGAAGTGATTGAAGCTCATCATTTATTCGGCATGCCGTACGACAAAATTGAATGCCTATTGCATAAGGAAAGCATCATCCATTCCATGGTGGAGTTCGAAGACACGAGCGTTATGGCGCAGCTTGGCTCCCCTGACATGCGGGTGCCAATCCAATACGCGATGACGTATCCTGACCGGATTCCCATGCAAAATGCCAAGCCGCTTCGCCTTGAGGAAATCGGAAGACTCCATTTTGAAAAGATGGACTTTGAAAGATTCAAAGCACTCGCTCTCGCATACGAGGCAGGCAGACAAGGCGGCACGGTGCCGACAGTGATGAATGCCGCGAACGAAGTGGCAGTCCAATTGTTCATGAGCGGCAAAATTCCTTTTCTGGAAATCGAGGAAATTGTAGAGCGGATGATGGATAATCATCAGTCGATTTCCACTCCGGATCTAGAAACGATTTTGGAAACTGATTCAATCACCCGTAAAATGGTGTATGATAGGGTGAAATAAGCAGTTCATAAAATGGCCGCATGGGCCAGTTAAGGTGGTTTTAAATGGAAACCGTTATCGCGTTTATTATCATATTCGGCTCCCTCGTCTTTTTTCATGAACTAGGGCATTTCCTGTTCGCGAAAAAGGCAGGAATCATGGTACGTGAATTCGCAATCGGAATGGGACCGAAAATACTAGCACTTCGTAAAAAGGAGACACTTTACACAATCCGAATCCTTCCGATTGGCGGCTATGTCAGGATGGCTGGCGAGGATTTCGATACAGTCGAATTACAGCCGGGATACCGTGTAGGCGTCATTCTGAATAATGATGATGAAATCGAAAAGATCTATTTGAACCGTGATGTCTCAAATCCAAATGTTTTATTTTTGGAGACGGAATCGGCCGATTTAAGCAAAGAACTTTTCATAGAAGGGTACGATGAGGATGGGAATCTTGTAAAATACAACGTTTCCCGTGATGCTGTCATCTATGAAAAAGGGCAGGAAACACTTATAGCACCTTATGATCGCCAATTCGATTCAAAGCCGCTTGGAAGCAGGGCAATGGCTATCTTCGCGGGACCGCTTTTCAACTTCATCCTTGCTTTCTTTATCTTTTTGGCGATTGGCCTTTTGCATGGCATTCCAACAAATGAGCCGATCATAAAGGAAGTCGTCAACGACAGCCCTGCTTATGCAGCAGGGATGGAAGCTGGAGACTTCGTCAAGGAAGTGGACGGGAAGCCGATCGAAAGCTGGCAGGAATTCACCGAAACAATTCAGGAAAACCCTGGAAACAACATTCAATTGAAAGTGGAAAGAGCTGGAGAAATGGTGACGTTGGCGGTCGTTCCTGAGAAAGTAGTCAAAGAAGGAAATGAATTCGGACAGATTGGCGTCATGTATGAAAGCCCAGTGGAAAAGAATGCATTAAAAGCATTCGCTTTCGGGGCGGAGCAGACATATAGCTGGATAATGAGGATATTCGAACTTCTCGGCATGCTCGTTACAGGCAAGTTTACAATTGATGCATTGAGCGGTCCTGTCGGCATCTACAAAGCGACAGAGGAAGTAGCGCAATGGGGCATATTCTCCCTTATGAACTGGGCAGCCGTATTAAGCATCAACTTGGGAATCATGAACCTCTTGCCATTACCAGCATTGGACGGCGGGAGATTGCTCTTTTTCCTATTTGAAGGAGTACGTGGCAAACCTGTCGACAAACAGAAAGAAGGCATGGTCCATTTCGTCGGCATCATGTTACTGATGGTTCTTATGCTCGTCGTCACCTGGAATGACATTCAAAAGTTCTTTTTTTAAAACGATAGCTCAACATTGAAAATCGAGGTGAAATCTTCATGAAACAATCACGGACATTCATCCCGACTATGCGTGAAATACCGACGGATGCCGATATCATATCCCATCAACTTCTGCTTCGGGCAGGATATATCCGCCAACATATGAGCGGTGTCTATTCCTTTCTCCCGTTAGCAAAGAAAGTGATTCGAAAGATTGAGAACATCATACGGGAAGAGATGGAGAAAATCGACGCAGTTGAAATGCTCATGCCGACGTTGCAGCCTTCTGGGCTTTGGGAAGAGACCGGCAGATGGGATGCATACGGTCCTGAACTTTTCAGGCTCCGGGATCGCCATGATCGCCAAATGGCTTTAGGGCCAACTCATGAAGAAGTGATCACATCGCTTGTTCGGGATGAAGTGAAATCTTATAAGAAGCTCCCTCTTACGGTCTATCAGATCCAAACGAAGTTCAGGGATGAGAAACGGCCAAGATTCGGGTTGCTTCGGGGTAGGGAATTCATCATGAAGGATGCCTATTCATTCCACTCGAACGAAGATAGTCTAGAAGAGAAGTATGCTGAAATGATGCAAGCCTACTCGAATATCTTTTCGAGGCTCGGTTTGGATTTCCGCGCCGTCATTGCTGATGGTGGCACAATCGGAGGCAAAGGAACACATGAGTTCATGGCGTTATCTGATGTCGGCGAAGACACAATCGCTTATAGTGACGCTTCCTCTTACGCCGCAAATATTGAGATGGCTGAAGTCAATACCGAATATGTAAAGTCCAAAGAAGCAGTAAAAGATCTTGTGAAAGTCGATACGCCAGGGCAAAGGACAATAGGGGAAGTGGCGGATTTCTTGAACATCGATCGTTCGAAAGTGATCAAGACGCTCATCTTCAAAGTGGATGAAAAGCTAGTTGTCGTCTTGTCTCGCGGCAATCACGATATTAACGAAATCAAGCTTAAAAATGCATTGCAGGCAAATGACATCGAACTTGCCGCTGAACATGAAATCGAAGAAATGCTTTCCTGTAAAGCAGGTTCCATCGGTCCCGTCAAACTCCCTCTTGATCTGCATGTATATGCCGACTTCGCCGTCGAAAAGATTGTAAACGGCGTTTGCGGGGCAAACGAAGATGGCTGCCATTTGATGAATGTGAATCCTGAACGGGATTTCGCAATCGAACGTTATCTTGATTTGCGATTCATCGAAGAAGGGGATCCATCGCCGGATGGCATCGGAACAATCCGATTTGCGAAAGGAATCGAACTTGGCCATATCTTTAAATTGGGTACTGTCTATAGCGGACCGATGAAAGCAACGTATCTAGATGAAAACGGAAAAGCCAAACCGTATATAATGGGCTGCTATGGCATAGGTGTTTCACGCATCCTTGCAGCTGTCGCGGAGCAGTATAATGATGCAAATGGATTGAGATGGCCGAAGCAACTTTCGCCATATGATATTCATCTTGTCACAATCAATATGAAGGATGAGGCGCAGGAGAAACTGTCTGAAGAGCTGTATCATCTGTTGACATCGTATCGATATGACATATTGCATGATGACCGAGATGAAAGACCGGGTGTGAAATTCACAGATGCAGATCTGATCGGATTGCCAGTTCGTCTTACTATCGGAAAGAAAGCGCAGGAAGGGATCGTTGAAGTGAGATTCCGCGCTACTGGTGAAACGGTCGAGTGGCAAAAAGAAGAAGTGACCGAAAAGCTGCAAGCCTATTTCGGCTGAAAATAAATGGGAAGGAGGGGAGGCCGAAACTGGTGCTTCCCTTCTTTTCACTGTACGAAACGGGGGGAGGATACATATGGATGCAAAAGTAAAATTACTCACGTTGCTGCAACAGATTGGGATGACAGATGATCAGACGGTCACCTATTTCGAGCAAGGAACTTTGGAACGAGTAGATATTCATCGTAAATCGAGAATATGGCAATTTAATGTTGAACTTGAAAAAACGTTGCCGGTTCACATCTATCAATTATTCCAACAAAGGATGACGGAAGCCTTTACGTCCATAGCTGCGGTGCGCCTTCAAATAAAAGTACGTACAACAGAAGGAGATCCGGATTTGATCATCAGTTATTGGCCGCATGTTATTGAGGAATTGAGGGACATGTCTCCGCCGATCCGCGAAAGGCTCATCGGTCAAAAACCTGTATTTGTCGGCGAGAAAATGACTTTGACTTGTGTAAATGACTTCGAACAGCAAACGATGAAAAACAAATACGGACGCCTCATCGCCGAAGTGTACGAAGCTTTCGGTTTTCCTTCGATGGCTATTGAATTCACGATTACCGAAGAGAATGATGCCAACGAAGCGGAACGGCTTGCGTTTCTAGCTCAGAAAGCAGCGGAAGAAGAAGCGTACGCGAAGAACGCCTTAGCAAACCTTCAAAAAATGGAAGCGATGAAGAAGGAGAACGGTGATGTCGGGAACAGGCCATTCGTTTTGGGAGTCCCAATCAAACCCGACGAACCGATCATCGACATTCAGACGATACAGGATGAAGAAAGACGTGTGACAATTGAGGGCTATGTTTTCGATGCTGAAGTAAGGGAATTGAGAAGCGGCCGTTCCTTGCTCACGATCAAAGTGACCGATTATACCGATTCCATTCTCGTAAAAATGTTTTCGCGGGATAACGAAGATGCGGAGCTCATGAAAACATTGAAAAAAGGTGCATGGGTGCGGGCACGAGGCAGCATCCAGAACGATACATTCGTACGGGATCTTATTATGATGGCCCAAGACATCATGGAAGTCTCTCCGGTCATTAGAAAAGATAACGCCCCTGAAGGCCGGAAACGGATTGAACTGCATGCACATACGACGATGAGTCAGATGGATGCAGTGACATCAGCATCGGCTTTAGTCGGTCAAGCGGCAAAATGGGGGCATCCTGCCATTGCAATTACCGATCACGCGAACGTCCAATCGTTTCCTGAAGCATATGCCGCGGGCAAGAAACATGGCATAAAAGTTTTATTCGGCTTAGAAGCGAACCTGGTGGACGACGGAGTTCCGATTGTCTATGATGAGCAGCATCGAGAGCTCGAAAACGATACATTTGTTGTATTTGACGTTGAGACGACAGGTTTGTCCGCCGTGTATGACACAATCATCGAGTTGGCTGCGGTCAAAGTGGTCAATGGTGAACTTAAGGAAAGATTTGAAAGGTTTGCAAATCCCCATCACCCTTTATCATCGACCACGACTGAACTTACTGGAATAACAGATGATATGGTCAAAGACGCCCCTGAAGTGTCGGAAGTCATAAAAGACTTCAAGAAGTTCATTGGTGATGCAATCCTTGTCGCACATAACGCGTCATTCGATATGGGCTTCTTTTACGAAGCGAGCAAAAAGGCCGGTCTTCATGACAAAAGTTATCCGGTCATCGATACACTTGAAATGGCTCGGTTCCTCTATCCGGAAATGCGCAATCATAGATTGAATACATTGGCTAAAAAGTTCGATATTGAATTGACGCAGCATCACCGAGCGATTTACGATACCGAAGCGACAGCATATCTGTTCATCAAGCTCATGAAAGAGGCTGCTACGGAAAAAGGGATCGAATACTTGGATGATTTCAATAAAAATATCGGCGAAGGAGATGCCTACAAACGATCGAGGCCATCTCACTGTACATTGCTCGCAACGGATGATGAAGGCCTGAAGAATCTTTTCAAACTCGTCTCCATTTCTCATATGGACTACTTTTACAGGGTTCCTCGTATCCCTCGTTCTTTATTGATGAAATACCGCAAGGGGCTCCTTGTGGGATCGGGGTGCGATAAAGGAGAAGTCTTCGAAGGTCTCATGCAGAAGTCGATGGAGGAAGTAGAAGAAATCGCTGGCTTCTATGACTACCTTGAATTGCATCCGAAACCTGCCTATTCCCATTTGATCGAATTGGAATTGATTAGGGACGAATGGAATTTGGAAGATATTATGCGGAAGATGATCAAGCTAGGGAAAAAGGTTGGGCTTCCTGTATGTGCGACCGGGAATGTCCACTATATTGACGAGACGGACGCAACGTATCGTCAAGTTCTTGTCCGTTCCCAAGGCGGAGCAAATCCGATGAACCGCCACTCCTTGCCTGAAGTCCATTTCAGGACGACTGATGAAATGCTCGAACATTTCGCGTTTTTAGGCGATGAAGTTGCAGAGCAGATTGTCATCGATAATCCCCATGCAGTTGCAGAACGTATCGGAGATGTAAAAGTCATCAAAGATGATCTATATACACCAACGATTGTCGGAGCGGATAATGAAGTTAGGGATTTGACTTATTCAATGGCACGCCATATTTATGGAGAGCAATTGCCTGAAATCATTGAAGCGCGGATCGAGAAAGAATTGAAATCGATTATTGACAACGGCTTCGCAGTTATCTATCTTATCTCGCATAAGCTCGTAAAAAAATCATTGGATGATGGGTATCTTGTCGGCTCCCGTGGATCGGTCGGCTCCTCCCTCGTCGCAACGATGATGGAAATCACGGAAGTAAACCCGATGCCGCCGCATTACGTTTGTCCATCATGCAAGACGTCTGAGTTCTTCGATGATGGCTCTGTAGGCTCAGGGTTTGACTTGCCAGACAAAGCGTGCCCGTCTTGCGGAACGATGTTCAAAAAAGATGGCCAGGATATACCGTTCGAAACTTTCCTTGGCTTCAATGGGGATAAAGTTCCGGATATCGATTTGAACTTCAGTGGTGAGTACCAAGCACATGCCCATAACTACACGAAAGAGCTTTTCGGTGAAGACTATGTGTATCGGGCGGGTACAATTGGAACGGTTGCTGAAAAGACAGCATATGGCTACGTCCGGGGCTATATGAATGACAATAACCTCCATCTGCGCGGCGCGGAAATTGATCGTCTCGTGCAAGGGTGTACAGGTGTCAAACGGAATACCGGGCAGCATCCGGGCGGAATCATCGTCGTTCCGGACAATATGGATATCTTTGATTTTACACCGATCCAATTCCCGGCAGACGACACTGCTTCAAGCTGGCGGACAACGCATTTCGACTTTCATTCGATCGACAACAACCTTTTGAAGCTAGACATTCTGGGACATGATGATCCGACGATGATCAAAATGCTCGAAGACCTTTCAGGCATCGATCCGAAAACGATTCCGCCGGATGATGAAGGAGTCATGGCGCTGTTCAGCGGGACGTCGTCACTTGGCGTCACAGAGGAGCAGATCGATTGCAAGACAGGTACGTTGGGCGTACCGGAATTCGGTACACGATTTGTACGGCAGATGCTTGAGGAAACGAAACCATCTACATTCTCGGAGCTTATTCAGATTTCCGGACTTTCGCATGGGACCGACGTGTGGCTTGGCAATGCGCAAGAACTTATCCAAAACAAGATCTGCCAATTGTCAGATGTGATCGGCTGTCGTGATGATATTATGGTCTACTTGATTTACCAAGGGCTTGAGCCAGCGATGGCATTCAAAATAATGGAATCGGTACGGAAAGGGAAAGGGCTGACGCCTGAATTCGAAGAAGCAATGAAGGCGAACCAAGTGCCCGGCTGGTATATCGATTCCTGTAAAAAGATTAAATACATGTTCCCGAAAGCGCATGCTGCCGCTTATGTTCTCATGGCGCTTCGAATTGCCTATTTCAAGGTGCACCATCCGATCATGTATTACGCGGCGTATTTCACTGTTCGTGCGACCGATTATGATCTTGCGACAATGACGAAAGGGAATGCGTCCATCCGGGCGAAAATCAAAGAGATCAATGATAAGGGCTTGGAAGCATCACCTAAAGAAAAGAACTTGCTCACGGTACTGGAAATCTCTTTGGAAATGTACGAGCGGGGCTTTTCATTCGCTAAACCGGATCTTTATAAATCCGACGCTTCGGAATTTCTTATCGATGGCAATCAATTGTTGCCGCCGTTCGACGCCATACCTTCCCTAGGGACGAACGTTGCCAAAACGATCGTCGAAGCTCGAAAGGATGGCATATTCTTATCGAAGGAAGATCTTCAGCAGCGGGGAAGAGTCTCGAAAACGGTCATTGAGTATATGGATTCATTAGGCTGTTTGGAAGGCATGCCAGATTCGAACCAACTTTCTCTTTTCTGATCGCAATTGGCAACGACGAGCATTGACGTCGTCTAGACTCCGCTTTGCACATTGTTTGCAATAACGCCCAATAGATGGTACAATTGGAGCAACTTTTGCTATATGTCTTGCGAAAAAGAGTGGGATTTCCCGCTCTTTTCTGTTGTCTATTCGTATAAGACAAGTTTGAATCAAATCTCGGGAGGGTTATGATGAGTAAAATTACAGAAGAAGTTGAAAAGCTCGTCAGTCCGATAGTGAATGACCTTGAGTTGGAATTAGTCGATATTGAATTTGTAAAAGAAGGTAGGGACTGGTTTTTACGGGTTTATATCGATACACCGGAAGGGAACATCGATATTGAACAATGCGCACTCGTGAGCGAAAGGCTTAGCGAAGAACTGGACCGTACAGATCCGATTTCCCAGAACTATTTCCTTGAGGTCTCCTCGCCCGGCGCTGAACGTCCGCTTAAAAAGGAAGAGGACTTTAACAAAGCGGTTGGGCAATATGTTTTCATTAAAACGTATGAACCGATCAACGGCATGAAAGAGTTTGAAGGATACTTGCTTTCTTACGGTCCTGATGCTGCAGAAGTTGAAATCCGCATCAAGACAAGGAAATTGCAAGTCGTCATCGAAAAGGAAAAAATCGCATTCGCACGACTAGCAATCGATTTTTCCGCATAATTGAATATAGGAGTGATTAATTATGAGTAGTGATCTACTCGATGCATTGACAGCCCTTGAAAAGCAGAAAGGAATTTCGAGGGATGTAATTGTGGAAGCAATTGAGGCGGCTCTTGTTACCGCGTATAAAAGAAACTTTAACCAGGCGCAAAACGTGCGCGTCGATCTGAATTTGGATAAAGGGACGATGAAAGTCTATTCCCGTAAAGATGTCGTTGAAGAAGTGGAAGACGAAAGACTGCAAATCTCCCTTGAAGATGCGGAAGCCATCAACCCTGCATATGAAATCGGAGATATCGTCGAAGAAGAGGTGACGCCACGTGATTTCGGCCGGATCGCAGCGCAAACTGCGAAGCAAGTCGTTACGCAACGTGTCCGTGAAGCAGAACGCGGTCTGATCTATGATGAATATGTTGACAGGGAAGATGACATCGTCAACGGAATCGTCGAGCGCTTGGACGCAAGAAACTTGTATGTAGGGCTTGGAAAAGTGGAGGCGGTGCTGCCAGCAAGCGAACAGATCACTACGGAGTCCTACCAGCCGCATGACCGCATCAAGGTATACATTACGAAAGTTGAGCGTACGTCGAGAGGACCTCAAGTTTTTGTTTCCCGTACGCATCCAGGGCTTTTACGCCGGTTGTTTGAAATGGAAGTTCCGGAAATCTATGACGGTACTGTTGAAATCAAATCAATTGCCCGCGAGGCGGGAGACCGTTCGAAAATCTCAGTTCATACGAATAATGAAGAGGTCGATCCTGTCGGGTCATGCGTCGGTTCCCGCGGAGCACGTGTCCAATCCATTTCAAATGAATTGAACGGAGAAAAGGTCGATATCGTGGAATGGTCCGAGGATCCTGTCATCTTTGTGGCGAATGCATTAAGCCCTTCCAAAGTATTGGACGTTCAAGTGAATGAAGAGGACAGATCTACTACGGTTGTCGTGCCGGATTACCAATTATCATTGGCAATCGGGAAACGTGGACAGAACGCCCGGTTGGCAGCTAAATTGACAGGCTGGAAAATCGACATCAAAAGTGAGACAGATGCACGCGAGTTAGGCATCTATCCTCCTTCTGGCGAACATTCGGTTGAAGAACGACTATTTGATAATGATGTATATGCCGTTACCGAAAATGGAAACGATGAATATAATGATGATCCGTATTTCGACGATGAACCGGAAGAAGAAACTGAGTTGGAAACGATCGATTTATATTCTGAAACAGACGAAGATAACTGAGTAGAAAGGATGACTGCCCATGACAAGCAAAAAGAAAATCCCTTTGCGTAAATGTGCGGCGACAGGCGAGATGTTGCCAAAGAAAGAAATGATTCGCATTGTCCGCACAAAGGAAGGTGAAGTTTCAGTCGATTTGACAGGCAAAAAATCAGGACGTGGTACATACGTATCGAAAACTGAAGAAGCTGTTGAAGCAGCCAAACGCAATCGATCGATTGAAAGCCAGCTTGGAACATCGGTGCCAGCAGAAGTCTATGATGACCTGCTGCATGCAATCCGTCGTGAGGCATTGAAATGAATCATCCTACGGAAATCTTCCAATTGTTAGGAATGGCTGCAAGAGCCCGGAAACTGATTACCGGCGAAGAGCTGGTCGTCAAAGAAGTGCGTTCGGGTAATGCACGTTTAGTCATCGTTTCTGAAGATGCTTCAAAAAACACGCAAAAAAAAGTGAATGATAAATGTATTTTTTACAACGTTGAGAAGCATGTGTTCGGGAGCCGGGAAGCTCTCGGCCATGCAATCGGAAAAGAGTCGCGGGTCGTACTCGCGTTAACGGATGCCGGCTTTGCCAAAAAAGCATCCGGGCTCCTCAACGAATATAACCGGGGGTGGGCTAATGACGAAGATACGTGTACACGAATACGCGAAACAAGTGAATCGGACGAGTAAAGAAGTCATCGAAGAGCTTGGGAAACTAAATGTGAATGTAACGAACCATATGTCGATGCTGGATAAAGAGGCGACATCAAAATTGGATCAACGATTTGGTAAAGGCGGTTCAACTCCGTCCGACAAACGTAGTGGACAAAATGACCGGAAGCCAACTCCGAATGCTGCTCGTCCTGCAGGCAATGCGCCGGACAATAAGAGACAAGGCGGTCAAGGCGGCAACCGACCGGCACAAGGCGGCCAGCGTCCAGGGCAAGGAGCTCAAGGCGGCAACCGACCAGCACAAGGCGGTCAACGTCAAGGGCAAGGAGCTCAAGGTGGCAACCG
>NZ_LQYA01000091.1 GCF_001531445.1 Sporosarcina koreensis
TGCTTGCATATTAGGAATATCAATCATGGGGCTCATTATCGGTGCTTTCCTTTTATTGCAAATGCATATCGACATTGCTTCCTTGCGGGACGATTTGCTGCAATCCGGTATCACTCCTACAGTATTCCCGTTCATCGCGCTTTATATTTTGATCGGAAATTCAGTAATTGAGGAATTCTTTTTTCGAGGATTGCTGCCTCATTTATTCGGCCAGTCCAAATTGCGGTTCATCCTGCCGCCGTTCTTTTTCGCTGTTTACCATATCGCGATTTTCTTGCCATGGTTTACATTACCGATTTTATTGCTCGCTGTCGGAGGCCTTTGGGCAGGCGGCCTGATTTTTCAGCTTGTGAATGAAAAATCCCGCACGATCCTGCCGTCTTGGATCATCCATATGTTTGCGGATCTCGGCATATTATTTATCGGGGTGTATATTCTTTATTTTTATTGACACGGAAATGCTCGATTTTCTTCGGATTGCTGAAGATTATCAGTGTAAATCTTATGGTTTAGCCCATATCAAATACAAATAACCTGCCAAGTAACGCTCTTCCCTAACAAGACTTAGACGTGACTCTTTTACAATATCAGAAATATTTCTGTTCTGATGGCATCCTACAACCTTTAGTACCAATGGATTCAAAGATTTTTGTAAACCTGCCAAAAGTTTATTTGTACTAATGCCATGCTCCAACATAAGTATTTTCCCTTCTGGCTTGCACCACTTTTGAAATTTATTTAGGACATCGACAGGATCTTGATAGGCACATAAACTGCCAGAAGAGATGATAGTATCAAAGCTGTTTT
Source organism: Sporosarcina koreensis (assembly GCF_001531445.1). GTDB lineage: Bacteria > Bacillota > Bacilli > Bacillales_A > Planococcaceae > Sporosarcina > Sporosarcina koreensis_C. The sequence goes on from NZ_LQYA01000091.1 coordinate 808, forward strand.
CGTCAAATTCAAACGTTTCGATATCATTTTGTATAAATGTCGTTTTAAACGGATAATTGAGTGCCGCATTCTGTGCTGTTTTCAACATTTCATGGCTAAAATCCAATCCTGTCAATTCAATATTGTTCCTGTAGTAGGGAAAGTTAAGTCCTGAACCAATGGCAACTTCCAAGACCTTTCCTTCAGCTTCTTGAAATATTCGTTGACGAAACTTTGAAGCCTGACCGTTTATTCGTCGTTTATCATATTTTTTTGCCTGCTTATCAAACTTTTTAATTAATGATTGACGATTCATTTCATTCCCCTATCTCCTTTCCATTCGGTCTATATAGTATATAGAAAAACGGCCCGACTAATACTACATTTTTACAAACTATATCACTGTTCCAATAGCAAAGATTATTACTTATCGGAATATTGACCATTATTTTATTGGCACGGAAATGTAAAATATAGGTTTTTAATGGAAAAGCACTTATTCATTCTATTGTTAACGCCTTTAGAAAAGAGGTAGCATCTCAAATTATCAGAACTTTAATTATCCACACGAACTTTGATTTGTATTGTGTCAAGAAAAAGTATTAGTGACCCCTGAAAATTTCAAATTTTAGATTCTGGAACAAGGAAAGTTTACGATTTACCGATTATATAAAAAATAGAATATATGGAGGATTTATGGTAATGCTCAAAAAAGGTATTTTTGTCACTTGTTTTATTTGTTAGTTCTTTCGGGAATACGGTATTTGCTAGTAATTTATTTGCTATTCCTGGCGAAAAAGAAAAAAATGATACAAGTGTTGAAGAAATTGATTGGGATCAAGTTGAATGGTACGAAACACCAATAGATAATGAACGCAAAGATTTTAATGATAGGGAAGAGTTAAATTTAGCTGAATTTGAGTTTATTAGTATTCAAGAGGCAGAGGCAATTCAAAAAGAGTATGGTATTGAAGTAATTAATGAAGATCAACTAGGTGAAATCCAACCTTTTTGGTGGCATATTATCGGAAGGGTTGTCTGGGTTGGCGGTAGGTATGTAGTACAAGTTGGATCTAGGACTTTTACAAAACAAGCGCCTGAGAAAGCAGCAAATGCTTTAAGAAATTTCACTCCTACAAATATATCTATTGGTAGTGGTAGAACTGTAGCATTACAAAATAGCAGTATGAATCATGTTCTTGTAAATCATCATCCATTATATTGGACAGGCGCTACTGGGAAAACAACTTTTCACTTTAACCTTGCTGTAAATGATGTGCGAGCAAAGATTATTTCAATTGTCAACGCTAATAGAAGTACAATTATAAATGGTAACGGATATGCTACATTAAATGTTAGTATAGATGGACAAATGTACAGATTGGTTGTAAGTAATTATCGAATAAATACTTTCTATCCTTTTTAAATATATTTTACAACATAATAATGAATGGAGTAGTATATGCTTACTATCACCACATACATTGAACAAAAAACTTTGGATTCGTTCTACTTTAACAAAGAAAATTTTCAAGACTATTTTATTTCCTTAAATGACACATCATCAGCTCAGGTTGTCAATAGACGATTAAAAAAGCATAAAGGCCATAAGTTAGAGGGTGTAGTAATTATTAAAACAATAGATACTACAATGACTGACTTTATGGACTGGGATGATATTGATTTAATGTGGATTGGTATCCTGCAAATGATTTTGGAGTATAAAAAAACAGGTTTTGGAGAACACTTTATGGCTATGAATGGCCATAAGTGGAGTATTAAAAAAATCATTACAAATCCAGAGAACCTGATGTTATTTAGAATAAAAAGGAATCCTTTGAATTTTGAAAGCAAAGACTCTCATGAATTTTATAAAGAAACAAAAAACATAGTTAATGAAAAAGACTTTTTCTTTAAAATTCTTCAGGCTGCTAATGAATTTATCTTTTTTAGAGAAAAACTATTTAAAATTGATAGTGTAGGCAGATTAAAAGCGTTAATGTCCGAAATTCAATAATGAAAAGTGAAAAAGTCTTTCATAAGTATCAAACTATATAAAAGTCTTATGCAAATCTCTTTTTAAACAATCCGCATGCCTGCCGATAACTTCAGCATTGCATGCGGATTTTTTATTTTGTCGGCACGGTCACTGTCACTTTAAACAAATCACCATCCAAATCGATTTTCATCTGTCCGCCATGCATGTCGGCGATTGATTGTGCGATGGCTAAACCGAGGCCTGAGCCATCGGTATGACGTGATGTATCGGCACGTTTGAAACGTTCGAAAAGCTCATCGACATTTTCACCGAGCTCGTATTTCGTAATGTTTTTTACGATGAACTCTGCCGTCTCCCCTACTTTTCGGAGTGTTACGTACACGCGAGTGCCCGGTAATGAATATTTGACTGCATTGACGATCAGGTTATCGAGGACGCGCCACCATCTTTGGCCGTCTAGATTAGCGATGAGCATGTCGTCCGGAAGTGTCGTCCGGAAATCGAGGCCGGAGTTGGCAATTTCTTCAGCATGCTCTGCGAGTGCTTGCTGGAGCAATTGCGTCAAATCGACACGCTGCTTGTGCAGTTCAAGATTGCCGCTTGCCATTTTCGACACTTCGAATAAATCCTCGATAAGCGTCTTTAATCGCTGGGATTTTTTATCAAGAATGTCTACATATTTCGCGCGTTCCTCTGGCGTAATCGTTTCATCTTTCAAGAGATCGGTGTACGTGATGATCGACGTCAACGGTGTACGCAGATCGTGGCTAACATTCGTGATTAATTCCGTTTTTAGCCGCTCGCTTTTCGCCTGCTCGGTCATGGAAACCCGCACGCCTTCTCGAAGATTGTTTAAGTTTTTCGCATGCTCTGCGAGTGGTGAACGACCTTGGACTTTGATGTCTTCATTTAAATGTCCTGCAGCCATTTTTTCTGTATCAATGATGATCCGGTTCAAGTAAGCAGAACGTCGGATGAAAATATAGAGCGCTGGCAAGCCGAGAAATAGGACGCAAGCAACATAGACGACAAAGAAAAACGGATCTATGAATCCTCCGACGAGTCCTATACCAGCAAGGAAAAAGCCGATAAGCAGGATGAATGATTGAACGCCGATCGATTTTTTCAAGAACATCTCACCCAACGCCTTTAAGAATTGGATTGTGAAACTATTTTTTATGTCCTTTGCCAATACCCCTTCCCGCTTCCATCGTTCCACACTGTTCACAAGCTGAAATGCAAGCAACGCAGTCATGATGACGCCAACGATAAAGAAGGTGCCGAGCCAAATGACCCATCTCTCTAGGCTTTGGTGTGTAAATAAGTTCAGCAGATTGTAGGACTCACTGTTGATGTATCTAACTAAAATCAGCGCTGACATGAAAAGTGTTGCAGCCTTTACATCGATTTTCACTTCGGCATACCAATCTGCAATCGGAGTTCCTGTTACCCATTCCTTCTGAAACTTCATGACAGTTAACAAGGCGATAAGCGCCAGCAAGCCAAGGATCCAAAAAGCATACATGCCATATTTGCCTCTGTTGAAATCCTTGTATTGGGCATATAAAGCACCGCCTTTCTCAAAGGCCGCCTTCGGAACGATGACAACGCCTTCAAAAGATTGCACGGGATTTGCCATAGCAGTTATTTCTTCATCGGATACATGAGCATCTTCGTAGTAATTAATATATGGCGTTGTCCATTCTGAATAGCGTCCTGGTAATGAGCTAACCTTTAAGTAGTCACTGTTTGCATTAAAGTTCTTTTTATAAACAGCAGGCTTCGAAATATCACCTTTAGAAAACGTCTCGCCAGTTTCTATATTCTTTAATTTATAGGCGACATGTATTGAATAGGATTTGTTTCTAATTTCATTCAAATAATTTTCTAAAACCTTTTCTTTCGTTTTACGAATTTTCGCCTCTACATGTCCATTTCCCTCAAAATTCTTTCGGATATCCTCCAATTTCATATCCCGTTCTTCAATCAATGTCTCCCTTAATAAGTCATTACTAGCATCCTTTGCATCGGCAATTCTTTGTGCGTATTGATCGTGGATATTGGCGAGCTGGTCTGCCAATGTGCCATAGCGAGTCCGATGCTCTTCAATTTCGCTCTCGGATACTGTGATTTTCTTCTTTGCCTCTTCTATGTTGATCGGATTTAGAACAGAAGGACCGATCACATCATAAAACTCGTCTAACCGCCACTTCATATCATCCGAATCGGAAAAACCCTTTCCTATCAGCCCTGTTCCCTGTCTTACAAATGACAGACTGGCGAGCAGCATAATCGTAACGAGCGTAGCCCATATGACTAGAAAAACTTTATTTTTCATCAGGCTGCGCCCCCTCTAATGATGCGAGAGAAATATGCGATCGTCCGCGAAGAACGTTCCCAACCGCTTTCAATCATGTCGAGTATATGGGGGAAGCAGTAACCTATGCTGACAATTGCGATACAGATGGAGAATACCGACAAGACGACGCTCCAATCATTTCTCGATTTTGTAGCCAATGCCCCACACCACCTTTACATATCTCGGATTTTTTGGATCTGCTTCAATCTTTTCACGTATTTTACGGATATGGACCGCCACAATATTTTCCGCATTATACGCTTCTTCATTCCACACTCGTTCATAAATTTCATTTATCGAAAACACACGCCCCGCGTTTTTCATTAGCAATTCCGTAATCTTATACTCGATTGGCGTCAGCTTCACCGGTTTCCCATCTACCGATAATTCTTTCGCATCTTCATCTAACGTCAACCCATCAATTTCAATTTTCTTCTGACCATCATATGTGCCGAATTGGACATACCGCCGCAGCTGTGACTTCACACGCGCCATCAGCTCGAGCGGGTGGAACGGCTTCGTCACATAGTCATCCGCTCCGACCGACAATCCATGGATCTTATCCGTATCCTCCGCTTTCGCACTGAGCATGATGATCGGGATGTTTTGCTCCTCCCGGATTTTGAACGTCGCCGTAATCCCGTCCATATTCGGCATCATAATATCGAGGATGAGCAGATGGACTTCATTCATTTGAATCAATTCGAGCGCCTCTTTCCCATCCGCCGCCTTCAATACGTTATATCCTTCGTTTTTTAAATAAATTTCAATCCCATCGCGGATCTCTTTATCATCATCCGCCACAAGCACTGTGAATTTCGTCATCATCCGCACCTCACTTTCCTCTATGATACCAATTGTATTGGTTAAATCTTAACATTCCATTAGGGGAATTATGAAGAAATTCTTAAGATGGGTGGTGGATCTCAATTTAGGAATGACTAATAAATGGGTAAACGGTGATAAGCTACTGCCGGCTTGGAAAATTGGTGGGCTTACATGGAGCTCGCCATGGAGAACGCCTGAATGATAGCGCAGCGGTGATAAACTCCTGAGGAACGGTGATAACTTAGTTGCAAGCGGGGTAAAACTTTTGCGCCCTATCTTTTTCTACAAACTTTCATCGCTTTACAATTCACCGCTTCCATAGTGCTACATAAAAAGGTTTAAAGAACACCGATTTTAGACAATTCGCATTGTTGATTAATTGGAAGAATGATAGACTGTGGATACTAGCTACGGCGAAAGCTGCTTAAGGGGGAGGAATGCAATAAAGAAATGGTTACCGGCATATGTTCCGCTAATCGGATTATTGCTGTTCGGCTGTGCGGATGGTGAAGTAGTCGCTCCGCCTCATCAACCGACTGAGATGGAGACCGCAATCACTTTGAAACCCGATCTCCAAGTACATTCTGGTGATAATAGCATTCGAGCAATCTATGACAAGCATTGCTGGGAAACGGCAGAAAAAACGTGCTCATTGGCGCCGACTCCTGCACAGGAAATCTTGGAGCATGAACCCGCAAATCAAGTAAAAGTTGGTGATGAACTCCACTTCCGGTTTTCCATTCCTATGGATGATATAGATTTTCCGAGCCCTGATGCATTCGAATTGGTCATTCATAAAGACGGCGAAACAACAGCCGTGGAAGTCGATGACGACATAGCACAAGCACCTCTGGCTGAAGGAAGGTATTTCATGTCTGTCAAAGCGATATGGAGTGGCGACGTGAAAGGTGAAGCGATTTATGCGTTTTTATTGTCAGCGAAGGAGAATTAAGAGAATCGGCATCATGTAGTTCCCCCCGGCGAAACTACATGATTTCTTTTGTTCACCCTATTCCCAATCGAAAAACTCAGATTAATTCTTCAAGTGACTGTTGACAGAAAAATTTGCACATGCTACCTTTAATCAAATACAAAATCGTATAGCTAAGGAATGGGTGGTCTGAAATCTATCAGATCTTAAATGGGAAGCCGGTGCAAATCCGGCGCGGTCCCGCCACTGTGACAGCATTATGCTGAAGCCAGACACCAGCCCGTTTCAATAACGCTGCAAACCTACGGTAGATAGGATGGTGTTAGAACTCATGCGCAAATCAAGTTGCATGCTTTTTCAGTATGCAACGGCCGATTGAACTGGCATTTCCGTACACTTCTAACCTTTCCGTTAGAGGTGTTTCTTACGTTCAGTCAAGTAGTTTTATACACTTTATTTGTGAATATAAATTATATAGTCTGGGGCGGATGGAAATCTAATG
>NZ_LQYA01000092.1:0-2533 GCF_001531445.1 Sporosarcina koreensis
GGGGACCGCTCCCGCCGCATCTAACAATACTAGAAGGAGGAAAATGCATGGACCAATACGAAAAACAGCTCATCCGCATGGAACTGCAAGTCGGACAGCTCATCAGCATCATTGCTCGTCTGAATGAACGGATCAATGAATTGGAGGAAAAAGAGCTCGCCAGAAAAGTTATTCCTATACATATACGGCGCGCCGCACAGCGAACGTGAGCAAAAAACCCCGGTTCTATAATAAAACCGAGGTCAAGCAACTATCTTTCAAATGTAAGAAGATCATCCAATTCCGTATCGGATAACTCCGTCAACCATTGACTCGACTGGATCAAATCCGCGGACAAAGCCGCTTTCTCAACGAGCATCTTATCGATTTTCTCTTCAATCGTCCCGACGGTCACAAACTTATGGACATGTACGAACTTCGTCTGGCCGATTCGGTACGCCCGGTCCGTCGCCTGATTCTCAACCGCCGGATTCCACCAACGATCCGCGTGCAGCACATGGTTCGCAGCAGTCAAATTCAACCCGGTGCCGCCAGCCTTCAATGACAGAATGAAAATCGGGAATTCACCAGCCTGGAACGCCTCGACCAAATGATCGCGCTGCCCCTTCGGCATGCTGCCAGACAAGAACGGCACATCGATATCGTACAACTCACTCAAACATTGGCGAATCAATTGGCCCATTCCGATATACTGCGTGAAAATCAAACACTGCTCACCATTCGATGCAATATCGGCAGCCATTGACACGATCCGGTTTAACTTCACCGATCGCTCCAGCATCTGATCGGCAGGCGCATGCGGCTCCTTCAAAAATAACGAAGGATGATTGCAAAGCTGCTTCAAGCGGCTCAACATCTTCAAAATGAGCCCCTTCCGCTCAAAACCGGTCAGCGTCTCCAGTTTGAATTTCGTATCCTCAATGAAACTCTCATAGAGCGCTGCCTGCTCCGTCGTCAACGGACAATACTCATTTTGCTCGAGCTTTTTCGGCAAGTTCAACTGCAAATCGGGGTCGTTCTTCGTACGGCGCAGCAGGAATGGACGGATCTTTGCCCGCAATTTGCGCTTTTCAAGCTCCGAATCATCACGCTCAATCGGCACGATAAACTGCTCGGTGAACGTCCGGAAGCTTCCGAAATATCCTTTGTGAATGAAATCGAAAATCGCCCACAGCTCTGACAGCCGGTTTTCGATCGGCGTTCCCGTCAACGCGATCTGATGGTCGCCATGCAATTTACGGATTGCCCGAGACTGTTTCGTTTGCATATTCTTTATATTTTGCGCTTCATCAAGCGTAATGCTCGCGAATACAGTGCCGCCAAGCGTCTCATCGTCCTGTGTCGCGGTCCCGTACGTCGTCAAAATGACATCCGGCTTGCGAGTCTTCACAAGCTCATCGAACTCTTCTTCCCGAGTCCGCGTCGGCCCGTAATGCGTATGCACTGAAAGCGACGGCGCAAACCGTTCAAGTTCTTTCTGCCAGTTGCCGAGCACGCTTGTTGGGCAGATAATCAGCGAAGGGGAGTCCGTCTCGGGGCGCGCATGCACATTCAATAAATACGAAATGAGCTGCACCGTCTTCCCGAGCCCCATATCATCAGCCAAAACCGCGCCAAAATGATGTTCGCGCATAAAGACGAGCCAATTATACCCGTCAATCTGATACGGACGAAGCTCCGCCTTCAATCCGACAGGAATGCCTGCATCCGGAAGGCCATGCTTATTCGAAACCATCTCGACATATTCACGCAACGACTGCTGCATCGAAAACGCCAGAAGGGGGTCATCCGACTCATCATCTTCATCGACCGAGATGATCTCCTCAGGAATCTCCTGGAACAGCAGATCCTTCACCGTCCACTCGCCTGCATCCGCCTGCTCCATCAGCTCACGGATCCGCTTCAGCCAAAGCGGGTCAATATGGAACCACTCATCACCGGAGCGGATATACTCGCGATTCTCATCAACGAGTTTCCTAAACGAATCCTGATCAATCTCCTTCCCGGCAAGCGAAAAGTTCCAATCGAACGAAAGGACTTCATCAAGACCCGCAGCAGATCGGTACGACTGCACACTCGCATTTGTCCGGACACGCATTTTCGACTCCGTCACCGACTTCAGCCAAGCCGGCAAAATGACGGCATACCCGAATGACTGGAACACGGGCAGATCTTCCTGAATGAACATCCGCACTTCCGGATCCGTCATCGTGATCGACAAAAACCGATTATCGGGCTCAGCCTCGACCGAACGCAGGAAAGACACCATCTCGGACTGCTTCTCCCGGATTTCATCAGCGAAATCCTTCCATTTGGCAGGCAGTGCATCGCCGATTTCCGCATTCGCTTTCCGGACAGCCGGCGTCCAATGCGTCCCGCGTTCACTGACGACAACCGTCTCCAGCAGCCACTCCGTATCTTCATCCGTATCCGGCTCCGTCAGACGGAAAGCGACCCGGACAGGCATCGTCGAAACTGAATCGCCGGGCCACCCGAACTTGCGCAAATGAGGCAACAGCGCCGGCAACTGATC
>NZ_LQYA01000092.1:2561-8068 GCF_001531445.1 Sporosarcina koreensis
ATTTTTTCGCGAATCGCATCATGCAAAATCATCGAAGAAAGGGCAGAAATCCCGATTTTCTCCTCGTCGAATCGGATCGTCCCTGCGTCCAGCTCCGCATGCTGCCAGAAATCGGTTTCATTCCACAAACGGGCAGCTTCCCGCAATGCCGATAAATGAGCCTCATCATTTGTCGTCCGTCCTTCAAACGACGCGAAAGGATGCGTCTTGCCCGCAAACACTTGGAGAAATTCATTCGTATTCAAATAGACGGCCTCATCATCCGTCTCCGGCAACAAACCGTACAACGCCTGCTCATTATTGAAGAACAAAAACGAAGAGAGCCTATCCGGAGGGACTGCCCGACCGGAAGTATCCGTCGCGGTAACTTCATACCGCCCTTGTTCATCCCTAAAGATCGCCAATTGGAAAAGGAGATTCAATGTATCCATGTTCATCATAAATTCAAATTCCCCTTTTCCATTTCTTCCGACAAGGCACGCAGCCGTCTGTACTGCTCGCGAACCGTGTCGATATACCGGTTCCAAAAATCGACTTTGCCGCTCTTTTTCGCACCCGCCTTCATGTTTTTGAACAACCGAACAGCACGGCGGTAGCTATGCCTGTTCTTCTCCTGGATGAACCGCATCGCATACGTATGGAGCAGCGGCATGACCGAAGCTGGGTCATTCGCGAGGACGAACTTCAACGTATCCGGCTCAAGCCCGTCATACGGAATATTGAACCGGTGCATGAGCGCCGCCCATTCGGCGAACCGCTCGCGCTCGATGAGGAAATCGCCGAACGCGCTGACGCCGTCCTCCCCGTAGATCATGAACAATTCTTCACGGCGGCTTTCCGGAAAATCCGCCTCTTCCAGTAGACCATCGATCTTCCGGATGAAATGATACCGGTCGGTTGCAAACGGAATCTGTTCAAAAAACGGGCCGATATGGGGATAGATCGTATCCATGATGACGGCAAGGGAACCGGCATCCTCCATCTGGGCAGCAAGATCCGCAAGCGGAAGCCAATGGCCAACAAGCTCGCCGCCTGCTCGCTCCGCAATTTTTGCCAACGCTTCTTCATCGCCCTTCGTCAAATTGAAATAAGCGGCAAAAAAGGACGCGTCCACCGAATCATCGTCAAGAAGATGGGCGAGCTCTCTGTTCTGGGCAGCCGTATCTTTGTACAGGAACTCCCACATGATCGCATAGATTTCAAGACGCACTTCAAAAAGCCCTTCATTTCGCAAGGTGAACTCGCGGACATGCATATTCAGCGCCTTGTAAAACGCATCCGTCTCGAACAGCCTCGGTTTCTTGCCTAGCGCTTTACCGATATCGCGCAATTTCTCGATCTGTTCATTTAGCCACATCTTCACTTGCCATTGGCGGTATGTGAAATGATTCGCCTCCTCGAGATGCCCTTGCGAAAACGACCAGCCTGCATTCAATAGATGCAGCCGGTAAAACAGCTCAAACAACGGCTTCCATTCCCATTCGAAAGGGGAGAGGGGCACCACTTTCTGATCCATCAACGAGCTTTCATGGATGAACACATTCGGATTGTCACTTGGTCCGATTTCCCGAAGCGGCTTCGTCAGCCTGTACAATACGTCATTCCAAGCTTCAGGAGTCCGTTCCGAAACGGTCAACGCCATCTGTTCCGCCTCCTGCTGCTGCCAATCATGCAGCCATTCCGTCAACGAATGGAATTGCGAGTACAGATGGAAGACGACCGCTATCTTGTGGGCGCACCAATCACGTTGCTCACAAGAACAAGACCCTTCCGTCATCGACAGCGGAAGAGAGACGAATTCCTCAAATCCGTCATCCAGCAGCACTTCGATGGTGGTATGATCCTGCGAAAAACGGAAACTGCGGAAGGCACCTTTTCGGACCAACGATACCGCTTTCCGGATGACTTGTGCCTCTTCCAGCATACCGGGACGGAAAGTGTGCTTGATCATGTTCATGCATTCATCTATTTCACGCTCATGTAAATAAGAAACTCGTTCCACTGACATGTGCATCGGCTCACTCCCTAAACTAAGCATTCCCTTTATTATAAGGCTTCTAAGCCCTAATCGTAAATGATATCATTTATACTATAGAAAACAGCACACAGTAAAATTGGTGAGGGGGAACCAAGTTGGAAACTTTACTCTTACATATTCCGAAAGTTTATGAAAAACGCTATCTATTGCTGGAAGACTATTCGTCGATCGACCATATCTATGTGGAAGACGGCAAGGGCGGAGGGTTCATTGCCGCGGAAACGTTCATGACGCCCGAGCCCGACTCCCAAGCGGTCGTCGTCAATTATCAATCTGATGAAGTGACAATCTTCAAAGACAAGGAAAGCAAGTTTATCAATCAGCTGCTGAAAAGAAAAATTCCGTTTGAACCTGTGCAGACTCAATTTGTATTGAGCACCAATAAGAAGAATCATCAATCCAAACGTAAGTGAATAGGATAGAAAACAAATCATTCACAAAACATCGTCAACTATGATAGAATGATAATAATCGGAATATTCAATGACGGAGGGATACACATGCTTTCAGTCCAGCGTATGACGCCGTTTTTCACTAGCCAAGAGGACTTTCGTCTACGTCTCGTGTTCGCCTATCAGTATTTCTCGATACTCAAAGGCGGTGAAGTGTACCAATTTGTCCCCTCTGAAGGAAAAGAGATCGTCGTCAATATAAAGAGCCTGCAAGTCGAAAACCTCGGCGAAGTTTTCGTATTCCAACGGGGCAGCCGATTCATCCGGCTGCCGCTCTACCAGCTGCTGCTCATCTCGGATCTCCATCTGCATCTATCATCAATCCTCGAGGGGACATTGAACTTGCAATTGGAAATGCCTGAAGAAGTCGTCCAGGAAGCGGAAAAGCTTATGGAACAAATCGAATCCGACAACCGGCTGCGCATGATTGACTACGCACTCGAAACAAACAACCGCCCCTTATTCACTCAACTGACGGAAGGAATGCAATAGAATTGAAAAACAAATCATGAAAAAACACTTATCGTTCCAGACAAACGATGAGTGTTTTAATTTTATCCTTACATTGGTTTGGGCTGCTAGAATGAAAGGGTATACAAAGCTTGCTTGTTAACTTAGCATAGTGTCATGTAGTTATGCTCGAGTTTAGGTGGGTTATGCGCGTGTTCGCCTAAGTTATGATTGAGTTCAGACAAGTTATGCTCGTTTTGTGACTTTCAACGCATCCTATCAACTCGTAAAAAAATGTAGAGCAATGACGAAAACAGTGGAACCGGTCAATCCGAACAAGAAATCCTGCACAGTAAAACGATACTTATCGTCTTGATCCATCAATATCCGCTCCTTTGTCGATTTCCCGGGAAATTAGGCACTTTAGGAAATGAAGTTTCTAACTAGGTTAGCCAAAATCTCAAAAAATCATACAGGTATTGCCTACTAAAAATTGAAAAATTCGCGAGATTTGATACAGTTATGTATACAGCATCAAAAATACCCGCGGAAAGGATTGTCGCGATTGTTTTTCGATTACCGATTTTGGCACTTTCTAACGAGGCCCTATGAGCTAGCCTCCCAGCTGCAAACTGGAACGATGCGACACTTCAACAGACGGCTCCTCATCGTTTTTCTGGCAGGCATCGCCCTGTTCGCACTTCGAGAAACATGGGGAATGGGCACGGAAGCACTTACGCCATTGATGACGACAATGACGACGACAGATTACATAATCGCAAGATACGCATCACTTGCGGGCACGGTTTTATGGTCAGTCCTATACATAGCATTCCATGTCTTCGGAATCGCATTGATCCTGTCAACATTGACGAAAATTCCATACCGGCAGCTGGTCCCCCTGCAAGTGCTTATCGCCGGTGTGCTGCTCATGGAAAAGGCAGTTCTCTTCATCGTCTTCGCAGCAAAGGGCGCAACTGTCAGCCTTTCTTTCCTATCATTTGGCCCGCTCGCTGTCACAGTCATGGAGAACTGGTACTTGATCCTCTTCTTGAACCAATTGACAGTTACCAGTGCGCTGATCATCACATTGCAATATCGGTTCATCCGGGGATTCGTCGTGGATGGCAGATGGAAAGAGCATCTTTGGATATTGATCGGCTTGCATGTTGCGATGGCCCTCATCACTGCGGCTGTCGCTTACATTCCGTTCGATTCCATCCTCAATTCACTGTTCGGAGGTGGCTTTTAGATGAATAAACGAGTAAGCATCACCGTCGCCGTCATCGTCAGCCTCTTCATCGCGGTGAATGTCCACCTGCTTTTTTCAAAAAAAAGCACGGTTCCAAAATCATTGTATGTCCACCAGTACGAGCGCATGACTCCTGGACATCATGAAGAGGAAATCCCGAAGGAGGGGCTCATCACGCCTGAAGACATTTACACAGTGTACGTCGGCGACGATGAAACCATCGACAAATGGCTCGTCGAGGAAGGCGATCCAGTTCAGGTCGGGGATGAAATCGCGTTGCTGCAAACTGAACGCGCAGAGAGCCAACTCGCGGCATGGGAGGCGGAAGAGGAAGGCCTCCTAGAACAACAGGATTCGATCGAGTCCACAATTTCAAGCCTTGAATCAGAGCGGAGAAGCGCCCAGAATAACGCATCCCATGTGAACACGACAGAAACACCAGGCGACAAAGAAGTCGAATTGACTGTCGACGTCCAAGTCGACGTCCACCAAGACGGCGCATTCGCCCAAGCAATTGCGGAAGCCGAGCGCGAACTGTCGGAAATCGCCCGCGAACTTGCCGTCGTTCAAACACAGCTCGCACAAGATGCCACCCGTCCCGCGCTCATCAGTCCGGTTGACGGAACGGTTTCAAAAGTGGACAAGCATGGCTTCACACTCGCCGCTGATATTTATAGCGACATGAAGCTCGTCACGACTTACGTACAACTCGAAGAATGGCAGAAAATTGGAGCCGGCGATCCCGTCCGCATCCAGGAAAATCATTTGAAGACGGCCATTGAAGGTATGGTCCACTCCATATCAGAAGTGCCAGCGACTGATAGCAAGTGGCGCGAAGCATACGACAAACTCGACCCGAAAGAAAGGGATAACCCCCTTGAACTGTATGAAATTACAATCATGCCGGCAGAAGAACTGTACACCTTGCCATTCGGCGCAAACGTCAACGCATCAATTATCGTGAATGAAGCGGATGCCGTCTCAGTGAAAGTCCAATGGCTTGAATCATATGTGGGGGACAGCGCAGTTGTATGGAAGCTGGACGAAGAGGGTCGCGCCGCCAAAACCGGCGTCACAGTCCCATTCATGACGAACAACCGCGCCGTCATCACAGAAGGTTTGAAAACCGGTGATGTCGCCATCGACAAACGCGATATTGACGAAACCAATAATCTATCGAATGTTTTCCTGCCGCTGCCGCTCGAACTTCCATCGAAAAGCGACTGGAGAACATTCGGCTGGAGGAACTATGTGAAATACAGCTTCGTAGAATAAACACCAAGTCAAAAAACCGCCAAAGTGGCGGTTTTTTTTT
>NZ_LQYA01000092.1:8097-66142 GCF_001531445.1 Sporosarcina koreensis
GCGCTACATGCCTTTGATAAATCAGCAAGGGAGAGTTTTGCGCGAGTCGGGCCTTGTTTTGCTCGATTTGTGACCTTCAACCTGATCGGTAAAATGTCTTAGCTAGTCAAAAGAGCATGGCACGAGAGAGATTCGCCCCGTACATAACATATTTCAGCGCTCCCGAAAAAGTTTCTGCTTCTAGACCTGTCCCGCTTTCAATATAGTGGAGAAATCGAAAAAAATCGGGAGGAGACGGGGAGAACGAATGAAGAAATGGACTTGGATCAGTTGCATCGCAATCATTTGCTTTTTATTCACAGGAACGGGGAAGGCAGAAGCGGCAGAAAACGGAAAACGGTACATCGGGCTGCATGACCGCATCCTGCCGATCGAGGATATCCGTGTCATTGACGGTGACACGAAAGTGCCTCTTAAAGACATCGCGAAATACCTCTATTTGCCCGTCGAAACGAAGGACGGGAAAACGATCATCCAAAAACGCGGAAAAGTAATCATATTCGATCATACAACAGGGGCGACCGTCTTGGACGGGGTGGATCAGCCATGGGCTCCAATCTCCTCCATTGACGGCGAGCTGTTCATTAGTGTGAAATATATCGCTCGCGAAACCGGGTTCCAATTCGAATACTTCCAGCAACACCATACAATCCGCATCTATCGCGACGAATTTAATCATATAAGCAATGAAGCATTTGAGGAGATAATCAAGGAACATGCTGCAAAGAAGCACCAGATATCCGCCTCTAAAAAAGCGAATGTCTATTTGACATTCGACGACGGACCGAATCAATTCACATTGATCAATCATGCAACACTTGAAACATACAAAGTGCCTGCCACATTCTTCTTCCTCGGCAATCAAATAAAGCACAACGAATCCATCGTCAAAACCGTATCGAAAAGCGGTCATTACGTCGGATCACACAGCATGACGCACGACAAGGCACTCGTCTACAGCTCGACCGAATCATTCATTGCCGAAATGACTGGTGCCGCACAACTTCTTGAGCAAGTGACAGGGAAGTCCGCGAATCTCGTGCGCGTCCCGTACGGCAGCAAGCCGCTCGTCACACCGAGCATGCAAAAAAGCCTCATCGATCACGGACTTTATATGTGGGACTGGGACGTCGACTCCAATGACTGGCGCTACACGGACAAACAAACCTCCCAAATTATAAAAAACGTCCAGGACGGCGTCACAAAAGCTGCAAAATCTGGCGACAAGGACATCATCATCCTTCTGCACGACCGCAGCCAGACTACCATCGCCCTTCCAAGAATCATAGAATGGCTGCAAAAAGAAGGCTACACCTTCAAGACGTACGAACCCGACAATCACATCATCCAGAACTTCCTCCAAGACCCGTTGCTCTGAATCAAACCGTTAATTGGTCAAAAGCATTCAGCGCAACAGGCAAAACCAATTACGCATAAACACCGCGAAACACGCATAAATCGCTACAACTACGCATAAATCGCAAACTCGACGCATAAATCGTCACAATCACGCATAACCGTCGTCAGAAACGCATAAATCGGCAAATGCACGCATAACTGCTGCCACTTACGCATAAACGTCAACATTCACGCATAATCCACCCAACAATGAATCGCACGATCCAAAACATCACCAGCAACCTGTCAAAATTGCATATCCAAACACCCAAGCAGTCGACTTAGCCAAATACTCATATTTCCAGCTTCACCCATAAATCTTCGGAACTACCCGCATCCAGAATCACCCATATCCTTTGAACGATTTTTCAGAAATATCATCATTAACCACACCAATCGGTATTTTCAAACAAATCGCACTATGATATCTTGAAATGGCATCAATCTACCAAACTACTAAGGGGGGATAGGTATTTTGAAGAAACATAACTTCACCAAGCTGTTCAGCACATTCTTGGCAATCATCCTTGTGCTTTCCTTGCTCACGCCATTCTCGGCATCCGCCAACACGGATTCCGCCGATTTGGCTGGCACTGCTGAAACAGCTGAAAAAACAGTACAAGCAACAAAAGCCTTCAAAGAAAACCTTCAAAACGAAAGCGTCATGGAGCGAAAAGCCGCAATCGCCGAACAGCTCAACCTGCTCGGGGGCGAAGCGAAACTGCATGAAGAGCTTCAAAACGTAACAGGGAATCAACAAGTCCCTGTCATCATTCACTTATCCGAAAAATCAGTCGGACTCCAACAGGGAATCCAAAAACTGAACGGAAAACCATTCTCTAGCGCAGAAGCACAGCAAACGAAACAAAAAGTGCGCAATCAGCAAGCCGCCGCGAAAAAAGAGATGGTCATCAAAGGCATTCAGTTCAACCAAGGCTTCTCCTATGACACCGTCCTCAACGGAATGTCAGGAACTGTAAAAGCCGACGACCTGCCAAAACTTCTTGAAGTGAACGGCGTCAAACTCGTCGAACCGGACACCACTGTTTACGCACTCGAACTCGACAAATCCAAAAGCTCTTCCAAACTGAACGGCCTGAAAAAACCGGCGCCTTCCGAATCAAAACTTGAAGAGAAAGCAAAAGACAATCAAGTCGGACCTGCCATGGACACAAGCATCGGCTTCCTCGGAATCGAAGCACTCTGGGCAGAAGGCCTTGAAGGACAAGGCATCAAAGTAGCCGTCCTCGACACAGGCATCGACGCCGATCACCCAGACTTCCAAGGTATCTACAAAGGCGGAAAAAACTTCGTTCCGCACACAGGCAACGACTACGCACGCCCACGTGCCGATGACGACGCTTCCGAAACATCACCGGTGGAACGACCGTCACACAGGCCGGAATTCAATGACAGAGGAAGCTCATTCTACACGTCCCACGGCACACACGTAGCGGGCACAATCGCCGCAATCGGCAACAATGAATATGGCATCAAAGGAATCGCACCGAAAGTCGACCTCTACGCATACCGCGTACTCGGCGCATACGGCAGCGGATCCACATCAGGCATCATCGCAGCAATCGACACAGCAGTCCAAGAAGGCATGGACGTCATCAACCTATCACTTGGCGGTGGCTCCAACACAGAAACGGATGCTGGCTCCTTCGCCATCAACAACGCCATGCTTGCAGGCACGATCTCAGTTGTCGCAACAGGAAACTCCGGACCGAACCGCGGCACGATGGGCACACCAAGCACAGCCCGCCTCGGCATCGCAGTCGGCAACACGACCAACCCGGAACTGTCGACTGTCAATTTCGAAATGTCAAACGGCGAATTCGAATTCTCCAACAATGTGAAATTCTTCTTCACGCCAATTGGAAAAAATCTTAAACAAGAATTGTCTGGTGAATTGGATATTATCGCAATTCCTGGTGTCGGTAAAGAATCCGACTACGATCAGTTAGACATCACAGGAAAAGTTGTCCACGTTTCCCGTGGAGAAATTGCGTTTTTGGAAAAAATACAATTTGCTACCGAAAAAGGCGCCAAAGCGATTATTATCTACAATACAAAAGACCATGCGGATGGAAACGATAATCCTATGTCAAATGTAGGTAGTGGCGATGTTTTCGATGTGTCAATCCCTTCCTTCAACATGTCTTACAATGCTGGGAAGGCAATCTTGGATGGTTTGAATAACGGAGAAGGAAAAATCACATTCGATGTAGATAACTTTGTCTATACTTCTGGCGACGAAGTGAACGACTCCAGCTCACGCGGACCGTCCACACCGAACTTCGACATCAAACCTGACGTTACAGCACCGGGAACGAACATCATGTCCACAATCCCGATGTACAAAGCAGACTTCCCGGAAGCCACCTACGAACAAGCATACGCACGTAAAACAGGTACTTCCATGGCCACACCACATATTGCGGGAATCGCGGCGCTAGTAAAACAAGCGAATCCGAATTGGGACGCCTTCGACGTAAAAGTCGCGCTTTCCAACACAGCCAAGGTCCTTGACACTGGCAAGTACGACGTATTCGCACAAGGGGCAGGCCGCGTACAAGCATACCAAGCAGCGCATCCTGAAATCCTTGCATACGCAATCGACACCGCAAGCAATGATGGCGTGTCCGTCGAAAACAAAAAAGGGACTGTGACATTCGGTCCTCAAGATTTAACGAACGACATCTCGGTTACAAAGCAAATTCTCGTGAAAAACGAAAACGGCAATGGCGGCACGTACAATGCTTCTGTACAAGTGACGAAAGGATTTGGTGACGCAACTGTCACAATCGACAAGCCGACATTCACGTTATCCGGCGAGCAACTGCTCAACGTCACATTGACAGCATCCGCTGCAAGCACAAAGTCCGGCGATGAAATTCTCGGATACATCAATATCGAAGGCGGAAGCACAACCGCTTCATTGCCATTCGCAGCCGAATTCGGCGGGGAAGCGGCAACTGAAGTTCAAAACATGCGCATTACAGAAACAGACTTGAGCTTCAATGGCGACGGCGTGAAAGACGAAGCGATGCTCTACTTTACAATCACGGGCGACGTCGCAACGAACTATGTTGAACTTTGGGACATCATGGACCCTGAAGGCGGTGTCTATGAAGACGGCTACATCGGCTACTTGCATGCTTCCGATTCACTAGGTGCAGGGTCCTACCAGCTGAGGATTGGAGGACAATACAGACCATGGGACGGCACACCTCCAACAATGATTCCGGACGGTCTCTACACGATCGACTTCACAGCATTGTCAGCTTCCGGCGTCATCGGTGACTACGTCGGACCAGTCGTCGTCAAATCCGAGGCAGGCACGATCGAAGGGGCAATTGAAGGCACAACTGCAACCGGTCAAATCGACGATGCCTATATTCAATACCAAGAGGAATTGGTTTGGTATGGCCTTGGCTACGACATCAATACGAAACTGAAAGCATCCTATGAGGTGGTGAAGGAAGATGAAGTCGTTGCATCCGGCCCGATCAAACTTGAGCAGGACGGCACATTCACATTTGATCTTCCAGAACTGAACAAAAAAGACAACTCGGTCAAAGTGAAGTACGAAGACGCGGCGGGCAATAAAGCTGAAGCGATCATCTACAACGCAGGCGACCAAGTGGACGATGAAGTGGAATATGCGTTGAACCATGAATCACTTACGCTTGAAGTCGGCGCATCGGAGCAATTGACAGTAACCGAAACGACGACCAAAGCGGACGGAACGACAGAAGAGAAGGATGTCACGGCTGACGCGACATTCACTTCAGCGGATGAAACAATCGCAACTGTCGAAAACGGCAATATCACAGCAGTGTCTGCCGGTACGACTGACATCACAGTCACATACAAAGAATTCACTGCAACGGTCACAATTGAAATTGCAGCTGAAGTGGAAGATACAGTAACATATGCTGTCAATAAAACAAATCTGGTGCTCGAAGCAGGCCAGCAAGAACAGCTATTCGTTACGGAAACGATCACGAAACCTGATGGAACGACGGAAGAGAAAGACGTCACAGCTGACGCGGCATTCACATCTGCAAACACGGCAGTGGCAACCGTCGAAAACGGCAACGTCATAGCAGTCGCTAAAGGCACGACTGACATCACAGTCACATACGAAGATTACACGGAAACAGTGGCGGTAGAAGTAACTGACAAGCCGGTCGGTGAAGAAACAGTCACGTATTCCGTCAATAAAACACAAATGGTTCTTGGTGAAGGCCAGCAAGAACAGCTATACGTCACACAAACGACAGTGAAACCGGACGGCACCGTCATCGAAAAGGATGTCACCGGCCAACTTCGCTATAACGTCGTCAACAACACCTACGCAACGGTCCAAAAAGGGCTCGTTACAGCTAAGAAAGCAGGAAAGACGCAAGTCCGCGTCATGATCAACGGCCAAGAAACGATCTACGTCTACTTGGAAGTAACGAAAAAACTACAAAACATCGTCACGTACACAGTGAGTCAAACCCACCTGAACATAGGTGTCGGCCAACAAGAGCAAGTGTATGTAACGGAAACAACGGTCACACCTGAAGGCGACGTATCCGAAAGGGATGTCACAGGATTCGGCGCATACAAAGTGATCGACAACTCGGTCGCAACCGTGAAAAAAGGGCTCGTCACTGGACAAAAAGCCGGCAAATCACAATTGCGCATCGAAGTGAAAGACCAGAAAGGCGTCCTAAAGGAAACAATCTACGTCTACATCAACGTGGAGGCCCTTCCGCAGGACATCGTCACATACGCGCTCAGCACGACGGAAATGACAATGGAAGTCGGAGAGCAGAAACAATTGAAAGTGACAGAAACAACAGTGGCGCCTGACGGCAGAACGACACAGCGTGATGCAACAGTCGACTCGAAATTCAATGTCGTTAATAACACGCTTGCGACCGTCCAACGAGGACTCGTCACAGCACATGCACCAGGCAAAACACAAGTCCGCGTCGTCATGCCGAACGGCGAAGTCACACTCGTCTACCTTGAAGTGACAGGCGCACCGGTGCAACCGGAGCAACCGCAAGAGCCAGAAACACCTGACACAATCACTTTCGCGGTCAATAAAGATCGAATCTCCCTACTCGAAGGCGAGACGGATCAATTAACAGTAACGCAAACAACAACAAAAGCGGACGGCACTTTTGTAGGTGATAACGACGCCACTGCTTCGTCAACGTTTACATCTGCAAATGAACATGTAGCAACTGTCGCGAACGGCATCATCACAGCGACAGGCGCAGGTGAAACAGAAATCACAGTGACAAATAGCGATTTCACAGCGACTGTCTCAGTAACAGTCACAGCCGTCGAAGAGCCGGAAGTTGAAGTACCTGCAACAAGCTTCATTGTTACGGAAGAAATCATCACAAGCTCCCCAGGCGAAATCGTGCTAGACTTGTCGGCATTTGAAGGGGAAACGGATATTGAAGTGAACGAGTTTGTCTTGAGGACGCTTGCAGATTCGAATAAGGAAGTCGTCATCCAAAAGGACGGCGCAGTCTTCTCGCTTCATAAAAATGTATTCAAAGACTTGCACGGCGACCTGACGATTTCCATTGCAAGAAGCAGTGCATCTGAAGTAATCAACGCCGTTTCCGACATCTACACGATCACGTTCTGGAACGGAATCGGTGATACGAAACAACAACTGACAAGCATCAATCATAAAATCGATGTCATCATGTCAGTGTTTGGCAATAAAAAAGTTCAAATCTTTGACCTCAGCAACAATAGAGAAGTTGAGAAAAATGCTAATGTTAAAGAGGGTAAAGTCAAATTCAAAACAGATAACGCCGGCAGCTTCGTAGCCATCGAAATCTAAAATCCAAACAGCCTTTCCGGATTCCGGAAAGGCTGTTAGTTTACCACAAACCGCATAAATTCCGCTATCCACGCATAAATTTATTTATTTACGCATAATCGCTTCCAACGACGCATAAACTCTCCAATTCACGCATAACTCCCCATAATTACGCATAATGCCCCAAACGAACCCCTTCATTTGTCAAAATCATTCAGCGCGCATTGCGAAGGCATCCCCCAAAAAATCTCCCGCGTACATTTGGCCGCAACACAATCAATTCGTCACAACACAATCAACCTGCCACGCAACAAAACGAACTCCAATCACAACGCAACGAATCTAACACGCAACACAACGACCGTCCCCAGCAACACAACAAACGAACTTTGCAACCCAAAAATAAAAAACCAGCAAAAATGCTGGTTTTTCACTTACTACTTATTCAGTTTGCTCCTCAGCTGTTTCTTCCCCTTCATCCGGCTTCGCACGATACACCAAGAAAGCCAAGATGACGGCCACAATCGACATCGCAAAAGCAATAAAGTAGACGAGCTCAACGCCGGCCACCATCGCAAGATCGATTGTCACCGGATCTTGCGGACTTGCGGAGCCTTCCAAAAACTTCATCTGCCTTGCATTCAAAATACTGATGAAAACAGAAACGCCAATCGCTCCGCCAACTGGCTGCAACGTTGACATGACCGCGGTTCCATGCGGGTACAACCTCTTCGGCAACTGGTTCAATCCATTCGTCTCCGCAGGCATCATGATTGCCGACACCGTCAGCATGATCAAAATATACCCGACGACAACGGCCCAAACAGGCGTATCGACCGTCAATCTGCTCATCATGAACATCGTTCCGCTCAACACGATCGTTGCCGGAATCATCAAGACGCGCGGTCCGAATTTATCAAACAGGGCGCCCATGAACGGCGACATCGCCCCATTCAAAATGCTTCCCGGCAAGAGGACCAAGCCGGCAGTGGCGGCGGTTAATGCCAGTGGCCCCTGCATATAGATTGGCAAAATGATTTCCGATGCAAACATCGCCATGATAATGATCAAAAACATGAGGACCGCATGCGTATACATCGGGTAGCGGAACACCCGCAAATCCATGACCGGCTCCTCCAACTTCAATTGCCGCAGCACAAAAAGAACGACACCGATGACACCTACAATCAGGGCGGACAGTACATTTACACTAGCAAATCCATTCGCGCTTTCTCCGACGGAGCTAAAACCGTACACGATTCCACCGAAGCCCAACGTCGAAAAAACCAACGAAATGACGTCAATCTTAGGTTTCGTCACTTCCGATACATTAATTAAATGCTTGTAAGCAAACACAATCGAAAACAATGCAAACGGAATGACGATGATAAATAAATAACGCCATCCAAGATATTCAACGATCACTCCGGAAAGCGTCGGGCCGATAGCTGGCGCAAACATGATGACAAGGCCAATCAATCCCATCACTTTCCCTCGGCGTTCCGGTGGGAAAATCAATAAGAACACATTGAAAATGATAGGCATCAGCAAACCGGTTCCGACTGCCTGGATCAACCGTCCAACGAGTAGTATTGGAAATGTCAGCGCGGAGGCACTGACAATGGTACCAACCGTAAAGACAATCATCGTTCCAAGAAACAATTGCCTCGTCGTGAACCATTGCAATAGCAATGCGGAAATCGGAATGACGATTGCCATGACAAGCATGAAGCCTGTCGCCATCCATTGCACAGTCGGCAATGATATTGAAAATTCATCCATTAGCGTAATCAGCGCGATATTCAATAAGGTTTCATTCAAAATCGCGAAAAAAGCACCGATGATGAGTGACAGCATGATCGGCATGACTTTTACACTCGGATCATCCGCCAAATACTCATATTTTTTCGGTTCTACAGTTTCTTGCATATAAAAAAACTCCTCTCGTCTACGTAAATATTGTTGGCATTCTTACGTGAAAGTAGTCGAAATGGAGCTCTCCAAAAAAGCGCAAAAATAAAAAGAGAAGGCAATCCCCCTCTTTTCATGACTATTGATTTTTAAAAAGGCAGACCTATTCCGAATACTCCACAAAAGTAGAGCCTCTCAAGCTATTCAATTACCCATTCAACTTGATTCGGATTTTGATAGTTGCCATTGTTAAAAACCTCCGTTCGAAAATGTAGGCCAATAATATCATGCTTGGCACCACTTTGCAAACGTTACACAAAGACAAAAAGATATATCTAGTTTAATACTTTAAAAAAGGTGTAATATAGTAATAGAATTGAAACAATGAAAAAAGTAAAGGATGTGCATCCAAGATGAGCTCGAATCAAAAAGCCGCAGACCTGCTACAATCCAAAACGGACATCCAAAACTGGGGGGCCCGCCGCGCTTCCCGGATTAGGAAATACAAAACGACATCCAGGCACGTCACAGACTATATCGTGCTCGACTTCGAAACAACAGGTTTCCGAGCTGGCGCTGACCGCATCATCCAGATTGGGGCACTCAAATACATCAACCATGAGCGGGTCGAAGTCCTCAATACATTCATCAATCCGGAACGCCACATACCGGTATCCATCACCCGGCTCACGGGCATCACAAACGAAATGGTCCAATGGGCGCCGATCATCGAACACAAAATCGAAGAGCTCCTCGAATTCATCGGCGACCTGCCTATCATCGCCCATAACGCCAGCTTCGACATGGGTTTCCTCTACGCCCTCGACAATATCGAAGGCATTCAGATTCCCGAATACACCGTCATCGACACTGTCAAACTGGCACGCAAAGTAATCACGGAAACGCCAAACCACAAACTTGGCACCCTGGCGAAGCACCTCCAACTCGAACACGACGCCCACGACGCAATCGGCGACTGCCTCGCCACCGCCGCCATCTACCAATACTGCACCCAATAACCGCCGAGCCTGGCGGTTTTTTAAATGAAAAACGCATAAACCGCTTCAGAAACGCATAAATCCCACCATTCACGCATAAACGCCCTCCAACCATCCCCTTAATTTGTCAACCCCATTCAGCGCGACCGGTGAATTGAGTTACATGTAAAATTCCGCGACACCACTTTTCCTACTACATTTGTTGAAGTATTCAAAAATAATACAGTTTGGAATATAATGAGAATAGGCATTACGAGAAAAGGAGCAAGATGAATATGAAGAGCCGTAATAAATCACTAGATCGCTCGACCAAACTGTTAGCATTTGTCTATAGCATTTTCATAGTAGTCCCTATCTATTTCATACTTGGCAATGCTTATTATTTGGATTATATAAACAGTTATGTATTTGTAGGGGCATTATTAGTTCTCATGATTATTGCTTCAATTCCATTGATTATTTTTCGAAAAGATAAGTTTAGGAGCCTTATCGTCAATTGGGTCATCGCATTATTAACTCTCTTTTGCGGTTATGAATTTCTACTCATAGAGTTTGAGAGCAATACCTATATTGCAGTGGTTAACAGAGAACCTGAGGAAATTATACAAAACTCGGGGATATACATTTTGGCGATTGGGCTTAACCATATTTATTACGTGAAAGAGGAAAATATCGTAAAGGATACTTACGAAAAAGAAGGCATCCAAATTTTTGATTTTCATCAAATTACAAATCGGGAAAGGTACAAAAGTAAAACAAATGAAATAAAACGATTTTTAGGATTTAGCAAAGAGCCATTTCACATAATGGGGGAGAATGTAAGAGGTTTTATTCGGGAAGATATTGTAGCTATTAATGAATTTCTAAATAAAGAAAATCAAAGCGGTGACAGTGCTGGACTAGCGTTAGGACTTTCATCGATGGTCCATCAAGGCAGCTTGCATAACCAAATTCCAATCGGCGTCACGGGAACGTTAGAACCAAATGGAGATGTCAATCAAGTGGGCGGAATAGCAGGAAAGATGATCATATCGGAACAAAATGGTTTCCCGTATATCATTGTTCCGGATGCAAATAGGGACGAAGCGGAAACTGTAAAGGCCGAACAAAAGTTAGCAATCGAAATTGTACCTGTTCATCATATTGACGAGGCTGTGAGGGTGATTAAGGAACTTAACGACCGATGATAAAACAATTTCGTGTCAACTTTCAGATCACCCGGCTGCAGAATGATTCAAAAAAATGATAGTATTAAATCGAATAGAAAACAATTTGAGTAGGAGTGAATGGTTTGAAACAAAAATTATTCACTTTCATTGCCAAATAGGGGACGAATGCCAAAGTCAGTGATTATAGGTGAACACCTACTAGTGGAAGGTGGAGCAATCCGCCTTACAGTGGTCGGGATAAAATCATAAACCCGATCGTGGTCCGGATCGGAGGATGGAAAAAGCCTCCGTGAAGCAGGAACTAGAAGTAATTGTTTTGTAGAGCAAGACGGTGAATCGGTCACTTCCCTCTAAAAGCCTGATACCACTTCAGTGGAAAAACCAAACGGAACCCTTTTCTCCAAAGATGAAAAAACATCTTGGAGGAATGGCAAATGAAAAGACGAATAGAAAACGCCGCATTCCAATGCGAAAATTGCGGCGCAAAGATTGAGCCTCTAACAAATGGCAGCTTTCGAAACCATTGTCCCGTCTGTCTGTACTCAAAGCATATGGACAATTTTCCGGGAGACCGTGCAAGTGAATGCAAGGGATTAATGAAACCGATCGGCCTTGATTATTCCGGAAAAAAAGGCTACCAACTGATTCACCAATGTACAAAATGCCAAAAAGTCGGCCGCAACAAGGTCGCAACCAATACCATCCAAGCAGATAACTTGATTCAATTTATGATCGAGATTGGTTAAACTTCTTGTTTTCTATCAAAGTGCTTTGGCATAACCGCCAAAGCACTTTTTATGCCCAATTCGCCACGGCCATCACCGAATCACGCATAAATGCCCCCAAAAATGCATCAATCCCGCCAATCACGCATAAACGCCCTCAAAAACGCATAACCCCGCAATTTCACGTATAACCCTAAAAACTCACGCATATTCCAAAAAATCTCCGCATAACCTTCTACATTCACGCATAAACTCTATCAATCAAACTAGCAAAATCCATTTTTAAACACCGAAATTGGCTCAAAAACCATTTTTAAACGCAGAAAACGCACCAAAACGCAATCTTTTTCCAAACCATTCCATTCTCTAGCAAATCCATCTAAACTAAACATGAGGTGATAAAAATGATCTACAAAAAACGGACAATGCCGAACGAACTGAAAGCACTCCTCTCCCTGAACAAACGCCTGCCCAACAACCATGAAAAAAAACACGTCGTCCGAAAGAATCTGCTCATCTGCCAATCAGGCTACAATGGCGAACTCGAATTCGACGCCCACATCAAAGAATTTCAGCCAGCCTATCCGCACGCCATACTCCACGACCTCTACCTGCAGCAAGACGGCGCCTATTTCCAAATCGATTCGCTGCTCATCACACCTTCATTCATTACTGTCATCGAAGTGAAAAACCATAAAGACAAAACGGTCATCAAAGCGAACCCGACCCAATTCATACGAGTTTTCCAAAACGGCGATCGCAAACCGATGCATAACCCGTACATCGAAGTGGACCGAAAAATCCACCTGCTCAAAAACTGGCTCGACAAGCGCGGCATCCAAATCCCCATCGACGGCATCCTTGCATTTGCACACACCAACGAACTTGCCATCGAACACCCGTCGCCTGAAATGAAAACGATGCTCACATACGAAGCACCTGCCCATTTCCGATCACTGCCCATTGATGAACAAATTCTCGACGGACACGCAATCTACAACCTGGCGCACGCCTTACTCGAACATCACAAGGACTACAACCCATTCCCACTCGCTGACCTATACGATATCGCTCCAGAAGACATCATACCCGGCGTCATCTGCCCGAGCTGCGAACGTCCCGGAATGCAGTGGGGGAGGGAAAAGTGGAACTGCCCATCATGCGGCCACACCGGAAAAACCGAGCACCACCAAACCGTCCAAGACTGGTTCATGCTCATCCAGCCGAAGATGACCAACCGTGAATTCCGCTACTTCACCCAGCTCAACAACCGCAACGTCGCCCGCGGCCTGCTCTCCAAATCCGGCCTGCAGCTCATCGGCGAACGCAAAGCAGCGCATTATATTCTATTAAATGAAGGGAAATCCCCAAACCGGTAAAAACGCTCCCAATGAGCGTTTTTCTTATGCAATCAACTCACAACCGCATAAATTAATTTCCCACGCATAAACCCGCCAATTCGCGCATAACCGCCTCCAAAAAGTCCATAAACTCTCCCAGAAACGCATAAATCCCCAGATTCACGCATAACGCCCTCAATCCACCCCCCTTTATTTGTCAAAACCATTCCGCGCGATCCGTACTCTCTCTATAATAGAAGAAACTCCGCACCCTCAAAAATCCGCATAAACTCGCCGAAAAACGCATAAACGCCCGCAAAAGTCCATAAATCCGTCGAATCGCGCATAAATCCAATTTTTTACGCATAAACGCAGACCCCCACGCATAAATCGCAAAACTCACGCATAACCGCCCCGCATCCGCACTCCCGATACCTATTAATCTCCAATTCCCCCTCCCACAAACAAGAAAATCCTGTATAATCAACCTCAAGAACACGAAACGAAAGGAGCATCCAAAAATGCCCGCCAACAAAAAAGCATCGCAACACTATAAGCCCGACCCGCGTTTCAAAATCGCGCACCGCGAAGCGCTCATCGGCGTCGCACTCGCCATCTTCAACTTCATCTGGTGGTACGGCTTCGCCTACGGACTCGGATCCCGCCCACCTGAAGAATATACATACATCCTCGGCTTGCCAGACTGGTTCTTCTATAGCTGCGTCATCGGCTTCATCCTGATGTCCGCACTCGTCATCGTCATCACCAAATTCGTCCTAAAAGAAGTCCCGCTCGACGCGGACCCATACGCGGATCTATACAATGAAGCAAAGGAGGAATCGCCTAAACTATGAACATCCAAGTCATCATCCCGCTACTCATCTTCCTGATCGCGATCTTTGCTATCGGCTTCATCGCATCGAAACAAATGAGCTCAGGCGGCGGATTTCTCCAAGAATACTTCCTCGGAGGACGCGAACTAGGAGGATTCGTCCTCGCCATGACAATGGTCGCGACATACGGCAGCGCATCCAGCTTCCTCGGGGGACCCGGAACCGCCTACACAGTTGGCTTCGGCTGGATTCTGCTTGCCATGACCCAAGTCGTCACCGGCTATTTTGTCCTGCTCATCCTAGGAAAAAAATTCGCAATCCTGGCACGTAAATACAACGCCGTCACAATGATCGACTTCCTGAAAGCACGCTACAATAGCCCAGCCGTCGCGATTCTATCAGCCATCGCCATCATCATTTTCCTATTCTCCGCCATGACCGCGCAATGGGTCGGCGGCGGACGGCTCATTGAATCGCTCACCGGGCTTCAATATACAACGGCGCTATTCATCTTCGCGATCTCCGTCCTCGTCTACGTCGTGATCGGCGGATTCCGCGCCGTCGCTCTGACCGACGCTGTCCAAGGCGCAATCATGGTCGTCGGCACACTCATCCTGCTCATCGGCGTCATCATCGCGGGCGGGGGAGTCCCAGCCATCATGCAAGATTTATTGAATGAAAACCCGAGACTCGTCACGCCATTCGGGGCAGACGGATCGCTTTCAGCCGCATACGTATCTTCCTTCTGGATACTCGTCGGCGTCGGCGTCGTCGGCCTTCCGCAAATGGCCGTCCGCGCAATGAGCTACAAAAGCTCCCGCGCCATGCACCGGGCACTCGTCATCGGCACCATCGTTACCGGCTTCATCATGCTCAACATGCACCTGATCGGCGTCTTCGCAAGACCCGTCATGCCGGGCATCGACGTAGGGGACAAAGTCATTCCGTTAATCGCGCTCGAAGTTTTGCCCCCATGGCTAGCCGGTATCGTCCTCGCGGCACCAATGGCGGCCATCATGTCGACCGTCGATTCACTGTTGCTGCTCGTCAGCTCAGCGATCGTCAAAGACGTCTACCTGAACTTCATCAAACCGGAAGCAACCGAAAAGCGGGTCAAACAAATAAGCTTCGGCGTCACCGGCATCCTAGGAATCATTGTCTTCCTACTCGCCCTACAGCCGCCCGACCTGCTCATCTTCCTGAACCTATTCGCCTTCGGAGGACTCGAAGCCGCCTTCATCTGGCCAATCGTCCTCGGGCTCTACTGGAAATACGGCAACAAACACGGAGCCATACTCAGCATGATCACCGGTATGGCATCTTATATCGCAATCCACTTCTACAACGCAGAATACGGCAATCTACTAGGCGTCCACACAGTCACGATCCCCGTCGTCCTGTCCCTGCTCGCCTACATCATCGGCTCCCTCGCCATCCAGCGAAAAGCCTTCAGATTCTAAACGAAAAGCGGACCCCACAACGGAGAGTCCGCTTTTCCCATCCAAAAACGCATAAACTGAGAAACTCACGCATAAATTCTACAATCTACGCATAAACCCGCCCAGTTACGCATAAACGCCGCCAATCACGCATAAATCCCAAAACTTACGCATAACGCCTTCAATCCGCCCCTTAATTTGTCAAAACCATGTGGCGCGAACAGGGAGACGGTCGACGCCTTTGCGAACCACCCGCGATTATAGAAAGTGAAATCCGATTATACGTATGTTATAATTGACATATACTAAAAAAGACTGAGCGTCGCACAACGCCCAGTCAATGTAGCTGACATCCGCATGAAGTGCGGTTGGCCAGGTCAATGGAGAGTAACCCCATCACACTGTGCCAAAGTGTATCGGATGGGGTTATTTTTGTCTAGTGGTGAACAATACAACAATTGCCACAACAGTCGTAACCGCCGTTGCAATCGCTATAAAAAATTGAATCAAAATATTTATAGCTTCGTATGTTCCCATTATATCACCCCCTTTTACAGGAGTGCCAACCGTCCATCCGCTTATGCCACTGCAACTTCTATTCTATCATTCCGTCCTACCAAAAGCGAACTAGCATTCTCTTTTCTTGTAAAGTTTATTGTACCTTCAACCAACCCCTTAATTTGTCAAACCATTTCGCGCGAACAGGGAATCGAGCCTATACTACTACCCGCGAACCCTTACTCACGCATAAATCCCTCCAGAAACGCATAATCTTAAAAACTTACGCATAAACTCCCACAATCACGCATAACTCCGCCAAAACACGCATAATCTCCAAAATTCACGCATAACCGCCCGTTACCTCCGCCCAATATGCTAAACTAGACTCTTACCATCACTAGAAAGAAGGACACCAACATGTGGAAAATCTATGCACTCCTCACCACAACCATGCTGCTCTGGGGACTCAACCTCCCCATGCTCAAATACATGCTCGAATACATGCATCCCGTCACCATGACAGCACTCCGCATATTTACAGCTAGCATCACCGTGTTCGCCATCCTCGGAGCATTCAAACTCCTTCGTCTCCCAACGAAAAAGGAATGGACATACATCATCGGCGGAGCCATACTCAACGTAGTTCTCCACCACTACTTCCTCAACATGGGCCTCTTCCGAACAACCGGCACCAACGCCAGCCTCATCCTCGGAACCGGCCCCGTCCTAACAGCAATATGCACAGCACTCATCCTGCGCAACTACCCGACCAAAATCCAATGGATCGGCGCAGCAGTAGGCTTCATCGGCATCAGCTCCGTCGTCCTTGCTGCTGGCGAAGGATTCACCGGCCTCAAACTCGGAGACGCTTTCATCTTCATTTCGATCCTTGCACAAGTCCTTTCGTTTTTGGTAATCGCGAAGGCGGCAAGAACGCTCGACCCAAGACTGCTCACCGCGTACATGCTCACGATTGGCAGCATCATCCTGTTCGTCATCAGCCTCATCCAAGAGCCCGGCGAACTCATCAAATTCACAACCGTGCCGCCAAGCTTCTGGGCAGTCTTCGCCGCAAGTGCCGTTTTCGGAACAGCCGTAGGGCATATGCTCTACAACTATTCAGTCGGACAAGTCGGCCCCGCCAAAGCCGCCATCTTCATGAACATGAACACACTTTTCGCCCTGACAGGCTCGGCCATCTTCCTAGGAGAAATCATCACAAGCCGTCACCTATTCGGCTTCATCCTCATCATAATTGGCGTCATCCTAGGCTCCGGCGCCGCCGAAGATCTATGGAAAAAACGAAAAACCAAACTCAAGCCGTCCTAAAGACGGCTCGATCACTACATCACGCATAACCCCCTCCAAATACGCATAAATCTGCCCAGCCTGGATGCGAACACGGACCTAACAAAATCAGGTCTCTCCAACACAATGAAGTTGCACTGGTTAAAAAGCGAAAAAATAAATTTTTCCTAAAAACAAAATGAGTTATCAACACCTTTTGGTTTGTTTACAAAAGGTGTTTTCGTGTTGAAAAGAATTTTCACAAATAAATTTTAATAGATTGACAAATTGGAAGTGCCGAAGTAGTATAAAATAAATTAAATATATTTAAAAAAGTTATATATATTAAAAAAGAGGGTGTCTAGATGGAAGATATTCATGGAAAAATCCATAGATTGCGTAAGGAAAGGAACTTAACGTTAAAAGAGTTAAGTGAAAAGACAAACCTCTCAGCAGGTTTTCTTTCTTTAATAGAGCGTGGGTCCACGTCTTTGGCGATCACGTCTTTGAAAAAGATTGCCGATGCATTTGAGGTAGACATTACGTATTTTTTCGAGAGTCCAAAAATTGATCGCAAATTTCATATATCGAAAAATGAGCAAAAGAAGTTTTGGATTAACACGGTTGATAATGGGTTTATAAAATTGAGCGGACAGTTTCAGAATCGAAGTATGGAGTCGTTAATCGTAACCTTGGGGCCCAATCAGCAAAAAGAATATGATGATTCGCATCCTGGGGAGGAGTTTTACTACGTATTAAATGGAACGGTTCGTTTTACGATAGATAACGAAATATATGATGTTCGGCAGGGAGAGTCGATTCATTTCCCATCGCGATTGCCGCATGATTATGAAAATCCAACAGATGAAGAAGCAGTTCTGCTTTGTGTGATGACGCAGCTGTTATTTTAAGACAAGGGGAGGCAAGCGAAATGAGAGTTGCAACAGATATCGGTGGAACATTTACGGATTTAGTGTATGTAGATGAAAAAGGGAATGTTCAAGTTGAAAAGAGTTCAACAACGCCACCGAACTTTGAAAAAGGAGTACTCGAAGTTATTCGGAAGAGCGGGATTAATGCTTCGGAAATAGAGGAATTCATCCATGGAAGTACGGTAGTCATTAATGCGATTACAGAACGAAAAGGCGTCAAGACGGCATTGATCACGACAAAGGGCTTCCGCGATGTATTGGAGATTGCTAGAGGAAATCGACCGGATCTATTTAATGTTAGATATGAAAAGCCTACTCCTTTTGTGGAACGCTATTTGCGCAAAGAAGTGAACGAACGGTTGAATGCGAAGGGCGAAGTACTAGCCCCATTAAATACTGATGAGCTGCTTACAATTATTGATGAATTGAAAAAGGAACAAGTCGAAGCGATTGCAATCGTCTATCTTCATTCCTATTTGAACCCAGATCATGAGCGGCGAACAAAGGAGTTCATTGAATCACAATGGCCAGAAGTGTTTGTAAGCGCTTCATATGAGGTGACGAGGGAATGGCGGGAATATGAAAGAACGAGCAGCACCGTTTTGAATGCCTATGTAAAACCGATCGCTTCGACGTATATCAATAAATTAAACGATGAGTTGAAACAATTGGCTCCAAGCAGAAATTACATTATGCAGTCTAATGGAGGCACTACTACATTTGAGCATGCAAAGGAATTGCCGCTCTATATGTTAGAGTCCGGTCCGGTAGCGGGTGTATATGGTTCGGCAGTCCTTGGCAAAGAAATAGGTGAGCATAACATTATTGCATTTGATATTGGTGGAACAACGGCAAAATGTTCGTTGATTGAAGAGGGCGAAATGAAAGTGTCCACAGATTACTATATCGAAAAGGATAGTAAACGTGCTGGCTATCCAGTGAAAGTACCGGTCGTCGATATTGTGGAAATTGGCAACGGCGGCGGGTCGATTGCCTGGATTGATGAAGTCGGTTCGTTGAAGGTTGGACCTCAGTCCGCTGGTTCACAACCTGGGCCAATAGCATATGGACAAGGGGGTACAGAACCGACTACGACGGATGCCAATTTATTGACTGGTAGACTGTCTCCGAAAAACTTTGATTATCCAGTCAATCTCAATGTTATTGAAAAGGTGATTAAAGAAAAGATCGGCAATCCCTACTCCTTGTCTGCAGTCGAAGCGGCCCTGGGCATCATTCGCATTGCCAATGCTAATATGCTAACTGCCTTGAAGTTAATTTCAATACGAAAAGGGCATGATCCTCGACGTTTCGCAATGGTCGCTTTCGGTGGAGGAGGTTCCATGCACGCTGCGGCTTTAGCTAAAGAATTGGGCGTGAATAAAGTAATCATACCCTTCGCATCTCCTGTATTTTCCGCTTGGGGCATGCTCATGACAGACTTACGGCAGGATTCCGTAGTTACATACAAAAGTATTCTATCGGAATTAGATTTTGAAGAGATCTCACAAGAATGGACTTCGATTGAAAACCGGTTGCTTGCTACTTTTGAAAGTGATGGGGTAGAGGAACCGATACTGTTTTTGCGATTTGTTGATATCCGGTATGTAGGGCAGGAGCATACAGTTAAAGTCTCCGTTCCGGAAGATGAGTGGAATGAACAGATTGTGGAAGAGGTAAAGGAGCGTTTCCATCAATTACATGAAAAGAACTATACCTTCCGTTTAGAGGATGCCCAATGTGAGATTGTCGGTTTGCATGTTACCGCATTAGGACAAGTGAAGAAACCAGAGTTAGCAAATGTGGAGAAACAAGGTACTCTAACTGATGCGATTAAGGAAATCCGACCTGTTTATTTTGAACAAATCGGTTGGATTGAAACACCGATTTATGATCGTGAATTGCTGCCGACTGAACAAGTGATCAACGGGCCGCTAATCGTGGAGGAAAAAGCAGCTGTCACAATTATCGAGAAGGGCCAATCGCTGCACGCGGATGTTTACGGAAACTTAATCATTGATACGGGGGTGCAAACAAATGCATGAACGCATATCGCAAGATCCGTTCACACTTGAGATTGTTAAGGATACGTTACTGTCTATCGGAGATGAAATGTTCTATACACTAGCCCGTACTTCCATGAGTCCGATCATTTATGAGGTACTGGATTTCGCTTGTGGGTTAACGGATAACAAAGGGCAACTTCTTACGCAAGGCAACGGAGTAGCCGGGTTTATCGGTACGTTAAGCTACATGGTAAAAGATGTGCTTTACAGGTATTTTGGAGAAGGCGATATTAATCCTGGTGATATTTTTATCATTAATGATCCATATGGTGGCGGAGGAACACATCTATCTGACGTCGGCCTTGTTATGCCGATCTTCCATGATCATGAATTAATCGGATTTTCGGCAAATAAAGCGCACTGGACCGAGGTTGGCGGGAAAGACATCGGTTCCTTTACAAATGATTCAACTGACATTTACCAGGAAGGTTTGCAGTTCCCGTGTATTAAAATAGTTGACGGCGGAAAAGAGAATAAGGCGCTTGTCGAAATGATCAAATCGAATGTTCGGTTCCCTGAATTATCAATAGGTGATATGCGGGCGCAAATCGCTGCACTGAAAATCGGGGAAAAGCGTTTTAATGAACTATATGACAAGTATTCAAAAGAGACGGTTTCCGCTACAATCGAACTGCTATTAGATCAAGGTGAAAAAATGGCAAGAAACTCAATATTGAACCTTCCAAATGGTGTCTATACGGCTACCAATTTTATTGATGGGGATGGCCTTGGCAATGGACCCTTCCCTATCCAGGTGAAAGTGACGATTACGGATGATCAATTCATATGCGATTTCCGTGGAAGCCACCCACAAGTACCTGGTCCGGTAAACGGTTCCTATACAACATTGGTGACGGATGTGAGAACGGTATTTTTGGCGATTACAAACCCTTCCCAAGATGTAAACGATGGTGTATTCCGCCCATTAGAAGTGATTGTGGACAAAGGCTCGATCTTTTCTGCTGAACGGCCAGCTCCAGTATCGAACTACTGGGAAAGCGGATCATCCGGTGGAGATTTAGTTTGGCAGGCGCTCGCTCCTATTTTGCCTACGCAGTTGACGGCAGGCCATTTCTTATCGGTTTGTTCTGTTACATTGGCCGGGAAACATCATGACACGGATGACGACTTCCTTATCGTAGAGCCTTCTGTTGGCGGATGGGGGGCAGGGAGTGGACAGGATGGAGCAAGGGGACAGTTTTGTATTGGGGACGGCGAGACATACAATATCCCGGTTGAAGTGGCAGAAGCGCGTTATGGCGTGATGGTGGACTCTTACCGTCTTCGTTGTGATGGGAAAGGCGCCGGTGAATTTATCGGGGGATCGGGTGTCATTCGATCGTATCGGGCATTGACGGATGCGCAAATGGCTACCGTCACTTATGGACGTCATCTCTATGCTCCATGGGGTGTTAATGGGGGAGAAGAAGGCTCGCCGAATGAGTTTTCGATCATAAAGAACGATGGGGAAATGGATGGTCCTTATGGAATGTATGCAAGATATCCTCTGAACGAGGGAGATATTATAGAACTACGAACAGGGACGGGCGGAGGTTACGGTAGTCCGTTTAAAAGGGATGCGTCGAAAGTACAGCACGATGTGAAAAATGGTTACTTCTCCATTTTGGATGCTGAGGAGAAGTTTGGAGTCTTACTGAACCCGAAAACATTGGAATTGGTAGGTGAAACAAAAGAGAGATTGCAGGTTAGGGAGGCTGGGGAGCTATGAGTACCAAAGAAAAGAAGACTGGACAAAAGCAGTCTGATGAGGCATTGGTAGCGGTACCTTTGCAAGAAAGGCAACATTGGATCTTTCCTGCCATGATTTTTGGGGGATTGGAATTCTCCATCCCGGTCTTATTGACAGGTGCTGTGCTCGCTGTAAACTTCGGAATTTCCAAGGTCTTTTGGATTTTATTCATCTCTCTTTTCGTAATTCAGTGGATTGGAAATGCTGTGACTGGCTATATGGGGGCAAAGACGGGAATTGCTTCGTCTGTTCTTGCCCGAAGCAGTTTCGGCCATGTACAAGCTCGATGGATTATAGGCTTGATCACGTTTTTCGTAGGTCTCGGTTGGTGGGCACTTCAAACCGCAGTAACAGGTGAAGCGATTGCAGCAATGTTCGGCATAGATTATAAGAACAACTTTGGAATGCTTGCGCTCATTACGACAATATGTGGATTGTTATTTGCCCTACCGTCAATACTTGGCTATTCTTCGATGAAATGGACAGATATCGTTGCAGTTCCTGCGGGTTTATTGCTTGTTGCGACGGGCATTTATTTAGTAATGAAGAACGAGGGATGGTCATCCATCGCATCGTGGCAGCCGGAGCAGACGATAACTTTCATGGCGGGTATCAGTCTAGTATTAGGGATGAATGTGTCTCAATGGGTAGGTGTTCAGGATTACACGCGATACGCAAAGCCGAAGGTAAAGGATAATGTAATTATTCCACTTGGCATTATTGGAGTCGGGTTTCCGTTATTTTTGGTAGGGGCTATCATGTCTGTCGGAACCGGAGAAGCTGATATTGTACAGATTATGATGAATCTCAATTTTCCGGTTTGGGGATTCTTGATCCTTTGGTTGTCGACATGGACAAGCCAGATTGTCAACAGTTACAGTATGGGGCTTTCCATGGCTAACACATTCAATATCAATTCAGGTAAAGGACGGGCAATTCTTACGCTGATTGGGACAATTATTGGAATCGGTTTAGCATTGGGTGGTGTATTGCAGTATTTCGAAGATTTTCTTTACGTGTCGGGTATTATTTACGGTCCGATTGCCGGAGTGATGATTGCAGACTTTTTCTTCATCCGCAAACAAACATACACGGACAATCCAGGATGGAACTGGATTGCTACAATTACAATGAGTATAGGCATTGCAATTGCTTACTGGTCCCAGTATGTCCATGAGTGGGGAATTCCCGCGGTTCAATCATTATTCATTTCAATGATTTTATACTTAGTGGCAATGAACATAAAACGAAAAATAAAGCCGGATCAATTCACTGAGGTTAAATTAAAAGAATAATTTGTGTGAAGTGACAGAAGTAACCTAATAGAATTAAAGGTGGTAGTACTTTGTGAGAGAGATTAGTTTGCAAGAAGCGGAAGACATTCTTTATGGTGCCTGTATATTGGGAGCCGGAGGAGGGGGGAGTTTAGAAGAAGGTTTGAAGCTCGTCCGGAATATTTATGAGCGCGGCCAATCAATCCGAATTGTTACTGTTGATGAAATCAAAGATGATTGGCTTATAGTCTCCCCATATTATGTCGGGTCTGTTGCTCCACCGAGCGAAGAAGTAATGGATAAACTCCGTGGACTAAAAGAGTTGCCCGGAAACCCTTCCGTTTTTGCAGCCGAAGCATTACAAAATCACCTTGGTAAAGATGTGGATGCTATCTGTGCGACGGAACTCGGTGGAAATACGGCATGGGCAATGGATGTAGCTGCAACTATGCAACTTCCTTTAGTGGATGGGGACCCTGCAGGGCGGGCTGTCCCTGATTTAGCACACACAACATTTAATGTGCATGGAGCTTCCATAACTCCTTTTGCGCTGGCGAGTCGATATGGCGATCATATAATTGTAGAATCTGTTGTCAATCATGATCGTGCCGACCAAATAGCGCGCTCCTTTGCAATGATTTCAGGAAACATTGCAGGAATATGTGATCACCCACTCGATGGAAAAAGGTTTAGAGAATATATCATTCCAGATACATTATCCCGAGCAGGAAGCATCGGATATGCTAGAAGAGTTGGACAACAAAACGACCCCATTACCTCGATTTTAAAAGAGGCAGATGCAAGGCTGCTTACTAACGGGGTTATCATTGACTCTGAATGGCATGATGCGAATGGGTTTATTGAGGGAACAATCCTCATAAAGGATAGTCAAACTCAAGAAACTTGGACTATTTGGTTTAGAAATGAAAATATGATTGCTAGAAAGGGAGATGAGCTCATTTCAATCATCCCTACCATTATATCAATCTTAGATTGTGAGAATGGCGAGCCAATACTAAACCCGCAATGCCAAACTGGAATGAAGGTTGCTGTCATCGCCTTTCCGTCTCCAGAGATTTGGACGACAAAAGAGGGATTGGCTATCTTCGGACCGACGTATATTGGGATGGATGATCAGGATTATGGGAGAACATTGAAAAAGTAAGAAGAAAAAGCCGCTCTCGAAATTGGGAGCGGTTGTACGTTTTGGAAGGCTTTCTAAAAACTCTAAATCTCAGAACTCCCGCATAACTCCCCAAAAATATAAATAACACCACCATTTCCCTCCGTTCTCTATCAAAAAAACAGTATAATCATAGAAAAGGAGGCAAACATCTATGAAACTACGAATGCAAACCGCACTTCTAACTACCGCACTGTTGCTCACACCCGCAATCCAACCAGCACAAGCGGCATCCTTCACGGACGTCCCGAAATCCCACTGGGCATACGAGCCGATCGACGCAATCTCAGATCTTGGCATCATCAACGGCTACCCGGACGGCACATACAAACTCAACCAACCCGTAACGCGCGCCCAAGCCGCTAAAATCGTCGCACTCGCAACAAAAACGAAGCCAACACAAAACTTCACGCCGGACTTCAATGACGTCACCCCGGCACACGGCGCATACGACCATATCCGCGCACTCACCGAACGCGGCATCTTCAACAACGGCGAATCCTTCAACCCGAACGCATCACTCACACGCGGGCAAATGGCCAAAATCATCACACTCGCCTACAATATCACAGTAGACGACAACGACCTGGTCACCTTCAGCGACGTCCGTAAAATAAACGGCTACCATAGCTACATTACAACCATCGCTGAACTCGGCATTACAACAACCGAACAAGGCGGGGAATTCAAGCCGAACGATCCCGTATCACGCGCACACATGGCTGCCTTCATCCAGCGAGCCATCGAATTCGACGCGAAACGCAAATCCGGCGAAATCTACTATGACCAAGCCCAACAAAAATACGTCGAAAAAGTCTACTCCATCCCTGAGCCGCCCCCAAGCCAAATGGACGACGCGCAAGCAGCACAAACCATCAATCTAGTAAACAATGAACGCCAACAACAAAATCTGGCAGCACTCAAACAAGACAAAGCACTCTCGGCCATCGCCCAAGCCAAAGCCGAAGACATGGCGCAGAAAAACTACTTCGCCCACAACTCGCCAACCTACGGCTCCGTCGGCAACATGCTCGACCACTTCAAATACGACTGGACAGCCTACGGCGAAAACATCGCCAAAGGCTACACAACCGCCAAAACCGTCGTCCAAGGCTGGATGGACTCACCCGGCCACCGCGCCAACATTCTCCAGTCCCGCTTCACCAACATCGGCATCGGCTATGCCACCGACCAAAACGGCACAACCTACTGGGTCCACATATTCGCAACAAAATAAGACAGGGGGAGGGGAACCCAACCCCTCTTTCTCTCAATCGCGCCTCACCAATCCCCAACCAATCAGAAATCTCCGCATCCATCTCCCAAAAACGCATAAAATCCAAAATCAACGCATAAATCCCTCAAACGACGCATAACCGCCCCTAAAAGTCCATAACGCCTCCAAACAACGCATAAACCCGCCCAGATACGCATAAATCCCAAACCTCATGCATAACGCCTCATACTACCCCCTAATTTGTCAAAAGCATTCAGCGCGAATAGGGGAAGATTGAATCTCGACTGTTTTCCCGCGTCCAGGCTCCATCGCAACGCAATCATCCCACCTCGCAACGCAATCAATCACCTGCGCAACAAAACCAAACCGTCGCAACGCAATGAACTCGCCATGCAACACAATCTACCATTCTCGCAACGCAACCAATCCCACACGGAACACAACGAATCGCCTCCGCAACACAATCAATCGACTATAGATCCTTCTCTTATCTCGAAAAACGCATAAATACCTTCAACTCCAATTTACTCCATAAA
Organism: Sporosarcina koreensis; assembly: GCF_001531445.1. Lineage (GTDB taxonomy): Bacteria > Bacillota > Bacilli > Bacillales_A > Planococcaceae > Sporosarcina > Sporosarcina koreensis_C. The sequence goes on from NZ_LQYA01000092.1 coordinate 34,522, forward strand.
AAAAAGCTCTAAGCAAAAAAAGCTTAGAGACATTCCATTAAATGATATCTTATGTTATTTGACCAACAAAACGACACAACAAGAACAGGTGTATGGTATAATGATAGAGAATAGCATTGGTTTTCGAGGGTGGACAGCGCCTTTTCCTAACTCCGTTCATGGGAGATTCCCGGCGGAAAGGAGGTGCTGCTACGTGACTATTTTTGAAACGTTTGTAATCACGATTAGCTTTTCAACACTAATCGTCAGTGTGATTGCATTATCGTACACGATGTCACGAAAGAGATAATCCACCCTTGAGTGTTAGGCGACTCGGGTGGATTATCTCATCTCGTAGCGCTGATCCCCTTAAGGGAATCAATCTATTCGACTTGCCGTTTCGATGTTCGCGCATCGAAGCGGTCTTTTTATGATATTCATATACAACATAATTATAACAAACCAAAATTTTATTGTCTACGAATGAAGAGTACGACGGATGAAACACTGGTCGTAACCCATTTTTAATATCAATCGCGCCTCACCATCTTTCAATTATATAGCAACGTCCACATCCATCCCCAAACATCTCTAGAAACGCATAAACGTTGAAATTTGCGCATAAACTCTGATATATACGCATTAATCCCACAAACGACGCATAAACCCGCCTAGAAACGCATAAATCCCAAAACTCACGCATACCGCCTCATACCAACCTCTAATGTGTCAAAGGCATTCAGCGCGAATAAGGGAAAGTGAATTCCGACTGTTTCCCCGCGTCCAAGGTCCATCGCAACGAATCCTTTCTTCATCCTCCAAAAACGCCTACCAATATAACTATTCTGGAAAACTATTTTATCCATCTGGCAGATTCGATTGAATGACATGTCCTCTAGGAAACTGATTCCGAAAAGGTATAGATGCATGAGATGTGGTTATGGCGAAAAGTAGCTAAAAAAATGATGAAATTAGTGAAAGTGGCTTTTGAATGAGTGCGAGCTCCCCGTAAAAATTACGTTTTCTAATCATAATTGCACGTGAGAAATTCATAAAAAATAAAACGTTAAAAAATTATATCTCAATAACAGAACAAAAAAACAATTATATATTCTATAGAATATGGTATTGAATATTAAAAATTCTTACCCTATAATGAAAAATGAATTGAGCAAATCTATTAGTTTACAGGGGGCAGAAAATTGAATCAGATCTTAATGGGTAAAGGTGCGAGAACGATTGTTGAAGTGTGTGCGGGTGTAAAACCTGGGGAGCAAGTTTTGATTGTTACGGAACCAAGACAGTTGAAAATTGCAGAAGCAGTTGGGGCAGCGGTTGACGCGGCTGGCGGAGAGTTGGCGATGGCGGTCATTACACCGCGGGCAGCGGATAGCCAAGAACCGCCTAAAGTGGTGGCTGCGGCAATGAAGGAAAGTGATGTCTTCATCAGTGCGGTATATACATCCATCACGCATACGAAAGCTGTGAAGAACGCGGTTGCAAACGGTTCAAGAGGCGTCATGCTTACGCAATTCGATGAACAAATGTTGGTGGATAGCGGAGTGAAAGCAGATTTCCCGGCAGCGGCCCCTATTTGCCATGCCGTTGCTGAAATACTGGAAAACGCTCGTGAAATCATTTTAACTACTCCGCATGGAACCAATTTAACGATGTCGGCAACTGGCAGAAAGAGCAATGCGATGACATGTATGGTGAATCCGGGACAGTTTGCGCCTGTGCCGACCGTAGAGGCGAATGTTTCTCCGCTTGAAGGAACAGCAAACGGGACGATTGTTGCAAATGCGAGCATCCCCTATCTTGGGATTGGCGTGCTGGACGAGCCAGTGACTGCCATTGTCAAAGATGGAATGATTACATCGATTGAAGGCGGAAAAGAAGCGAGAATCCTTTCAGATGATCTTGCTTCTAAAAACGATCCGAATGTCTATAACATTGCGGAAATCGGTGTCGGCTTGAATCCGGAATGTAAGTTCATCGGTTCGATGCTGGAAGATGAAGGGGTATTCGGTTCAGTTCATATAGGGATCGGCTCCAGCTTGACATTAGGCGGGAATGTAGTCGCAGCTTGCCATTATGACTTGATCATGACAGACGTGACGTTAGTTGTAGATGGACAAACAGTGATCAAAGACGGTGACGTTCTAGTTGGGAAGCCCCTAACTGAAACTGTTTGACCCTAAGTTGAAGAATGGAAGCATTTCAAAAAACGTAATGGGGGAGAAAACGTTGAAAAGAAATTATCTAGTATTCCTGCTGCTTGCTGCTATCTCGCTAGTTTTAGGAGCGTGCAGCAATAATGATAAGGGCGAAGCAAATTCTTCGAATGATGGAAATGACGGGTCTTCAAAAGAACAAGTATTGACAATCGGATTGCCGACCGACATCGATACGTTTGACATTCATAATACGACGAGCAGCGCCACTGAAGCCGTGCTGACGAACATGTTCAGCTATCTGTATAAGCGGACAGACGAGCTTGAGCTTCAGCCGGATCTCGCGGAAAGCTACCAGATTATTGACGACAAAACATGGGAATTCAAATTGAAACCTGGCGTCACTTTTCATAACGGGGACCCACTAACGGCAGAAGATGTGAAGTTCACATTTGAGCGGGTTGCTAAAGATCCTTCCTTGAAACGGAACTCTTACTTCACGAACTTCGAGGAAGTCGAAGTGGTAGATGAACTGACGTTAAGAATCCATACGAAGACGACGGAACCGTTGATGCTGAACCGTATTTCGCGGAATGGACTAGGGATTTTGCCGAAGAAATACATTGAAGAAAATGGGTTGGAACACTTTTTAAAAAATCCTATCGGTTCCGGACCATATCAATTCAAGGAATGGGCGAAAGACTCGCATATCACACTTACGTCATATAAGGATCATTTTGAACTGAAGCCGGAATGGGACAAAGTCGTTTTCCGAGTCATCCCTGAAACGTCGACGCGTGTCGGTGAACTGATTGCAGGCGGCGTTGATTTAATTTCCAACGTTCCTCCGACCGAATGGGATCGCATCAACGATAACGATGGGACTTCCATTACGGAGGGGGATTCAACTCGGGTGATGCAGTTGATCGTCCGCCATACGGAAGGTTCCGTCACATCCGACCCACGCGTCCGTGAAGCGATCGACCTTGCCATTAATAAAGAAGTATTGGTCGACCACATTAACAAAGGCGCGGCAATTCCGACAAGGACAGGCACTCCTTTCGGTGTAACGGGAGCCCACCCCGATTTGAACAACTCATTCGTCTATGATCCTGAGCGTGCGAAAAAATTGCTAGAAGAAGCTGGATATGGGAATGGGGTGGAAATCAATCTCCAATCGTCGAATGGAAGATACACATTGGATAGCGACGTTGCCCAAATTATCGCGACGATGCTGGAAGAAGTCGGCTTTAAAGTGAATCTGGAACTGCTCGAAAACAGCCGTTATTTGGATGTGTATGATGCCCATCAGAATAAAGAGTTGTTCTTGATCGGTTTATCAAACTCTTTGTTCGACGGATCTCATGCACTTGAGTATTTCTATACGGAAGGGGCAAAAGGAATGACGGACTACAGTAACCCGGAATTCGATAAGCTATTTGCCCTTTCTGAGGAAAATATGAATCTGGAAGAAAGAGAGCAGCAATTGCAGAAGATGCAGGAAATTGTTGCAGAAGACCGTCCAAATATCAATTTATATCAAATGAAAACGGCGTATGGAATTCGGGACCACATTACTTTCGATGCTTCGCTGACAGAACATTTCTATGTTCCTAGCATTCACAAAAAATAATATTGAGAGACGATGAGGGAGGTGCCCATACCTCCCTTCAATGTATAGGGGTGAAAACGATGTTGGGATTTTTGTATAAGAGGCTGCTGCAATTAATACCTGTCCTCTTCATTATTTCTTTTATTGTATTCGGATTAGTATATGTGGCGGGGGACCCTGTTACGTTGATGCTCCCCGAAGAGGCGACTGCAGAGGAAAAAGAGACGCTGAGAGAAGCTCTTGGACTCAATAAGCCATTTATCGTTCAATACGGAATTTATGTGTTGAATTTGCTGAAGGGCGATTTTGGAGAGTCGTTCAGGTACAACACGGATGCCTTGTCCCTCGTCTTGGAACGGCTGCCGGCCACATTGGAATTGGCTTTTTACTCAATGGTCATTGCAATACTTATTGCAATTCCCCTTGGGGTTCTGTCAGCGACAAGAAAGAATTCCCTAATCGACATTTTCGCTTCGAGCACTTCGGTATTAGGAAAAGCGTTGCCGAACTTTTGGGTAGGAATCATGCTTATCCTCATATTTGCGGTAAATTTGAAAGTTTTTCCGGTGTCTGGAAGAGGATCTTTCGCCCATGTCATCCTGCCGGCTCTAACGTTAGGTACTGGAATAGCGGCGGAAATTATGCGATTAGTTCGATCGAACGTGCTCGAAATCTTACAGCAAGACTACATTAAGACGGCGAGAAGCAAAGGCTTGAGGGAGTTTTTTGTTGTCTATAAACATGCATTTAAGAACGCTTCGATTCCTGTCATTACGATTATGGCTCTGCAAATGTCTTCGGTCATTTCTGGAGCGCTGGTCACAGAAACTGTTTTCGCTTGGCCGGGGATCGGGCAGCTTATCGTTCAATCCGTGAACGGTCGGGATATGGCGGTCGTGCAAGCAGCTGTTTTCGTCATTGCCCTGATGGTCATCGGCATCAATTTACTAACGGATATCTTATATAGACTTATCGACCCGAGAATCAAATATTAAGGTGGGGAAAACCTTGACCACAAATGTTCAGATTGACAGTCAGAGAAGGATTACGAAAAATCGATCGAAAAGTTTTGTTCTAGGCTTTCGATCATTGGTGCGAAGCAAGTTAGGGCTGCCGGGACTGGTTATTGTACTGATTTCTTGTTTGACCGCTATATTCGCTCCGGTCATCGCCCCTCATGATCCTGCCCAAATCAATACAGCTCACATGTTTCTCCCTCCGGCCTGGATGGATGGCGGAATGAAAGAGTACTTGTTAGGCACGGATAACTTGGGAAGGGATGTTTTTAGCAGAGTCATCTATGGGACACGGATTTCATTGATCGTCGGTATTATGGCTGTTGTTGTTTCCGGTGCCATCGGACTTTTTTTAGGTTTGATTGCAGGTTACTACGGAGGCTTCATCGATAATGCGCTGATGAGAATCGTCGACGCGTTCCTCGCAATCCCGAATATTCTATTCATGCTTGTCATCTTAGGCGTGCTCGGTCCGAGCTTGTTGACACTAATCATCGTGCTCGGCGTTACCAATTGGATCATCTATGCCAGAATGATCCGCGGCGAAGTGTTGAGCATTAAGGAAAGAGACTATGTCATCGCATCCAGATCCATCGGAACGAAAAACTTGCAGATCATTTTTAAACATGTGCTGCCGAATGTGTTCTCTTCCTTCATCGTCATTTCCACATTAAGTGTCGCAACGACAATAATATTGGAAGCTTCCTTGAGTTTTTTAGGATTGGGTGTTCAGCCACCTACCGTCTCGTGGGGCGGCATGTTGAGTGAAGGACGGAATCATTTGGCGACAAGTTGGTGGATTGCAACGTTTCCGGGAATTGCCATTACGATGACGGTGCTGGGAATCATTTTTATGGGAGATTGGCTGCGCGACTTGCTGGATCCGCGATCTTAAAAGCATAGGGGGGAAGATGATATGCAAAAAGAAAAAGCATTATTGGAAGTGAGAAATTTAAAAGTCGGCTTTGCGACAGACAGCGGACCGATTCTAGCGGTGAACGATGTTTCGTTCAGTGTGAATAAAGGGGAAATCGTCGCCATTGTAGGGGAATCCGGCTCAGGAAAAAGCGTGTCCGCGAATTCCATCATGAGATTGATCGCCCCGCCAGGCCGCATTGAAGGCGGTAAAATTCTGTTTGACGGGAAGGACTTGGCCACTGCTTCACCCAAAGAAATGAGAGCCATCAGAGGGAATGACATTTCAATGATCTTTCAAGAGCCGATGACCTCTTTAAATCCATTGTTTATAGTAGGGGACCAAATTGAAGAATCAATCCGTCTGCACCAAAAGCTCTCCCGAAAACAGGCGAAGGAAAAAGCAATCGAAATGTTACAGAAAGTCGGCATACCTCGAGCTGAAAAGGTGTATTCATCCTATCCTCATTTGCTGAGCGGCGGCATGCGTCAACGTGTGATGATTGCCATGGCGCTGTCTTGCAATCCGAGGCTGTTGATTGCAGATGAACCTACAACTGCGCTGGATGTTACGATACAGGCGCAAATTCTGGAACTGATGAAGGACCTTATCCGTGCACAGGATACATCCATCATCTTGATCACCCATGATCTTGGCGTTGTAGCGGAAATGGCCGATCGGGTCATCGTCATGTATGCAGGACAAGTGGTGGAAGAAGCGAATGTACACGACTTGTTTAAAGAGCCAAATCATCCCTATACAAAGGGACTGCTGGACAGTACTCCGAAAATTCACGAGATGTATGAGGAGCTTATTTCAATAGAAGGAACTGTGCCAAGTCCATCAGAAATGCCGAGCGGTTGTTTTTTTCATCCGAGATGTCCAAAGGCAATGCCAGAATGTTCCTTGAAAACGCCGCAACTGCTAACGATGGAGAACGATCGCAGTGTACGCTGTTTGCTTTATACGAATCAAAAAGAAAAGGAGGCTGTCAATCAATGACGATAGTCGGTAAACCTCTGGATCATCCATTATTAGAAGTGAAAGGCTTGAAAATGGCCTTTGACGTGACGGAAAAGCGGTTCTCCAAAGAAAGGCACTATCTGAAGGCTGTCGATGGTGTCGACTTTTTTGTCAGGAGGGGGGAAACGCTCGGTATCGTAGGGGAATCGGGCTGTGGAAAGTCGACGACCGGAAAGCTCATTATGCAATTAATGGAGCCGACGGAAGGATCCATCATTTTTGACGGCATCGATTTACGTTCCCTTTCGAATGAAGAGATGAGGAAAAAAAGAAAAGATCTGCAAATGATTTTTCAAGATCCGTACTCATCGTTGAATCCTAGGATGAGAGTCTTCGATATCATTGCGGAACCATTGATCAGCCATCGGGTGGCGAAGGGGAGGGAACTGTATGACCAAGTGCTCGAACTGATGGATGTTGTCGGGTTGAACAAGGCGCACGCATACCGTTTTCCACACGAATTCAGTGGAGGACAGAGACAGCGGATCGGCATTGCAAGAGCACTTGCCTTAAAGCCTAAATTGATCGTTTGTGATGAGCCGGTATCTGCACTGGATGTCTCGATTCAATCGCAAGTCCTGAACTTATTGGTCAAACTGCAAAGAGAGTATAACTTAACGTATATCTTTATCGCGCATGGCCTTCCGGCGGTCAAGCATATAAGCGATCGTATCGCGGTCATGTATCTTGGAAGAATCGTAGAAATCGGAAACAAGGAACAACTCTTCAGCAATACGAAACATCCTTATACAGAAGGTCTGCTATCAGCTGTCCCGATACCTGATCCGGAAATGAGAGACAAAAAGAACAGGATTATCTTGAAAGGGGATATGCCGAGCCCCGTCACTCCTCCATCCGGATGCACATTCCGTACAAGATGCATGTACGCAACCGAAAAATGCAGTGAAGTGGTCCCGCCATTGACTGAGCAGGAATCGGGGCATTTTGTAGCTTGTCATTATCCACTTGACACCAAAAAACAGCAAGGAGTGACACAGTATGTATAAGTTCAGAAGGGAAAAACTCCTTTCCCACATGAAAGAACATGGTGTTGAAATGGCCATCATCACTTCAAACATCAACATTTATTATTTCACCGGCTACTATAGCAACCCTCGGGAGCGGCTGACCGCATTGATACTCGATGCTTCCGGGGAATCGACATTGCTTGTCCCGAGCTTGGACAGGCTTGCGGGGGAACTGGCAGACGTCAGGAAAGTACTGGATTATCAGGACCACGAAGATCCGTTTGTCATCATCCAATCATTGCTGAAAAGTTCAAAAGTGGCATTGGAAGAAAATCAATTCTCGCTGCACCGGTTCAAAAAGCTTTCCGAGCATGTCTCTCCTATCGAGTCAACGGACATCGGACCTTGGATAGACTCCATCCGTAAAATAAAGGACGCAGATGAAATCGAGAAAGTGAAACAGGCGATCGACATTACAGAGGAAGCGCTGGAATATGGCATCAGTCTAGTGAGTCCTAAAATAACCGAAAAAGACTTGGCACTTGAAATTGAATATAAGATGAAGAAACTGGGCGCGCAAAAATTGGGCTTTGATGTTAAAGTCATATCAGGCAAGCGATCAGCGCTCCCTCATGGAAAACCGGGCACACTGCCGATTGAAGAGAATGCATTTGTCCTATTTGATATGGGCGTGAGTGTAGGTGGGTACATAGCGGATATTTCCCGAACGGTCGTGCTAGGAGAGCCGACAGAAAAAATGATCCACATCTATGAAACTGTCAGGGAAGCATTGGAAAAAGCAATCAATGCTGTTAAACCGGGAGTAGTCATATCCGATCTGGATAGAATTGCAAGAGAACATATTGAACAACAAGGGTTTGGTCAATATTTCATTCATCGCCTTGGCCATGGATTGGGACTGGATTTGCATGAATACCCCTCCATTCATGCAAATAATAGTGATAAACTAGAACAAGGTATGGTCTTTACAATTGAACCGGGGATCTATATACCGGAAATCGGCGGCGTCCGCATCGAAGACGATGTGCTTGTAACGGAGAACGGGGTGGAAGTGTTAACAAAGGCCGACAAACGCCTTCGAGTGATAGGGGGTAATCAATCCAAATGATCGAGAACGCAAAAAAGGTATTGAAAACAAATGTCAACGTAGCTGAAGGTGAAAAGCTGGCCATTATCATCGATTCCACGAAAAGGGAAGCGGGCGAACTCTTTTACCAAGCTGGCAAAGAAATCGGTGCGGAAACGGTACTGATCCAGTTTGAGTCAAGCGGCAAGTCTGGCGCCGAACCGCCGAGCATCGTTGCGGATGCGATGAAAAACTGCGATGCTGCGCTATGCATTACCGAAGCCTCCATCTCTCATACGAAAGCGCGGATAGAAGCGGCGAAATGCAATACACGCGTAGCGACGATGCCGGGCTTGACGTTGGATATGTTAAGGGAAGGCGCATTGACGGCAGATTATTCGGATGTGAAGAAAAATGGGAACTTGCTGGCAAAAGTTTTGGATGAAGGAAAAGAAGTTGTCATTCGAACGGAAGGCCAGACGCTGACCTTTTCGATTGATGGCAGACGAAGCAAAGCGAGCAACGGGTTACTCGTAAATCCCGGTGATTCAGGCAACTTACCTTCCGGAGAAACATTCATCGCACCGGTTGAAGGGACTGCGAACGGTGAAATCATAATTGATGGATCGATTGCGGATATCGGAAAAGTTGCTCAGCGGGTTTTATTGAAGATCCGTGAAGGTAGGCTTGTGGAAGCGGAAGGTGCAGAAGGGGAAGAACTGTTGCGTTTATTGGGTGACGGAAACGGTAGACTTGTTGGCGAATTTGGCATCGGCACAAATCGTGCGGCGAGATTGACCGGTACTATATTAGAAGACGAAAAAGTCTACGGGACATGCCATATTGCATTTGGAACAAATACCTCTTTCGGCGGAACGATCAATGCGGGAATCCATTTGGATGCAGTTACGAAAACACCCGAAATATACGTTGATGGAAAACTTATCATTGCTGAAGGGAAAATACGAATCGAATAGAATAATAGATAGAGTGGATTGTTGTTGGGTTCCTTATGTAAAGGTGCTAATCAGAACGTTTCAAAAATAATGACCCTTGACAAGGAGACGACTATGAGCATTTCGAAGATTAAAACAGTAGGCAGGCAGCCGCTAAATGTGATGGTGTATGAGAATATAAAAAATGCCATTCTAGAAGGGGATCTCGAACCTGGTACCCGGTTAACGGAAACAAAAGTCGGAGAACAGATGAATGTAAGTACAACTCCTGTCCGTGAGGCGTTTCGCAGGTTGGCTTCGGAAGGTCTGTTGAAAATTGTTCCATGGCGTGGAGCGATCGTTCAAGAATTTTCCGATCGAGAACTAATTGAAGTTTATAAATGCCGTGAAGTACTCGAAGTTTTAGCGATCAAGTCTGCAATGGAAAATATAGATGATAGTGGAATTGAGAAACTCGAAAGACTTGTCGAAGAATCCAAACTGACAGAAAACCTTTCTGAACATGTTGAAATAAACTCTGCAATCCATAATACAATATTGGAATATGCACGAAATGAGATGCTTTCCAACTTGCTCGGACAATTGAAAGATGTAATTTATCATAATCGTAATATGTCTTCGTATAATGAAAAAAGAAGAAATGAAATATACGATGAACATATTCAAATCGTGAATGCGATTAAAAGCGGTGACAAAAATCAAGCACAAGTCGCAATGGAACTTCACGTAAATAATGGCTATGAGTATATTAAAGAGAGATTAAAAAAGAGAGATAGCTGAATTACATTCGGAAAAAGACTGGACGGCGGGGAACGTCCAGTCATTACAGCCGATGCGCCCTTGATGGATGTAATGTGATGTCATATAGAAACACAACACAATCAGTCGACTATAGATCATTCCCTAATCTTGAAACACGCATAAACCCCTCAAACTACGCATAACCGCTCCGAAAAGTCCATAACGCCTACCAACGACGCATAAACCCACCCAGAAACGCATAAATTCCGAAACTCACGCATAACGGCCTCGTACTACCCCCTAATTTGTCAAAACCATTCAGCGCGAATAAGGGAAGGTTGAATCCCGACTGTTTTCCCGCGTCTGAGGGCCACCGCAACGCAATCATCGCACTTCGCAACGCAATGAAACCAAATCGTCGCAACGCAACAAACTCACCATGCAACGCAATCTATCATCCTCGCAACGCAACCAATCCCACTCGCAACACAATCAATCGACTATAGATCTTCCCTTATCTCGAAAAACGTATAACTACCTTCAAACGACGCATAAACCTGCCCAGAAACGCATAAATCCCAAAACTCACGACTAACGCCTCGTACTACCCCTAATTTGTCAAAACCATTCAGCGCAAATAGGGAAACTGGTCCCAAAAAACTGAACCCCGCGCTCAAATCCCGCATCACATTGGCAAAGAACAATGTTGGATTGTATACTAGTTGACACAGATAATAAACCGGAAAAAACGTAGAAAGGAGGCGCATTTACATTTGAAAGTTCAAAACCCGCACGATAAGTTTTTCAAAGAAACGTTGGGAAATGTGGCGACAGCAAAGGATTTCCTCGTCCATTACTTGCCCGAACATTTTATGAAACATATCGACGTAAGCACACTGGAGCCGCAAAAAGACAGTTTCATTAACAGTGACCTAGCAGAAAGCTTCTCTGATCTCCTGTTCTAAGTGGACATCCTGGAAAAAGAAAGCTATATCTACTTCCTGTTCGAACACAAAAGCTATCCGGACAAAGGAATCGCGTTTCAACTATTGAAGTATATGGTAGAGATTTGGGAAGCCAAAACGAATAAAGAAGAGGTGAAGGAACTACCCATCATTCTTCCACTCGTCTTGTATCACGGAAGGGAAAATTGGCGTATATCAACCAATTTAGGAGCCATGCTAAAGGGAGACGAAGAACTATCGCAAGATCTGAAAGTCTTTGTGCCGAACTTTGAGTACTTGCTTTACGATGTATCCGTGTTTTCAGACGAAGAAATCAAAGGAAAAGCGCAACTGCGGATATTACTAACACTATTCCGCGACATATTCACAAAAGAAACAGAAGAACTTCACCAGGCCATTCGTAAGTCGATCCTTTACCTAAATGAATTGGAAGATAAACAAACAGGAATCGAATATTTGGAAACGATGATAAAGTATGTATTCAGCGTCAGAAATCATTTAACAAAAACAGATATGAATCAAATCATCAGGGTGATAGAAAGAACATATCCAGAAGGGAGTGACGTAGCCATGACAATAGCTAACATATTGAGGGAAGAAGGACGAGAAGAAGGACGAGAAGAAGGGCTGAAAGAAGGGAAGGAAGCGGGTGCGGTGGCAGCATTATCCGAAATAGCAATCCAACAGTTAATCGAAAAATTCGGCAAGGTACCCGAAGATATTAAGGATGGCATCCTCAAGTCAGATACTGTTTCCTTGAAACTTCTGTTGGCCAACATCTTTAGATATGAAAGCATCGACGACGTCAGAAAATATATCTAAAAAAGCGTATCAATACAAAAAGCTTACCTTGGAAGTAAGCTTTTTTCTATTTACAAATATTCTTGCAACGCCCCCCTAATTTGTCAAAAGCATTCAGCACGAATAGGCGAAGATTGAATCCCTACTGTTTCGCCGCGTCCAAGCTCCATCGCAACACAATCATCCTGATCCGCAACACAATGAACTTGCCATGCAACGCAATCTATCATCCTCGCAACGCAACCAATCCCGCACGCAACACAACGAACCATCTCCGCAACACAATCAATCGACTATAGATCCTTCCCTTATCTTGAAAAATGCATAACTACCTTCAAACAACGCATAAGTCGGCCCAGAAACGCACAAACTCCAAAACTCACGCATAATGCCTCGTACCACCCCCTAATTTGTCAAAAGCATTTAGCGCGAATAGAGGAAGATTGAATCCCGACTGTTTCCCCGCGTCCAAGCTCCATCGCACCACAATCATCCCATTCCCCAACGCAATCATTCTCCATCGCACCACAATCATCACCGCTCGCATCACAACCAATTCGCCCCGCAACACAACCAATCACAAACGCAACGCAACCAATCCCACTCGCAACACAACGAACCACCTCCGCAACACAATCAACCTTCGGTTCCATTCCTCCCCTTGAAAGACGCATAAACCACTCCGCACGCCCCACTCTACAAAACTATTCTCCAGTACCATGTCTTTAATCTCCCAAAGTGGGTATAATAACCATAACAACCCACCCAGAAAGGAGTCACCCGGCATGAGAAAAATCCATTCCATCCTACTCGCATTCATAACCATCATCATACTAGCGCCACACGCCTCGGCCCAAACAACAGCCGAAGCCGCACGTGTCGACGACATCAAATTCTTCGTCGAACACTTTTACTATGGCGACATCCCGGAAAACCTTCATGCCATGACCACTATCGACGAAATCGTCGGGGCGCTCGACGAATACTCACGCTACATGACACCTGACGAATACCTGAGCTACGTCGCAGCAGTCGGCGCAGACGACCTGGCCCTACATAACATCAACGAACCCGCCGTCTCGTCCTACATGCTCTACGGCAACATCGGCTACATTCAAATCAGCACCTTCTCCACCAACATGGACAAGGAAGTCACCAAACACTACAGCAAACTCAAGAAACAAGGCGCCGACAAACTCATCATCGACCTCCGCTACAACGGCGGCGGCTACGTCGAAAGCGCCGAACAGCTCCTTGGCCACTTCGAAGGCGTCAAAACTGCCTACGAAATGAAAACGAAGGAAGGCACCACAACCGTAAAACCCGTACAATCGAAAATGAAATTCCCGAAACAGACCTATGTACTCGTCAACCGCTACTCCGCATCCGCATCCGAAATCGTGGCGGCATCCCTCCAAGACCAGAACGCTGCCATCATCGTCGGCGAAAAGACAAAAGGGAAAGGCACCATCCAATCGTTCTTCGAATTCGAGGACGGATCAGCACTCAAGCTCACAATCGGTGAATTCACGGGACCAAAGAAATCCAAAATCCATCGCACAGGAATCGCACCAACTATCCATTGCGAACACGACCAAGAACTCTCTATCATCCATACGCGCCTATTGAAAGAATCATTGGCACACCAACAATACAAACAAGTCGACGACCTGCAAGAAGTCCCGATGAACAAAACATTCCACATCCATTTCACACAGGAAATGAACCTTAACGACGCAAACACGTCCAATAAAGTAGAACTCATAAAAGTAGGAGGCGTCGCAGTCCCGATCTCAATCAAACCGAACGGCACAAACAAACTCGACATTACGCCAAACAGGCAAATGCAAAAAGGCGGCTCATACTTCCTCGTCATCCACCCAGGCTTCGCAAACGACGCCGGGCGGACGACAAAGCAGGGCATCTACACACCAATTACAGTCAAATAGATCCCACATTAGTGGAAATATGTACAACCAATTCAACTATGATATAATCAACAGATGTGAAAAAACAAAACCGCAGGGGTCCAGAAACTTCCGACCCCTGCCTAAGCATTTCAAATTAAACTCAAGCACCACCTATAAAAGCACCCCCATTCAGAAAGGAACATCACTCATGAACAACAATATCTGCGTCATCGGTCTCGGCTACATCGGCCTTCCGACAGCTGTCATGTTCGCCAACAGCGGCGTCCAAGTCCACGGCGTCGACATCAACGAAAAAGCAGTCAACATGATTGCCAACAAGCAACTACATATAGAAGAAAACGGACTCCAAGAACGTCTCGACCAAGCGATCGATAGCGGAAAATTCACCGTCTCGACAACTCCGGTTGAAGCCGACACCTACATCGTCGCTGTCCCATCGCCAATCAACCCGGACAACACAGCAAACTTGGAATACATCCGCCAAGCGACAGCATCCATCGTGCCATACCTGAAACCAGGCGCACTCGTCATCTTGGAATCGACCGTCCCACCAAAAACAGTCGAAAACATCATGCTGCCAGAGCTTCGCAAATCGGACCTAACACTCGGCGAAAACCTCTTCGTCGCTCACTCGCCTGAACGCGTCATCCCAGGCAAGATCTTCGAGGAACTCGTCAACAACGATCGCATCGTCGGCGGCATTACTCCAGAATCCGCCGAAAAAACGAAAGAACTTTACAAAACATTCGTTCAAGGCGAAATCCACCTGACAGACGCAACAACAGCTGAACTCGTCAAAGTCATGGAAAACACATACCGTGACGTCAACATCGCGTTCGCTAACGAACTCGCGAAAATCGCAGAAACAATCGGCGTCGACATCTGGGAAGCGATCCGTTTCGCCAACTTCCACCCGCGCGTCAACATTCATATGCCGGGACCTGGAGTAGGCGGCCACTGCATCGCGGTAGACCCATGGTTCCTAGTAGAACTAAACCCGGCAAACGCCGAAATCATACACAAAGCCCGTCTCACAAACGATGGCATGCCGCAATTCGTCGCACAAAAAGCGCAATTCCTACTTGACGCGAAAGGTATTACGGACGGCAAAGTAGCAGTCCTCGGCCTCGCATTCAAAGGCGATGTTGACGACATGCGTGAAAGCCCATCCATTAGTGTGATTGAAGCGTTGCAAGAGAAAGGGCTCGAAGTCAAATCGTTCGACCCGCACATCAAAACCTTGCAGCACACGACGCAACTTGCAACATTGGAAGAAGCAACACAAGACGCTGACCTGATCATCCTGACGACGGATCACACCGACTTCAAACAGCTTAGCCCGAACGCTCTCACAACAAAAGAGCCGAAACCATTCGTCCTCGACACAAAAAACGCGCTCGACCGAAACAAATGGGAACAAGCCGGATTCCACTACTTCAAACTCGGTGACGGCTCACCCGTAGGAGTCATGAACTAAATGAAAGAAACGATACTCGGCGTCGACGTCAACACAGAGAACTACGATGAACTCATCCCGAAGCTCTTTCAAAACATCGACGCCAAAAAGAAATCACTCATCGTAGCCATCAACCCTGAAAAGTTGATGAAGGCGAAAGACGATCCAGCGTTGAAAGCCCTACTCAACCGTGCTGAATTCCAAATCCCGGACGGCATTGGCGTCATAATCGCGTCCAAGATCCAAAAAGGCAACATAACATCCCGCGTAACCGGCGTAGACATGATGGACAGAATTGTGAGGGAAGCCGCCCGTACAAGCAAGTCCATCTTCCTCTACGGCGCAAAGCCGGGAGTGGCGGAAGCAGCAGCTGCTAAACTGATCGAAACTTATCACGACCTCAAAGTCGCCGGCACACAGGACGGCTATGAGAAGGATACGTCAAAAGTGATCAACAAAATTAACGAAGCGAAACCCGACATCCTCTTCGTCGCCATGGGATCCCCGAAACAGGAGCTATGGATCGAAGAGCACCGAGATAACTTGCATCCGATCCTTTACCAAGGAGTCGGGGGTTCATTCGACGTACTGGCAGGCAACATCAAACGCGCACCAGCCGCATTCCAAAAAGCTGGCGCCGAATGGCTCTATCGGTTATTATTGGAACCGAGCCGTATCAAACGGCAAATGAATCTACCAAAATTTTTGTTTGAAATAATTCGCTCAAAATAAACAATGACACTTGTATTCTAGTAAAACTGGTGATAGAATACGTAAGTGTAAGGATAATTTCCTCTGTAGCATATATTATTAAACGCCACGCAGGACGAAAACGGTTGGTTGACCGCACAAAAGGACTTGAACAGCTCCCATCTGTTCAAGTCCTTTTGCATTCTATAGAAAAGCGGAGGGCGCCTGCCTAGGAGCGACAAGCATAAGGCAAAGCAACGGCGTGGCGGTTTTTGCCACAGAGCAGCTTTGACTTATGACCTCGAGCCCCTGGCGCCCGGAGCTAGACAAGAAAAGCGGAAGGTGCGGTAGCAACTATTTTCGAGGCTGCTAGCCTTGTTAGCCTTATTTCAGCCGGTTACTAAACAAGAACCCGAAAACTAATTCCTCTAATCTTCTTCTATTAATAGTTTCCCCAGCATAGATTCAAAGTAGCCACCCCCCCGTACAAGCCTCAACTCATGCCAGCGGAAAAAGTTGGACAAAACATGACACCAGTAAAACAATAAGACAAAGAGCCAGATTATAAGACTTTTTCGGAAATATGATAGAAATACTTGATATTAATTTGAAATGCGATAGAATAGTAGAAGCGGTGGATAATTACATAGAGTCTTGGTCTTGCAATCTAGCAAAATACCAATAAGTAATTGACATCCCTGCTGATAGTATCTATACTTTATTGTGTAATGGCTTCTACTTCCATTTTGCCGTGGGGTAGATGACAAATTTTATTTCTTAATTAGAGGAGGAAATTATTCAATGGCTAACCAACCAACGAAGTATCGCAAGTTTGTAGTTGGCGCTGCATCAGCTGCATTAGTAGCATCTGCAGTAGCACCAGTAGCAAGCGCTGCAACATTTTCTGACGTGAGTGAAGGAAACTCTCACAAAGCATCAATCGACGCACTAGTTGCAAAAGGTGTTATCTCAGGATATCCTGACGGCACTTTCAAGCCAACACAAACATTGAAGCGTTCTGATGTTGTCAAAATGATGGGTAAATGGTTGAAATCAGAAGGCTACACAGTAGCAGCAGATTACAAAACAAACCCTCGTTTTGCTGATCTAACGTCATCTTCAAACGAAGAGCTTTTAGAAATGGCAGCTCTAGTGAAAGATAACGGTCTATTTGTAGGAACACCGGACGGTAAATTGGATCCGAACGGCAATATCACTCGTGAAAACATGGCGATTGTAATTGTTCGTGCTTTCGACACTGTTCATAACATTGACCTTGCAACATACGTTGCTGGACAAGAATTCAAAAAAGACGTCGTTGACCTAGCAAAAGCAAAAGCTGAAGCACGTCCAGCTATCGATGTACTTGACTACTTCGATATCACGAACCCAGCTGCACCATCTTTCAACCCTAAAGATACAACAAACCGTGCTCAATTTGCTTCTTTCTTAAACAAAGCAATTGAAACTGACTACTCTGAAGTTACTTCTGGCGTTGTAGGAGACGTTGCTGTTAAAGCTGTTAACGCTACTACTGTTGAAGTTACTTTCAAAGATGCAGTTGAAAATGTTAACTCTTTGAATTTTACAATCGAAGGTTTGACTGTTTCCAACGCGGCAGTTAAACAAACTGACAACAAAACAGTTGTTTTGACAACTGCAGTTCAAGAAGGCGGTAAAGAATACACAGTTGCGCTTAACAACGATAAAATCGGTACATTCAAAGGCGTTTCTGCTGTAGTACCTACTAAGATTGACATCACTACTCAATCCGTTCAAGGGAAAACAGGTCAACAAGCAATCATTTCTGCTGATGTTGGTGTAAAACAAGCGGGTATCCCAGTTACGTTTAACGTAGATGCCCTATCTACTTCTTTGAACAAAGATCAAGTATTTGAAGCAGTTACAAATGCTGATGGGATTGCGACATTCTCTTATACTCAATACGCTGCTGGAACTGACGAAGTGGTAGCTTACCCAACAGGGGCTCCAACAGTACGCAGCCATGCATTCGTATTCTGGGGTGTTGACACTATCCTTTCATTGACATCAACAGATGATAAAGGAAACAGTGTTAAAAATGGAGAAGATAAAACATATAAATTAACATATCTTGATCCGAAAACTGGTAAGCCAGTTGCAAATAAGAAATTCAATGTAACATTTGCTGAAAACGTTGATGTAAACATTGATAAAACTTCTAAAGCAACAGTTAACGGAGTAAACCCAACTCAATTATTGAACAATACTGCTCCTGTAGTAGCAACAGTTACAACAGATAGTAAAGGTGAAGCTATCTTTACTGTATCTGGTCATAATACGGCTGTAACACCAGTAGTATTCGAAGATATTGGAGTAGAAAGCACGAAATATGAAGCAAATAAACTTCAAGCAACTGTTGATAAGTTGACATTTGGTGCACTTCAATCTGACTACGTTATCGATGTTACTCGTGCTGAGGGCGGAGAAGAAGCTGCTATTGGTCTGCAAAACGGTCGTGAATATAAAGTTGTTGTAAAAACTAAAGACGGAAAAGCTGCAGCAAACGAGCTTGTGAACGTTGCATTTAATGAGGATCTTGACCGTTCAATTAACACAAATACAGAAGCGTATTTTGTTGATGAAGACGGTAATGCAATTGCTGATCCAAGAACAAAATCATACACTGTGAAAACAGACTCTAAAGGTGAAGCGAGCTTTACTATCGCTAGTGGTTTAGATAAAGATTATGCTACTCCGATCGTATGGATTGATATTAATTCAGCTGATGCGAGAGACGGTAAGTTTGATGAAGGGGAGCCATACAAACTAGCTCCAATCACTTACTTTGCACAAGAAAGACTATCAGGTGGTGTGTTGACTCCATCAAATACACCTGGCGGTAAGAAGCAAGAGAAATTTGCAGGAACAGAAACAGCTTACTTCTCATTCACTGCTTCAAACCAAAGTGGAAAAGCATATACTCTTGATAGCAGATATAAATCAATTGATGCAACATTCACTATTACAAACACAGGTTCAAATGATATCACTGTAATTGATGCGGAAGGAAAGACACAAGTGGTTTCACCAAACCGTCCTCATACAGTGCATATCAAGGGTGATAAAGCTCCATATATCGCTGTTAAAACTGGAAATGAAACAAAAACAGATCTTACAACGTCTGTAAGTGTAACAGCTACTGGAACGGCACAACCAACAGACTCAACTAAAGATCGTACGATTAACCTTGGTAGCCATACGAAGAAAGTTGAGTTTACATCTACAACAGATGTAGGCGTTTCGTACACAGGTTTAGTTGAAACAATTTCAACTTCAGGCTTGAAATTTGTTGGTAAATCAGAAGAGAAGTTTGCTAGCTCAACTAAATTCTATGGTGGAAATGGTTCGGAAATTTTCACTGCTCAAAAATTCATGGATGAAGTATTCTCATATGGTACGGGAGTATACGTAACGTTCATCCAAGATGCTGATGGCGTTAAAACATTCAAGATTGTACGTGGTGATGGTAATACAGCAACTAAACCAGTAAATAAAAATCTTGTTGATGCTAAAAAAGCACTCAAGGATAGCATTGATGCAGTAGTAGTGAATAACTATGTAACTGCTGATCAAGCAGCTGCTCAAAATGCTGTGAATGCAGCAAATACTGCATATAATAACGGAGCTACTGTTGCTGACTTCACTAATGCGAAAACAGCTTTGCAAAATGCACTGAATGCTCTAGAATTGAAGCTTGCACCTGCATATACGGTTACTCCTGATGCTGCAGGTAATGTAACTGGAACATCATCTGATACACTGACATTTACATTCAATGCAGTAGACGGTTCAAATGTTACAATTGCTGGGTTTGATTTTGATACTACTAACCTAGTTGTTGGTTCTACTACTAGCAACAACCGTGCACAGGTTACAAATGGCACTGCTCGTCAACTTGTTTTAACAGTTAATGATGGTGGGTTTGGATCTAACGCATTACCTGTTGATTTAACTGCTAACAAAGGCGATAAATTTGTCTTTGACGCAAATGTTAAATCTAATACTCAACAAAACGCTGTTGTTACAGTTACGGTATCTCACAATGGTACTGATTGGGTTGCGACAGTAGTTCAAAAATAAGTAAAGTATTGCTTAGAAACTAAATTATTAGTGAATATGTAATTAAAAAAGCTCTGTGGAGAACATCTCTACAGAGCTTTTTAATATTTGCAATATGGTATATTTAAAGAGTCTTATCTTTGTAAAGCTGTGATTCCCTGATATAACAATGACTTTTGTCACTGTATAAGTTATAATATAAAGGGTTAAGATATCAAGAATATATTAATAGACATTTGGAAGGTTGAATGAAAATATGAAAATATCAAATACACTTAGACGATCTTTTTTTCTCGCATTCTCCTTGGTAATTGTAATTGGCTTACTTGTTTCTTTCTTTTTAGGTAAATCTCAAGATAAGTCTTTTCTAAAGGATGCGCAACAGTATAATGAAGTACTAAGCGCTTTTCAAGAAGGAGAATATGAACTCTCTTATGAAAAATCAAGAGAATTAGAAATAAGGCAAGGGAAGTCTGAAATACTAAACTATATTAATGCATTGTCTTATGCAAATACAAATAATCCTGAACAAGCAATTAAATACTTTAATCATGTGTTAGATTTGAACCCTTATAAAGTAGAGGATTCAATGTTTATGCTACAGTTTGCAGAACTGCTAATAGAGGCGGAGCAATTCGATGAGGCTCATATTGTTCTTGCAAGGTGCGATAACTTACCTATTCCAGAAATCTTTCCACAATATAAAGAAAGGGTTGCTCAATTATGGGAGCAACTATCTAATCAATCATAATAAAAAGGGAGGTATTAGTTGATGAGCTATTACTTTAAATCTGAAAACAGTGTTCTTCGCGATGAACAAGAAGATGCGCAATCTCGTATGAAAACAGATTGTTGGATTTTTATATTATTATTGCTTGCTATTGCAATTGTGCCATTAATAGTTGGAGGACATGTTGAAAATATAGTTGCTCCATATATAACAAACATTGATCTTCTTAATGCTGGACTAAAAGTTGATATATTTACTCATTATAAGATGATAATTTTACTAATATTAACCGTAGTTTCTCTTGCGTTGCTTTTAATGAAAGTATTTTTTATGAATGGTGAGATACGAAATTCTAAAATAAATATATTTATAATTATATTTGCAATTTCAATTTCAATTTCAACTATTCTTTCACCAACTGTTTCTATTGCACTTTGGGGACAATATAATCGTTCGGATGGAGCAATATCATACATATGTTACCTCACGTTGTTTTTCGTTGCTATGAATATTGAATATCCTAAAAATGCAATTCAATATATTATGTATTCTCTCTATCCATTTATTTTAGTAAACTTCATACTAATTACAATGAATTTTAGCGGATATGATGCAATGAATTATAAAGTAGTTGAAAAGACAATGAGTTTGTTTTTACCTTCAGGGGCTACATTAGAAGAAGGTTCATCTCTATTAGGCACCCTAAACCAATGGAATTTTATGAGTGGAATGTTCGCAGTGCTTACAATTATGTATCTCGCATGGGCGATTATCGACACTCATATGATACGTAGTTTCTTAAATATCGGAGTTGCGGTAATCACATTTGCTATCATGCTTATGTCGGTGTCGACAAGTGGCTTTTTAACAATAATTGTATTAATACCATTTTTAATTGCATTATTACTCAAATGCAAAAATTCCAAAAAGACAATTATAGCTCTGCTTGTGTTTCTGATAATTAACATACCTGTTTTTCATATGCTTGCTGATAAGAACCCTCGTGTATGGGATGAATCAATTGGTGTCCTACTTAAAAAGAATCCATATATTAAAGAGCAGCCAGTTGCAATTAAATCAAATGAATTCAAAATTTTATTGGAGAACAAAGTTTATGCTGCTGAAAATCATTTCGAACTCCCCGAGCTCCCTGAGCGTGATGTTTCTGCTGGATCAGGACGGGCATATATTTGGCAAAAGACAATAGATTTAGCTATGGAACGTCCATTATTCGGATTTGGTTTAGACACATTAATGTATCATTTCCCGCATTATAACATTGATGCACGTGCTGGTATGTGGGATGAAAATAAAATTGTGGACAAGCCACACAGTATGTATGTGGGTATTTTCTATGGCACTGGTATAGTTGGTACCATTGGATTCGCCGGAATTGTGATACTGACAGTTTTTGCTGCTATGAGAGTTGTTATCAGAAGAAAACAGTCGATGGTTGCTGTGCTTGCAGTAGGATGGCTTGCATTCCTATTTCAAGCTTTATTCAATGACTCACTTCCTGGAACTTCTGGAGTTTATTGGACACTTGCAGGGATGATGATTGGAATGACGTTTATCAATAATGACAATGAGGAGAAAATTGATGGAAGAATCGATTGAGTTGCGAGAATTAATTGAGACGTTGTGGAAAGGTAAGTGGATTGTTGCAGGAGTGACAGCAGTAGTAGTTTTTGTAACAGCAATTGTGAGTTGGTTTGTCCTTCCTGAACAGTACGAGTCAAAAGCTACTGTTCAAGTCGCAAACGAAGTTCAAGATACGGGAATCATGTCGAGTTATATTGCAGCAGAGTTTACGCCAGCAATTTTTATCCAGCGTATCAAAAATCCGACTCTGATGACTGAGGCGTTTAAAGAGGCAGGAATTGATGAGGAATTTGATGAGAAGCGTCTTTCTGTAAATCCTCAGGCGAACACGAATATTGTGGAATTGAAGTATCAAGCTAAATCTCCTGAAGATGCACAAGAACAGTTATCTTTATTTATTCAAAAGACGAAGGAACGGATGGATAGATCTGTAAAAAATACATTGAATGAATTAGAAAAGACATATACATCTGAATCGGAACATTTATCTGTTGAAATTGAAAAGTTGATTAATCGTTATAATGAGAGTATCACTTCGAACGGACTTCCAGAAATTTTGATCATGCAATCACTAATTGGTACGCAAATAATTACACCTGTCACGGATGTCCAATTGGAGGCGCTCAGCAAAGTGGATGGCAAATTGCATAATGATCTATTGCAAATGCAGGCGCAAATTGAATCTAAATCAGAAGAGTATAGACGCGTTTTAGATAAGTATCAATCTGTTAAAACAGGACTTGATAGTTTTAGACCTGATCCGTTCATTCGCCAAATTGTTGAACCGATTTTTCCAGAAGATCCTTCCGCTCCTAATAAGATATTAAATATTGCAATTGCATTTATCATAGGTCTAATGATTAGTATAGGCATTGTATTCTTCCGTGAATACTGGAAGAATTCAACACCCGCAAAATAATTAACAGTGGAAAGAGGGTTCTGAATTTGAGTTACAGATTACGATACATTATATTTTTTTTACTCGACTCAGCAATCGTACTTTCTGCAATTTTTATGAGCTATTTTTTACTGCATCCAACGATTTCTGGTTATTCCAATACAATGATCATCCTGAGTGCTATAACATTGCTTATCAGTCACCATATTGCTGCGTACTTTTTCCACTTATATGACCGTGTCTGGGGAGTAGCATCGGCTCGTGAATTATTGACGATTGGTATTGCGGTGACTATTTCTGTAGTTGCGGCAAGTGGAATGCAATTTTTGATAAAAAATGATATTTATTTTAGAGTAATGGCTATTACATGGATGCTTCACATTCTTATGATTGGTGGCTCAAGATTTTTTCTTCGTTTACTAAAGGACCATGATTCCTTTACCTCGCATGGAGAAAGAAGAAGAGTGCTCATTATAGGGGCTGGTCAA
Source organism: Sporosarcina koreensis (assembly GCF_001531445.1). Taxonomy (GTDB): domain Bacteria; phylum Bacillota; class Bacilli; order Bacillales_A; family Planococcaceae; genus Sporosarcina; species Sporosarcina koreensis_C. The sequence continues at coordinate 58,656 of NZ_LQYA01000092.1, forward strand.
GCTGGAACGATGCTCGCACGTAACCTACTACGTGCACAGCAACCTGAATTCGTGCCAGTTGCTTTTGTAGATGATGATCCAAGAAAGCAACAGTTAAAGATTATGAATGTTACTGTTCAAGGGAAGACAACGGATATTGAACGGCTCGTAGAAAAAAAGAAAGTCTCTGATATTATTATCGCGATACCTTCACTTGGGCGTATAGGAATAAGAAATATTTATGAGAGATGTGCAAAGACTGGCGTCAGAGTTAAAATCATGCCTAATATTGAAGACGTCATGACAGGAAAAATATCAGTCAATGACATGCGAGACGTGAAAATTGAAGATCTGCTTGGACGTGAAGAAGTCCATTTAGATTTGAAAGCAATTGCTGATAAGCTGACAAATAAAACAATACTTGTGACAGGAGCAGGTGGCTCGATCGGTTCGGAAATCTGCAGACAAGTGTTAGATTTTCGTCCGAGCCAACTGTTATTATTAGGGCATGGGGAAAGTTCTATTTATAATATTGATATGGAATTAAGACGCAAAGTTTCAAAAAGTACAAAACTCACTCCTATTATTGCCGATGTCCAAGATAGGAATCGTATTTTTGATATAATAAGTAAATACCAGCCAGATGTCATTTACCATGCTGCTGCACATAAGCATGTACCACTAATGGAATCTAATCCAATGGAAGCGGTAAAAAACAATATTTTTGGTACTAAAAATGTAGCTGAAGCAGCGGATACGTTCGATGTAAGATACTTTGTATTAGTTTCGACGGATAAAGCAGTAAATCCGCCTAATATAATGGGAGCAACAAAGAGAGTTGCCGAAATGATTGTTCAAAACTTGGCAAAGACAAGCAATACGAGATTTGCTGCTGTACGCTTTGGCAACGTGTTAGGATCTCGTGGTAGCGTTGTACCATTGTTTAAACAGCAGATTGCTCGTGGTGGTCCCGTGACCGTTACTGACCCGGAAATGACCCGATACTTTATGACAATCCCAGAAGCATCAAAGCTCGTTATACAGGCAGGAACACTTGCTACGGGAGGAGAGGTTTTTGTCCTGGATATGGGGGAGTCAGTGAAGATTGTTGACTTAGCCAAAAATCTTATAAAACTGTCTGGTTACAATGTTAATGAAATTGGGATTGAGTATTCTGGTATTCGACCGGGTGAAAAAATGTTTGAAGAACTACTTAATGAGGATGAAATTCAATCAGCTTATGTCTATCCTAAAATCCATATTGGAAAGGCAACACCTATTGGAAAAACGGAATTGGATCGATTAATAGAGCAAATACCGAAGTTATCTGAGAAGAAACTTAAGGAAATACTAATTGACGTTGCAAATAGGAAAATGATAGATAGAAATGAATTCCAAAATATTAATATTTAAATTTAAAATAAACACTTCATTTAAGGAAGTTACTGATATGAATAGGAAATTTGTGAGGAAAGTTTTGGTTTTGGTTAAAGGAACACTAATTGGTCAAATAATAGCGGCTTTAGCCGCTATTATTCTAGCAAGAATTTATGAACCTGAGACATTTGGATATCTTGCTATTCATCTATCTATACTGACTATCATTGTTACGATAGCAAGTCTAAAGTTTGAGATATTAGTAGTAAGCGAAAAAAAAACACATATTGCTTTTAAGATCCTATCATTTTGTATACATATATTATTTATAAATACACTGATAGTATGTATTTTTGTTTTTTTGTTTATATTTCTTTTTAAAGAAAGTTTATACCCGAGCATTCCAGTACTTTATTTTTCACTTCTGCCAATTAGCTTTTTTGCGCTTGGGTTAAATCAAATTCTTTCTTATTGGGCTATTAGACAAGAAAAATACGAAGTTCTATCAAAAACTAAAATTAATCAAAACCTATATTCTTCACTTGTTCAAATAGGTACCGGTTTACTTGGATTTAAAACAGGTGGTTTGCTGGTAGGAGATGTTATTGGTAGAGTAACAAGTAATATTTCATTGATAAGGCTTTTAAAGGATAATAATAGCAAATGGAGAATAAAAAAAAACGAAGTGAGGTATATAGCGAAAAAACATTATAAGTTTCCCATCTACAGTGCTTCAGCAAATCTAATTAATAATATTTCTATGCAGTCACCTTCAGTTTTTTTGGCACTCAGTTATAACTCAATAGTAGTGGGATTTTATTCACTAATAATTCGAGTATTTGAATCACCAGTATCAATGATAGGAAAATCAGTTTCTCAAGTTTTAATTCGTGAAATCGCTGAAAATACTAACGAAGGGAATTTTGAAAAAAATTCGTTTTTAGTTAAGAAGATGATTTCTAAAATCACACTTATTTCAGTTCCGCTTTTTGTTACCCTAACGCTTTTAGGACCAGAAATAGTTAAACTTATTTTTGGGTCTACATGGGCTGAAGCTGGATTTTACTTGCGATATTTGGCACCGATGCTAACAATGTCATTATATACAACTCCTTTTTTACAAGTGTTAGATATAATAAATGAACAGAAAGTATTTTTTGTATGGCAACTTATACGTTTAATATTGGTACTGGCTATATTTATACTCGTATCAAAGTACATTGAAGATGCTAAGCATGTTATATTGATTTATAGCATTACAATGAGTTTTCTTTCCTTAACTTTGATTCTATTAATTAATAAATTAATCTCCAGAAAAGCTGAAGGTAGTAGATAAGAAATGACAAATAGACTACAGTTAAAACTAAATTTCATAAGTATAATAATATTCACGTTATGTTTATTAATGGGGCGGTTCTTAAGTTATTCGTTTTTAGGATTCCCAGGTCTTTATTACAATTTAGGAATCATTTTTGCATGGGTTTTGTTGATTTTTTATATGAGTGAAACTAAGAAGATGTTTTTTTCTATAGACATTTTCTTGCTTTTAATTTTCATATTAATATCTTTAATAAGCTTATTAAATGAACAGCTTAGTGAGTATAGCACACAGAAAATATATGAAATATCATTTTATATATTGCCTTTGTTACTGCTAAGTAAATATATATTTAAAACTAAGAAAGACTTTAAATATTTTTTCATTACAAGTTATTATATCGCCTTAATTTTCTGTGTTATAGCTGTAATATTATCGCTATTGAATGGATCTCTACTAAGCGGTCGCTTAAGTGCTTTTGGTGGGGGTCCTATAACTTTTTCTAGAATATTGATGTTAGGTTTACTTTCAGGAATAATCCTCTATATTGATAGTTATCGAAAAAAGTCTATGTCTTTATGGAAATTTGTTTATCTCCTATCGTTAATCTTCTTAGCAATTTCTATTGGATTAACTGGTTCCCGTCAATCATTTTTGGCAATGTTTTTATGTTTGTTATTATTAGGGTTCTTTGTTTATTATTTAAGCTCTTTTAAAAGAAAAGTTAAAGGGTTTATTAGTTTTATTATGATATCTATGATATCAATATTATCCATTTTTATATTTTTTGATGACATTATTAAAAACTCAACTATATATAGTAGAACAAAATTAATATTCCAAGAAGATAAAGGTGAATCAATTAACATTAGACTTGAAATGTTAAAAACATCATTTATTCATTTTAAGGAAAAATGGTATATGGGTACAGGATTGGGGACTTTTGAAAATTATAATAATGCTGGTTTTTTATATCCACACAATGTCTTGGCTGAAATTGCTATGGAAGTTGGGTTATTAGGAGTTGTATGTTTATGTATACTTATCTGTATTCCTTTTTTTATTGTAGTTAGTACTTTAGTTTTTAAAAAGCAAAATGATATATATATATATGGTCTTTTCACTATATATATTTACTTCTTAATTACTTCGATGATTAGCGGTGACTTTTTCGATAATCGTTGGATATGGATAACAGTTAGTCTAGTTCTAATTTATAGGACAAGAATTATAAAAAAAGTGAATTTATATGAAGGGTGAAAAATGAAAATCTTAATTCTCCATCAATATTTTCTTGGGCAAAACGATCCAGGAGGTTCGAGGTTTAACCAATTTGTTAAGTATTGGGAAGAGCAAGGACATGAAATTACAGTCGTCGCTGGAACAGTGCACTATGCCACTGGAAAAAAGGAAGAGAAATACAAAGGTAAGTGGGTTGTAAAAGAAGACTACTCTAAAAGGGTGAAACTTGTACGGACCTACGTATCTGAAGCTTATAACAAGTCATTTATTGGTAGATTATGGGGTTACTTCTCATTTACAGTTTCTTCTTTATGGGCTATTTTATTTCATGTGAAAAGACATGATGTTATTGTTGTCACTTCACCTCCGCTATTCGTTGGTATCACCGGTATATTAGCGAAGTGGTTTAAACGGACACCAATGGTTTTTGAAATACGTGATCTTTGGCCGGAGTCGGCAATCGATACAGGTGTATTATCGAATAAATTGATCATAAAGATTGCTTATTTAATTGAAAAATTGTCTTACCGCTTTGCAAATAAAATCAATGTGCTTACGCCTGCTTTTAAACAGTCTTTGATATCTAAAAAGGGTATTTCATCTGAGAAAATATGCTTTATTCCTAATGGGGCAGATTTGGATATTTTCCAACCGGGTCAGAAAGAGAACTGGGTAAGGGATAAATACAATCTACATAACAAATTCGTCGTTACTTATATGGGAGCACATGGCGTAGCTAATCATTTGGAATCTTTATTAGAAGTTGCGCAAGAATTTGAACATGACGAGGATGTCGTAATTGTATTGATTGGGGACGGCATGCGAAAGGCAGACCTGATGCAAAAAATGGATGAAGAGAACATATCGAATCTTCTTTTCATCGAATCCCAGCCTAAACATACAATTCCAGATTTTTGTAACGCTTCAGATATATGCACGGCTGTCTTAAAGAAAGTGGACACGTTTAAGACGGTTTATCCAAATAAGGTGTTCGACTACATGTCATGTGCCAAGCCTATTCTTCTTGGAATTGATGGTGTTGCAAGAGAGCTAATTGAAGAAAGCGGTTCTGGGTATTATGTTGATCCCGAAGATCCTAAAGCTTTTGCAGCTAAAATTCGTGAATTGAAATCGAAGCAGGATTTAATGAAAACCTTAGGCGAAAATGGTCTAGCGTTTGTAAGAGAACACTTTAGTAGAGAAGGTCTAGCCAAGAAGTACATTGATGAACTTGAGAAAGTGGTGCAGAAATGAACAAGTTATGTGTAGTCGGGTTAGGTTATATTGGACTTCCAACAGCAGCGATGTTTGCGAATCACGGTTGGCAAGTACTTGGGGTTGACGTAAATCAAAAAGCGGTTGACATGATTAATAAAGGACAGATACATATTGAAGAAGTCGGCCTTGGAGAAATGGTTGCGAAAGCAGTGAAAAATGGAAGTCTGAAAGCTTCAGAAAAGGTAGAGGAAGCTGATTCTTTCATTATTGCAGTACCAACCCCTCATACGGATGATAACACTGCAAATCTAAAATATTTGATACAAGCAACTAATTCAGTGCTCGAAAAGGTTCAGAAAGGAAATGTAGTCATCGTCGAGTCAACAATTCCTCCAAGAACAATAAATGACGTTGTGGCCCCGCTATTTGAGGCGGCAAATTGGAAGGTTGGCGAGGATATTTACTTAGCACACTGCCCAGAACGGGTTTTGCCTGGAAGAATCCTTATTGAACTAGTCGAAAACAATCGGATTGTCGGCGGTATTAATCAGGCTTCAACTGAAAAAGCGGTAGAAGTGTATTCTACATTTGTAAAAGGCGAACTACTACGCACATCTGCACTGAGTGCTGAAATGTCAAAGTTGATGGAAAACACGTATCGTGATGTGAATATTGCATTAGCCAATGAGTTAGTGAAAATATCTGAGAAACTTGGTATTGAAGCTTTGGAAGTAATCGAACTTGCGAACCAACATCCACGGGTGAACTTGCATTTGCCGGGACCAGGGGTCGGGGGGCATTGCTTAGCAGTAGATCCATATTTCATCATCGAAAAAGCGCCTGAGGAATCGCAATTGATCGCCAATGCTAGAATAATTAATAACTCAATGCCTGGTTTTGTGGTCGATCAGGTCGGTAAAAGAGTAAAGGACAGAAGCTCGAAAATCGCTGTCCTAGGCTTAACATACAAAGGAAATATCGATGATGTGAGGGAAAGCCCGGCGATGGAAATTGTGGAGAAACTACTGGAAGAAGGATACACGCTCGGTGTGAACGACCCCCATATTGGTCAAGAACAAGTAGGATTCAAGATTTCCTCATTTACTGATGCGGTGGAGGATGCGGAATGTATTCTTGTGTTAACGGATCATAATGAGTTTAAGAAGTTGGATGAAGAAGTGATTCTAGCGAAAGCAAAACGACCTTTGGTTTTTGATACTAGAAATTGTGTGCGAATTTCAAATGAGAAAATTGAGTACGTGAACTTCGGTAACCTTAAGGAGAAAGCTGCAATTGATATTACCATAAATTGAGTACTCTTGTTAGTTAGGCAGTGAATTTAAAATACGATAGAAACGTAGGCATTACTATGAAAAGATTATTTGATCTTACCGTAAGTTTATTGGCGCTGATTTCTTTATCTATGATAATTGGGATAACAGCACTCTTAATTAGGTTAAAGATCGGTTCACCAGTTTTGTTCAAACAGCAACGTCCAGGCTTGAATGAGAAGCTATTTTATGTCTATAAGTTCCGTTCAATGACTAACGAACGTGATGAAGCAGGTGAGCTGTTGCCTGATGATATCCGCCTCACTTCTTTTGGTAAAGTGGTTCGGAATTTAAGTCTAGACGAGCTTCCACAGTTATGGAATGTATTGAAAGGTGACATGAGCTTTGTCGGACCCCGCCCATTATTGGTAGAGTATTTGCCATTATACAACGAGCGGCAAGCAAGGCGACACGAGGTGCGTCCGGGGATTACTGGCTGGGCTCAGGTGAATGGTCGGAATGCAATATCATGGGAAGAGAAGTTTGAGTTGGATGTTTGGTATGTTGAGAACCGTTCTTTCTGGTTGGATATGAAGATTTTATTTATGACTGTCGCTAAGGTGTTCAAGTCTGAAGGAATTAGTCAGGATGGCCAGGCGACGATGAGGAAATTTGAAGGCAATAATGGAGGGAAGCAATAATGAAAGATATTGTAATATACGGATCTGGCGGGTTTGCACGCGAAATTGCACACTTAATTGAGGATATAAATGAAAAAGAAGCCCAATGGAACTTGCTTGGTTTTATTGATGATAATGAAGATAATCATGGAACTGTAATTAATGAACTTCCAGTTCTAGGTGGTATTGAATGGTTTAATGATAGAAAACTAACTTCTGTAGTTATGGGTATGGGTTCGCCAAATGCAAAGGCCAAAATCATTTCAAACTTAAGGGATTTAACGAATGTCGATTTTCCTAATCTGATTCATCCTACAGTAAAGATTTCCCGATTTAACACTATGGGGCAAGGTAATGTAATATGCGAAGGTAACATATTAACAACTAATATTGTTATTAAAG